>JBBSJK010000065.1:0-19246 GCA_038257355.1 Pyrinomonadales bacterium | reverse complement strand
ATATGAAATTCACAGTTCTCGGCAGCGGTTCGACCGGTAACGCCGTACTTATATCCAGCGAAGAAACGAACGTCCTTATAGACGCGGGGCTCAGCGCGCGTGAGATATTGCGGCGGCTCGGCGAAGTGGGCGTATCCAGTGATGATCTGGACGGCATCGTCATCACCCACGAACACAGCGACCACGCCGGGGGCCTCAGGGTCTTGCTTCGTGCCGTCGATTGCCCGGTGTTTATCTCAAAATGTACTGAGGATGCCTTTTACGATACTCGTGCGGGCGGTAAGAACGGTGACAGTGAATCGTCAAAGCGTCAGGCCGCTCTAAAGGAAAAAGTTGTCGAGATCGCGTCTGACGAGGAATTTCGTATCGGCGATATCGACTTCGAGCCTTTTTGCGTTCCGCACGACGCGGCGGATAATTTTGGGTTTGTGGCAAAGCAGGCTGGCGTTCGCGTGGCAACGCTGATGGATTTTGGCCATATCAGCGAGCTTATTAAGGAAAAGCTTAAGGGTTGTGACGCCATCGTTGTCGAATCGAACCACAGTCGCGATATGCTCCGGGCTTGCTCGGTTTACACATGGGAACTGAAACAGCGAATAATGTCGCTCACCGGCCATCTCTCAAACGAAGACCTCAGCGACTGGTTGACAAACGATTTTGACGGCTCGGCCCGACACATTGTCCTCGCCCACCTCTCACAGCGTGCCAACGAGCCAAACCTCGCACGCATCAACGCCGAGATCGCCCTCCAAATGCGCCCGCCACTATTTAGGGCTGAGACAAAGATCACGATCTCGCAGCCCAAAAGCCCGACCGAATGGATAGAATTCTAGAATTCCCCCGGGAACACAGGAGCCCTCGCCTACAACGCCTTTCCTCTGGCGCAAAGTGGATGAATATTTATCACAATAACGCCTAGCGTTCCTCAGGGTCAAGAAGGACGCTCGCAAGCGAGGCCTGCTGAGTTCCCGGCAAGACGCCGCGAAAAGTTTTGCGGTGCAGAATACATGGGCCGTGCTGTTTGAGCGCCGCGAGATGCGTGGCGGCGCCGTAGCCTTTGTGACCGGCAAAGCCGTATTGCGGATACTCGGTATCGTAGGTTTTCATCAAGTCGTCGCGGTAAGTCTTGGCGAGGATCGAGGCGGCTGCAATCGAGGCGGAGATCGAGTCACCTTTGATGATTGACCGTTGCGGTAGGGGCGATCGTTTTAAGTAGAGTGCATCAACCAGCAGGAAATCGGGTTGTATTGAGAGCGCAGAGATAGCGTTTAACATCGCTTCTTTTGTGGCTTCGAGAATGTTGATCCGGTCGATCTCGTCGGCCTCGATTCGTCCTATGGAGTAGGCGATGCAGTCGAATTTTAGCTGTGCGGCGATTTCTTCACGGGTTTCGGCAGTAAGCTTTTTGGAATCGTCGAGGCCGTCTGGAAGGGGTTTTGCGGGATTAAGGATACAGGCTGACGCTACGACTGGTCCTGCGAGACATCCGCGTCCGACTTCGTCGAGCCCGGCCAGCAGTTTATAACCTTCGCCCCACGCTTGCTGTTCAAAGACCAGTCCGATTCCGGCGATCTCAAAATCATCAAAAAGCGAAACACGGGAATCTAACTCATCCGTTCTGAATGAATTCGTTTTTCCCGCGTTTCGCATTTTCTAGATATCGTCCGTCTATTTTTTAACGGGCTGCGTTTTTTTGGCGCGTGTGTCGCGTTCCTTGATGCGGGCAGCTTTGCCGCGCAGATCGCGCAGATAATACAGTTTCGCACGGCGAACTTTGCCACGTCGAATCACGTCGATGTGGTCGATCACGGTTGCATGTAGCGGAAAGATACGCTCAACGCCGACGCCGAAGCTGACCTTGCGGACGGTGACCGTCTCGCGTACGCCGCCGTGTTTGATGGCGATGCAGATGCCCTCAAACGCCTGCAGGCGTTCCTTGTTACCCTCTTTAATACGAACACTCACACGCAACGTGTCGCCCGGCTGAAAAGCAGGTACATTATCTTTTAGTTGTGTTTCTTCAACAAAATCCAGTCTGTTCATTTTTTGTTTCGGCCAGAGGTCAAATAAATTGGAAAGTTTGCAGAGTTACCGAGTTGCAAGTAAAAGAGAATCCTTCTCTACATTTCTGTAACTCCGTAACTTTTATAGCTTCGCAACTTTATTCACGTTCACCATGTTCTCCCTTTAATAAATCCTTTCGATTTAGTTTTGTTTTCTCGAGCGCCTTTTCTTTGCGCCATTTCTCTATTTCGGCATGATTGCCGTTCAATAAAACTTCCGGGACCGTCATCCCTCGAAACTCAGCGGGCCGTGTGTAATGCGGACAGTCAAGCAATCCATCCGAAAACGAGTCATTTGCCGCCGATGTCTCGCTGCCCAAAGCATCCGGTAAAAGCCTCACGATGCTGTCAACCATCACTACCGCCGCCGGTTCCCCGCCTGACAGGACGTAATCGCCTATCGAGATCTCGTCGGTAACGAGCGTCTCATTCACCCGTTCGTCAATGCCCTCGTAGCGGCCGCAGATAAAAACCAAATGCTTTGCCCTGTCCGAAAAACTCTGAGCGTCACCCTGTTTGAAAGGCTTCCCCTGCGGCGAGAGCAAAACAACGTGAGTTCCACTCGGATAGTCGCTGCGTTCATTCGTCCCTAATAAATTTTCAATCGCGGCAAATATCGGCTCAGGTTTCAAAACCATCCCGCAGCCGCCGCCAAATGGCCGGTCATCGACCATTCTGTGCTTGTCCGTCGTGAACTCACGTAGGTCATGAACGTTTATCTCGACAATTTTAGCGAGCTTTGCCCGGCGAATAATCCCAAAATCAAAGACCGGCCCGAAAAACTCGGGGAAAATTGTTAAAACATCGATCTTCATGCCGGGAACGCAGCCTCCCTCGGCTGCTACGCCGGTTCCTCCGGCGTGTTAACGTCTCGCTTCCTCAACTCAGATCATCAGCTAGCCTTTTAGCATCCTTAAGAAGGACGCTTGCAGGCGAGGGAGCATCCGGCTAGAGGTCCAGCAATCCGTCCGGTGGATCGACCCGAATCACTTTGTTTTCAACATCTACATGGACACAGATCGCATTGGCAAACGGAATCAGATATTCCTTTGTGTCGCCCTCGACCACCAAGAGTTCCGTGCCGCCGGTACGCATCAGTTCGCGAACCACACCGATCACGTCGCCGCTGATCAATTCAACCCTGCATCCGGCCAGTTGCCAGTCAAAATATTCGCCTTCGTCTAGGACGACTGCCTCGGCCTCGGGCACGCAAATCTCGACGTTTCTGAGCGTTTCGCCGCTCTCGATGGAGTCAAAACCGGCGAATTTCAAAATAACGCGCCCATTCTGAAACCAGTACTTTTCAATTTTCAATTCAAACCGCTCGCAGCCTTCGCGAACCGCCGTTACCGTCTCGAGCGACTCAAACCGCTCAGGGAAATCAGTCAATAAATCGGCCACAACCTCGCCTTTTAGCCCGCGAGTTCTGACGATATTGGCGATTGCGACCAACTCTAACGAGTTCATAGAGTTGGTGGGATTTTTAGAGTCATGGAGTTTGGAACGATTTTTCACTAAATAAACTCTCCAAACACCACACAACCCTATGAGTTCCCTTAACAGTAACTAGTCTTCGACCAGATCGAGTTGATATCGCTTGTTCTGTTTTTGCCCGGCGACGAAAAGGATGCAACGAATCGCCTTGACCGTGCGGCCCTCGCGGCCGATAACGCGGCCCATGTCGGTGTCAGCGACACGCACCTCAACACGTGTGTTTCTGCCATCGGAGCTCTCCGAAACCTCAACGGCATCGGGCTCGCCAACGAGCGATTTCATGATCCTTTCGACAGCTTCTTTCATCTTTTGGTTCGCGAGTTTACTGATTTGACCCTGTTTTCCGGGGTCATCTTAACTTGCCGAACACAGCCCACTCACAACTATTCCGCAACTGCCGCTTCAGCAATTGGATTATTCTTGATCAGGCTCTTAACCGTATCGGTTGGCTGTGCGCCCACGCCGATCCAGTAATTTATGCGCTCGTGATTTAAATTCACTTCCGCCGGATCGATCATTGGGTTGTAAGTACCTACGTTTTCGAGATACTTGCCATCACGCTTGCTGCGTTTTTCCTTTACCACAAGGCGGTAAAAAGGTTTCCCCTTAGCGCCCATTCTCATTAAACTAATTGCTAACATAATTTAGTCATGAGTGGAAAGTTGAGTCGTGAGTTTGAATCTTTATTCATCACTCACTGCTCACCGTTTACCACTACTTCCTCTTCTTGTGTCTTTTTTTCTTTTTAATCCTCTGCGACAACGACTCGTTGCCGTTGCCATTATTTCCGGCGAAATCATCATCCCCAAGCCCCATATCGCCGCCGCCGAGCAGACCGCCCAGGCCGCCGGCGAGGCCGCCCATCATTTTCTTGCCAAGTGCTCCGAACATGCCGCCGCTGCTCATCTTGGCCATCATCTTTTTCATCTGCTCGTACTGGCGGATGAGCTGGTTGACCTCGGCGATGGTCGAACCGCTGCCGTTTGCTATACGCGTTTTGCGGCTGGCATCGATTACCTTATAGTTGTTTCGCTCCTGCTTAGTCATTGAGCCGATGATCGCTTCGGTTCGCTGCATCTGATGGTCAACAACGGCCGATTGCTCGTCCGTGATCTGCATACCGCCGGTCATCTGCTCGGGCAGCATCTTCATGAGTTTTGACATCGAGCCGAGCTTTTTAAATTGTCCGAGCTGATTGCGAAAATCCTCGAGCGTGAACTGATTGCTCGTCATCTTGCGCAGTTGCTCTTGCGCATCCTTCTCATCGATCTTACCCTGAACCTCTTCGATGAGCGATAGGACATCGCCCATTCCCAGGATTCGCTGGGCAATGCGATCCGGATAAAACGGCTCGATCGCGTCGTATTTTTCTCCGACGCCAACAAATTTTACGGGCTGGCCGATAACCTGTCTGATCGAAAGCGCCGCACCGCCGCGTGCATCTCCGTCCATCTTTGTCAGGACAACGCCGGTGATACCAACACGTTCGTGAAAGACCTCAGCCGAACGAACCGCATCCTGCCCGGTCATCGCATCGGCGACAAATAAAACTTCTGACGGCTTTGTTTCCGCTTTGATCTGCTCAAGCTCGGCCATCAGGTCGTCGTCGATATGCAGACGCCCGGCCGTGTCGATCATCAGCGTGTCAAAGCCGAATTCGGCCGCGTGCTTTACAGCACCGCGAACGATTGTCATCGGGTCGCTGGTCTCTTTCGCCTCGTAAACTGCAACATTGACGGCATTTGCGACAACCTTTAACTGCTCACGCGCCGCCGGACGATAAACGTCGACCGACACCAGCAAAGGTTTTCGTTCCTGATTATCAGCGAGCCAGCGTGATATCTTACCCGTCGAAGTCGTTTTCCCTGATCCCTGCAGACCGACGATCATGACGACGTTTGGCGTTTGCTTTGTGAAAACAAGTCGAGACGAGGTGCCGCCCATCAATTCGCTCAGTTCGTCATAGACGATTTTGACGACCTGCTCGTGCGGCTTCAAGTCCTGCCAAACCTCTTGTCCCTCAGCCTTTACGCGTACTGCATCGACAAAATCTTTGGCGACCTTGTAATTAACATCGGCCTCAAGCAGCGCCATCCGAATCTCGCGCAAAGCCGCATCCACATGCTCAGGCGTCAATTTCCCCTGGCCACGCAGATTCTTTAGCGATTTCTTAAGTTTGTCGGATAACGATTCAAACATATAGAGACAGTTCGGCTACAATAGTCGAAACTATAAATACTATGTGTTTACACTGGGCGTGTCAAGAAACACAGTGGTTGGTGCTTGCTTAATTTTAATAAAGTTTCCTTAGCCTCAATTTGGTTGTCATCTCCAGTGCACTCTTACGGGGAGATTATGTTAAGTATTAGTCAGCCATAAACGCAAGCGTATAATTAAATACACATGTCACACTAGAACTAACATTGTTTCAATGTGCCTTAGATGCTAATATTCCAATTAAAGTCCGTACGCTAGCATACCGACGAGGTTGGAATACATTGGTAAGGTTGGGTTTTGATTGCGAGAAAGATGGCAGTCAATGGGCTAACTTTGGGAAAAAGGGAGAAATAAAATGAAATTACAATTAACTATCGGAACGATAGTTCTGACGGCCACCGGCTTGTTTAGCGGTTGCGGAGACACGACAACTAATGCGAACGTCAACATTCGCACAAACACTAACGGGATGAGCAATATGGGCACTAACAATGCCACCAGCAATGCCGTTTTAGTAAACGCAAATAGCTCGTCGAATACAGCAGCTAATCGCTGGAACAATCCAAATGTGACCCGTGAGGAGTATGACAAAAACCGGGCAGATTACGAAAAAGACCGGGGCACGAGCACGATCGGAACCGGAGCAAATGACAGTTGGCTTTGGTTTAAAACGCGGGCCGCTTTGATGACTACGAACGATCTTCGCGACTCGACGATCAATGTAGACGTCTCAAATGATGTCATAACACTTAAGGGGACCGTCGCCACCGCGGCACAAAAAGCGAAAGCCCAGGAGGTTGCGAACGGGATTGAGGGTAAAAAGAGCGTAGTAAATCAATTGACGGTCGCGCCCGCAGATTCGGTGACAAACACCAGCTCAAACTCAAATAACAGAAACTAACAATCGGAATGAGCGGTTCTGTTTTGATGGTTTTTTTTAAGATCGGCGGGCATATTTTGTCCGCCTTTTTTATGTCTAAAGTTAGCTGCAACCCTTTCAATTGAATCAAAAACTTTTACAGTGGCTATGCTCAATATGCACTTCGGTTCCCCGAAAGCGACGCAAACATAACCCGGACACGGTTGGCAGGAGAATTCCTCAAAAACAATCTCATTAGGTGCATCTGTCCACGGCCGCCAGTGGTTGCGGTTTGACGAGCCAAAAATCACGACAGTTGGTGTTTGGACAGCGGCGGCTATGTGGGCGATGCCGGAATCGTTACCGACAAAAAAGCTTGCTTTTGCTGCGATTGCGGTTATCTCGGGTAGTGTCAGATCATCAAAAGTTGTGATCGGCACTTTTGATTCGCGTTTGAGATCATCGAGAACCTGACTTTCATTTTTGGACGCTATTGCGACTGTATGGAGGCCCCGTTCAGAGAAGAATTCGGCGGTGCGGGCAAAGTTCGCTGTCGGCCATTGTTTGGTGGTAAAGGCTGATGTTGGATGCAACAGTGCGAAGTTGCCGGAGTCGTACCACTCACTTACGCAGGCGGTATTGAGCCGTTTCGATGCTGCGGAGTTAGGAGTCAGGCGAGTTTTTGGACGATCCGTGACCGGAATGCCAACAAAACCGAGCAACGCGAGTTGTTGTTCCGCAGAATGTGTAAATTCCGTCTTCCAAAAATCCGATGCAGATGAGAGCAGATGGTTGTATAGAAATGAGTATTGGTAATCGGCGTAACCGACGCGGTGTCTGGCACGTGACGCGGCAGTAAAAAATGTCGCGGTCGTCCCGCCGTGTAGGTTGAATGCAATGTCGTAGTTCCGGCGTCGGAGATCAATCGCAATTTTCAGCCTTTCAGCTGTCCTTTGGCCGACGCTGATCACATTATCAACTGCGTCAAATCCGTCGAGCAGCGGTGCAACCCAATCCTCAAGCAAGATATCGATTTGAGAGTCAGGCAAAAATCGTCTCAAGGCAATGAGCGATGGCGTAGATAAAACGGTATCGCCGATCGACCGAAGTTTGACGACGAGCACGCGTTTTACGTTGGGCCATTCGATATCCATAACGGAAAATTGAGAAGCGAAAGTGGAAAATATTCTTCATTTTCCATTATCCGTTTTCCATTTTGTTCATTTATTTTTCCACAGTTGCTTCGTCAACCAGCATTACCGGTATCTCATCTCGGATAGGATAAACCAGCGAGCATTCGGCATTTACGCACTTTAGACGCGTCGCTTCGGTGTCGATCTCAACCTTCGATTTACATTGCGGACATCGTAAAATTTCTAAAAGCTCAGGGCTTATGGCCATAATTTATAATCTTAAAGTAAAAAGTAAAAAGGCAAAAGGCAAAAACAAGAAAGCGCCAACTTGAGACGTTATCATCTCAGCCTGACACTCTCTTTTTTGCCTTTATACTTTTACCTTTTTAATTAAACCGCTTCGGTTTTCGTTCCGCATTCTGGGCAGAATTTTGCACCTGCGGCGAGCTCGAATTGGCAACTGCTACATTTCGCTTTTTCCTGAGTCGAACCACATTCGGAGCAAAATTTTGCACCCTCGCGGAGGTTGGCACCGCATTTAACGCACGGAACCTGAGCGGCCTCCATCTTGCCGCCGCAGTCTGAGCAGAATTTTACACCGGCCGAATTGCTTTTGCCGCAACTCGGACAAGGGATGTTCGCGGCCTGAGCCTGTCCACCACCGCCGCCCGGAGCTCCGGCCTGCTGGCCAAAGGCACTTGCCATTTGACCGCCGACTGCAAATCCTGCTCCGAGGCCAGCACCCAGGCCAGCACCGCCGCCTTCGTTCTGTGCTGCGTCACGCAGAGCGTCCGCCGCCTGAAATTGCATATACGTCTGTGCATCACCAAGTGCCCCCATCGACGAGCGTTTGTCCATTGCGGCCTCAACTTCGGGCGGCAGGCTCACGTTCTCGACATAAAACTTTGTGACCTCGAGACCGTACGCCGTAAAATCCTCGTTGATTTTGCCACGAATCGCTTCGCCGATCTCCTTGTATTGCGCGGCGAGATCGAGGGCGGCAATTTTTAGTTCGCCGATCGCATCGGAAAATTCGGTGACGATTGCACGTTTTAGCTGACCGTCAATATCCTCGGTTTGAAAATGAGCATTTGTTCCGGCAATTTCTTTAATAAACTCGGCCGGGTCGGCGACCCGCAAACTGTATGCCCCAAAAGCACGCAGCCGAACGATGCCAAAATCGGCGTCACGGAGCATTATCGGGTTCGACGTACCCCATTTCATGTCGGTAAACTGTTTGGTGTTAACAAAATAAACTTCGGATTTGAAGGGCGAGTTAAAGCCATATTTCCACGCACCGAGTTTGGACAAGATCGGCGTGTTGCCACCATCGATCTCATATTTGCCAGGTGTAAAGACATCGGCTACCTGGCCTTCAAATACAAAGACGGCGGTCTGCGACTCGCGAACAATAAGCTGCGCACCGTTCTTGATCTCCTGGCCGACGACCGGGAAACGATATAACATCGTGTCGTTCGAATTATCAAGCCACTCGATGACCTCAATAAACTGATTTAACGCTGCTTCTTTTACCTTATCGAAAATGCTCATTATAAAGTCTCCTTCCTCGAACTCTTAACGATAAAATATGACATAAAGTTGCGTAAATTAAAAGTTTTACCTGTCATTTTGAGCCATCGAGTGGAAGTTCTGCTGGAACAGACTGTTTCGGCCAACCAAGTAGCCAGGAGACTGCTACTGCGGCAAGGCCGCCAGAGATATCAAGCAATACGTCCCACACCGAACCATTACGCGTCGTATTAAGGCTCTGATTGAGTTCATCCAGTGCAGCAACCACAGCAACGATTACTAGAGACAAAATAAATCGATATCTAAGCAGAGGAACAATGGAAGATCTGGAAAGGGCACGTACAGCGAGAAAAGCGAGGATCGCATACTCAATAACATGTGCCGATTTTCGAATAAACCCGTGAAAGAGACTTAGCGTTTCAGGTGAAACACTGGGAAACAAAAACTTTAGCATCGGGCCGATAAGTCTCGACGTCTCCGACATCGATCCCTGACTGCTGGAGAGGTAGAATATGACACCGGTCCACAGAAAAATCGGCGCGTAGCGAATGATTCGCCCGCGCCACCCTTTCCTGTCGGCATATGTTTTAATCATCTATGGCATAGTTTGCATTTGCTGCATTTGCATCATCATCATCGGATACCAGCCGATAGTGGATAAAATAGTCCCGATCGTCATCACAATTACCGGCGCCCAAGCCGCTTTTTTCATAGCAGCGGAGACGATACCGATAATGGGTTGAACACAAATAAGGATGTTCAAAACGCCCCACAGTGTCCCTCCCATTTTAAATGCTGTTACTATTGTCCAGATAATACCGATAAGCACTAAAATACTTCCAATTCCGCCAAGAATTTCCATAGTTTCCTCCAGCTAAATTTTGATTTTAGAAAAAGCAAGCAAAGCATAAACGAAAATGGTTCAAAGTTCAAAAGTTTAAGGTTCAAAGTTAGTATTAGGGAGCTTTGAAAAACCTCCTGCTTTGGAACGTGCTGATCTCAGGAGATTGACAGATCACAGGTCTTCTCGGCGAAACTCCGCTTAAAATATTTTTTAATGCTGAGTGCGCTGAGAAAGATTCGGATACTTTATCGGGTTTTTCAAAGCTCCCTAGGAGTAAAAGTTTTACCAAGAACTCTATAAATTACATTTTTTGGTGGTGATTTTTTTTTATTTTAAAATTTCGAGGGTTTGCGCACTAATTTTGGGTGTTTTTAAATGTGGCACGTGCCACAATTTAAACAATTTAAGTAGCTTTGTCCTGTAAATACAGGGTTTTGGGATTTGCGAGGTGAGCTTTTGGGAAATTCAAAGGGCTGGATTGGTACAGTTAAAGTTGGCGTTTGATCGCTGATTTTGGGTAGTTTGGTACAGTTGTTTCGGCACTTTGGTACAGTTGTTTTTGGCAAATGTGTCAGTATGAATTTTGTTTTGGGAAAACAAAATGGTTCAGCCATTTCAGCGGCACCCGGATAGCGATTTTACGCGTCCTAAATCGGCGGCCACGGCGTTAAAATTATTTTAAACGCAAAGATTTACGCTGAGAAAAATGTTCCGCCTGTAAATCTCCGGGATTATCACGATCCTTATAGTAAGGGGGGGGGGTAAAGAACTCTATTAATGTACCAACCTTGGACCTTAAAAATTTGAATCTTGAGCCGACTGTTATGCCGCTGCGGCTCCGCTGACAACCTCGATGATCTCCTTAGTGATCGCGGCCTGGCGGATGCGATTCATGTTTAGAGTCAGAGTGTCGATGAGCTCACCGGCGTTCTTCGATGCGGAATCCATCGCCGTCATACGCGAACCCTGCTCTGAGGCGACCGATTCGAGCATTCCTTTGTATATTTGAATCTCGACCTGTTTGGGTAGCAGACGGCCAAAGATCTCAGCCGCCGGCTGTTCGTAAATATACTCAGCCTCTGACACGCTTTCAGCTTCGCCAGCCCCTGCGGTTCTTGTGATCGGTAATAGCTGCTCGATCACCGGCTTTTGCGTGAGGACGGTTTTGAACTCAGTAAAAACGACGAAAACTTTGTCGATCGTCGTGTCTTCTGTAAAAGTATCGATAACTTTGTTTGCGATATTTACAGCATCGGCGTGAACGACCTGGCCAGAACCCGTCAACCCAACAAATTCCTCCGCAAACCTTACATCACGGCGTTTAAAAAAGTCACGCCCCTTTCGGCCCACCGGTATCATGCCGTCAACCTTGCCTTCGTTCTCCTTGAGAAAAGCTTGGGTCGCCTTTATTACATTCGCGTTAAACGCCCCGGCCAAACCCTTGTCGGCACTGATGAGCACGATCAGATATTTGCTGTCGCCGCGCTCATCTAGCAAAGGATGCGAAAATTCGCCCGCGACCTTAGCGCTCAATGCGCCGAGCACCTCCGACATCTTGCCCGCAAACGGACGCGAAGCCGTAACGCGATCTGTTGCCCTTTTCAATTTAGCAGCCGCGACCATCTTCATCGCTTTCGTGATCTGCTGTGTGTTTTTGACCGACTTAATCCGTCGGCGCATGTCTAAAAGACTAGCCATATTTAACTTTCGAGCGAATTAGGCGGCAGCTGCTCCCGCCTTCTCCCACCGTGTAGCCTTAAAATCCTCGACCGCTTCTTTCATCGCAGCCTTGAGATCGTCATCGATCGATTTCTTGTCGCGAAGGGTGTTTAGCACGCCCGGATGCGATTCTTTTGCAAAAATCGTCAGCTCTTCTTCGAATCGTTTAAGGTCCTCGACCGCGACGTCATCGGCCAGTCCATTGGTGACGGTCCAGATGATCAGCACCTGTTCGATAACTTCCATCGGTCGGTATTGGGGCTGTTTGAGGATCTCGGTCAGGCGTTTGCCGCGTTCGAGCTGAGATTGTGTCGATTTGTCGAGATCGGAGCCGAACTGAGCAAATGCGGCCAATTCGCGGTATTGCGCCAGATCGATACGTAGTGTACCTGCGACCTGCTTCATCGCCTTGATCTGGGCCGCACCGCCAACACGCGAGACCGAGTTTCCCACGTTGATTGCGGGACGCACGCCGGAGTTAAAAAGATCCGATTCGAGAAAAATTTGGCCGTCCGTGATCGAGATCACGTTTGTCGGAATGTAAGCTGAGATATCGCCGGCCTGAGTCTCGATGATAGGCAAACTGGTCAGTGAACCGCCGCCGCGTTTGTCAGACATCTTGGCCGCTCTTTCCAGCAGACGCGAGTGAAGATAAAAAACGTCGCCAGGATATGCCTCGCGACCCGGCGGACGCCTCAAAAGCAGCGAGATTTCACGGTATGCAGCAGCCTGTTTTGAAAGATCGTCGTAAATCGTCAAAGCGTGGCGGCCGTTGTCGCGGAAATATTCGCCCATCGCGCATCCGGCATACGGGGCCAAAAACTGCATCGCCGCAGGATCAGATGCCGAGGCGTTAACGATAATCGTGTAATCCATCGCACCAAATTCCTCAAGTTTTTGACGAACCTGAGCAACTGTCGATGCTTTTTGCCCGATGGCGACATAAATGCAGATAACGTCTTTGCCTTTCTGATTGATGATCGCGTCGATCGCAACTGCGGTTTTACCCGTCTGGCGGTCGCCGATGATGAGTTCGCGCTGTCCGCGGCCGATAGGCACCATTGCATCGATTGCCTTTAGCCCAGTTTGCAGTGGCTCTTTAACCGGCTGACGGTCTATAATTCCGGGAGCGATCTGCTCGACAGGTAGATATGTATCGGTAATGATCTCGCCTTTGCCGTCGATCGGGTTGCCGAGCGCATCAACCACGCGGCCGATCAAAGCATCGCCGACCGGCACGCTCATGATCCGCTTTGTGCGTTTTACCTCATCACCCTCTTTGATCTTCTGAAAATCGCCAAAGAGCACGGTTCCCACCTTATCTTCCTCAAGATTGAGTGCGAGACCGCGAACACCATGCGGGAATTCGAGTAGCTCGCCGGCCATGACCTTTTCGAGGCCATAAATCTCGGCGATTCCGTCACCAACCTTGATGACTGTGCCGACCTCGTCAACCGTCATGCTCGTGTCAAAATTTTCGATCTGAGCACGAATAATTTCATTGATCTCGTTAGCTTTTATTGCTTCCATTATTTTTTAGTGATGAGTGATGTGTAAAGAGTGATGAGTTTCGGATGATTTTTCACTCATCACTCATCACTCATCGTTATCCACTAATCAATTTTTCCTTCAGGTTCTCTAATTTAGTCTTCACCGAGCCGTCGTACACGGTTGAGCCGATGCGGGTGACAACGCCACCGATGATATCCTTATCAATTGCGTAATTTATAATTACTTTTTTTCCAGTGTTCTTTTCGAGGTTTTTTGCAAATTCCGCACGCTCGTCGTCGGGCAGTTCGCGGGCCGATATAATCTCAGCCGAAACAACGCCACTTCGTTCGTCTAAAACTGCCGCAAATCGTTCGTTAATCTCACCAAGATCGGCAAGACGGCCATTCTGAAGAAGAACTTTGAGAAAATTCGCGGTCGTTTTCGACGGTTTTGTTCTTTCGATAAGGCCGTTAAGGACTTTTTCTTTGTTGACCAGCGTAATCGCAGGATTGTTAAAAACGGTTTGAAGTTCCGGGCTGCCGTTAAAAAGTTCGCTCCATCGAACGAGTTCGTTTTGAACGGTCACTGTCTCATTCGAGCCAACAATGACATCGGCAAGTGCGGCTGAGTAGCGGCGGGCAATGGTTCCTGTACTCATATTAATTTAGCCCTCCAATCTCTTGAATGCTGGCCTTGACCATCCGCGCATCAATGCCGCTGTCAATCTGTGCCCGTAGCTTTTTCTCGGCGAGCCGTATGCTCTCTTCGGCAGAGAATCGCCGTAGCTGGGCATTCGTCTGTTTCGAGAGACGCATCAGGTCGGCCTCAGTCTGCTGACGAAGCCGGTCGGTTTCGACCGATGCCTGATCGGCGAGACGTTTTGCCTCGTACTCGGCGTCATCCCTCGCCTTTTGCAGAATATTCTCTTTTTCGGTTTCGAGTTGGGCGAGCTTGGCCTCAGTAGCGGTTAATTTTTGCAGAGCGGCCAATTTTTCCTGTTCAGCCCTGATTAGCTCCGCTCGAATTTGTTCGCGCCGAGCTTTAAATGCGGCGCTCAACGGTTTTTTCGCAAGATAGACGATCAAAGTGATAAATATCGCCAGATTTAAAAATTTCCAAGCTTCAAAACCCGGAATATTGAAATACTGGTTGTAAAACTGCATCAAATCGCTCTCGCCGCCACTCGGTGCCGCAAGCAGGAAAGTCAATTGGTTGATAAACGCTAACATAATTACTATGTTTTGAGCTTCGCGTTAACGCGGGCTCTCACCAAACATCCGCCTGTCAAGGCGAACTAATCTTTCAAAATACTCGCAGCTATTCCGTCCGCAATTCTATCGGCCTCGGAGCTGATTTGTGCCTTGGCGTCAGCTGTCTGCTTTTCAATCACGGCCTTGCCCTTGCTGAATTTCACGGCAATCTCGGCTTTTGCCTCACGTAGCTGGATGTCACGGGCCTCGGCCGCCGCTCTCTGCCCTTTCTCAGTCAACTCATAACCTTGCGAACGCGTATCGAGCAGTTCCTTTGCATAGCGGGCTTCTTTTTGACTGACATCTTTCAGAATGTCCGCTGCATCGCTCGACCGTCCGCCCTTGTTTCTCTCGCGAGCATCCAAAATGCGGTTGACCGGCCGATACAGAGTTCGGTTTAAAACCCAAATCATCACCAGGATCAAACCTACATGAATAAATAAAGTGCCGTCCGGAAAAAGCTGAATTGTCTCGGCAAACGCCAGCAAATACATAATCTAATTGTCCGCTACTACGGTTTCGAACAAGGCAATCCGCCCTGATTCTCAAAAGATATAAGAGTATCACGCGAGCATTTTTAGGGTCAAGGAGCGGTCTGATGTTCAATTTATGAGATAGATCAATGCGATTTCGTTTGACAAGGTTTTCACCACCGAGTCTCGCGGCTGGTCCGCATTAGTTAAAAGGACAAATGAATTATTTCCGTCCGCAAATCGTTGATACGCGGGCGGAAAAGCCCGGGATAAGACCTTGGTGCCCGACTCTTTTACGGCCTTTAATGGAGTCATACCAAACCCAAATCTACCTTTAGAAATGCATCAACTAATCTTCCTTTTGTTTTGTCGGCCGGAGATATCTGGGCTACGGCAGTCAGTGTCAAAAAAAGAGTATTAAGGCGAGAGAAAGCTTTGATATTAACGACGCTCGCATTGATCTCACCTCATGATTCAGATATTTTTGGTGTGATAAAGTTATGTTAGCAATTATGCGCTCCTCTACTAAACCCGCAAAGCTCCGCGCACCTCAAAACCGCACGATTGAGCTACTGTCTGACGAATCTGACAGGCTACGATCCCGCTTGTTTTTCGGCGAAAATATATCTAATTCTGTACAACTTCGCAACCAGATCGTTTACGGAAATTCATTTTCCATTCTCGCAGAGTTGCCAAAAGTGAACTATGACCTTTTATTTGCCGATCCGCCGTACAATCTGACCAAAGCCTTTGGAAAAGAGACATTTTATGAACGGACATCCGACGAATATGAGTCGTGGCTTGAGTCGTGGCTGTCGCTTTGTGTGCCGTTGTTGAAGCCCACTGCTTCTGTTTACATCTGCGGTGACTGGCGTTCGAGCGCGGCTATACAGCGGGTGGGGTCGAGGTATTTTAAGCTGCAGAACCGCATTACTTGGGAAAGAGAGAAGGGCCGCGGAGCCAAGGCAAATTGGAAGAATACGGCCGAGGACATCTGGTATTTTACGGTATCAGACAAATTTACATTTAATCTCGATGCGGTAAAGATACGGCGAAAGGTTTTGGCCCCGTATAAGAAAAACGGCGTACCAAAGGATTGGAAGGCCGAAACAGACGGCAACTTTCGCGACACGCATCCGTCAAACATCTGGACCGACATCAGCGTTCCATTTTGGTCGATGCCCGAGAACACCGATCATCCAACGCAAAAGCCTGAAAAGCTCCTCGCCAAGATCATCCTCGCCAGCACAAACGCCGGCGACCTAATCCTCGATCCCTTTGCCGGTTCGGGTACGACCGCCGTCACTGCAAAAAAGCTGGGTAGGGACTTTGTGGCAATTGAAACTGACGAGCAATACTGCCTGCTCGCGCAAAAACGGATCGAGATGGCCGACACCGAAAATTCGATCCAGGGTTTTTCCGATAGCGTTTTTTGGGAGAGAAACTCTGGTCAGAACTCTCAGCGTTAGCGGATTTACAGTTTGATATGTAGGCGGTAATGACCAGAAAATATAAATAAGTATTGATGAAAATCGCAACCTGGAATGTAAATTCAATCAACGTCCGTTTAGAGCAGATGCTTGCGTGGCTCGCTAAGACGGGTACCGATGTTCTTTGCCTGCAGGAGACAAAATGCGTAGACGATGGTTTCCCGTTTCAGGCGATAAATGACGCGGGCTATCAGGTCGCATTCTTTGGTGAAAAATCGTATAACGGCGTCGCTATTCTCTCTAAATGCGAAATCATTGATGTCCAAAAAGGCTTTCCCGAGGACGATGGCGAATCGCCAAAACGCCTGATCGCGGCAACTATCAATGGCGTCCGTATCGTCAACACCTACATACCAAACGGCACCGAGCTGTGGAGCGACAAATTTGCGTTTAAGCTCGATTGGCTGCAGCGATTGCGAAAAATGTTTGATGACGATTGCGTTCTCAATCAAAACGTTTTACTTTGCGGTGATTTTAACGTCGCCATCGACGAACTCGACGTGTGGAGCGTCCCGTCAATGCAGGGGAAACTACATTTCTCAAAACCCGAACGGGCGGCGATGCACAACGTCAAACAATGGGGTTTTGTCGACTCCTTTCGCCAGATGAACGGCGACGTTCAGGAATTCTCATGGTGGGACTTCCGTGCTGGTTCCTGGCAGAAAAATCATGGCCTTCGGATTGATCATATCTGGACATCGCCGCCACTGGCCGATAAATGCGTTGGGTGTTGGATCGATAAGGCTCCGCGAGGCGGTGAACGCCCGTCGGATCACACGCCCGTTGTGGCTGAGTTTGCCAAGTGAAAATCGCCACATGGAATATTAACTCGGTGAACACCCGACTGGATCAGGTTCTTGACTGGTGCCTGTTAAACCAACCTGACGTACTCTGTCTGCAAGAAACCAAATGCGTCGATCCAAAATTCCCAAAAAAAGCGTTTCTAGCTGCGGGCTTTCCGTACGCCGCCTTCCTTGGAGAAAAATCCTATAACGGCGTCGCAATCGTTTCAAAGCTCCCGCTGGCGGATGTGCAGTTGAATTTCCCGCTGGATGCGGCGGAGGCGCCAAAGCGCCTTATTGCGGCAACCGTCGGTGTGATTCGGGTGATAAACGTTTACGTGCCGCACGGTACAAACTTTCTGTCCGAGAAATTCGAGTTTAAACTTGATTGGATCGCCCGGTTGCGGCACTATTGCGATGCTAATCTCAAGACGGACGACAAGGTGTTGCTATGCGGCGATCTGAATGTTGCACCGCACGAAATGGACGTGTGGAATCCGCTATTGCTTAACAACAAGATGCATTTCTCAAAGCCGGAGCGTGATTCGATACAAGATTTGAAAAAGTGGGGCTTCGTCGATGTGTTTCGGCAGATAAACGGGGGGGAACGCGAGTATTCGTGGTGGAGCAATTTTAGGCACGACTTCGAAAAGGACCGCGGCCTGCGCATCGATCACATCTGGACCTCGCCGCCACTCGCGGAACTTTGCACGGATTGCTGGATCGACAAGGAGCCTCGCGGTCTGGAGAAACCCAGCGACCACGCGCCGGTTATTGCCGAGTTCCAAATCTAGTTGCGCTCGAACCTAAATTGATGTAGTTTCAGTAAAACTTAATTTAACGAGATAAACCACTTTCTAGGAGGAGAGCATTGTGAGCAACACAGCAGTTCAGATCAGTGACGAACAGGCGATCACGAATACCGTGCAGCAATATATAGATGGCGGAAAATCCGGACGAGGAGCCGATATGGCTCCCGCGTTTCATAAGGATGCAACCATCTTTGGCTACATAGGCCCTGACCTTTTTGCCGGGCCGATCCAGGGATTATTTGACTGGAACGACGAAAACGGCCCTGCAGCCGATCTAGCCGGCCGGATCGCCGCGATAGATATCGAGGGCACAGTCGCGACTGTTCGATTGGAACTCGACAATTGGACCGGACATCGGTTCACCGATTTTTTTACCCTGCTCAAGATCGATGGCGAGTGGAAGATCATGAATAAAGTCTTTTATCTGCATCCCGAAGGTTAGAAGAGGACAAACAATGACAATGCCCGCCCTATCTACAACAAGCCTGATCATGTGTTGGGCGCTGCTTCTGGTTCTGCAAGGCATCGCTATCCAGGCCCAGCAAAAACCTTGCCCGACCGCGTCGAGGTTCGGGCCGGATGACCAGATCGGCAACCTAAACTATATAACGCCGGAAAAAACACTTGCCGCGACAAAACTTGTTACAAAGGGCAAATCTTATCGCCTCGGCATCGAGACCAATAAGAACACGCCCGCCTATGGCACACGCACGTTCGGCATCACGGTCGCGCAGCCCGGGCAAGCAGGCGGAGCGAGCTTCGGCCCGAACAAGATCACCCACAACGATGACATGATCACGGGCTGGGTTGGCATCGGGTCACAGATCGACGGTTTCGGGCATGCCGGCATTGACGACCTTTATTTCAATTGCAACCGAGGTAAAGACTTCGCCCAGGTTGACGGGTTAAAAAAACTAGGCATCGAGAATATTCCGGCTATTGCCACGCGTGCGGTTTTACTGGACATGGCGGCCTTTTTCGGGACCGAGATGGTCAAGGAAGGCATCGCCTTTAATCGGGCCGAGATCGAAGGTGCGATGAAACGGCAGGGCATCGCCGCGATCGAAAAGGGCGACATCGTACTTTTTT
>JBBSJK010000064.1:0-19299 GCA_038257355.1 Pyrinomonadales bacterium | reverse complement strand
ATGGGCTTCGTCCGCAAATCGGCCGCGCGTCCGGCCTTACACGAAAAACAAAACTTCCAACCAGCTAAAGAGGCGGGGTTGGAGACGAGGGCGTTTATGTTCGCAAACAAAACCGGATCTCTGTCTATACCCTCGGTATCGAAGACAAGAAATACTTGGCCGAAACCTAAGGCAAAGACCTCGGGGGCGTGACCGGGTATTGCATCAGGTTCAAAACTCTAAAAGATATAAACACCGATGTACTCAAAGCGGCGGTTGCGTTTGGGTTTGAGAATCAGAATGACGCGGCAGTGTAGGTTTGTCGTCCAGCTTTGCGTTGAGTGAAGTGTGGGTGCTACGTTCAGGGTAAAGATTAATATGCGAATTCTGCTTGCAGGTCCCGGTACGGGAAAAACCACGAAAATTCAAGGTATCATCGACGACGAGTTTGGCGCCGCTAAGCGCATCATTGTCCTGTCATTCACAAACTTCACAGTGAATGACTTAACCACAAGTTTTACCGATCCGAAGTACGGAAATGTTGAATGTGCAACTCTTCATAAGTTTGCGTTAAAGCTCAATCATTTGAAGGATTACCATATTCTTTCGCAACTGGAGAGCGACTACTTGTCGGCGTTGTCTCAGAAACTTAATCTCAATCTCGACACCATATACTCGATACTTCATTGCATAACATTTGATGCAATGATATCTAGTTGTCTCGGCTTCATCCGTACAAATCCCAAATATGTTAAGGACACATTAGGCGAGGTTGATCTATTGTTAGTTGACGAATTCCAAGATTTCAATCCGGACGAACAACTGCTGGTGTTGGAAATTGCAAAAATTGCCTCCGAGACGATTATCTTGGGGGATGACGACCAGTCGATTTACGGTTTCAAAGATGCTAAGCCCGATGGGATAATTGGTATCTTTAATGATCCCGGCGTTAGCAAGATAGAGCACGAAAATAATTGTTACCGATGTCCCGACTGTATTGTCGACCACGCTACTGAACTAATTACAAGGAACCAGCAACGTGTTCAAAAGACCTGGAACAAGACGGGCAAGGAAGGAAAAGTTTCGTTCAATCAGCTGCGCTATTTGACAGATTCAGACGCCGCCATTCTTACGGCAATTAAGACAATCAAAGCCAACAATCCAGAATCCAGCATTCTCGTCTTGAGTAGATGGAAGGTAATTGTAGACGGATTAAGACAACTCCTTGAAAACGAAAAGATCGAATATGTGGATTGTTGGTTCGAAGATCTCGATATAGAACTCTATAAGCGAATCTGGTGGCTAAATGCGATTTATGGCCGTTCCAGAATGCCCTTTCTAATTTTTCTACTTAAAGCTAACGGGTGTTTGACCAAAGCCAAGGCGCTACCGGCCATCGAAGCGGGTCTTAAAACAGGATTTGACGAAGATGCTCTAATTCAAAAGATTCAATCAAAAAAGTATTTGCCTGAACCCTTTGTGGGCTATTTGCTCAACGCTCCCGAAATAAACGAATTCTTTGCGAACCATCCAGAATTTGAGGAACTGAAGGAACACATTGATCTAAACAATCCGAAAAATACTCTGGGCAGATTGGCTAAAGCATGCTTGTTAAATAAAGACTTTCAAAAGGGAAAGATTAACCTAATGTCGATCCACAAATCGAAGGGGCTTCAAGCGGATCACGTGATTATAAACGGGCTGGTGGCCGGAATTCTTCCGAACGAAGCCACCGGTTTCGAGTCAATCGAAGCGGAACGCCGTCTCTTATTCGTTGCGATTACTCGCACAGGCGAGGAATTGCATCTGTTTGCGACAATGGATTGGCAAGGAGCAACTCTCAATCAAAACATGGCTGATAAGAGTCAATTTAACTATAGATTCTGGGAACGGCTTTGGAGAGGGCAAACGTCACCGTTTGTTGGCGAAATGAACGTGAATGGCTGAGATAGACTGCTTAAGCCGCAGCTAGCGGTGCGCGGCAAAATCATGTCGATTCGTATAAGGAACCAATCGCTCTTTCGCGATCTTCACGTACTCTTCTGAAATCTCGGAACCAAGCCATTTACGATGCAGAAGTTGGGCAACTTTTGCCGTTGTGCCGCTTCCCATGAAACAGTCATAAACCACATCGCCCTCGTCTGTCCAGGTAACAATTTGATCCGAGACTAATCGTTCGGGAAAAATCGCAGGATGTTGAAATGCGATCTTGTCTTTCGAGCTAGATGTTCCGACATTATAGCCAAAGATATTAGTTACTTTCCGCTCGCCTTTGATTTCACGACCGATATCTTCGTTTGGAACATTACCTCTCCCTTTACCAGTTATACGAAAAGCAGTGATTTTTTGTCCCGCCGATTTAGTTGGTTCGGTAATTGGATTAAATGTTTTTGGCTTTCCTTTACTGAAACAGAACATATACTCGAATGCTTGTCGGTAGCGTTTCCCGCAATCACTCGGAATTGGATTGTTTTTGACGTAAATCATTGTGTCGTGAACACGAAATCCGACATCCTGAAATGTAAGAGCATGACGAAAACTCGTAAGCGTTTCATTGCCATTCAAAGTTCTGTCACCGACGACCCAGATAACAACGCCACCGGGTTTTGTCTTCTGAAACAACGATTTCGCAATATCTTCGACCGGAAAGTGATAGCCGTTATAATCACGCAGATCATCATAAGGCGGGCTTGTAATCGTCATATCAATGAAATCGTCAGGCATCCGATTCATCGTGGCGATACAGTTTTCTTGGTAAATCTCTCCAAATTCCATGTGTCTCTCTAAATTATATTGGGCATTCGCGCTATCGACAACCCTCTACGGTGTATAGCTGATAATGGGAGCGAAGTTCTGCACAAAGGTCTTAACTTTCATCTTTACCTGTAAATTGTTTCCAGGATGCAAGAGTGACGTCTTGGCTATATGATTGAATTTCACCCCATTTCCGCCTTTTCGCTGAATCGTTACATAATCTCCAATCTTAATTGTGCCACGGGCAGATATCGTCGTCGCGTACCCAAGGTTCCTTAACACAGCGGCCATGTCATACAGATGCATGCGATTCGCTCCACGATCATGCAGAACTAGCAGCTCGGGGTTCTCAAGATTGGATAAAGCATAGTGAACGATACGTTGGGCTAGTGGGCCGATAGCTGCCAAGACGGCTGCTTCATCTACCTCGTTAATGAATCGTCCGGTCTTTCCGGCTTTGCGAATTGCACCGGCCTCTAAGGTCGGTCTCAAGTTACCCAAACCAAACTGGTCACAAAACGATCCAATCGTCGTGCGAGTTAGTTGATTAAATCCTGCGGCAAATGCTTTTACGTTTGCGCTGATCCTTCGCTGGTTGTCGAAGGCGACGATTACGTCTGACTTTCCCGCATCAGTCCCTGTTTTAAAGGCTCGCGCGAAATTACCATCAATGTTGAAATGCTCTCTTATGGCTGTTAAAACGTCGGGATGATTTCTGATAGTGTTTTTGAACAATCTCTCTGTAGCCGAACCAATGGCGGCATTTTGAATAGGCATAGCTTTTGCTCTTTCTTAGACCCAAGATTAAGGAAAGATTAATCAATTCTAAATGCGGCCTCGGCACTTAGCAAGCAAGCGTCGTAATTGACCGCATTGCTTGACAGTTGCGTCAAAACATTCGAAAATTCTATTGTTCTTATAAATCAACTAACCCTACTTTCGGACAGCCGCTTATAGCTTTTTTTGTTGTCTGAAAATGACGCAAAAGGAGTAAATTGCTATGGCTGAGACTGGACATGCAAAGAACGTTGAAAACTGGCAGAAGATGATCGCGGCTTGTACGGGATTTGGGGGCGATTATAAGCCTTCGAACGTGAATCTCACGGTTGGCTCGATGACCACATTGCTGACCGGTGTTGAGACTGAGATGGACGGTGTTCAGACCAGTATTGTGCCGTGGAAGAACTAGTCCAGCGGATCGCGAAAACATCTACACTGGAGTTCGTCCGCGCACGGTGTAAGTTCCTGCCACACCTCTCTAGCCAAGAAAACCCACGCATCCACTGCCTTACGGACGAAGTGACGTGGGCCGTGGTACAAGCGCGGCTGGCCAAGCCCGTAGATCTGCTGTTAGGGCGAAAAAGCTTTGACGGCTGGGAAACGTATTGGCCGACGCATTCGAGACTTCTGGCCGAACGGGGATGACCGTGGGCGAAGTACGTCGCTTCGAATACATGTGTGTGGGACGCCTGCCCGTCGATCGACCTAGGGAAATTGAAGGGGAGGAAAGGTACTAGGCTAATTGCATACCCGTAAATCTACATTCACCTAGGCGGTTGCTTCTGCCTCGCGTGGGGCGATGTACATTATTCGCGTGCAGCTTTCACATGTGATGATCTCGTCACCTTTTTTTACATTTAACTGGACCTGGGGCCGAAGCTGCATATAGCATGCGCTGCATGAGCCGTTGACGACCTCGGCGACAGCGATGCCGTCACGGCTACGCTGTGCGAGCCGGTCATAGATCGAAGCGAGACGCCCCGGCAGCGTTGCGAAAGCAGTTTGGCGGTGTTTGGTCTCGGCATCGAATTCCTTGCGGTCTTTTACAAGTGCAGCGTCATATTCAGCCAATGCGGAATCGCGTTTGCCATCGAGTGTGCTGATCTCTTCAGATCGCTCCTCTAATTCCTTTTCAACTCCTTCGACCTCTTCTAAAATTTCAACGATTTGCGTCTCATAAGTCGAAATCTGTTTTTGCAGGGCGTCGGTCTCGCGCATCGCGGTCTCGTATTCTTTCTGGTTTTGAGCGTGTTTGAGGTTGCGATCGGCCCGTTCGAGATAGGTTTTATTCTCGGCGATCTGCTTTTCCAGATCGGCCCGCTTGGTATTAAGCGTTTCGAGTTTATTCTGTATCTCGCGAATAGAAAAGGCGTGCTGTTCAAACTCTAGTTCGATTGCCGCACGCCCTTCTACTGACTTCTCTAATGACCGTTTTAACTTTCTGAGATTGGTATCGGTCTTTTGTAATTCTATTAATTTATCAAGTTCTGCTATCACTTATGCTGTACTCCCGTATTCCAAAACTAACTTACAATATTACCGCATTTTTAGCGTATGACAAAGGGACGTGTTACGAACCTATAAACAGATCAAAATGTTGTCGGATATCGCTGCTGTCAATAACTGAGTCGTCCTCGGCGAGCCAGTGCGGCAATGATTCGGAGTGGGCGAGGCGAAATTCTGCGCCATATTTCGGCATTCCAAAATGTGAGATTCGAGCAAAGGCAAGAGATCCCTTTTGCATAATTCCATCTGATGGTGTTCGCGCCCAACCCGCTTCGATTGTCAGACATCTTACTCCTTGACGCAATTGCAGGCATGAGCCGACCATGTTGGATGAACCTCGGGCAAAATTGTGCGGATCTTCGCGCTCGATGGTTATTTGATGATTATAGCGAACGGCTTGGCCGGCGATCTCGATCATTGTATCAAAGAGCCAACCGACGCCGATTTTGCGAATATTGTCGTTAGCAGATCTGAGGCGCAGGAAATCCAAAACGTCTTGACGGCCGGAATTTCCGGCTTTGAGGACGGCATCGTCGAGCATTTTGGACCAAGCCTGATCGAGTTCAGTCATATGGCGAGAATAGAGCGGTCGGTGCGAAAAGGCAATTTCGTGATATTATTTTGACATCGGTGACGCTTTTTTACCAAAGTTTTATGAAATTTTTGGCTACAATTATACTATCTGCTCTGTTCGTCTTTACCGTTATTTCCCAAACGACAAAACCTAAAACTGCGGTCTCAAAAGCCAAGCCGGTTGCTAAAAAAGGCACCCCCTCTGACACAAAGAATAAAAAAGTCGCCACGAAAGCTAAGCCTGTCCCATCAAAATCAAAGACCGCAACTACAAATAAAAAAGTCGCTTCAAAAAATAATCCAGCTGCTCCTAATCCCAAAATAAGCAAGGGAAAGACAGCAACCGCAAAGCCCAAAACAGCGATCTCAAAAGGTAAACCTACCCCCGACCCATCAAAACAAAATGATGAAGATGCCGAATTTGAAAAGGCGATGGCGGTCGTTGTAGGAACTGAGCGCATCGTTGCGTTAAAAAAGTTTATTAAGACGTTTCCTGATTCAAAACGCGCGGCCGAGGCTTCCGCATTGATCGTCACGGTCGAGGCTCAAATGGGAAACGACAGACTGACCGAAAGCGATATTCCCGGAGCCGTGAAATTTTACAAAGCAGCCATTGGAGACGCTCCTAAACCTGTCCCTGATCAGCTATTCACTGACACGCTTGCCAAATTTCCGGCAAATCTTTATTTTCGCGGATATCGTGGCGAGGCCTTCGAACTTGCTAAAGAAATCGAGGTAAAGAGCAACACGAGCGTGTCTCAACTTTTAAATATTGCAGGGTTTTATATGAGCGTCGAAAATGGTTCGGAGGCAAAACGCGTCGCTGAAAAAGCGATCATACTTGACCCCGCCTCGTCCGCTGCTTATCAGACGCTTGGCCTCGCAAATCGCATTGATTTTCTGCTAGACGAATCCGCCGCTGCTTATTCCAAGGCTTTAGAGCTTGAACCGGATTCACTTGCAGCCCGACGCGGTCTTGCCGAGATGAAACGATCGCTCGGCAGATCGGATGATGCGGTTGCCCTGTATCGGGAAATTCTCGCAAAGGACGAGGCCGATCTACCGGCTCGCACTGGTTTGGTGATGGCACTATTCGATGCTGGGAATAGGACCGATGCCGAGGTCGAATTAGCAAGAGCACTTGAAGAAAATTCCGGAAATGTGATTCTCCTTGCCAGTGCCGCCTATTGGTACGCAGCCAACAACGAAGGTGATAAGGCTGTCGACCTCGCACAAAAGGCCGTTGCCAGCGATCCACGGTTTATTTGGTCTCATATCGCTCTGGCCCGCGGATACATGGCTCAAAAAAATCCAACCTCCGCCGAAAAAGCTTTACTTACTGCCCGGCGTTATGGCAATTTCCCGACCCTTGAATATGAGATCGCTTCAGCACGTGCGGCAGCTGGATTTTACCGCGAGGCGGCAGAGGAATTGGCTAAAAGTTTCTCGGTAAAAGACGGCGTCGTAACTACCAAACTGGGCGGCCGTATATCGCGGGGTTCAAATGATTTTACTGAATTAGTAGGATTTGAGCGCCGTGCAAGTATATTTGCACCGACCGCTGCCGACAACCCCGAAAATTCGGCTAGGATGATCGCTTTGCTCGAACTGAAATTGGAACTCGATAAAAGCACTCCAAATCCGGAGGTCGCAGCCAAAGCCGTAGACGATTTTGTTCGCGGCGATGACAAAATGAAGGTACATCGGCTGATATTCGCGAGTACACAGCTTTTAGACAAAAAAATTGCCTTGCCAAAGGTGGTCGAACTCACAAAAGCAGTTCCGGCATACTTGGACGCTGGGTTGGAAGTCTCCGATCCTACTGCCTCGGTAATGGCGAGCGAGCTCTACGAAAGCCGGTCCATAGCGGCTGCTCGAGGCGAGTATATCAGCGTTCCTGTCGTGGCTCGCCCTACACTCTCAACGATCCTACGCGGACGGGTCGAAGAAATTAATGGCTGGGCTCATTATCAAATGGACGATCCGGCCCAGGCAACAATACATCTTAAGCGGGCTGTGAGCGTATTGCCCGCGGATAGCGCCTGGTGGCATTCGAGTACATGGCGTTTAGGTACGGCTCTCGTCCTAGATGGCAAGAATGCTGAAGCGATTGAAATATATATTAGGAGCTATAAGAGTAAGCCTGATCCTTTGCGATATAACGCCATCGAGACCCTGTATAAACGAATCAACGGACACACTATGGGGCTCGAAAACCGCATCGGCCCTAACCCGACACCTGCAGTAGCGGCCGAGACCGTTTCGCAGCGAATCGAGCCGACACCGCCGCCGATTCCCATCGCTGTCCCCGAGCTAAAGCCAAGCATAAAGCCGACTCCTGACGAGATCGTAACGATCCCGCCAGGCGAGCCAAAACCAACTCCCTCGCCGGCCGAAACAAAACCATCCATAACTCCCGAGCCGATGCCTATTGCCGTTCCGTTCGAGACGCCAAAAATCATTGTTGACGAGCCGAAGGTGGAACCGTCACCGACACCTCTCCCTGAACCGTCGCCCACTCCAATTCCTGAAGAAACGATGGCGGCTGTGACTGAAACCTCCCCACAGCCGACACCTGTAGTTTTAAAATCACCTCTGGCAAAAGAAACTCTTTCTGCAAAACTCGTCGATAATACGAATGGGCTTTTTCCGCCAGTTGTTATCACGATACCGCCGCCTGCAATCATCAGACCTAAAACTGCACCTTCGCCAACACCGGCCGAGGATACATCAGTTGAAGCGATGACGCCGATCCCAAGGCCTGCAATCGAATCAACCATTGCTGAAACCAAGCCATCCACGACTTCTGAAGCCGCAGAGATAAAACCGTGCAGCCTGACAATGGATCAAGATAGAATCACGCTTCAAACCAGCGGCAACGAACGGGCTGTTGTAGTGCGACGTGTAGACGATGGAGATGTTGAGGTATTGACGGCCGTCTCGACAAACCCAGAGGATGTGAGCGTGCGACGCGAGGCGATCCCGGGTGTTAATTGGGCCGCTCTATTTGTTTTGCGTTCAACAAGTTCGAAACCCGGTGTTTTTCAAGTAAGATTTGAAGCTCCATGCGGCAAGAAGGAAATCGTAGTCAGGGTCCAGTAGATCGGTGCCGCCGTCGGTAGGCAGTTTCCTTTATCCCGACTGAAACTGTTGCTATTGTGCAGAGCAGCAAAAAGAAAAATGCGTTCGAAGGCGTGCGCAGAGGGAAATCAAAAAAGCTGTGAACAAGAACCCCAAAACAGCCGGCTAGTGCTCCGATAGCAGCTTCACGCCTAAAACCCACGGCATCTACGATAGTTCTCAGTCCTTTCTTAAAGAGAAGATAGATAAACCCCGCTAAACAGATAAATCCGGTTATTCCGGCATCCGCAAGTGTTTGCAGATACTCATTGTGAGCCTGTTCGACTCGAAACTGACCACTCCAAGTGTCGTGTTTTGTAAAGGCAACACCAAAGGCTTCGAAGCCGGCACCAAGGATAGGGTGTTCCAGAAAAATGCTTATAGCAATGGGCCAGAAATGCAACCTCCCGCTGGAGATGTCTGAGTCGGGGTTGGCGGCCCCGATTCCGCGCAACAGTGAGTCATTACCACCGATCAACAGAACCAGGCCAAATATTACGACGATTAAAGCAATTCCGCTGGCTGCCAAAGCGACATTGCGCTGAATACCACCGTATGATTCCGATCTCGAACGACTCTCACCCGCCCATCTTCCAGACAGGAAATGAAGCAGTGTCACAAAAGTCAATACCCCGATAAACCCGAGCAGCCCACCTCGCGAACTAGTTAATACAGTCGCAACACCCATTACTACAACCGCTGTTGAAAGCAATATCTTTCTTTCCTTCGACGTCTTTTTGCCAAGTAGCAGACCAAGTGTAAGGCCGCCGGTCATTTGCATAAAAGTCGCAAAATGATGCTGATTAACAAAAGGCCCAAACGGTATCGCCCCAACCGTTTCACGAATGCCATAGATACCATCTGGATTGGCGAGCCGCTGCAATATACCAAAAAAGGCCATTAAGGAACCGAAAATTACGATCAAAAAAACTGTCTTCTTAAGCCGTTTTTCATTATTAATGAAAGCCAGACAGGCGCCAAAAAAAACGGTATAAACGATTATCTTAATAACAAAGAACCGTGTCGAATACGGGTCAACCGACAATGTTTGCGACACTGAAATGCCCACTCTTTCGACAGAGCCGCCGAGCGGGAGCAACTGTATCAGGCCGATTATAATAAATCCGGCGAGAGGTATTTGTAGAGCATTCCAACTGAGTAACAATCCGTTCGACTTCCATGCTTCCGCTAACCAAAGCAAAACGATAAGGGCCCAAAATATGGAAATAAAAACCCAGGTTGTGTTATCGACCGCGCCAAAAAGGAGCGTCGAAAACAATGGAACGAAACACAGCAAAAAAAAGATAATTTTACTTATGTACGATGATTCGTCGCCGATTACGACATCTTCGGCACCGAATAATTTTCTCTCTATTTTATTTGAATCACTCATTTAAAATTGTATATCGAGAAATCGTCAAATGACAGCCGGCCGGTTATACGGCACGCCGGTCCGGCGCAGCCCTCCCGGGCGAGACGGATAATTATGCCGTCACCGCCGAGCGGAACGGTAAACCTTACTTTCATCGTCGTCCAATCGCCCGCCAAAGGCAGAGGTGGCGTACTCGCGATTGTGCCCGCCGTCGCGGCATCGGCAATCTCTATTTTCATTGAGGCGGTTGTTTTTAGATCGGAGCGGTAAAACCCTTCAAACTCATACTCAGTACCCGGCACGACCGCAACTGTCTGGGAAATCGTCCGAAACGCTGAGGTCTCAAAAGAGTTAAATACAATAAGCAAACCGTATTCCCCCGAACGTTTTTGAGCGTTGCTCAGCCCGATCTGTGGCTCAACTCCCTCGGCTATCTGCCAATCGAAAACCCCTGCACCTCTGAGCTTTATGCCTTGCTCAAAACCGCCGTTTGCGACCTGTCCAATGACCGGTTTCTCTGCGTTATTAACTTGGAGATCAGAAATCACAATGGCTGCAAGCTGAAATTTCTTAGCATCCATAAGCTGTCCGGCAAGCGTTTCGCCGAGCTGTTTATATTTAATGATCTTGCCATCTGCGGGCAGCTTTGACCACGAATCGACTGCCTCGTCAAATCGCTCCTGGCTGGCGAGTGTGGCCGCAAGTGCGGCATTCGTAGTTTCACCTTCACCTAAAGCAAGACGAACCTGAGCTATGTCGCTGTCAAATATTTGTAATGCGGTAGTTACGGCATTTCGTGCGTAATCAGGGTTTGAAGCAGCAGCTTTAGAAACAAGTTTAAATCCCTCGCTCGTTTCCCCTTGACGGATCAAAAGGTTGCCGTATGCCCATTGGACTACGGCGTAGTTTGGTGCGAGGTCTAAGGCACGCTTGTATGCCATCGCAGAACCTTCGGCATCGCCACTCAGATTGCGCGCCTTGCCGAGATTGATCCACATCAGGTAGTTGTTTGGTGAAAGAGCCGCGGCGAGTTCGTATTCACTCAGCGATCTGGATAAATCACCGGGGTCGAATGTTTTTTCATATAGCGAAGCGGCAGCATAATGGGTCTGTGGGTCCGAAGGTCCGAGACCGATAAGCCAGTCGACAACCTGTTTTGACTCTGGCCGTTTTAGATCGAGACGAGATGCAATAGCGTTAGCAAAATTCCAACGCATAAAAAACCATGTCGCGGCGATACACAAAATCGCCGCCGCGATGAGGAACATACGGGCCAGCTTTGGATCGAGTTTGACTAGCTTTAATGACAAAATACGTTCCTATTAGATCAAATCAACCGGCTCAATTTTTATCTGCGCACGTTTTAGCGTGACGTTTGTATCGCGGCAGATTTCGCGGATGTTCTTTAATTTTTCGACCGGCATATTGCGGATCGAAATAAGTATTTCAGCGATTTCCTTGTCTCTGCACAGATCGTCTACCGTTCCGTTACCGTCAAAAACCTTGAGACCATGAATTACCATATCCTTTTTCATAGGGTCGTCATCGATAAACCCGACAGGTTGATAGTTCCATTCGGGATTATTTTTTAATTCACGCAGCACCATTTCGCCACCATCGCCAGCACCGTAAATAAGAACCTTACGGCCGTCACCGGAAATCGGCAGCGGCAATATCTGTCGGATAACGCGAAACGCCATCCGGCTGCCAACCACGGCAAAAAGCAACAAAATGCCGTCTAGAATAAAGACAATTCGAGAAAACCCCTCGAAACGATAAATAAGCAATACAGCTATAATACTCAGAACAGAACCAAGCATCACGCCTTTTGTAAAAGTAATAAAATCGCCGATGCTCGTATACCGCCACAGCCCTCGATAAACACCGACCGCGAGGAATGAGCCTAGTTTGATCAGGATCAGGAGCGGCAACGTCCCCAGAAACAGACGCCAACTGCTCGAATTCCCAAACGAGCGGTCGAACAATGCCCATGCCGAGTAATATGCGAGTGTAATTAAGAATGCATCAAGAAAAACCTCGAAAATTCGACGTTTGTGTGAGACATTTACGAGAAATGCAAACATTGCATTTTCCTTGACAGCCTGCTCATCTTCACCGCCCTCGTAAACCTTCACCCTCGAGAGATATACTCCGATGATCACCAACAAAACTGTAAAAGCGCCGATTATCGCAAAACTTCTGATCGGACCAATCTGACCCACTAGTACGGCGAGACCACCTGCGACAACAGCAAGTCCATAAAGCATCAAAACCGCCGTCCGCTCGGACAAACCTAAGGCGACGAGGCGATGCGAGGTGTGATCGCGTCCGCCCTGCGACGCCTTGCGGCCCCAGAGTTTACGCAAAACCGTGACAAATGTGGTGTCAAATATAGGCACAAAAAGAATCAAAACCGGTACGGCCAAAATAGCCACAATGCCACGAGACCGACCGCCGACCTGATTGAGCAGTACTGACCCCGACAGCAAAAAACCGATAAACATTGACCCGCAGTCGCCCATAAATATGGACGCCGGATTAAAATTAAATAGCAAAAACCCTACCAAAGCCCCGATAAATGCACTAGCTAGAAGCAGTTCGTTGGTGAGGCCGTTCGACGCAAAATTCAGAGCGAGTGAAAAGGCGGCGATCGCCGAAATACCGGCGGCGAGGCCATCCATATTGTCGAGTAGGTTTATGGCGTTTGTGATGCCAATCACCCAGAAAACAGTAATCCAGATGTCGATGATCTCAAACCCGGTAAGCGGCAGTTTCAGGCCCGAAAGCACCAAAATACCGGCCCCGATCAGCTGGCCTATAAGTTTCTGATATGGGCGTATGCTGATTAAATCGTCGACGAGTCCGACAAGAAAAAGGAACGCGCTGCCGCCGATCACAACCAGCGATTCGGTAGTTACAGGAACGAGCAGAAAATAGATCGCAGTCGTCGAAACAAATATAGCGACACCGCCCAGCATTGCTGTCGGCCGCTTATGCCAACGGTCTGATTTTGGCTTTGCTACATACCCGTTGCTCACGGCAAAGCCTCTGACGACGAATGTACATATCACCGAGAGAAGAGCTGCAGCAGCCCCGACAAATATTGGGTTTGAGACCAAACCGGGCATAAATCTTAATTTCAAGCCAATTATCGCAGAAAATTAACTGTTTTGCCTCTTTCGGTCAAATGCATTGATACGATCAGCGTGACGTATAAGCAGCATTTGATATACCTCGGAAATATCGGCAACCATTTTTTCAGTACGAAAATTGGGGTCGATATGCCTTTTTCCGTTTTCGCCAAATTTCTTTCTGAGTTCTTCATCTTCGAGCAGTTTGGTAACGCCATCAGCCAGTCCGATAGAGTCGAACGCTTCGACTAAGTACCCGGTGTGATCGTTTATTACTACCTCGCGTGCACCGTCGATATCGAATGAAACACACGGTTTGCCCATCGCCAATGACTGTGGCAAAACTCGTGCGAGTCCTTCTCGTAGAGACGTGTGAACGACGACATCCATTGCGGAGATCATTTCTGGAATGCGTGTCCGGTCGATCAAACCGGCGAAAACAAAATTTTCGAGAATCCCGCATTCCTTGGCCCGTTTCTGTAAATGTTCGAGAAGCATACCGTCGCCGATCAGGAAAAACCGCACATTTGGCGAGCGTTTGACGATCTCGGGCGCGGCGTCCATGAGCTGATCGTGACCTTTGAGCGGAAAGAGCCGGGCGATCTTGCCGACGACCGGAGCATCGAGCGGGATGCCAAACTCCTCTTTGATTTTATCGGCGTCAAATTTCGCATTAAGGAACCAATCAAGCTCCATTCCACTATAAACTGTCCGAAATTTTTCCGGCTTGTCGATACCGGCGGCGATAGCTTTTTCCGAGATCACGCTCGAAACGCTGATAAAAAAATCAGTTACCTGTGCGCATATCTTTTTAGTTAACCACCAGGCACGATTTATAATCCACGGCTGGTAGTCGTGAAAAACTAGACTATGGAGGGTGTGGACAATGAGCGGCGTACCGGCCAGCCAAGCGGCGAGACGCCCTAAAACACCCGCCTTGGACGAATGGGTATGGACGATATGATATCGGCCATTTTTTATTAATCTAAAAAGTTTCCAAAAGGCGATCAGGTCGGTGAAGGGGTTGATACTGCGGCCCATTTCCGGCAAAACTATCAGATTTGTCGTCTCGCGGGCCTGCGACAGCAGTTCACCCTCTTTGCCCTTATCGATACCGCTTATAAAATCAACTTCGTATTCGGGCATCGCGTCGAGGCCGACGACCGAGAGCAAAGTATTCTCCTGCGCACCACCGACGATCATACGTGTGATGATGTGGAGGACGCGGATAGGTTTGGCATTTGCGATATGGGCTTGTGTGGCCTCCGCTCTTATTTGATTAGAAATTTGCACACCTTCATCAATTCAAACGTCAGCAACCACCAAATAATCGCGATCAAGGTGAATAAATTCGTATTCTGTCACGCCCGAACGGGCCATAATATCGTGTGTTTGCTCTTCTGTATATAAAAACAGCGGCGTACCTTTTAGCCAAAACCGTATACGACGGACAGGGATGCGCCATTCGACGGCTTTTGGAAAGCTCAGGATTAGTTTCCCTTTCGTTAGCTCTCGCATCCGTGTGATGATCGGTACAGGATGCTCGACATAGTCAAAAAATCCGTTGCCCGTGCAGGCGTCAAACGGCCCCTCGTCCATGCCTATCGCATCTGGGAAGCCACCAACCACAAACTCACACCTATCGCCAACACCTGCTTCGTTTGCTAGGCGATCTGCGATCTCGATCATTGCTTGAGCAAAATCAATGCCGACCACCTTTTCCGCTCCGTTTTGAGCAAAAGCGATACAAAATCGCCCCGATCCGCACCCGACATCGAGTATTTTCTTGCCATCAAAAGGCTTTAGCTTCTCGACATTGATTTCCAGGCGTTTCTGAACCACGCCGCGCCAGTAATTATCGACAAAACGGGCGAAAGCTCCCTTTTTCTCATCATAGATCGCGTCGAAACGCTCGGCATCTTCGTCAAAATGATCTCGGACCTTTTCCTCGACCGTGTGTATTCGGTTATCAGTCATAATGAAGGCGAGTCAGAGCTTATATTAACGCACAGATCGCAAGCATCGCTGAGATATAAAGAAATAAACTCAGGGTTCTCCAGCGATATGCGTTCAAAATCTGCCTAATCAATCGCCAATACCTCTTTCATCGGTGCCATCTTAAAATCCCGCAGCAGTTTTCGCAGCCGGCGTTCGGTCGCACCAAGGTTAAAATAGTGTGTCAGAGCGATCCGGCGCGGGACGTCGATCCGCGGATGTCCGGGGTCGAGTTCCCAGGGGTGCAGGTAAAACGTGACCGGCTCGCCTGAGCGATTGACCGATTTTATCGCTTGTTTAGTCACCTGATAAGGGTAAATCCGAAAATACGCTCCGCCCGAGATCGGCATCGTAAACCCTGGTAATTTCAATGTCGAGATAGGAAACTCAACAAACTCGTGCTTTCCGCGCTTTATCTTATAAGGAAATCGCGGTGCGTCCGCGATGCCATAGCGGTAATTCAAAACCGGAAAAATGCTCGAATCATATTTGATTCCAAGCTCACCCAAAATATCCAATGCCCACAGCGAATCCTTGGTAATTGAGAAAAACGGTGCTCTGTGACCGAGTACCTTCTTACCAGTCAAATCCTCCAAAAAGCTGATCGCCCGCGTGAGTTCTGTCTTAAAAACCTCCGGCTCCTGGTTATAGATCAGTGTATGCGAAAACCCGTGTGTCCCGATCTCATGCCCCTCGGCCTCAATCCGTTTGACGATCTCAGGATGCTTTTCTGCGACATAACCGAGCATGAAAAACGTCGCTTTTGCATTGCCTTCATCGAGTATTTTTAGCAATTTCTCACCCGCCATCTCGATCCGGTCTTCGTACTTGTCCCAATCAGAATACGGAATCTCAATGCCCTGATACCAATCTTCAAAGTCGATCGTTAATGCGTTTGTGATTGCTGACTTCGTCATAAAGAAGGATGCTCGAGCCTAAAGCTCGCAAAAAAAACCACAATACTCATTTCCTTTTCATAAATATCTCCCCGCAATGGTAGATAATTTCACTTGGCAACCGGCAAATAAGCCGCGCCCCGATTGTTTAAAAACGGACGGCGGCAGATTTGACGACAGTGCGGGGAAGTCGCTGCCGGTTACCAAACTTAATATTTTATCACTATCAGGCAGGAAACGGGATGGGCAGATTGTCAGTTTTTAGGGTGTATTTTTTTTGCGCGCCAGATTTTTACCAAATCGGGACTCTAGTAACACTATTTTAAATGTGGCACGTGCCACAATTTAAACGGTTGCCCGTCTAAAATGCAGTATTTTACAGCATATTTACCACATAGATGTTTCATTTGCTCTGACAAATAACAGCGGAATTGGTCTTGTGAATTTTATTCCCAAAGCTAAATTTTACCCTGATTGGTACAGTTATATCGTTGATTGGTGAAAGGTGTTTAAGCCGGAAATAACTGTTACCAATCGCCAGCCTGCCTAAAGCCGGGTGCGACACAAACGTTTACTGCTGATCGATAAAACGCTGAAACCACAGTTCGAGCATCAACAGTGACCAGAGCTGAAATGCGTGGTCGCGCGTCCCGGCCGTGTGCTCGTCAACATATCTCTCTAGGATGTCGGGTTTGATGATGCCGCGTTTGAGCGATTTTTCGGAAAGCAGGACGCTCCGCACAAAATCTTTCATTTCGCCTCGAAACCATTTCCCTATCGGCACACCAAAGCCCATTTTGCGGCGATAGATCACATCTTTTGGCACGAGGCGGGCGGCGACTTTTTTCAAAAGCGATTTCGTCTCAAGCCCTCGCATTTTCATGTTTTCGGGCAATGAAGCGGCAAACTCTATCAGGTTGTGATCGAGAAACGGTGAGCGTGCCTCGAGCGAATTTGCCATCGACGCGATATCGACCTTGACGAGCAGATCGTTTGGGAGATAGGTCATCTGATCGGTCAGCAGCGTCGCGTCGAGCGTGCCCGTGCCGTTTGCCTTGGCAAACCAGTTTTCGAGCAGAGACGAAGCGTTATGTCCGGCGACTGAGGCTGCAAAATCGGAGGTGTAAAGCTCAGTTTTGGCATCTCGGTTAAATGTGGACATCCATCGGAAATAGCGTTCAGTTCGCGGCAGATTGGCGGCTTGCAGGAATCGCTTGGCATCGCGAAAGCGACTGCGTTTCAGTTCGGATGTCGGTAACAGATTTACCGGCGTCTCGACAAATATCTTTCTCAGTGGCGACGGAACGCGGCTGTATGCCTCAGCTATACGCATCGCGGTGTAGCGTTCATAGCCCGCAAAGCTCTCGTCGCCGCCATCGCCATTTAGGGCGACGGTGACGTGCTTGCGGGTTTCTTTGGCAACATAATAGGTCGGTATCGCGCTCGAGTCGGCGTATGGCTCGCCGTAATGCTCAACAAGCGTCGGGATGACATCGAGGGCATTTGGCCGGACGATAAACTCGTGATATTCGGCACCGACGTGGTCGGCAACGCGTTTGGCGTATTTTAGCTCGCTAAAATCCTGTTCCTCGAAACCGATAGAAAATGTTTTAACCGGCTGCTCGCTCTCCTGAGCCATCAGAGCAACCACCGCGGACGAATCGACGCCGCCCGACAAAAATGCACCGAGCGGTACCTCTGAGATCATCCGCAAACGCGTCGATTCACGCAGGATCCGGGTTGTTTCCTCGATCGCTTCTTCCTCTGTGATTTTTATTTTCTTTGTGAAATCGGGCTGCCAATATCGCCGCGTTTCGATCTCACCGCCCTTCCAACGCAGCCATTGACCGGGTTCGAGCTTGCGTATCTGCTTAAAGGCCGTCATCGGTGCCGGAACGCAGAGGTACGACATATAGCTGTCGATCGCCGTGAGATCGACCTCGCGTGACACCGACGGATGCCTCAAAACAGCCTGAAACTCTGAGCCAAATATCAGATCGCCGTTCGCCTGGTGTGAATACAGGATCGGCTTTTTACCGACGCGGTCGCGGGCGAGAAAGAGCGATTTATCTGTCTCATCCCAGATCGCCAGTGCAAACATTCCCCGTAAATGCTGCAGACAGTCGACGCCGTATTCGTCGAAGAGATGCAGGACGACCTCTGTGTCAGATTTTGTATAGAATTTATGACCACGCTGGTCGAGGTCTTTGCGTAGTGACTGGTAATTATATATCTCGCCGTTAAAGACTATCGCTTTCGTTTTGTCTTCGTTAAAGATCGGCTGTTGGCCGCTTGCTAGGTCGATGATCGAGAGCCGCCGCATCGCGAGGCCGACGTTTTTATTGATATAAAAGCCGTCTTCGTCAGGCCCTCGGTGGGCGATGGACTGATTCATCGCTTCCAGAATGGAGCGGTCAATCGCACCGCCCTTGGAATTTATATATCCGGCTATTCCGCACATTATTTAGCCCCTACTAGCGCCCGCCCGTATCTGACTCTCGACACGACGTTGAGCTCCGATTCGCAGGAGCCGTTTATTCTCACGTTCTTCTTTAAAAACCGTCCAGCCGACGCCTGCCAAGACGAACAAAAATACCTGTATCTGCGTCCGCTGACGATAGGCTGTACCAACATTGCCCTGAAAGACCGAATACGCAATGGTCAGCATTAAACTGAATATCAGCACCGGAAAGGCGTTGCGCAACCGATGCTTGACAGTATAAACAATGCCCAAAATGACAAAGGGAATTATTCCCCACCAAACCAAAATCTCAGGTATCGTTATCGCCTGTCTCAGATTCGTCGCTTGCCACGGAAACGGTGCAAACATCAGAACTGCAAAACCCAGCGGTATCGCCGAGAGAGCTCCTGTGGCGGTCGACACATCCGCATCATCGCCAAAACCCGAGCTGGCCGCCCGAGCGAGATCGGCGCGGCTACCCTGTATGCGTTCAAGCCTGGTAAATGTCGTCAGCTCAACACTCGCGATCCGCCCGACCCCGAGATAGGCGAGGGCGAGGCCGACGACAAAGAGAATAATCGTACTTCTGACGATCGACCTTTTTGTGCTCGATAATCCGACCAGAAAGCTGCCGACAACCGCGAGCACAACCATATAAAAAATGTAAAACCGCAGCGACAGGATACCAACGAGCGAGATTATCAATGTGGCGATGGCCGGATAATTTAATTT
>JBBSJK010000063.1:0-19722 GCA_038257355.1 Pyrinomonadales bacterium | reverse complement strand
GTGTACGTGTTATGGCGCCAGCCGTATCGCACGGTAGCTATGTCGAGCATGGATAAACGCTGAATGCATCTAAGCGTGAAGCCAGACCTAAGATTAATATTGCCAGTGAGACTCGTGGAAGACCACCACGTAATAGGTTGGAGATGTAAGTGCAGTAATGTATTTAGTTGACCAATACTAATTGTCCCAAGGCTTGACCATAAAATTTGTTGACTAGCAAATTTAATCAAGCAACGCAAGACTATAAAAAGTAGTGGATTACAATGTATTCAGTTATCAGATATCAGGAATTGAAAAGTTTAGGCAGGCCAACTTTTAGTTGGCACCAGGCAGTAGCAGTCGGTAGTTATTTTTTAAAAAACTGCCCACCGCCAACTGCCGCTGCCACCGCTTTTCCGGTGATTTTGTCGGTAGGGTCACACCCGTTCCCATCCCGAACACGGAAGTTAAGCCTACTGGAGCCGATGATACTGCAGCTTTCAGTTGTGGGAAAGTAGGAAGTCGCCGGATTTAATTCAAAAAGCCCGCTCAGAAAAGAGCGGGCTTTTCTGCGTCTAGAAGTTTGAGATCGCTTGCCCAGTGTTCACTTTAAAGTTATCATTGTGCCTTGAGGCGGGAACGGCAAATCATATTTCACGGCCAGTACTTTCAGGACTTTTATCTGAAAGTGGATGACAATGTTAGAGAGAAGATCGGATATATTTTTCGCGTTGTCGAAACGGTCGAGCGTGTGCCGGAGAAATTCCTTAAACACATCGAGGGTACAGACGGACTCTTTGAGATCAGAATCGCGGCTGGCACTGATATTTATCGAATATTTTGCTGTTTCGACAAAGGCAATTTGGTGGTTCTGTTTAATGCTTTTCAGAAGAAAACTCAAAGGACACCTAAACAAGAAATCGAATTAGCAAAGAAACTAAAAGACGAATATTTCACTTTAAAAGGCAAACAAAATGAAAAAGAACGAAGCAATAAGAAACGCTAAAAGCTTTGACGAGATCCTAGAAATCCAATATGGAAAAATTGGTGAAAAGAAACGTGATGAATTCGAAGAAAAAGCACAGTATTTCGTTATTAGTGAAACGCTCAAAGATGCTCGGCTAGCGGCTAACATGACTCAACAGCAGCTTGCAGACAAAGTCGGAACAAAAAAAAGCTATATCTCACGGCTCGAAAACGGTAAGTGCGACATCCAACTCTCAACGCTATACCGCATTTTCGAGGACGGACTAGGCAAACGAATCAGCCTGTTAATCGCCTAATACATTTTGTCCGTAAGGTCACACCCGTTCCCATCCCGAACACGGAAGTTAAGCTTACTGGAGCCGATGATACTGCAGCTTTCAGTTGTGGGAAAGTAGGAAGTCGCCGGATCTACTTCAAAGAAAGCCCGCTCATTTTGAGCGGGCTTTTTTATTTTCACGACCAAACAGATTTGTATTCTTTTTAACAGTAGCGTTTGATAAAATGATGCCTCGGTATCAGACTAAAATTTAGGAGGAGTATCATGAAAAATAATTTCTTGATAAGAATTGGCGGTTCTTTTGTATTCTTAGCTATTGCTTTCGCGGTGCTAGGAATAAACGTTCATGGTCAGGACAGTAATTTACAAGTTGTCTTGCCGAAAGGTGATTGGAGATTTTCTGCCGTACCTGAAGCTTCAGTAGCGAAGCATAGGGTTGAGGCATATAGCGTCAAGACTGATGCCCCCAAAGGACTCGCCATTACAGAGGTCGGGGTCTGGAACGGCGGGGTTGAAACTGTCACTTCGTTGCGACTCGCATGGAGACTTTTTTCGATTAAAGGAGGCCAGGAAAGCCAACTCTTCGAAGGAAAGAGTCCGGTTTTTGAAGTGAATATTAAGCCTGGGCAGAAGGTGTTTCTCGATTATCAACTTACGGCTTTTTCAGATTTTGCGGGTAGATTAACGAGCAAAGGACAGCTCTCTGACACCTACCTCATTGGAGTCATCGTCGAGGATGTTAGCTTTGGGAAAGCTTCGGGCGAGGGTAGGTTTCAAAGAGTAAGTTTAACTGTGGACAATACACCGCTAAGACGGTGTACTAGCTCCAATCGCGTAGCTTTTGTCAAGGCGTCCTTCGTGGAAGCTTGTCAGGGTTCTCCTGGTTTCGGTTGTTCCACCTCGAGCTGTGGTTCGTGCACAAACAGTAGGTGTGTGCCACTACCTGATTAATTTTAGGCCTTGCGAAACGGTGGATCTGACTTAGAGTGTTTCGGTTGGTTTAGCGATGTTGAGGAGGATACGTCGGTTGATGCATTGAGAATTTGCGGTCTGCACCACAGGATTAGTTTTGGTCGTCAAGCTACAGGTGAATGAGTGGTCTTACGCAAATGTGAACACGGTCCAACTATCGACGCACTTCGATATTGCCCATCTAGCAACAATGTTGTTTCCGGTGATTTTGTCGGTAGGGTCACACCCGTTCCCATCCCGAACACGGTAGTTAAGCCTGCTTGAGCCGATGATACTGCATCTTTCAGGTGTGGGAAAGTAGGAAGTCGCCGGATTTAATTCAAAAAGCCCGCTCAGAAAGGAGCGGGCTTTTCTGCGTCTTGTCTAAATATATTTTTGAGCAACATTTTGCCGGAAAGTTGTAATTGGGACTTTTTTTGAACTGGAGCCACTCAAGGCGGTTCGTGCAGGCGAACTTTTGGCGTTGGTTAGAGTGACGAGCCGCGATTGTGACTGGTACAGTTATTTTGGTGAAAAACACCTTTCACCTACGGGGCAAATAACTGTACCAAATAGGGGTAATTTGATGAATATGAATAGTGTTTTACTGTACCAAACGCAGGGTAATTTGGTCTGTAACTCCAGCGGGTGACAAAATAATACCCAGTGTTTACAGGGAATTTATATTGCTTTCGCATAAAATGTGGCACGTGCCACAATTTAAAACATGCCCCTGACCTTTCGAATTCTGGGAAATTTCAGAGCGCAAAAAAAATCACCCCAAAAAAACGCAAAAGAAGTAAGAGTTGAAAGCAAATAACCCACACTTTGAAGAATAGTGAATTGACCATCATTGAGATTATTGCAACCTAATACCGCAAAAGCGATACAATTAGATATTGAGCGATGAGCGATGAGTTATGAACTTTGAGAAATTTTTTCGCTTTGTTTCCTACGCGGCTGTTTTTTGCGGCTTTTTTTCGCTGTGGGTTTCGGGGACGTTTGGAATTCTTGCGACCGGGCTTTTTATTGCGGTCTTTGTCGGCGCATGGTTTATCGAGGGGTCGAAATGGCAGATCGGGGAAAGGGCCGGGACAGCGTTGATCGTTCTCTCTTTGCCCGTATTTTTTGGGGCGTGGTATTTACAGGTTATCCCGCCATCAGCTGGCGAGACGTGGGAGGCGGGCGTTTTGGCCCGGATGATCTTGTGCCTGACTGCCGTCAAACTGCTACAGAAAAAGAGCGACCGTGACTGGATATTTCTGTATTTAATGGCGTTTTTTGAGGTGCTGCTGGCGGCGGGCCTGAGCATCAGTGCGTTATATCTGGGTTCGTTTCTCATGTATTTGCTGGTCATGGTCTGCGCGGTCATCGCCTTTGAGATCAGAAAGACAGCTCGGGCGGTCGAGCACCAGATCGCCGGCACGACCTTCAGAAAAAAGGACGAGATCTCGGAATCAAACATGGTTATGCGGCTGCGGCGAGTGCCGTCGACCGCTATTGCCTTGATATTTTTTATCATCGCTTTGGGCTTGCCATTATTTTTTATGCTACCGCGGGTCGGTGGTGCGGGATTTGGCGGAGATCAGAGTGGCCTTTCCACCTCGTCGGGATTTTCTGATGTTGTCAGACTAGGTCAGATCGGACGCATACAAGAGAATGATGCTGTTGTGATGCGGGTTAAATTAGAGGGCGGTGCCGGAAGTCCGAATGGCCTTTATTTCCGGGGCGTCGCGCTCGACACCTTTGATAACCAATCGTGGAGTAAATCGAACGCTGAGCCAAAAATACAATTCCGAAAAGGCGACAGCGGTCTAATCAGGCTCGATGCGGCCGGAAGCCGTGAAAGCCTCTTTATTCAGACGATCTATCTGGAACCGCTAGATACGCCGGTGCTGTTCGCCCTGCCGCGTGTCGTTGGTTTGCAGGGCAATTTTTCGATGTTGAATAAGGATGCGTACGGGGCGATTTACCATAACCGTTCGTCCGAACGCATCAGTTACAAGGTGTTTTCGGATCGCAGCCAGCCGAGTGCGGATCGACTTCGGGCGGACGATGAGCCGTATGGCCGAGATGTTCAAAACTATCGGGCCTTGCCGCCTGTCTATGATAAAAAGATTGACGCGCTTGCTAAGGAGGTCAGCGCCGGAGCCAACAACAGGTACGACAAGGCAAGGATGATCGAGGCTTATCTGCAAAGTAATTTTGGCTATACGCTTGAGCAGAAAGCGAGTGGCAACCAGCCTCTTTCTGATTTTCTATTTAATATACGCGAAGGGCATTGCGAGTATTTTGCGACTGCAATGGCAATAATGCTGCGGACCCAGGGGGTTGCTACGCGCATCGTCAACGGGTTTCACGGCGGCGAATACAACGATACGGCTGACGTGACGTTGGTCCGTCAGCGGAACGCACACTCCTGGGTCGAGGTCTATTTTCCGGGCGAGGATGCCTGGGTTTCGTTTGATCCTACACCCTTTGCGGGCCAGATGGCCGAATCGCCCCTGACGGGTATAGCGGCCACTTTTAGCAAGTATGTTGAGGCCCTCGAAACAATTTGGATACAGTATTTTGTTGCATTTGACAATCAGGAGCAGCGTTCGCTGGCTGCATCGGTAAGAAATAGTTTTAACGATTATCAATCAAAAATATCAGCATATCTAGGCGTGACCCGCGATGTTGTTTCGGAATGGCTCGCCGAGGTTCGCGGCGATAAGGGAATGCGGGCGAGTTTGATCGCTGTCGCCTATGCAATTGGCTATCTTGCCGCTGCAGTTATAGGAGTTTTGCTGCTTTTATGGGTGTTTAGAAGGGTTAAGCTTTTTAAGATTTGGAGATTGCTTTGGGATCGCCTTTCTAACAAACGTCACACGTCTATCGTTGAGTTTTATGACCGGATGCTGTTGATACTGGCTTATCGTGGATTGACTCGCCAGCCATTTCAGACTCCGCTCGAGTTTGCTAATGAGACCGGAATACCTGAGGCCCTCGAGATTACCGGCAAATACAACAGCGTGCGTTTTGGCGATAAAAACCTATCGCGGGATGAAGCCGACGAGATCGAAATTTGGCTACGCAACCTGCAATCCAGCGATTCACGATACTCAGGATAGTATTAGCAAGCCGTTGTGTTGTGGATTATCATATGGCTCCCGCTCTTTGTCATGCCCTGAAGACGGCCGAAATATGGTAATCTAGTAGATTGCTTATTGAGCGCATTTTGCCGTATGAAAAAAGTTGGATTTGTCAGTCTCGGATGCCCAAAAAATCTCGTGGATAGCGAGGTTATGATGGGGCAATTGGCCGAGGCTGGTTATGAAATCACTAACAACGCCGACGAGGCCGATACGGTGGTGGTCAACACCTGCGGTTTTATCGAGTCGGCAAAGCAGGAATCAGTCGATGCGATCCTGGAGGCGACCCGTTGGAAATCAAATGGTAAAGCGACGCGCGTTATCGTCGCCGGGTGTCTCGTCGAACGCTACCGCGAGGATCTGATGGCCGAGTTGCCTGAGGTGGATGCATTTATCGGTACCTCACAAGTGAGCGATATACTCAAGGCCGCGGATGAAACCTTTGACGCTCGAAACCTCGCCCTGTCGCCCATCGGCAATAAGACTGCAACATATCTCTACGATTTCGATACACCGCGTTTGCGGGCCACAGATTCGCATACTGCGTTTATTAAGATCGCCGAAGGCTGCGACCGTCCGTGCGCATTCTGCTCGATTCCGGGGATGCGGGGCTCTTTCCGGTCGCGGCGTTTTGGTTCGATAATCGAAGAGGCCCGAAATCTGACGAGAGAAGGGGTGAAAGAAGTTGTTCTTATCGCTCAGGATTCGTCACGATATGGCGAAGACCTCGGCGAGGTTGATGCACTTGCGGCGTTGATCAGAGCGTTGGGTGAGATTGACGATCTCGAATGGGTCCGGGTGATGTACGCATATCCGACTCATATATCGGATGCATTCCTCGCGGCTCTGGCTGAAACTCCTAAGGCGGTAAAGTATCTCGATATGCCTTTGCAGCACGCCTCGCGAAATGTATTAAAACTGATGAAACGAGGCGGCAATCGCGAGAGTCTGGAGAAATTGATCGACCGCGTCCGCAATCGCGTTCCCGGCGTTGCTATCCGCACCACGTTTATTACAGGCTTTCCCGGCGAAACGGACGAGGATTTTGAAGAGTTGATGACATTTGTGCGAAATTGCCGTTTCGATAATGTCGGCGTTTTTACCTATTCGGACGAAGAGGGAACTGCCGCATTCGATCTACCAAACAAGATCGATCCGATTGTTGCGACAAAACGCCGAAAGCTCTTAATGAAAGAACAGGCGAATATTAGCAAGCAGCTAAATAAGGCAAAGATCGGCAATACCTATCCCGTTCTGTTCGAAGGTCTCTCTCAGGAATCTGATCTGCTTTTCCAGGGCCGTTTGCAGGGTCAGGCACAGGAGATCGATGGCTACATTTTAATCAACGATATGCCCGAAGACCTCTCACCGCAGATCGGTTCGATATATGACGTTCGAATAACCGAAGCCTATGAATATGATCTGGTAGGAGCGATCGTCTAAACTGTGCATTCATTTATAAAAGCATTTGTGTCGAATGGAATCTCGTCGTCACTTACCGGCACAAGTCCCCTTAGAAGTTGGGTTGTTCATGATGGCTTATCAACCCAACGCGTGCCGGCTAACAGCACAACGGCCGCAATAAATGCGGGAAGCGCCTGTGTAAACACGATCGATGTTTTTGCAGTCAGTCCTCCGAAAATACCTGCGACGATGATGCAGACAAGAAAAAATAGTTTTATTTCGAGCCGGCCCGACAGCAGCCCCCAAACAAGACCGGCGGCAAGGAAGCCGTTATAAAGGCCCTGATTCATCGCAAGCACAGCTGATGATGCGGCGACCTCGGCGGTCATCCCAAATATCCTTTGCCCGACCGGATGGTTCCAGAAAAACATCTCAAGCACCATAATGCCAATATGTTCGATGGCGATAAGGGCGACGAGTAAATTTGCGGCTAATTTCATAGCTAGAAACATAAACTGAAAACCTTAATTCAACAAACGTAGTATCAACTTTTGCTTATAAACCTCGACTTTAGGTTATTGGCTTGTTAACTGTCGTTTCTTTGAATATAATTTGGCTGTTTACTGAATCAAACCAAGTTTTATAATTCGCTAATTTAAAGGAACTAATATGAAATACGGAAGGTTTTTTTTAATTATTTGCGTTTTTGCTATCGTTTCTTCGACTTTTGCTCAAAAAACGATGGAAAAGCCTTTTAGTACCTGGAGCCGGGACGAATCTATAAAGATCCTCTCGGATTCTTCGTGGGCGACGATGTATCGGTCAAATGTCGGTACTGCCAGCGCTGATGCCGCTAATGCCGCTCGCAATCAAGCTGACAATCGGCTAGCGGGAGCAGAGCGGGGACGGTCAGAGCGTTCGGGCGGCCCGGCACCGGTTGTCATTCGACTGCATTCGGCACTACCGGTTCGTCAGGCATTGACACGTTTAAATCAGATCGCCGCTGGATATGACAAAATGAACGAAAAAGGAAAAGCGGATTTTGATGAATCAGCAAGAAAGCTCCTCGATTGTGCTATATGTCAGGGATATTACGTGGTCACAATAACCCAGGTTCCTAATCCGTCCGGTCAGTTCGTTGAAGAGGCGATTTTTCAGGGAATGACGCATGAGGAAATGAAAGGTAATATATGGCTCGAAAATGACAAAGATGAGAAACGAGAGTTGTTTCAATATATAATGCCGCAAAAACGTGGTGACTCAGCAGTATTTTTCTTTCCGCGAAAAGACGAAAAGGGTTCCATCTTCCTGACCAGCGATAATAAAGACTTCAGTTTTGTATTTAAGCCAACTTTTTTAACCGCGAACAACCGATACGCACACCTTGTGCCCAGAAAATTTGACTTTAAGTTGTCCAAGATTACTGTTGGAGAGAATCTGATGTTCTGAAAACTCCTGACAAATCAACTTGCAAACTGACGGACACGGCATTAGAAGGCTGTGTCCTTTTTTTTTCGGTCAGTTCTCGGTATCGCAATCTTATTGATCTTACAATTATGTAGCAGAAAATACCGAACTTGAATTCGCTGTCTTTGGCGCTTTGTCTCAGAATTCTCGTGTTATAAAATCTCATTTTTGAAATTCCGGGGTAGAAAAGTAAGTAAATTTGAATTAGAGATAAAACAGTAATTTAGGAGAAATTTAATGAACGCAAAGAATGTATTAGCTTATGCCGCTGATCAAGAGGCGAGGTTTGTATCCGTTAGGTTTACTGATCTGATCGGGTCATGGCACCACCTAACTTATCCGATTGAGATGTTGTCCGAGGACAGCTTTGAGGACGGATTTGGTTTTGACGCATCGAGCCTTCGCGGTTGGGCGGCGATTCACGAGTCTGACATGCTCCTTGTCCCTGCCCCGTCGAGGTTCTGGATTGATCCGTTTACTGAGGACACAACGCTTTGCCTTATCGCTAATGCTGTCGATCCGATTACCAAAGAGGGTTATTGGCTGGATCCGCGTTCGGTCGCGACGCGGGCCGAGAGCTATCTCAAATTTACAGGCATCGCCGATACGATCAACGTTGGCCCCGAGGCTGAGTTCTTTATCTTTGACGAGGCCCGATATCACAATAATCAACATTCGGCGGGCTTTTATGTTAATTCCGATGAGGGCCATTGGAACTCAGGTCGCGAGGGCACGCTCGACAATCCGAATACCGGCTATCACATTCGCCCAAAGGAGGGGTATGTACCCGTCGCTCCGCTGGATAAGCTGATCGACATTCGCAACACGATCTCGTCGATCCTCGGCGAGGTCGGCATCGAGGTCGAGTGTCATCACCATGAGGTGGCCACAGCCGGTCAATGTGAGATTGATTTTAAGTTCTCTAATTTACTTCACACCGCTGACAACGTGATGCTGTTTAAGTACGTAGTTAAAAACACCGCCCACGCGGCAGGTAAAACAGCGACCTTTATGCCAAAGCCTATCTATGGCGACAATGGCTCAGGTATGCATTGTCACCAGTCGCTGTGGAAGGACGGAAGTCCGTTGTTTGCCGGCGATCAGTACGCAGGGCTCTCAGAAATGGCGAAATTTTACATCGGCGGATTGCTCAAGCACGCTCCCGCCCTAGTGGGCTTTGCCGCTCCCACGACAAATAGTTACAAACGACTGGTTCCTGGATTTGAAGCTCCGGTAAATCTGGCTTACTCAGCCCGCAACCGTTCGGCGGCGGTACGTATACCGATGTTTTCATCATCTCCGAAATCGAAACGGCTCGAATTCCGCCCGCCCGATCCATCGTGTAATCCATATTTAACCTTTGCTGCATTGCTTATGGCCGGGCTTGACGGTATCCAGAACCGTATTGATCCTGGTGAACCACTGGACAAGGATATTTACGATCTGCCGCCAGAAGAGTTGGCAAATGTCCCCTCGCTACCGGGCAGCCTGGACGAATCGCTCAAGGCTCTCGAAGACGATCATGAATTCCTGCTTAAGGGCGATGTATTTACGACATCACTTATCGAGCGTTGGATCACTTATAAACGGGACAACGAAATTACACCTTTACGTTTGCGCCCTCACCCGCTTGAATTTTCGATGTATTACGACATCTAATAGTGGAAGTGGGTAGGTCGATTGATCTGCCCGCTTTTTTTGCTATCCTTTTAATCAATGAAAGTTGAACCTGTAATTTTGGAGGGTGAGTTTGTACGTCTCGAACCGCTGCGGGTCGATCATCTGCCTTCGCTCTGCAAAGTCGGCCTGGACGAATCGCTGTGGCGGTTGACAGCAAATATTGTAAAAGACGAAACAGATCTCGAACGCTATGTTCGCTCCGCAATTGCCGATCAGATGCTCGGAAATGCAATTCCGTTTGTGACTATCCCAAAATCCACAGGTACGATTGTCGGCTCGACACGCTTTGGTAATATCGATACCGCCAACCGGAAAACCGAGATCGGATGGTCATGGATAAACCCGCAATGGCAGCGTACCGCCATAAACACTGAGGCAAAGCTGTTAATGCTGACTCATGCTTTTGAGGTGTGGAAATGTATCCGGGTCGAATTAAAGACGGATGTAAACAACGAACAGTCACGAAATGCTATGAAGCGGATCGGTTGTGTCGAAGAGGGGATATTAAGAAATCATATGATCACCGAAAGCGGACGTTTTCGCGATTCAGTTTATTTCAGTATCATAGGGACTGAATGGGAATCTGTAAAGGCGAATTTAACATCCAAGGTTCTGGTGAATGTATGAAAAGGTTTTTAGTCATGACAGCTATTTTTGTTGTGGGAATTGCCAGTTTTGGGTGTTCATCCTCTTCAGAACCGGATAAAACAGCGTCGACAACTAATAGCCGTTCTGAAAGCTCAAGTCCTAATACGGCTCCCTCAAATACAGTTGTCGGGCCGGGCAATTTTCGTGATCGGGTAGAGAAGCGAAATCGGGTTGATGCTAATCCCGCGGTTTCGCCCGATCCTCCTATTTTCAGACCAGCACCTGATAATTCCGAGTCGGCAGTCACGATGAATAAAGACGGTTCAATTCTAGAAATTCGAGTCTTCAAAAGTCATTCGCAACTCGCAAAAGTGGAATCAACATGGTTTGACCCGGCTGAGAAATCTCTGAAGGTACATCTGAAAAGCGGACGTGTGGTGGACGTGCAAACTGAAAAATTAACTAATCTAAACTCCGCTTCGATTGAAGAGATTTTGGAGGTCGCGGGACTTAAGACATCTAAAATAACAGGGGACAGGCCAAGGATCGCAATCCCGAAATGACTCGTGCTATAAACTTAGGATATTGTATAATTTGCAAAGACTATGGGGAAATATTCGATAATCTGTCCTTGCTGCGACGCTACTTTAACTGTTGATGCCGATACTGGTGCATTGATCGCTCATGAGGAGAAAAAGAAGGTTCTAGGGTCCTTTGAAGATTTGAAAAGTGATTTAAACAAGCAAAAAGAACACAGGGAAAATATATTTGCACAGGAAATGTCGTCTATGAAGGATCGCGAACGAATATTAGAGGAGAAATTTAACGAGGCGCTGAAACGCGCTGACAAAGATTTAGGCACACCTTTTAGAAACCCGCTCGATCTCGATTAATAATGACCAAACCCATTGAAGTTACTTTGCCGGTCTCGAATGTCAGGGACAGGATAATTGTCGCTTTGGACGTCGATTCGGCGGAAGAGGCGCGGGCAATTGCGCGGGAATTAAATGGAATAGTTGGTGCTTTTAAGATAGGTCTGCAGCTTTTTACATCTGAAGGTCCGCGATTTGTTAGGGAAATCACCGAATCGGGAGTTAAAATTTTTCTCGATCTTAAATTTCACGATATACCAAACACGGTAGCAAAAGCCTCCGTCGAGGCGGCTAAACTTGGAGTATGGATGTTCAACGTTCATGCCTACGGTGGTAGCGAGATGATGAAGCAGACCGTCGCGGAGGTTAACGAGAAGTGCGAACGCGAGAAAATCGACCGGCCCTTAATTATCGCGGTAACTGTTTTGACGAGTTCAAGTAAGGATACACTTAGCGAGACAGGAGTTGTAAATGAGGTAGAGGAGCAGGTCGTCTCTCTCGCCCGGCTAGCGTCGGAATATGGCCTAGATGGAGTTGTTTCTTCGCCAAATGAGGTTGTTGCGGTGCGAAATACGGTTTTAAACCCAGCTTTTTTAATCATTACACCGGGAATTCGTCCTAATCTTGCAACACTTGACGACCAAAAGCGTGTAACTACGTTTGGGCAGGCTCTGGCCAATGGTTCGGACTATGTGGTGATCGGCCGTCCAATCACGAGGGCAAAAGACCGGATCGAGGCGGTTGAGCGAATCGTGGCAGAGGTTGGGCGATAGAAAAATGATCGGAACTGAATACCAAGTTATTAAAAATGTTATGCGAAATATCAGATTTAGATATGTCGGGGTCGCATTATCATTTCTTATTCTGGGTATGAGCCTTTTAGTTGTTAATCGCAGTTCGGCACAGTCGATATCTGTTAACAACTATTCTTCAATGTTTCGTATAGGCGAAAAGCTCACTTACAATATTTCGTTTGGTAAAATTCCCAATGCCGGTTACGCCGAAACGCATGTTGTTTCTCGCGGTAAGATCAGCGGCAAGGACGCCGTAGAGATTCGAGCGAAGGTGAAAACACTCGATCTTGTCAGCGCGGCCTTTTTTATGTTCGATGAAAGCCGTACGACATTTGCCGCCCCAGACACCGGGCTCCCGCACTATGTCAGCTCGAGCAGCAACGACAGCGCGCTCCCCAAAGAGACCATTAGCAATTATCTAACTCAACCAACTTTAAATTTTGACCTGCTGACCCTCATCTACAAAGCACGCGAATCAGGCGGTTTAGGAACATATCCATTGTTGGAGAACGAGCAACTTTATACAGCCAGTTTTCAGACATCCCTTGTCGAGAAAGTAAAGACTGATGCCGGTGAATTCGACACGATTGTTTCGACTGTTCAGAGCGACTACCTGACGGCTAACGGCATCCGAGAACTTAAGATAAATTTTTCGACTGACGAGTTTCGCGTGCCTGTATTGATTAGACTTAAGACGGCGAAAGGCGATTTTAATTTGAGGCTGTCAGTAATAGTTCTGCCCGAGCCGGAAGTTATAACGCCGATGCCTATTCCGGTTTTGATAGTTAAGCCGACGGCAACCCCCACACCATCACCAACCCCGGTCCAATATGTCGATAATCAACCGCTGATTCCAGAACTCGGCTTTCAAATCGGCGAGGTACTCGATTACCGGATCACATCCGGCGGCAACCCTGCGGGGGTGATTACACTAAGTGCTAGAGAGCGTAAACTATTTGAAAAAGTTGACAGTTTGCTTTTGACAGCGACGATAACCGGTGTCGAACTGGGTAACACCTCATTCAAATTAGGTGACGGAGCTAATGTACATGTTGACCCGGAAGCGTTAACGCCATCGAGGATCGAGTCGAGATTTACTTCACCGTTTGCCGGACTTACTCAAACAGTTACTTTTGACAAACGCACCGGAAGCATCTCATTTGGAGAAAAGCTGCCGATCGATTCTCCGATTGGGACGCACAGCTTTGTTTCCTTGATCTACGCGATGCGCTCTTTTAATTTGAAGCCAAGCAAAGACCCGTCAAATCCTGTAAACGACACGCGTGTAGCAGTTTTTTGGGAATCAAATTCCTATGTGTTTACAATGCGGCCATCAAATCCTGAAGACATTACCATAAATGGCGAAAATATTTCAGCCCAACTGATTACCATCAAAACCGACAACAAACAGCTTGACGCTCTCGGGTTAAAAGTCTGGCTGAGTACTGAAGGCCGTGTACCGGTGCGTTTCTCAGCCGGAGCCTATCAGGCCGATCTCATCTCTCAAAAGTCAGATATCCCCAAATAGCAGTCTGAGCCCATCAATAGCAGATCGCTGTTGCATTGATAGTTCTAAAAAATTAATCTCGTAGTTTGGAATCCAAACCGACATTCCTAACGCCAGGCGTTCGTTCGATGTTAATCTCGACGCTCGCCTTTTTTGCGGCTAATGTCTGTGTAAAACAGGTCGCTCACATACCGGCGATGGAGACGGTTTTCTTTCGCTGTGCGGTCGGTGCAGTGTTTTGTGTTTACGGTCTGCATCGTGCAAAGGCAAGCCTTATCGGGACTAATCACACAATGCTGTTGCTGCGCGGGCTGTTTGGCACGATCGCCCTTTATTGCTTTTTTCTAACAGTGCAGCAGATGCCGCTTGCTTCGGCACAGACGATTCAATATTTATCCCCGATATTTACGGCGACGATAGCGATCTTTGTACTCAAAGAGAGTGTAATGCCGGTACAATGGCTATTTTACGCCATCGCTTTTGGAGGTGTGATTTTGATCGAGCAGTTTGATCCCCGCATCTCGCCGTTTTATCTGGCTCTCGGCATTATTTCGGCGGTTTGTTCGGGCGTCGCATATAATCTCGTACGCAGCCTTCGCGGCAAAGAGCATCCGTTGACAGTCGTGCTCCATTTTCAGCTCGTCGGGGCCGTCTTAGGATTTATCAGCCTGTTTTATTTGTGGGTTACGCCGCAGGGTTGGGACTGGCTGTATCTTTTTATGATCGGTGTGTTTTCGCAAATAGGCCAAATGTTCCTGACAAACGCCCTCCAACGCGAACCCATCGCCGGAGTAGCTATTATCAATTACACCGGCCTGATCTATGCGTTGACAATCGGCTGGTTTGTATTCGGCGAGGCACAGGGAATAATATCTCTAACAGGAATGGCCCTCGTCGTCATCGGTGTTCTGCTAAGCGTTCTACATGGACGCCGTCGGCAGCAAATCGATCAACTTGAATCCACGGCGGGATGAAAAGAATTTTTTCACGCAGAGATCGCTGAGGAAGCATAGAAATGAGCCGACAGCTTAAAATTTAATTCCTTGTTTTCATCCTGCGTCCTCCAAAATCTCTGCGTTAAATTTTCTTAATTACCAGATGCAAAACAATTTTATTAATACTGCGATAATAACTGTCAGCGACACGCGAACACCGGACAACGACCTGTCCGGCCATCGCCTTGCCGAACTGCTCAACACAATTGAAGCCAAAATCGTCGAAACCTTAATACTAACCGACGATCTCGAACATCTCCGCAACTCGATCTACACGCTAACCGAGAGGGATGACATCAATCTGATCATTACAACCGGCGGCACCGGGTTTGGTCCGCGAGACAATACTCCTGAGGCGACCCAGGCGGTCATCGAACGCGAAGCACCTGGCCTCGCCGAAGCCATGCGACGCGAAACGGCGGTCAAAACTCCGATGGCAATGCTTTCGCGCGGTATCTGCGGCATTCGCGGTAATACACTGATTATCAATCTGCCGGGATCGCCGAAAGGCGTCGAAGAATGTTTCGAAGTTATCCGCCCGGTGCTCCGTCACGCTGTTTCCCTCGTCTGCGGGAATACGAAACATTAAATCCTACTGAGCTATTGGATTTGCCTTAGGAGCTGGCTTGGAGTTTTTTGCATAGTTGCCCACGATCAATAGTGAGTGGAAACGGATTTTTTATATTTTGGAACCTCAGTATACACGCATTAGGATTTTTTAAAAAAAATGTATCGCAGCCAGACACTAAAAAATGAATTTTTTAGGGTGTTATTTTTTTCATTTTTAAAAATCACAAAAATTCACCGTCTGTGACTCGTTTTAAATTGTGGCACGTGCCACATTTTTGCTTTTATTGGGTGTTATAGGTCGATAATTACTGGACATAATGAAATGACTGTGTACGAAATGCATACGTAAATACCCGTAATTGGTAGAGCGAATCGGGCGCTTAAATCTCATTTTTATGCCTGTTTGGTACAGTTGTTTTGGTACTTTGGTGAAAGGTGTTTTAGTCGAAAAAACCGTTACCAATTTCACCGTGAGAAAATATCAATTTAGACCAAAATACACATTTGGAAAAGTGAGGGACTATCTTCTTTAGCTTCAATAATTTAATTGCATTTAACCGTGTAAATCATACATTAGTCAAAATCGAATATTTCTGACAAATGACACCAAGGAATGACGCTGAGAACACAAAGATTTTTCTGTGAATTTTGCGTTTTCGCACTGTGTCCTTGGTGTCCATCTCCAAGGTAAACGGTTAGATTTTTTGTCTGAAAATATAGCCGCAAAGCAACTTGTAGCAAAATAAGAATTTTTCCTGCAAGATTGAGCAACGACCAGCGTTCCTTTAAACGTCAAACAAAGCGCACGACCATTTAGCGCCATACATATCAAGATTGGGAGATAATCATGACGTTTAGATCTATTGCCGCGATTTTTTGTATTGTTTTTTCGGGTTTCCTGTTGTCGGACAGCGTAAGGGCGCAGGGGGTGATCGTGCCGATCATCTGTGATATCAGGCCGTGCCGCCCGATCCCGCGGCCGAGGCCAATGCCGCAGCCGCTGCCAAATGCGCTGCCGGTAAAGTCGATCAAGCTCGATACGAAGATTAACGGCCAGGTGGCAACGACGCATGTCGAGCAGGTGTTTCGCAACGACACGCCGTACACGCTCGAAGGGACGTATTTCTTTCCGATTCCTGAGACTGCCTCTATAACCGAGTTTGCGATCTGGGAAAATGGCAAAAAGCTGGTCGGCGAGGTGCGTACGCGTGAAGAGGCGAGGCGGATATATGATGAGATCGTCCGGCGTCAACGTGATCCGGGTTTGTTAGAATACGCCGGTAAAAATCTATTTCAAGCGTCAATCTTTCCGATCCCGCCACATTCAGACAAAAAACTTGAACTAACCTATACCGAGGTGCTTACGGCTGAGTCCGGCACTGTCGCCTATCGATATCCGCTCGGGACCGGGCGGAATGTATGGGGGCGTCCATCTCCGCCGGTTCGAGATTTTACAACTAATAATTTAAATAATTCAACGGGGCCTAGGCAGCAATTTGGAACGGTTTCGGGGACCATAGAGATCGCTGGTAAAGAAGCTTTGCGGAATATTTATTCGCCGACGCACACCATAGATATCAGGAAAAAGGGCGAGACGCGGGCGAGTGTTTCGTTTGAGACGAAGGGAAATGACACCGACTTTCAGCTATTTTACGGCCTCTCGAACAGCGATTTTGGAATGTCGCTCCTGACCTATCGCGAACCCGGCAAAGATGGCTATTTCCTGCTGATGCTGTCTCCAAAGGACAATATTTCCGAACGTGAACTGGTTAATAAGGATATTGTTTTTGTTCTCGACACGTCCGGTTCGATGGCTGAGGAAGGCAAAATGGAAAAGGCGCGAAAGGCGTTGCTATTTGGAATCAGAACACTGCGCGACGGCGACCGGTTTAATGTCATCAATTTTGCGGGCGAAGAGCATCTGATGGAACGCGGTCTGATCGCGGCGGATGCCTCGGGGAAGCGTCGCGGCGAGGAATTTGTCGGCCGGCTCAAGCCGACGGGCGGGACGAATATAAATGATTCGCTCATCGCGTCCCTCAAACAGTTTGATAACAGCGACCGGTCAAAGATGCTTGTATTTATGACCGATGGCCTGCCAACCGTCGGTGAGACGAACGCCGATCGGATCATCAAAAATTCCCGTGATAACAAGGTCGAAGGTCTGCGTTTATTTACCTTTGGCGTCGGTTACGATGTCAACACGCGGCTGCTCGACAAACTCGCCGCCGAGAATGCCGGCGATGCCGACTATATCGAACCTAAGGAAGACATCGAGATCAAGGTCTCAAATTTTTTTACAAAGGTAAATTCGCCGGTACTGACCGGTCTCGAACTTGATTTTGGCAGCGTAGGAACCGAATTGCTCTATCCGAGACAGTTAACGGATATCTTTAAGGGCGGTCAGGTGACGATCATAGGACGTTATACGAATGATAACGATCTGCGTGACGTGACTTTGCGGCTGAAAGGCCAGACCGGCCGTGAGGAGCGCTCATTCAGCTATCCGGGACTCGATTTTCCAATGCGAAGCGAGGATAACCAGTTTTTGCCGCGTCTCTGGGCGACCCGGCGCGTCGGCTGGCTCGTCGAGCAGATCCGCAGCAACGGCGAGAATAAGGAACTGCGTGACGAGGTCGTCCAACTCGGCACGAGATACGGCATTGTGACGCCTTACACCTCGTACCTTGCTACCGACGGCAGCGAACGTCAGATGAATATAACGACACGGCGAGTTGACCAACTGCCGAGGGCGATGCGGGCCCCCATGATCTCGGCCGACGCGGTAAGCGGTGCCGGGGCCGTGGCGAAAAGCATTTTGGAACGCGATCAGCGGAAAAAAATTCAGCTCGATGGCAAAGATGATGACGTGGTAAGAGCGGGCACGGTGCAAAAGATCGGGATCAAGACATTTTATCTCGAAAACGGCGTGTGGATCGACTCGGAGTTTAAGGAAGAGGCAAAAATGGCAGAGACACGACTGTCTTTCGCCAGCGAAGCCTATTTTGACCTCGCCGCCCGCGAAAAAGAGATCGGGCAATACCTCTCTCTGGGCGAACAGGTCGTGATTGTCTGGAAAGGCAGGCTGTACCGTATAACAAATTAGAAATTTCAAATCTGAGATTTCATATTTGAGGTCGATGTAAACCTAACATTGTAAATTTACATCAGATAAGGTGATTTTTGGCCGCTGAAATATTATTCTATAGGCTGGAATCACCTTTTTATTGCAATATCGACAGCGGAAACCAGCGGTACAGACAGGAGAAAATCTTTGAGGACCAATATTTTAGCTTTATTTTTTTTATTGATCTGCGGATTGAGTGTTTTTGCTCAGACGGGCTGGACAGTTCAGCCGTCAAATACAACCGGCGATCTGGTCGCGGTGTTTTTTACATCTTCCACACGAGGGTGGATCGCGGGAGATGATGGTTTCTTGGCGTCAACGACCGATGGCGGCGCAAATTGGGCGAAATATCCGCTGAACACCACCGAGAATATCAACGAAATTTACTTTCGTAATAAGGACAACGGTTATTTGGTTGCCGGGCGTCAGTTGTTTATCACGCGCGACGCCGGCAAAAATTGGCAGGAAACTCGCATCTTTCGTTCAGGTGAATTTGGGGCCGGACGTCCGGAATTTCTGAGTATCCGGTTCTCGGACAGTAAACGCGGCTACGTCATCGGGGCGGTGCTGCGCAAAAGCGGGGATAGTGAGGTTGTCTCAGATTCGCTGTTGATGCGCACCGCAGATGGCGGTGACACGTGGCAGCGAATAAGTGTGCCGATCAAAACCGAGCTTTTTCACCTCGATTTTAACAACAACTCTCATGGCTGGATCGTTGGCGACCGCGGCGTGATATTATCAACATCCGATGAAGGCCGGACGTGGGCGCGGCAAGCCTCGGGCATCACATTGCCGTTGTACAATGTCGATTTTCGAGATAATAAAGAGGGTTACGCCGTCGGCAAAGCAGGGACTATTCTCAGAACAGGTGACGGCGGTGCAACATGGGAAAATGTTACAACCAATTTTAAAGACACATTTATGCGTGTCGATTTTGCCGATGACAAGAACGGCTGGGCTGTCGGCTATGCCGGTAATATTCTCCGCTCAGACGATAAAGGCAAAACCTGGACCCGCCAGGAAAGCAACACCAACGCTCCGCTCTATGGCCTCTACATGAACAAAAAGTACGGTTGGGCGGTGGGCGAAAAAGGCCTGATTCTTAACTTCAAAAAATAAAAGCGAAAAAAATGCAATTAAACGGGAGTTTCATTTAACTCCCGCGTAATTTCGTGTTATATTGCATAACAATTTCAATCGGGTTTTCGTAAATACATCACAAATTTTGATATAAGCCAGTCGTCTTAGGAGGAAAAGATAATGAGAAAGTGGTTTTCAATCTCGTTCGCGGTTTTCGCGTTTTTGTTCGTTTTTGCTGGTGCTGCCATGGCACAGGGAACTACGTCACGTATCACGGGCGTAGTTAATGATCCGTCGGGAGCGGCTATCG
>JBBSJK010000062.1:0-21122 GCA_038257355.1 Pyrinomonadales bacterium | reverse complement strand
TGATATGGTCAAGTTATTCTGGACAGAACCGTCACGCTGATTGCTCCTTTTTTTGGTTTTCAAAATGCAGTTCGAATTCGGCGGGGCTTTTGTAGCCGAGGGCCGAATGTCTTCTTGATTGGTTGTAATAGCCTTCGATGTAGCTGAAGGTTTCGGAACGGGCTTCGTCGAGTGAGCGGAAGGCTCCGCCATCGAGAAGCTCGGTTTTGAATCTGGCCCAGAAGCTCTCAGCCTGGGCGTTGTCGTAGCAGTTGCCACGCCCGCTCATTGATTGGCGTAAGCCATGTTTTGTCAATAATTTGCGAAAGTCAAGTGAACTGTATTGGCTACCGCGATCGGTGTGAATAATCGCACCCACCGCGACCGATCCCCGCAGCAGAGCTTTATCGAGGGCATCGATCACGAGATCGTCGGTCATTCTCGCGGAGACTTTCCAGCCGGCCACTCTTTTGCTCACGAGATCCTGCCAACTGGCCAGATAGCACCATCCGCCGCCCAAAAGAGGCAAATAAGTGATGTCTCCAACCAAAACGGACTTTGGCTCGGCCCGCGAGGCATCCTTTAACAGGTTTGGGCTGGCCCGCCGGTTATCTGAGACGGTTGTTTTTGGCACAAAGCTCCTCGGCTGAATGGCGACAAGTCCCTGCTCTTTCATCAACCGCCGCACCCGAAAGCGTCCGGCACCGATCCCTCTCGCGTTCAGCTCGGCCGAGATCCGGCGGCTGCCGTATCGCTGCTTGTTGTCCCAAAAGATCTCGTCCACCTGGCCCCCCATCTCTAACTTTTCCGCATCTTTCACATAACTTCCGCCCGCCGCATAAACGTAATACGCTGAACAACTTACTTGTAGCACCCGGCACAACAGGCGGACCGGATACCGCTCACATTCTCTCTCTATAAACCCGTATCTTACGACCCGCCTCTGCCGAAGATAAGGGCCGCTTTTTTTAAGATGTCCCGCTCCATTTCTACCTCACGCAGCTTCCGCTTTAAAGAGATCAATTCGTTCTCAGCCACCGAATTGCCCGCCTTTACACTTTTCTTCCAATTGTGGATCAGCCCCTCAGCCACCCCCAACTCCCGCGCCACCGACGCCACCGTCTGCCCGTCAAATACCTTCCTCACAGCCTCCCGCTTGAACTCGTCATCATATTTTTTCATATTCCCTCCATTCGCTATATTCTAACGTGAGGGTCCTGTCCAGATAAATTAAACCACCTCATTCTCGCCTGCTCGGAAGATACTCAAGGATCAAGCAAAAGACTTGCAAATTTGCAGGCCCGTCCCAATTTTTTTCCGACCCTATTTTTTCGGCCCCAGCCCCCCCTAGACAATTTTGGGGGATGATTTTATCTCTATAAACTGTAAATTTATCCCTCTACTGCCATTGTGGCTCTATTCCAGTCCGACGAAATCGACGTTTGTCAGATTGCCATTAATCAACAAACTCCGCGCCGTGAAGCGATAGCGTTTCGACGAGAGGCTAATAATATAAGTGTCTCCCGCCGGAACATTTCCAAATGTGTAAATTCCGAACGAACTCGTGGTCGCCGTGCGGCGTAAGCCCTGGGAATCGATGACGCTGACAATCGCATTTCGAAGGCCAAGCCCGCCGGGCGTGGTAACCCGGCCCGATATCTGCACATTAGCTGCTGCGGGTCGACGATTCCCCAGTATGCGGGTTTTGCCTGGAGCAGGTCGTTAAAAAGCAGCGGTGCTTCGAGCCGCGTGATGGGGAACGTCGATAGCCACGTGTGATCATCAGCTTGTCCCCAAAGTGTGACCGAACTGATCTTCCCCGTAAGCTGGCGAAAGGCGTCGAACATATCGCGGTATCGGCGGCCTTGCTTAAACAAAACCTCAGGCGGCACTTCCTGGTAAATCTGCGTGCCGTTGTTATATACGCTTATGTCCATTTCGGTGATCTGATTATCGATTCCAGGAATCGCCGAGAACATGTTGATCGTTCGGTTACCGCAGACGTTGACGGAGAATCGATATTCATGTGCATCTGATGGCCGACGCCATTTACCGGAATGCCGCGACTTTTCAAATTCTGAACTAGACTTAACAGAAAGGAGCGTTTTGTCGGATTTGTGGTGTCGAAGTCGTTTATATAGAGCTTCGCTCCGGGAGCGACCTCGTGTGCAACCTGAAACGCTTTGTCGATGTATTCCGTGCCGCAGATCTGATACCAGAGGCTTCGGCGAAACCCATCCGGCTGGCTGGGATCGATGATCTCATTGACCACGTCCCATGCATAGATGCTACTTCCGAAATGGTTCATGACCGCGCGTATATGCGTGTCGAGCCGCTGAAGCAGGAGAGCTTTATTTTGCGGCGTCGGAGTCATCGGGTTTCCACCGGTGTCGCGAAAAAGCCAATCAGGATTCTGCTCGTGCCAGACGAGAGCGTGTCCGCGCACCTGCATTCCCCGGGCGGAGGCAAAATTAACTAAGGCATCAGCCGGGCCAAAATTGTAACCGGCTTCTGTCGGGTGGATCGGCCCCCATTTCATGGCATTCTCGGCGGTTACGCTGTTGAAATGTTTCTCTAGGAGCTGGCTATGCGCGCCACCGCCGACATCGCCGGGGTGGATGGCCGCGCCGATCGGAAAATTGGCTGCGAGAACCTGTTTTAGCGAAGGAATGTCATTCTGTATCTGCAGGGGTGTAACAAGGGACAATTGGAAATCGTCGATGTAAAAGGATGCCGTGCCCGCGTTCGATTCCACGTACAGCGACAGCGAATCGTGGCTGAAATTATAGTCATAGTTGCCGGATAATTTTACCCAGACGGCGGCGGTTACGGGTGTGTTGGGAACGGCAGTATGAAATGTCGTGGTCCCGGCAAGGCGTCGTTCGAGGCTGACACGCAGGTTTGTGGCCGTCGATCCGGGGGCCAGTTTGGCCCACAGGGTGATCTGATAGCGGGAACCATTGGCCATCACATTAGCGACATTGATCCTGGTGCCGTGGAAGGCCGCCTGACGATTGCCAACGAGCAAACTAAAACTCCCCAAGTGAGCATCGGCCGATGTTACGCCTACCGCCTCGGTCCCGATCCGCGGAACCCAGCCTTCGGTCGTGTTGGATTCAAAATTAGAACTTATGTCAGCCAGCGGGCTGAGATCTTGCCGCGAGATCGATCGCAGATCACTTGTAACCTCTCCAATCGTCTGCGGCCACGCGTCGAGAACACAAACGCAAAGTAACAACACGAGAAAAATGGCATTTACTCGGTACATAATTTTAGTCTAAAGCGTAAAACTCTCCTTATACCTTATTAAAGCGGATTTTTCAAAAAAAAGCAGACAAATTTTTATTCGGCTAAGAAAAAAACCATTCAATGCCCAGACAATCAATATTGGTCGGTTTCGCGTTCACCGTAGCTGCAACAGCTACATTGAGTTTTTTGACAGATCGAAATGTTTAAAATTGGCGAGAAGCTCGAAAATCTACAGTTAAAAAAGATCGATTTTTGAAGAAAGAGCGCTTTTTTTGCATTTTTTTTTTTTGAGTCCAACAAAAATTGGGTTTTGAGAAATAAATTAAAGCTAATTTACATCGAACCTCTAGGCTTAGTTAGTATTTTCTTTACCTTTTTCAATTTTAGGCATAAAATCTTCAGGTACGTTAAGCAACCTGTAGGTGGAGCCTGTCATCATAACCGGAGACGAAGTTTTACAACCAGACGGGAACCTTTTAGGAGTGAATATGGACCCACACTCGGTGGCCTTAGACAGTGGGCAGTTTGCCGTTAGCGGTAAACAGTCGGCAATCGGCATTCTGCCGGAATTTTTACCGGTTACGGAAGTAAAGTTCGATGCGGCGGCGGCGGATATTGATCTTTGCCGGTTTGCGGCGGGCGGCAATATTGCTGCGTTTGAGTTGATCTACGAGCGTTATCATCGACGGACATATTCGCTATGTTTGAGGATGACTTCATGCCAGACCGAGGCTGAGGATCTGACGCAGGAAGTTTTTATTCAACTGTTTCGCAAGGTCGGCAGCTTTCGCGGGGACTCGGCGTTTTCGACTTGGCTGCACAGATTGACGGTCAATCAGGTCCTGATGCATTTTCGTCGCCGGAGCGTTAAGAATGAGCGTACCAGCGAGGACGGCGAGATGCCGGAGCAGATGGTGAGCGGAACCTCGAATCCGAACAAGATGCAGGTCATCGACCGCATCGCTTTGAAAAATGCTATCGCTCAATTGCCGAATGGCTATCGAAACGTGTTTGTATTGCACGATGTCGAGGGCTTTGAGCATGAGGAAGTAGCCCGCAAGATGGGTATTTCGGTCGGCACCTCGAAATCGCAGCTACATAAGGCGCGGCTCAAGCTTCGCGGCCTTTTGATCAAGAAACAAGATTAGCCATAAATCTATTATATCGGACACGAACAGGGGAAAACGTTGTTCGTGTTTTTTGTGCCGGTTTTTATTGTTGCCTTTGCTAATTTTCGGTTTCGCGGGGCAACTAAAGCAGTGTTTGTTTAATCTATTAACTTGGATCGAGGCTAAAGTTATTTTACGCCTGAGGCATAGTAAGCAATATGCCTGGCACAATTTATGAATTGCGACGAGTGTAAAAATTTGATCAGCGTTTTTATGGACAGCGAACTTGCTGAGCCTCAGGCCTCGGCTGTCCAGATGCATCTTGCCGCTTGCTCCGATTGTGCTCTCGTTTGCGCTGATCTCTCATCGATTCTCGATGTCTGCATTACTGAGTCTCCGTCCGAGATCGTGCCGCCAAATTCACAAGCTCTCTGGTGCCGTATCAATAATATTATTGAGAATGAAAAAGCAGCACCTCCGCCGCCGGCTGAGCAGCCGCGGGGGCGTTTTTGGCAACTTTCGTTTGGCCAACTGTCAGCAGCTGTGCTCTGTATCGCGGTGATCAGCTCGCTACTGACGTTTGTGACGATCAGTAATTACACCCAGCCGGCGGCGGCGGATTTTACAACTCGTTCGGCAGCGACACAGACGACTTTTGAAAAGGTTTTGAGTAAAGTTGGGCTGATGGAGACCCCGCAGCAAGCCCGTGAGACGCGTTTGAAAGAGCAGCAGGCGGCGATCGACTACTGGAACGCCCGCGTTCAGACTCGCCGCACCCAATGGAATCATATTACCCGCGACGCTTTTGACCGTAATTTGCAGGCTATCGATGAATCGGTAAATGATTACACGATGATCCTGCAAAAGGACCCTGACGATGAACTGTCTGGCGAGATGCTCGACACCGTCCTCAACGACAAAATGAATCTCTTGCGTGATTTTTCGGACCTTTAGTTTTTTGTAATGATCTGGATAGTTAAAAATCGTATCGGGCAAGCCGCCCTCGCGAAAACTACGATCCTCCTGAGCGTAGTTTTTTTCTTGTGTGCTTTCGCAGTCGACACCTCGGCGCAGCGGAGCTTTTCCCGCACCTATCCCACTGGACAAGACATCCGGCTGCAGCTGATGAACCGCACCGGAACCGTCACCGTCGAAGGGTGGAATCGACCGGAGATCAGTATCAGAGCATCTATGGATGCCCCTACCGCCAACATTGTGCCACAGAGCCTGAGCGGCATGATACTAATCAACCTCGTACGCGATAACAAGGGCAGAGATGTAGGAAATGTGAATTTTCTAATCCGTGTCCCATACAATGCGAAAGTAGATATCGAGACCAAAATCGGAAACCTTATTGTAAGCAATGTAAGCAGCGGCCTCGTCAGGGCGTACATTTCGAGTGAGGGCGACATCACACTCACAAATATCGCCTCAAGCGCGGTCTCAGCGGAGAATGGCCTTGGCGATATATTCTTCGATGGCGAGATACAAGAAGAAGGGAATTACCGGTTTTCCTCGATGCGCGGCAATATAAATCTTCGCATTCCATTTACTTCTTCTTTCAAACTTGTGGCAACCGCACCATCTACACGCAGTATCTCACTTGGCGAATTTGCCAATTCTAATATGAGCTTTGTCGGCGATGGCCGACGCGTCAGCGGACGCTTTGGCAGCGGCAGTGCAACCCTCACCGTCACCAACCAACGCGGCAGCATCGGGTTTATCAGACGATAGCTAATATCATTCCCTATTAGAAAAAATCATTGATGTTGCTAGCAAAAACAGCCATCATTATTTGTGCACTGAAAGCAGGTTTTAGCGTTGAATAAAACACTTGAATATAAAGGGTTTCGTTCAATCTGTAAGAGATCGTGTGAATAAATGAAAAAACAGTATTCGAGCAAAGTAGATTGCCGATAAAGCCACTGCGGCGTTAAACGCATCAACGAATGGAGTCGGGCCGTACTCGAATCCGCAGTCAATAGCTTAACAAGAGAATTCAAATGAAAATCAATAAATTTACCGGTGTGGCGGCGGCGATCATTCTGACATTTACAGCGACTGCGATAACCTATTCGCAGACCCCAAACCTCGTAAAGCGAATAACAACTAAGACAGACCGGTTCGATTTTGGTGCGGGCGGGACGATCATTATTACCGGTGCCCCGAACGGCTCGGTAAAGGTCGTCGGCTCGACAAAGAATGAAATCGAAATCGTAGCTGAGATTGAGGTGCAGGCGGCAAATGAAATTGATCTTGCACAACTCGCCGAGGTTACCGGTTTTGTCACCGACGAGACCACGATCCGCACCAGCATTATAACCGTCGGGGTTCATAATAAATTTGGTCTGAAAAAACTGCCAAAGAAATTTCCAAAGAGTCTGCTCGCCTTGCCATTCAAAATTAATTATATCGTCACTGTTCCGCGTTATTCCGACCTCGAGATTGACGGCGGCAGCGGGGACCTGTCTGTCACGGGCGTCGAGGGTTCGATGCAGATAAATTTTATCGAGTCAAAAGCGTATGTTGAGATTGTCGGCGGCAGCACGAGCGTGACGGTAGGCAGCGGCTCGCTGGATGTTGTTTTTGGCAGTCGCGGATGGCGTGGCCGATATGCAAATATTTCGGTCGCGAGCGGGAATCTGAATGTTAGATTGCCATCGACCCTAAGTGCCGAGATCGACGCTGTTATATTAAAAACCGGCTCAATCGAAAACTTGCTTCCAGACCTTAAGCCACGTGAGAGAAAGGTGCCGTTCACCGAAAAATCGATACTTGCAAAAGCCGGTGTCGGTGGCGCTCCGCTAAAATTTACGGTTGGCGATGGAACACTTAAGTTGGAACGGCTCGAGCAGCCGCTTTGATATAGACAGATTCGAATTTTCGTTTTGGAAGGTGTTAAACTGTTTAGGTTTATCACCTTTTTTATTTTGAGAAACCCGATTGCATGGTTGAACGGGGCTTGCAACACTGTATGACAATCAAATCAGATATCTGGCTGCGAAAAATGGCTGTGGATGAGGGTATGATCAAGCCGTTTCTCGCTCAGCTTGTCCGCGAAGTGGACGGCAAACGGATCATTTCGGCGGGATGCTCGAGCTATGGTTACGACATGCGTTTGGCGGACGATGGATTTAGGATTTTTTCGTCGGTTAATGGGGACGAGATCGACCCGAAGCACTTTGACGAAGGTAAATCCTTGATCGAACCGCCGGTTCGCGAGGCCGATGATGGAGCGAAATACTATCTGCTTCCGCCGCACCATTACGGCCTTGGAGTGACGGTTGAAACATTCAAAATGCCTCGAAATGTGACCGGCATCGCCCTCGGCAAATCGACCTACGCCCGCGCCGGACTACTTGTAAATACAACGCCGCTCGAAGCTGGCTGGACCGGACGCCTGGTCGTTGAGATCGCAAATCTCGCTAATCTACCGCTGCGAGTTTATATTAACGAAGGCATCGGCCAGATTCTATTTTTCCAATCCGATGAGGATTGCGGCGTCTCGTATGAAGACCGCGGCGGGAAATATCAGGGGCAGACCGGGCTTACGTTTGCGAAAGTCTAATGGACACGATGCAAGCGACGAAGCCGTACTTACGTGCGGGCTACTGACATCAGGCTACTGACGCGACGGCTATTGATACGTAGAGTTACTGATAAAAAATGACAAATAGATTACTTTCAATTTTGCTCATACTCTGTGCTTTTACAGCAATTCTGGGGCAAAATGCATCAGAATCTCGATCGCGGGCTCGTGAGATAGGCGTTAAGACCGGTATTCTCCCAACTGGCACGCTCAATTCGATCACCGATGTTGCCGGCGTAACCGTTGGTCAAACGACAATTATTCGCGGTGAAAATATTAGGACGGGCGTTACAGCGATTCTTCCACACAGCGGCAATCTTTTTGCGGAGAAGGTTCCAGGAGCGGTCTTTGTAGGGAATGGCTTTGGTAAACTCGCGGGTTCGACTCAGGTCAATGAGTTGGGCGAGATCGAGACGCCGATATTGCTCACTTCGACGCTTGCAGTTCCGAAAACGGCTGATTTTCTGATGGATCACATGCTCGCGTTGCCAGGCAATGAAAATGTCCGCTCGATCAATCCGCTGGTCGCCGAGACGAATGACGGCGGGCTGAATGATGGCCGCGGACGGCACGTTACGCGCGAAGATGTATTTGCTGCGTTAAAAAACGCAAAAACCGGAGCGGTCGAGGAAGGCTCCGTCGGGGCCGGAACTGGAACCGTCGCTTTCGGCTGGAAAGGCGGTATTGGCACGTCGTCACGCAAATTACCCACGTCGCTCGGCGGCTACACGCTCGGCGTACTCGTGCAGTCAAACTACGGCGGAGTACTGTCGATAGACGGCGTGCCGGTCGGGATCGAGCTTGGCAAGTACTATTTAAACGGTACTGTCGGAGAAATGCACAAGCCTTTTGATCGTATCTCCCTTGCTGACGAGCATGCCTCGGAACGGGACCTCGCCGACGGCTCGATAATCATCGTCATCGCGACCGATGCTCCGCTCGATCATCGTCAATTAAAACGCCTCGCCGCCCGCTCGATGTCCGGCTTAGCACGTACCGGTTCGTCGATGACCAACGGCAGCGGCGATTACGCGATTGCGTTCTCGACCCAGAATCGAATCAAGGCGTCGGACGCAAAACGAACAGTTTCGCTGGTCGGAAACGATGCGATGTCCCCGCTCTTTCAGGCCGTTATCGAAGCGACCGAGGAAGCAATCCTCAACTCACTTTTTAAGGCGACAACCGTCACTGGCAACGGCCGAACGGTCGAAGCTCTGCCAGTGGATAAGGTTCGTGAGATAATGAAAAAATTTGGAAGGCTCAAATAAAATGCTTCCGAAAACAGCTGACGACTTTTTGCTTTAAGCCGTTAGCTGTTTTCAAATTTAGCGATGCAAAAGATCGAAAACTATATCGGCGGCGAGATCGTCCAGCCCGCCTCCGGCGCGTACCTCGACAATTTCGATCCGTCGACGGGGGCCGTTTATTCGCTCATCGCGGATTCGGACGACCGCGATGTGCACCTGGCTGTCGAGGCCGCGAAAGCCGCGTTTCCGGCGTGGTCAAATACTTCGGCGGAGGCCCGGCACGACATTCTGATGCGACTCGTCGCGTTGATCGAGCGTGATCTGGAATCGCTTGCCTTGGCTGAGAGCGTGGATCAGGGAAAGCCCGTGTCGCTTGCTCGCATGGTAGACATTCCGCGGGCCGTGGCCAACTTCAAATTCTATGCAACTGCCGCGATGCACACCGCGAACGAATCGCATGACAGCGTCGGCCAGAACGCGATCAACTATACGCTGCGCCAGCCGCTCGGCGTTGTCGGCTGCATTTCGCCGTGGAATCTACCGCTTTATCTGTTCACCTGGAAGATCGCCCCCGCTCTCGCCGCCGGATGCACGATCGTTGCTAAGCCGAGCGAGGTCACGCCGATGACGGCATATCTGCTGTCAAAACTCTGCATAGAGGCCGTACTGCCGCCCGGTGTACTGAATATCGTCCACGGCCTCGGGCCCAAAGTCGGTTCGGCAATTGTCGCCCATAAAGATGTTAAGGCGATATCCTTCACCGGCGGCACAAAAACCGGCGAAGAGATCGCCCGCGTCGCGGCACCGATGTTCAAAAAACTCTCACTCGAACTCGGCGGCAAAAACCCGAACATAATATTTGCCGACTGCAATTACGAAGAAATGCTCGCGACCACGGTCCGCTCGTCTTTCTCAAATCAAGGCGAGATCTGTCTCTGCGGCTCGCGAATATTTGTCGAGCGGGCATTGTACGACAGGTTCAGAACGGATTTTGTCGCCCGCGTAGCAGCTTTAACAGTCGGCGATCCGCTCGACCCCGGCACAGATGTCGGGGCAATTGTTTCAAAAGAGCATTTTGGCAAGATAATGTCGTACATCGACCTCGCTAAACAAGAAGGCGGCACTATCCTTGCGGGTGGCACTCACCACTCAGCACTTAGCACTCGGAACTCTGATGGCTGGTTTATCGATCCGACCGTCATCGAAGGCCTGCCGCACGATTGCCGGACGAATCAGGAAGAGATATTCGGCCCGGTGGTGACGATCATGCCGTTCGATACCGAGTCCGAAGTCCTAGCCTACGCCAACAGCGTCCGCTACGGCCTTTCGGCAACAGTCTGGACTGAAAACCTTTCCCGTGCCCTCCGCGTAGCAGCAAAACTGGAATCTGGCATTGTCTGGGTAAACTGTTGGCTCTTACGCGATCTGCGAACACCTTTCGGAGGAGTAAAAGACAGCGGCGTCGGCAGGGAAGGCGGTTTTGAGGCACTCAAATTTTTTACGGAAGAGAAGAATGTTTGTTTGAAGATTTTTGATTTGGAGGTGAAGTAAATGACAAGAATTGTATTCTTAGTCTCGCTGTTAATGACGCTGGCAATTCCGCGGAGTTAGAGGTCTCTACGTTCCTTGCCAAAATACTCGCCGACGATTATATTGTCACCGATGAGGCCGGAACTAGCTTGACTAAAGAACAGGATCTCGCTACCTACAAGGGTCCGGGCCAGTACACTCAAGTTCGATACGGTCGAATACAAAGACCAAAAAGTGCGGATGATAACCGGGAGTATCTCCATCGATCACTCGACAATTCGATTTAAAGGAACCAGAAATGAGAAGCTCTTTGATATCACCGAGCGAATAACGACCACCTTGGCATTTCGCGATGGACGCTGGTTAATCGTCGCCGACCACTATTCGTATGTAAAATAGTTGGTTGACTGAGAAGCTGCAAAATTTTGCAACCTGCCGCAACCCCTATTTACTTCATCAAAGAATTGCATGTATAAAGTTATGAAAAAATTATTCCCGTTGTTTATTACCCTGGCTCTCCTGTCATTTGTCGCATTTGCTCAGCAAAAACCGCCGACCGAATCGGCGATGGACCGCTTTCTGCGATACGTCAAGATCGACACACAGTCGGCTGAGGATCAGCCGGCGCCGCCTAGTACGAAGAAGCAGCTCGATCTGGCCAGACTTTTGGAAAAAGAACTTAAAGATCTAGGCGTGCAAAACGTGCGACTGAGCGAATGGGGAATCGTTTACGGAATGGTTCCCGGGAATCTGGCGGACAACGCCGCGGTACCGACGATTGGGTTTATAGCGCATATGGACACATCGCCGGCGGTGTCCGGGGCGAACGTCAAGGCGATTATTCACAAGAATTACCAGGGCGGCGATATTGTTTTGCCGGCGGATAAGACGCAGATCATCACGGTTGCTCAAAATCCAGCCCTCAAGACTCTGATTGGCGACGACATCATCACGGCTGACGGAACGACGCTGCTTGGGTCGGACGACAAATCGGGAATCGCGGAACTGATGACAATGATCGATATTCTCAAACAGAATCCGTCTCTCAAACACGGCAACATCGCGATTGCTTTCACGCCGGATGAAGAGGTCGGCGGCGGGATCGAGAAATTTGATATTAAAGGCTGGGGAGCAAAATTTGCGTACACGGTCGATGGCGGCGAGCTGGGCGATATATCGAATGAGACATGGTCGGCCCGTACGGCGACGGTCACGTTTCGCGGCGTTTCGACGCATCCCGGATATGCCAAGGACATCCTAGTCAATTCGTCCTACGCTGCGGGCCATTTCCTCGCCCAGTTCCCTGACGCAGTTGCAAACCGGCCCGAGACGACCGCTGGTCGCGTCGGATTTATTCATCCGTATGTTGGGAATCTTGATATCGAGACATCGACGGTTAAAGTACTTCTCCGTGATTTCGACCTCAGCGGTCTTGAAGCACAAGATGCGATTGTAAAGGGCCTGATCGCCAACACGCAAAAGAAATTCCCTAAGGTAAAGATCGAATACGGCAGCGAACTTGGATACCTAAACATGAAAGAGGTACTCAAAGATTATCCGCAATTAACCGACTACGCCATCGAGGCAGCTAAACGGGCGGGCATCGACGCCAAGATACGTCCCATACGCGGCGGTACGGATGGCTCGCGGCTGACCGCCATGGGCCTTCCTACGCCAAATATCTTTACCGGCGGGCATAATTTTCACGGGAAGCTGGAGTTTAATTCTCGGAAGGGATTGGAAAAATCGACCGAGACGCTCGTGAATCTCGTCCAGATTTGGGCTGAGAAGAAATAATCAGAACCTCACGCGTGAGAGGACGGATTGACATCGGAATAGAAGTTAACCGCAGATAAACGCGGATGATGCAGATTTTAGTTAGTCATGCCTGCATCATCTGCGTTTAACTGTGGCTAATTTTCTTCAGTGCGTTCATTTCGCCCGTTGACGCAGGCGATAATGACTTATTTTCCGGCGTAGAGTTCAGGGAATTTCTTTTTTAGGTCAGCTAGCTTTGGCAAATCGTGCATTACGATATAGGGCTGAGTCGGGTTGCGAACGAGATAATCCTGATGATATTCCTCGGCAACGTAAAATTTTGTAAGAGGAACGATCTGAGTCACAATCTTTTTCGGCCAGACCTTTGCTTTGTCCATCTCCGCGATATATGCCGCAGCGGCTTGCTGCTGTACCGGGCCATTGTAAAAGATGGCCGACCGGTATTGGGGGCCGATGTCGGGGCCTTGGCGATTTAGCTCGGTCGGGTTGTGGGCGACCGAAAAGAAGACGTTTAGAAGCTGATCGTAGCTAATCATTGCCGGATCGTATGTGACCAAAACCGCCTCAGCGTGCCGGCTTTTACCATTGCTCACCTCCTCATAGTTTGCTGTTTTCGCAGTTCCGCCCACGTAGCCCGATTTGGCGTCCTTGACGCCCTTAAGACTCTCAAAAACGGCCTCGACACCCCAAAAACAGCCGCCGGCAAATATAGCAGTCTCCAGATTTTGAGTTAATGCCGACTGGGTTTCAGCCGTAATCGCTGGCCCCTCAACTATCTCGTTCACGGGGTTCGAACTGCTGCTGACAACCCCGCATCCAGTAACGGCAAAACATAGCGACAATAGTAGTGTGATAAAAAACGGCATTCTGATTAGCTCCTGTAAATCTATCGGACTTTAACTGCAACGAGTTCTTATTCTAAATTTGCAACTCGACAACTAATAATAAGATGCGATCCGGGGCGTCTAATATTCCCCTAATATTATTTTCTCCGCAGACTGTTTTTCAGATTCAGATTAGGCTTACTCGGTCTCGCGCGAAATCCTAACAACAAACAGCTTATCTACTCGCAACCCGTCCATATCGACGACCTCAAACATGTAGCCTTCCCATTCAAATTTTTCTCCCTCAACGGGAAGCTTTTCCAAACGCGCTAACGTAAATCCCGCGAGTGTCTGGTAACTTTCATCTTCGTCCTCGGGCAGTTCCCCAAGGCCCAAAATTTCACAAAATTCATCAACCGTCAAATCCCCGTCGAGAAGCATCGAGCCGTCATCGCGGAGAACTACGCCTTTGTTGACGACGCCGCCGACTGGCAGATCTCCCACAATGGCCTCGAGTACATCGTTCATCGTAACCACGCCTGAAACGGCCCCGAATTCGTCTATGACAATCGCCGTCAGCGAGTGAGACTCTTTAAAGGCCTCGAGCAGTTCGAGGGCCGAATTTGTCTCGGGAACAAAAGCGGGCTGTTTCAACACACTCTCGAAGTCAAGTTCGCCGCCGCTAAGCACGTGGGAGAGCAGATCGCGCGATTTGACGAGACCGATAACGTTGTCGAGGCCGTTGCGGCAAACCGGCATCCGCGAATAAGGCGAGTCGATAAGTTTTCTGCGGTTGATCTCGATATCATCATCCAGATCGAGCCAAACAATCTTTAGCCGCGATGTCATTATTGCGGCGACACGCTGGTCGTCGAGGCGAATCACGTTCTCAATCAATTCTTGCTCGGTTTCATAGAGTACGCCGATCTCGGTTCCGTGGGCGATGTGGGCTTTGATCTCTTCTTCAGTGATTGTGCTGTGGCTCACAGCCCTGATGCGGAGTATTTTTAGCACGAGGGCCGTTGAGCCGCTCAGCAGCCACACAACCGGTGAGGTTATTCGGGATATCAGATTCATCGGCCGTGAGAAAAGCGAGGCTATCGTTTCGGGCCGGTTAAGAGCAAGATTTTTGGGGACAAGCTCCCCGATAACCAGCGAGAAATAAGTGATAATGACGATCACGATTCCAAATCCGATCTGGCTGGCCCACGGAGCGAGTAGCGGAACCTGCAAAACGACCGTATTAAATTCGTCCGATAGCAAAGCTCCGCCGAAAGCACCGGACAGTACGCCGACGAGCGTGATACCTATCTGTACCGTTGAGAGAAACCGCTCGGGTTTCTGCTGTAGATTAAGAGCTGCGGCGGCTCCCGCGTCTCCGTTTTTCGCGGCTCCCGCTAGCCTCACGGGCCGAGCCGAAACGACCGCTATCTCCGTCATAGAAAATATCCCGTTAATGAGAATCAAAACAGCGATGAAAAGAACCTGGAAAAAGATTTCACTCATATTTGTTTAAACATTATTCGACGGTATCTGCGTCAGCTCAACATAAAGCTCGATATTGATTTTTTTTTTCATACGCGTCGGCATTTCTATATTTGTCATCAAATGACGTAGAATATTGTGAAAATGGCTGCCAAAGTGATCGTCAATTCATCCAACGCCCCCGAGCCTGTAGGCCTCTATCCCCACGCCCGACAGGTCGGCAATCTGTTGTTTCTCTCAGGCGTCGGGCCACGTGAGCGTGGAACCAGTATTATACCCGGTGTTGAACTGGACGAGGCCGGAAATATAGTTTCGTATAATATCGAGGCCCAGTGCCGCTCGGTGTTTCAAAATGTGAGATATATTGTCGAGGAGGCCGGTTCGTCGTGGGAACAGATCGTCGATGTGACGGTTTTTTTGACAAATATGCGCGACGATTTTGCGGTGTATAATCGGGTTTATGCCGAGTATTTTGCGGATAATCAACCGTGCCGGACAACGGTTGAGATCAATCAGTTACCGACACCGATCGCGATTGAATTAAAGGTTATTGCTACCCTAGAATAGGAGGAATCGATGTTAATCATCAGGCCTCTCGCATATTGTTGCAGCGATCCTCGCGTTAGGTCGGCCATCGGTAGGCACAGAACAGACTGGAAAAAATAAACTAGGAGAAAAACGTTGATACAAACAAAAGGTTACGCAACACATGACGAAAACGCCAAATTCGCACAGTTCGATTTCGAGCGACGCGATGTCGGGCCAAACGACATTCTGATCGACATCGCATACGCGGGCATTTGCCACTCGGATATTCATCAGGCAAAAAATGAATGGAAAGACTCGATGCCAACAAACTACCCGTTGGTTCCGGGACACGAAATTGTCGGAAAAGTTACTCAAGTGGGGGATGCGGTGACAAAGTTCAAGGTGGGCGATACTGCCGGAATAGGCTGTTTTATTGATTCATGCCGCGAATGCTCGAACTGCAAAGGCGGCCATGAACAATTCTGCTTATCGATGGCGGCATATACTTACAACGGCACTGAGATGGACCGTGTTACAAAGACCTATGGCGGCTATTCGAATAAGTATGTGATCGACGAGGGTTATGCCCATACGATTAAGGCCGACGGCGATCTTTCAGGCATCGCTCCGCTGCTCTGTGCCGGCATAACAACCTATTCGCCGTTAAAACGATTCAATGTAGGGCCTGGACAAAAGGTCGGGATCGTCGGACTTGGCGGCCTGGGTCATATGGGCGTAAAAATTGCCGTCGCTATGGGTGCGGACGTGACCATTTTTAGTACCTCGCCCGCCAAGGAAGCGGACGCCAGGGCGTTGGGAGCACATCATTTTGTTGTCACAAGTGACCCGAATAATCTCACTCCGCTCGCCGGGACATTTAACTTTATTCTTGACACCGTATCGGCCGATCATGATGTCAATCAATTTCTGACGTTGCTCGGCGTGGGCGGTGCTATGGTCGTGGTAGGTGTTCCGCCGAGCCCGAATTCGGTACACGCTTTGTCGCTGATATTTGGGAATAAGACACTTGCGGGTTCACTGATCGGCGGTATTCCCGAAACCCAGGAAATGCTCGACTTCTGCGCCGAGCACAACATCACGTCTGATGTCGAGGTCATAACCCCGGACCGCATTGAAGAAGCCTACGACCGCACGGTCAAAGCCGATGTGCGGTACCGCTTTGTGCTCGATATGAAGAACGCCTAGATGAGATACATCGCCCTACTCCGCGGCATCAATGTCGGCGGCAACACGATGATAAAAATGACCGACCTCAAAACCGCATTCGAACAATGCGGTTTTGAGAACGTCGTCACCTACATCAACAGCGGCAATATCGCCTTCGATATAGATCGTTTGCAACTGCCCACACTGCAGAAGTCCGCACGAAGTAAGGGCGTTCGCGACACTGAATCGACCCTCACCACAACCATCGAACAAACCATCGAGAAACAGTTCGCCAAACAGATTCCCGTGATTATCCGCGAACAGCCGCACATCGCTCATATCCTCATCAACAACCTGTTCGCAGGCCAGTTCGAAAGCCACAAAGAGATGCACGTTCTCTTCTTAAAAGAAGAAATGCCGGACGAAAAAATCGATCAGCTGCTCGTCGCGGCACCGGAAAAAGAACGATTTGCCGTTAGAGGCCGCGAGATCTACTGCCATCTACCAATGGGCGTCGCAGACAGCCTGCTCGGCAAAAGCTTTATCGAAAAAAAAATGAAGGTTGCCGTCACCGGTCGTAACTGGCGCACGGTCGAAAAGCTCGTAACACTTTAAGGCCGGGCCTCGAGTACGAGATTGAACGGTGTTTCGCTTGCCCGGCGAAAGTTTGCAAACCCGCCTTCCTCGGCAACGCTACGCAGTTTCGCCTCGCCCGCTTGAGCGCCGAGTGCCGCACCCGTTTCCTGCGATAGTGATGCAGGTGTGCAGATTAGCGTTGACGCGGAGTAGTAAACGCGGCCGATGGGATTGTGGTTGTCCTCAAATTTATCGTTAGCAAACGGCTCTACGATCATCCACGAACCGTCCGCTTTCAGCTTCCCGCGGACATGCCTCGCCGCCCCAACCGGGTCGCCCATGTCGTGCAGACAGTCAAAAAAAGTCACGAGATCATAATCGCCGCCAGGGAAATCCTTCGCGCTGGCGACCTCAAAAGTTGTTCGATCACTCACGCCCGCCTTTTCGGCTTTTTCGCGAGCGACCTCGATGGATTTGTCGTGGTAATCGAATCCAACAAACTTTGAGTTCGGGTATGCCTGGGCCATCAGTATCGTTGAAGCTCCGTGGCCGCACCCGACATCCGCGACCTTGCCGCCGGCCTTCAATTTCTCATCGACGCCGGTCAGCGCCGGTATCCACGAAGCGACCAAATTTGTTGCATAACCGGGCCTGAAGAAAAGCTCGGTGCCTCGAAACAGGTCGTGATGATGCTCATGCCAGCCGAGTCCCTCGCCGGTTTTGAACCTTTCCGCGATCTTCGGCACGGCCTGCAAAGCCGCAGTCGCCAGCATAAAAGCTCCCGGCAAATACGCTGCACTGCTCTCATCCGTCAGGACAAACGCCTGCTCGTCGGTGAGAAAGTACGTGCCGTTCTCAGCATCATACTCTACATACCCGCTCGCCGCCTGAGCATTTAGCCATTCGCGAACATATCGCTCATTTGTGCCGGTGCGACCCGCCAGTTCCCCCGCCGTAACAGGTTCGCCCAGCATCGCCTTATAAAGCCCAAGGTCTGCCCCGATCACGACCGACCCCGCATGAATCGTCGCCCCTAAATCACCGACAAATTTACCCAACAAGGCATTTAACTTATCTTCATTCATAGCTGATGTCCTCCTTAATATTACTTCCGCCGATGCGGAACCCACTTAATTTTTTGAAGATTATATATCGTATCTATGCAGATTGCCATGAAGCATACAAAGTCGTGACCGAAAAGCATTAACCTGGACTGTGTGTATAGCCAGTGTGTATTCTGCTAATATTAAAAAGAACGCATATCGATGTCTCAACATCAACTTGCCGGAGGAAACCATGGAAATTCTTACGGCAGAAGTGGAAATGATCTCTGGAGCAGAATCTGCCTAAACCAAACATCAATGTCCTGTTGAATCAGATCCGTTCAGTAGACCGCAGCAGGCTTGTGAAAAAACTCGGAAAGGTTGACGGCCAGACCCTAAAAAAGGGTTGATCGATCGCTAAAGATTAGCCTGGCCTTAATGGAATTCTAAATATGCCCATCCGACGCCCTTTTAATTTCAAACAGTGGATCGACGAGCACCGGCATTTGCTCAAGCCGCCGGTCGGGAATCAGTGTGTTTATAATGACGAGGATTTTATCGTGATGGTTGTCGGTGGACCAAATTCGCGCAAAGATTATCACTTGGACGAGGGCGAAGAACTCTTCTACCAACTCGAAGGGGATCTGCTCGTAAAAATTCAGGAAGACGGCAAATCCGTCGACATTAACGTCCGTGAGGGCGAAATGTTCCTCCTCCCGCCCCGCATCCCGCACAACCCGATCCGAGCCGCAAACACCATCGGCCTAGTCATCGAACGCAGACGCCGCGAAGGTGAACTAGACGGTCTAATGTGGTTCTGCGAAAATTGTAACGAGAAGCTCTATGAAGAATATTTTCAACTAGAAGACATCACTACGCAGTTTCAGGGGGTTTTCAAGAAATTCTACAACACGGAAGATTTGCGTACCTGCAAGACTTGTGGTGCTGTAATGATACCGCCGGTAGCATCATGATTGAAGACATGTCCAGTCTGATAACCGAATTGAATGACGTAGTTACCGTGCTCGAAGCGAACGGAATAGAGTACGCAGTTTGTGAAGGGTTGGCGTTGACGATTCACGGGTTTCCACGTGCCACGTGTGATCTTGATCTGCTGATTCGGGAAGAGAATCTCGAAAAAAGCTTTTGAAGCGGTAAAGCCAAATGGCTACGATATTCACGGCCTTGATTTTTCTTTCAAGGAACGAACCGTGGAAATCCGACGCGTTTCAAAAATTGATGAAGACGGCGAAATGCTTTCGTTGGATTTTTTGTTGGTCACTCCATTTGTTGAAGATGTATGGAAAGATAGAATGAAGCTGGAATGGCAAGGGAAAGAAATCACCTTGGTATCGCGAGAAGGTTTGATCAAAATGAAGCAGCAAGCAGACAGGCATAAGGACCTGATCGATGTCGATAGGATGCAGAATGAAAAAAGTTGATTATTCATCGGAAGCAATCTCGCGTCGCTTGCGGCAAACTGAACAATTGCGGGTTCTAAGCCTTTCTCTGATGAAAGCTAAGAAAGCTCACGACGAAAAGCTCGCGAAAGCGGAAGCAAAACAATCAGATTTAACCAAACGAACGTCTGAAATGCCGAAAGAACCAATCAATTGAACTACTCTGGTTTCGGCTTTATGCTCAAGATCGACATACACACGCACATTCTTCCGAAAGATATTCCGAATTGGACAGGTAAATTCGGTTACGGCGGATTCATTTCGCTTGATCATTACAAGCCATGTTGTGCTCGGATGGTGCGCGATGATGGAAAACAGTTTCGCGATATCGAATCAAACTGCTGGGACCCCGCAACGCGGATCGAGGAGATGGACGGTTTCGGCGTGAATGTTCAGGTGCTTTCGACCGTGCCTGTTATGTTCAGTTATTGGGCAAAGCCAGCAGACGGAGCAGAGATCGCGAGGTTCCTGAATGACCACATCGCAGAGATTGTCAGCGAGTTTCCGTTACAATTTATCGGGCTGGGAACTGTTCCGTTGCAGGATACGAGACTCGCGATCAAGGAACTCGAGCGCTGCAAACGACAAGGCCTTGTCGGCATTCAGATCGGAACAAATGTTAATCAGCTAAATCTCAGCGAGCCGCAATTCAATGATTTCTTCAAAGCTTGCGAAGAGTTGAGCATGTCCGTTTTCGTTCATCCGTGGGAAATGATGGGCGAGGCCGATATGCAAAACTATTGGCTGCCGTGGCTGGTCGGGATGCCGGCTGAGGTTTCGCGGGCGATCTGTTCGCTGGCTTTTTCGGGCACACTCGAACGGCTGCCTAACTTACGAATTTGCTTTGCGCACGGCGGCGGTTCGTTTCCCGCGACGCTGGGCCGCATTGACCACGGTTTCAAGGTCCGGCCCGACCTTTTTCCTGATAACCCGCACAGCCCGCGTAAATATTTGAGCAAAATGTATTTTGATTCGCTTGTGCACGAAGACTCGACGCTCGACTATCTGATAAAACTCGTGGGAGCAGATCGGGTAGCTCTAGGCACAGACTATCCTTTCCCGCTAGGTGAGCTCGCACCCGGAAAACTTATAGATTCGATGCCGTATGATGATTCGATAAAGGAAATGCTCTTTAACGGAGCGGCCTTGAATTGGCTCAATCTCGACAGGCAGACTTTCGCATGATCCGGTATGGAAAAATTCGAAACAAACGAAAAATTTGCAGATGTTTTGGATGCCGCCGATCCGTTGAGAAACTTTCGGGAGGGCTTTTTTCTGCCAAAGCACTCTGACGGGAACGATGCTATTTACCTGACCGGAAACTCACTCGGCCTACAACCAAAAACAGCGAGGGGCTACATAGAACAGGAGTTGGACGATTGGGCGCGTCTTGCCGTCGAGGGCCATCTTCACGCCCGTAATCCGTGGTTGCCGTATCATGAGTTTGTAACCGAACCTTTGGCCCGGGTTGTCGGTGCAAAGCCGATAGAGGTGGTCGCGATGAATTCGTTGACGGTTAATCTGCATCTGCTGATGGTATCCTTCTATCGCCCGACG
>JBBSJK010000061.1:0-21199 GCA_038257355.1 Pyrinomonadales bacterium | reverse complement strand
CCTCCTCCGACATTTCCTTCTGCGAACTCTTATCGACAAAGTAATTTGTATCGTTCATAAAAAACTCCTTTTTTTGGTTCAACAATATCTGAACTATTCTTTGGGGCCGACAATTTTCTCGCCCTTCGGGAACATTAGCGAAACCACGATCGAAAGGATGATCGTTCCCATAATAAAGCCGAGCGACCAGGTGATCGGGAATTTGCCGCCAAATGCATCGTTCAGCCAGACCATTTTCAGTCCGACGAAAACCAGGACGGTCGCTAGGCCGTATTTCAACAAATGAAACTTATCTACCGCTCCGGCCAACAGGAAGTACATTGCCCGCAAGCCGAGGATCGCGAAAATGTTCGACGTGAATACAATCAGCGGCTCTTTTGTGATGGCAAAGATCGCGGGGACGCTATCGACCGCAAAAATAATGTCAGTGAATTCCAGAAAGATCAGTGCAACGAAAAGCGGCGTGGCGTGGCGGACTCCGTTGATCTTGGTGAAAAAGTTTTTACCGTCAAGCTCGTTGGAAACCGGCATGAATTTCTTTAGCAATCGAACAAGTAAGTTCTTTTCCGGTTCGATCTCCTTCTCGGAACTAAATACCATTTTTATGCCGGTGATGATCAGAAAACCACCGAACAGGTAAATTATCCAATGGAATTGCATAAGAACCGACCCAAGGCTTATAAACACCGCACGGAAAAACAACGCTCCGATGATGCCGTAGAATAAGACTCGGTGCTGATACTTCGCCGGAATTGCAAAGTAGCTGAATACCATCACGAAGACAAAAATATTGTCGACCGAAAGTGATTTTTCGATGACGTAACCGGTCAGGAACTCCATCGCGAGAGTCCACCCGACGGCGTCGCCAAACTTTGCTACCGAATATTGGTAGAAGGCGTAATTGAAAGCTAACGCCAAAATGACGAAAACTATGCTCCAGATCGTCGCCTCTTTGAAGGAAACTGCATGTTCTTTTTTGTGGAATACACCGAGATCAAGGGCCAAAATTATGCCGATAAAGGCAAGAAATAACCCATAAAACCACCAGTATTCAGCGAACGGAAATAAATTCATTTTGTTTTATTTTAGTGTCTTAAAATTTGACTCGGAAATTTGTTCCGATCCCATTCAGAGTTCCCGGGCGAGTCCGGTCCCCTGTTTCATCTTGGCGGGCATAAAAAATGTCCGCCGACAATTTGCTATTGAATTTGTGTGAAACGCCAATCTGGGTTCGGTATCTGGAAAAACCTTCCAACCGTGTATCGTAAAAGGTTTCGAATGAAACAAATGGTTCGATCTTCTTTTTTTCCACCATTACTTCACGTTTCAACCACAAACGATTGCGAATCACCGTCGTATTCGGACGCGAGAAGCGGTTCTCGTACTGGGCTTGATTTCGGTTAACGAGCGTCAACTTTTTGGTCAACGGAACGGTAAACGTAGCCCATCCAATGTAACGTCCCTCGTATCGCTTTTGTGTAAACGTCGCATTTGAATATCGGTATTGATACCCGCCACCGACGGTTACGTTGTCGTTTATCTTCTTTGATATCATCCCGCCGATCCTAGCCTCGACCGCAGTTCTGCCATTGTTTCCCAGGCGCCCGGACGTTAAAAGAATAAAGTTCCAATCCTTCTTTTTAGTCAGAGGCACGATAAACGTGGTCTCGCTCCACAATTGAAAGTCAGTCTCGAATCGCGTTTGACCAAAGGCGCTAAGGGAAAACACCAAACATATAGCAACACCTAACGGTGCCTTTATCGATATCATATTTTCCTGAGCTTTTTGGAGATATTGACTCTCTTTTACTTCTTCTCCCCAAGTTTCTCAAGCGTTTCGCCGAGGCGTTTGACTTCCTCCCCGTATTTAGCCCAGTCGCCCGCTCGTTGCGCTTCGAGAGCCTGTTGGTATTGCTGCTTCGCCTGTTCGATCAAGCCATTCGCATCAACCGGCCCGGGTGCGGGCTGGTTAAGAACAACCTGCTTTTCGCCGCCTGGCGGCTTTGCCGAAGTTTCCCCGAACAGTCGGTCCAAACTCTTATCGAGCGTTTCTTCCATCGCGATCCGGTTGTCGCTCGCAACGATCACGCGGCGGAGCTCTGGTATTTTGCCCGTATCCGCCCGCAAATAAAGCGGCTGAACGTAGACAAGCGATTCCTTGATCGGAATGACCATTAAAGTGCCGAAAATTACACGCGAGCCGCGTTGATTCCAGAGCGTCAACTGTCTGGCGATCTCAGGGTCCTGATTGATACGGGCGACAATCTGTTTCGGCCCGAAGACCAACTGTTGTTTCGGGAACCGATATGCCGCAAGTTTGCCGTAATTTTCGCCGTCCGAACGGGCGACCATCCACGCGGCGAGATTGTCTTTTCGTTGCGGAGTAAATGGAAGCATTAGGATAAACTCCTCTTTCTGCTCATTCGGCAGTTTCATGATCGTGTAGTACGGCTCCATTGTTTTCGACTCTTCCTTTTCGCTTCCGCCAGGAATCTGGGCGATCGTCCATTGGTCTTCCTTGTTGTAAAATTCCTGCGGCTCGTTCATCTGATAGGTCGCAAAAACTCGGGCTTGTAGGTTGAACTGGTCTTCTGGGTAACGCAGATGAGCCCGCAGACTCTCCGGCATTTCCGCAAGAGGCCGTAGAGTGTTCGGGAAGATTCTGGCGTACGTCTGAATGATCGGGTCGCTCTCGTCGGCGACATATAAATTGACCGTGCCGTCATAGGCGTCAACGGTCGCCTTGACTGCGTTTCGGATGTAGTTGATGCCGTCCGTCGGCTGTGAATACGGATATCGATTCGTCGTCGTGTAAGCGTCGGCGATCCAGACGAGTTTCCCTTCGTTGATAACCATATACGGGTCGCTGTCGAAGCGCAGATACGGGGCGACTTTTTTCAGCCGATCGTTGATATTGCGAACTGCCAAAACCTTTGTGTCGGGGGTAAAATCCTGTGAGAGCAACAATTTCAGATCAGAAAAGCTCGACGCAAAGAGCATTTGGTCAAACAATGAACCGAGCGGCATACCGTTAGCACCGGAATGGTTGCGAAAAACATTTTCCTCGCCGGCCGGATAATTGAATTCGTCAGTTTTTGTGTTGACGTAAACGCGGTCGTTCGACATCTCACCGAAATAAATTTCAGGTCGTTCGATCTTCAATTCCGGCACGCTCGTCTCCGGCGGCAGGTTTTTGACATAGAGTTCCGGCAAGCCTTCCGACGTCACCTTATTTACCGGGCCAACAGTCGCTCCGTAACCGTGTGTAAATGTTAAGTGCTCATTGATCCAATTCCGGTTCGGCAAACTCTCGGCGTTTAATTCGCGGGGCGAAATCATCACCTGCTGCATTTCGCCGTTAATTCGGTAACGGTCGTTGTCCACAGATTTGAATTCGTAATATGTACGAATCTCTTGAATCTGGCCAAAGGTGTCGAGTAGAGGCTGCTGGTCCCAGAGACGAACATTGTCGATAGTGCGACGGTTTTCCTTGATATCGGCGGCAGTTAATGCCATTGCGCCGGACAACTCGCGTTCTTCGACGTTGTTCAAACCGAAAGCCGTCCGCGTCGCATCGATATTGTTTTTGATGTACGGCGTCTCTTTCGCAAGTTCATTCGGCGCGACGGAAAATCTCTGCACGAGCGATGGGTAGATCGAACCCGCGACCGCGACTAAAATAAGCAGTACGGTGCCCGCGAAAAACAGACGATTGTTCCGGCGGAAAACACAGGTGACAGTGAGAAGAGCCGCCACGACCGCCGCCACGATTTGTGCCCAAAGCAGCGGCAGTGTCGCATTAACGTCCGCATAATTCGCGCCAAAAAATCCGGCTTCCAAAATTATCGGCAGATGCGCGATCGTCAGGTAGGTCTTCGCGGCAACTATCAGAAAAACAGCCGCGGCCAGCCCGAACAGGTGGTTCCGTCCAGAACGCGGAAATTCAAAATCACTGAATTTCTGTTTCTGCCGGTCGAATTTGAAATTTGAACTAGCAAGATACATCAAACCGGTTGCGAACAGATTAAAGAAAACCAGGAGCAATAGTAACGACGAAATCCATTCAAGGGCTGGCAACGTAAAAACATAAAAAGCAACATCACGTCCAAAAAGCGGGTCAACAGTGCTGAATGGAACCTGATAGAGAAACCGCAAAATCATTTCCCACGAGCCGACCGCAGTCAGGCCCATAAATAGCCCCGCGAAAACCGCAAGCAAAATCGGTGCGCGTTTTAGAATCGGCAATGCAGCTGTCGCACCCTCCATTTGCAATAGACGAGGAGGACCCGCAAAACCAGCCGCCGAGCGCAGATTGAGCCAAGTCAAAACGCTAACGCCGCTGCCGACTATCAACCCGACGATGACAGTTGTTGTCCAAATCGTCGAAAAAACACCTGCAAAACCGACACTCGAAAACCATAAATAATCAGTGTAGAAACGGGCAAACACAAACCACGAAACCACCATCGCCCCGACTGCCGGAACAACCAGCAACCATTTGGAGATCTTAATGCCGGACTCGTCTCCCGCACTCACGACTCGTCGCTCTGGCGGTTTTCGGTCTTCAATTATCTCATCGTCAAAATCATTAGTAATATCTCTCATATTTTTATCTCGCCTCCTATAGCGAGAATGTCTGACATCCAATTTTTTGATTCGCAGTTTTTGATCACCGCCTAACCGTTGTCGTTGATCTGGATAACGCCGTATTGATGCGGGCGAAACCGCTACGCGTAACTTCGGGTTTAACGGGCGACATTTTTAAGAGCCAAGCTGTTTCGCCCTCACGTCCAATGATTTGTTGGGCGGCTGTTTAGCGAGAGAGCAGTCCGCTCGCTGCTCTCTAACCGTGCGAAACCGATTAACGTCTCGGTTCCAAAACGATTTCCCGCGCAAGACGATCCTGCAACACTTCGCGGATCTCAAGTCTTTCCTTATAACCCTGCATCTGCTTTGCGTCGTTCCCGACGATCTGCTGTGCGAGGTTGTCTGCCTTGTCCTCATTCGCCTCCATCGTGGCCAGATTCTTATACTCGGTCATCAACATAATGTTGAAATCACCGCTCCCGTGAGCTTCGGTAGTCAAAACCTTGTACGAGAGGATCAGTCCTTCTTTTTTAGATGCGTCCTGCTGGCGCTTCCAATCGGTGGCGATATAATTCAGATATGCCGTTTCCATGCCGGGCTTCATCTTGATAAATGCAACGTTCCACACCGACCCATTGCGATACGGACGGGCGACCTGTGCCACGGCCACGATGCTCAAAGTCAGCAGAATGGCGATTGTCAAACCAACAAAGATTCGATTGCGTTTCATAGTTTTCTCCTTCTCTATTTATAATGAGTGCAAAAGCAAAAGGGCTTTGTGTAGATTGTCGCCGCACTCGTTTCAAGCAACAATCGCCCGACTAAACTTTTGTAAGTTAGGCGGAGCATCAATTCAAGCAAGCCCCCCAACTATGTGACTGCGGCGTGCGTCGATCGCACTTCCAGTACAAAATCCACTTTCCGTAAATTTCAACGAGGGTTTTTCAGAGGATCTTGCTATTTATTCCCTCCGGACATTGCTCCGTTCAAAATTCGGGCGATCTGTTTGACGGTTTCGATCTCTTCATCACAGATTCGGACTCCGCCGCCCGCAAATCCGATCTCACCGCCGGACGCTTCAGCGACCAGAGTACAGCGTGCAATAATGTCGTATTTCTGTTCCGTTCCGGCGTCAGGATCGCCAGAGGCTATCTCATTCCTTATCTCGTGAAGAGCCTCAGCAAAAAAAGAGTCGTCAGGCCTGAGTTCAAGCCACTCCGCGAGGGTTCGCAGATTTTCCTCAGAATTAGGAATGTTCATGTCAACAAGAGAGTCAAAGATCATCTGCCGTTCACGTCGCGTTATTCTGCCGTCTGCCCATGCAACTTCAATCAGCGGCACAACTCTCCTTAATTCGTCCGGGGCCCGTTCATCTTTATTCTTCCGAATCAAGACTGATATTCTTCGTCCGGTATCAGCTAGATTGTCTTTCTCACCGGCTCCGGCCCGATGTGTTCGCCAAAAGCCGAAGGTATATTCTTCGCTCAATTCGCCGATATATCTGGTTTGTTGATAAAGATGCGAAGCAAATGCCGTACAGTTAGCTGCGTCTAGGCCTTCGCAATGCGATGCCAGTTCAGCCCATAATTTTTGGATCAATTCACCATGCGGTCGTGACGTGAGGCGTTCCATCAAGGTCAGATGGATTTCGTCATTTTCCAAAATGCCGTATTGGTCAGCAGCCTTGACAACGGCGTATTGCTCGTTTCGCCCAACCTTACCGTCGGTCCACGCGATCGATATTAGAGGAGTGAGGATCGTGAGCGCGATGGGAGCGCGTTCGGGCTGTCCGAGATTGAAAATCTGCTTAATGCGTCTTATGTGTTCTTCGAATTCTGATTCGGCTTGTTTCTGTTTTTGATATTCGTAGAGTCCTGATTTGAGAAAAGATTTCATAGATCCTCCTATTGCTGTGAGCCGCAAAATGGAAAAGACCCATTACGGCTAAGTTAACCGCAACAGGTCTCGAATCTTTGCTCTCGCACCGGAACATCCGCTATTTCGGATGAACGTATTGACGGCGGCGAAAGACCTTCATTTTTACTGAAGGCATCTACTCCCCTACTGAACTTTTAAGAGAATGAATTATACTTGATGTTTTGTCAAGTGAGGGAAAACGTTATTCCAACAATCTAATTATCCTACTTAGGAAAGCCCCCAACAGCTTTTATTGATGTCTGAAAAATGACGCAAACAAAACCGGTAGATGTTGTCCCTTTCAGCTACGAAGACATATTTGTAATAATAACGTAGGTTCCACCCTACGCTATTGTATTCGTCAGCTTCGGCGACGGGAGAGCGAAGTCTCCCAAAACGGTGTTATTATAGTCAATTACGAGAGTGCAGGCGACGTAAAAAGCTGGATTGAGTTCGGGGGAAGCTTGATTTTGCCGTACTATCAGCTGCAACCTGTGCCAACTAGTAGCTAGGCGTATTTCTCATAAGCAGATTATGTTTAAGTCTAGTTTTAAATAATTTTATCTTGAGTTCGGCTAATTGGTTATGACACGGTGGAGTTATGAGATTTACGCAGGTAAAAGACGTATATATTTTGCAGGATTCGCCGGTGTCTTGAGATTTATGGGGTTTTTCTTCGTAGCTGTCGGGTTGATCGGGGTTTCTATGCTCTTTATAGAATACAACTCTTCGGTGATAATTTGCACAAGGTTCGCGAAAATTAAAATTGACGACCTGGATATTTCGCTCAGATTCGCTCGAGTTTAACCCGCCAATACCACCAGAGGGCGTGAAACGCGGCGAAGACGCCGACCAGCATCCAGCCGATCCACGGATAATTCAGGCCGCCCTCGATTACCGACCATATGAGGCCGACAGTGGCGAAGCCCGACCAGATGATCTTTAGTTGCAGCATTCCCTGGAACGATTCGCGGCCTGCGTTGCGGCCGAGCCAGGACTCGACACCTATTCCGAAAAGCGCCGCGGCGGCCAATCGCGCGGCGAATGGATCGACGGCCTGCCAGCCCAAAAGCCCCAGGACCTCTCGCGGCGCGACGAATAACGGCAGGGCTACTATCAAATCGACAACACAATGCAGGACGAACCATCCTCGAAGTGCGGCCGGCACGTTTCCTTCACCACGAATGGACTCAACATTTGCTGACATTCTCTTTTGCGTCCTTACTCCAATCTCTTGCACGTACTTTTTTCGGATTATACACCAAGTGGTTCGGTAATCAACCCGGATGTATAATCCAATAGGAACAACTCCAACTTAAATATGCACAGACTTCGGATCTTATTCCTTCTCGTGCTGATCGCCATCCCGGCGATCGGCCAAACGCCGACCCCGCAACTGCAGACGCCTGCCGAACCAGTCGATACGCGTTCGCGGCCCATCGAGTATCAGGTACATCGCTCATATGAGTTTGAGCAAGATGGCGTTACTTTTTCAAATCAGTTTGCCGGTGCGCGGCTTAGCAATGTCGAGCGAACCGGCGAACGAGCCTACACTGCTACTATCAACCCCGAGAACGCCCCGATAAACATGAGCCCTTGGTATGCGTTTCGCGTTTGGGCCGATAAGCCCCGAGAGATCAGCGTTCGGCTCGTTTATCCCGAACACGCCCGCCATCGATACGATCCGCAGATCAGCAAAGACGGCCGCAAATGGAAGCTACTCGACGAAGATCGCATCACCGAGGAAGAAAAGGGTACGGGAACGTCCGGGCCAGAATCCCGCCCAAAAAGTATCGTCATGCGGCTAAAGATCGGCCGCCAACCGCTCTGGGTCAGTGCGCAGGAACTGCAGGACTCACGCACCGTCTTTCGCTGGATGAGCGAGATCTCAAAAAAGCGAAAACTCGATATCACCGAGATCGGCCGGAGCAAAGAAGGGCGTCCGATCAAGATGCTCACCATCGGCCGGCCCGACTCAAAGAATATGATGATCGTCATCTCGCGTCAGCATCCGCCTGAGGTCACGGGCTATTTTGCAATGCAGGCGTTTGTTGACACTATCGCCGGAAATTCTGATCTGGCAAAAAGGTTTCGCAGCGAATGGGCGATCTATGTCGTTCCGCTGATGAATCCCGACGGCGTCGATCACGGCAACTGGCGGCACAATATCGGTGGTATCGACCTTAATCGTGACTGGACCGTTTTTAACCAGCCTGAGAACAAGGTCGTGAGCGATTTTCTCAGACGACGCGAGGCTGAAACGGGCGGCAAATTCTATTTTGGCATCGATTTTCACTCGACGTGGAACGACATCTATTACCCGATGACCCGTCGTCACGAGGGCAATATGCCCGGACTCGTGCAGGACTGGCTGGAGAAAATCCAGGCTGCTCTGCCCGGATATAAGCCCTTGATCCAGGCTAACGACCGACCGCTCCCGGCGAGGGTCTCGCGAAACTATTTCCTAAATACACACGGTATGGAAGCGATCGTCTTCGAGATCGGCGACAACACTCCGCGCGACTTTATCACCAAAAAAGGTCGCATCGGAGCCGAGGAACTGATGAAGCTGCTATTGGCCCGACCCAAGGCTTTGAGCTTTTTCGACAGGATACATTGAAGCCGATATGAGAACGTTTTTCGTCCGGAAATATTGACGAATCGTCTCGTGAACGGGGGTTAATGGCCACATCTTGTTCTCATTTATACAGTTCCGAGAACATGTCAGGCTATGATCGACTTACAGCGACATTGTTGGTTACGCACCCATGCTGCATTCGGTTGCGCGACCCGGCGGTCAGGGATTGTGAAACACAACACTTGTCATCTCCGACTCGAATGGCGTCCAGCGAACAGCAGTCACCGGCTCGTTTGGCATCTACACATTCGATGCCATCGCCGCCGGCCACGCCTACGTCATCGCCGTCTCAGCCAGACGCTACTGCTTCGCCTCACGCGTGGTAAACGTTAGTGACAACCTCGCAGACATTAACTTTGTTGGTCAGGAATAGCTCTATCCAGAGAGCCGGGAACGGCGGGTGATAGAACGTTTTTATACTTAATCCCGCGATTTTTTGTCAGCTATCGACCTAGATGTGCCCTAAAGCAAAAAGGCACCACAACGGTGCCTCTAAAGTGTTGAAAATAATGGAGCCGCCCATCGGAGTCGAACCGACGACCTTTCGATTACGAATCGAATGCTCTACCAACTGAGCTAGGGCGGCAAATCTGGTTTGGGCTGGTCAGATGGCCCTGAGGAGATTAGTTAATCACGCTCTATATCCGGCAAAAGCCGAAACTCCGAATATACTTTCCGGCTCTGCGTCTGTCAAGTTTTCATTCTGAAAGGTTGTCAATGATTATTTCGTGTTTTTTGTTTCAATTCCTAAGTTTGGCGCATGGCAATATTCATAGTAACATTTGGTGTGAGAGAGTAAACATATGTTGTAGACATATATAAGTATGAGCAGAGATTATATTGAACGTCTTCACAAAGCATTTAACAATGAGTCGATGGCGGATGTGGCTCGTCGGTTAAAGATACCTCATGCCACGGTCCGCAACTACTATCAGGGTCGTTTGCCTGCACCAGAAGTGTTGATAAAGATCGCAAATGAAACGCGTGTATCGCTCAATTGGCTGCTGATCGGCACGGGGGATATGTTTGGCGGTCAGCGGCCGCCGATCGGTCTCGGCAAATTTATCGAGGACAGAATAGGCGAGATCATCGATCAAAAACTGGCGTCGCTCGGAAAAGATACCGTTAAAGAGCTCAGCGCCGTTGATTTTCTCGACGCATTTGACGTCGAGGAGTCGGTATCGAGGCTCGGTGATCCGCAGAGTGTCATGAATGAATGGTTCAGGCACGAAGGCCGTAAATATCCGCAGGATTACGGAATTGTGTTTTTTCGCGGGTGGGAATCATTTTCACCCGAAGACAAAGCAGCCGCCGTAAGAGATGCCAAAAGTGTACTCGACCGCTCATTATAGGGGCGTTAGTTAACTTCAACACTCATCCATACTTATGGATGCCGCCGACCCAATCTATTTAAGGCAGATTGTGAAATTACAAAAACCCTTGCTGTGTGCGGGGCTTCTGAGTGGTGTCCTACTTTTTTGGTGGTGTAGATTGCTCATTCCTCCCTTTGAGGGCTTTGTGTCTTTTCTCAGCGCCCTATGTGCAAACGCTTTTGTTTTACTAAGTAAGGACACAAAGGACACGGAGACTGTGTCACCACCACAAAATCAGGACACTAACTGCTTCTGCATTATATTTAAAATGTTTGCAGTTGTTTTGCGAACATGATATGATGTTGCATATATAGAACACGCTCTCACGCCATGCGATTTCTCACTGAAAAGATCTTAAAATTGAATATCCGATGGAACGAGCGTCCGCTCACGGAGGCCGATTTCTACCGGCTCTGTAAACGTTTTAAGATCAACGTCGAGGAGATGCCGCTAACTGTCAGCGGTTTTTACTATCGCGTTATGGGCAGGGATTTTATCGCCGTTGACAGCAATCTCGCCAATCCGCAGAAATTGGCCGTTTTGTTTCACGAGCTCGGGCATTTTCTCTTTCACACTCCGGAATCCGGCGCCACGGCGAACTTTCACCGGATCGGTCACCGCACGCGTCAGGAGCGTGAGGCCGATGTATTTGCACTCTGTGCTCTGATACCCGGGTGTTGGCTCGAAAGCCGTACGTTTCAAGAACTTATAGACGAAGGCCTATCCGCCGAAATGATTGAGGCGCGGTACGAGATCCTCATGCGATATGGCATTTAGATAGACTTACCGCAAAGCTTCATTGAATTTCGACGCAATCGCTGCTGGACCTGAGTTCGAAACAAAGCGACCTCTCAAAATAAAAAGGCGATCCGAAGACCGCCTCTACAATGTTTTAAACTCAATGCGAAAAACTAGATTATTCCAATCCTACAAAATGCACATTGGTCAAGTTGTCGTTGACAAGTATCGATTGTGCAGCAAAACGGTAGCGTTTTGACGAGACGCCGATGATGTAGGTATCACCGCTAATTACGTTGTCAAAGGAATAGATGCCAAATGAGCTCGTCGTCGCAGTCTGGCGGACGCCGAGAGAGTTGGTGATGGCCACGATCGCATTTCTAAGCCCGAGGCCTCCCGGTGTCGTTACCCGGCCTGAAACTGTATAACTCTGTGCAAATACATAGGCCGAACCTTGAAAAGTATTGCCGCCTATTGTATCACCCAATGAACCGATGATAACGGCATCGTTAGTCACGGCCACGCTTGCTCCGAAGGAATCGTTGGTCGCTCCATCGTCGGCAGTCAACTTTTGCTGCTGTGTCCACGCAGTTTCACTACGAGTAAAAATATATGCCGAACCCTGTTGTCCGTTCGAACCGTTAGTGTCCCCTGAAGCGCCCACAACCACGGTGTCACCGACAATTGAGACACTATTACCAAACGAGTCACCCGTTGCTCCATCGTCCGCAAGCAGCTTTTGCTGTTGGGTCCAGTTAGTCCCGATGCGGACAAAAACATAGGCCGAGCCTTGTTGAAAAGTCGCACCGACATTTTGCAGTGTCCCGACAACCGCCGTGTCGCCTGCCAGAGCAACGCTAAAACCAAAGTTGTCGGACATGGCGCCGTCACTTGCTGTCAGTTTTTGCTGCTGTGTCCATTCCGTGCCGGTGCGTGTAAAGACATAGGCCGAGCCTTGCTGGGTATTCGCACCGGTCGTATCTTCGGTCGCACCTACAAGGACTGTGTCGCCCACCACTGCAATGCTGTCCCCGAAAAAGTCACTCGAGGCCCCGTCTACCGCAGTCAGTTTTTGCTGTTGGGCCCATGTCGTTCCGGTGCGAACATATATGTAGGCAGCACCTTGATCGATTAAACCTTCAGGATCGCTGGCGGCCGCACCGACGGCAACTGTGTTGCCCGAGATCGCGACGCTGCGCCCAAATATATCAAAATCTTCACCGTCGCCTGCCGTGAGTTTTTGCTGCTGTGTCCATGCCGTGCCGGTGCGGACGAAAACATACGCCGATCCCTGACTGGTATTGTTGCCGACCGTGTCGGAAAAAGCCCCGACTACGACCGTGTCGCCATCGATAGCAACGTAAGAGCCAAAGGCATCTTCCGCCGCGCCGTCATTGGCTGTCAATTTTTGCTGGAGCGTCCAATTTCCTCCGCTGCGAACAAAAACGTATGCCGCTCCCGGCCCGCTGACCGTTCCGGCAATCGAGTTAGCACCGACCACGGCTGTATCACCTGAAATTGCGACGCTCCCGCCAAACTGATCGCCTGCACTACCGTCAGCGGCCTGTAATTTCAAAAGGCTGGAAAACCCGCTCGCACTGTTAGCATCAAGCTTGGATGTAATTTTTACCCGCGATTTTGAATCGGCACCTCTGTATGGACCGCTGCGGGCGGCACTGGCGCTGTCTGCAAACGTCAGTGCTCCGACAGCAGTGACGACTGCCAGCGCCAACAATGCGAACCTCGCCGGATGGGAAGTTGATCCGATAGATTTTTTTCGGGTGTAATTCTTTATTTCGATAGTCTCTGTAAATCTTTCCGTACTCATTTAATTCTCCGTTGAGGTAACACAAATCTAGATCTAATCATTCATTATACGTTTGCGGGCTGGTAAACAGCAACAACATTTACGTAGGGGTAAATCTGACTATAAAAGGCCTCGAACCACGAATTGCGCAAACGTCTAAGTACTTAGACGTCAAATTCATCAAAAAAGACGGCCCGAAGCCGACTTTTTTGTTTAAGCGATGGAGAGGATTAATTCGAGTCCAACGAAGTCGAGGTCTGCCATGTTGTTGCTGAGGTTCCCGACGCGTGAGGTGAACCGGAATCGTCGGGCCGAGACGCTGACGATATATTCAGCACCGATATCGAGATTATCGAAGCGGTTGACGCCAAACGAGCTGGTAGTAGCCGTTTGACGGTTGCCGGCTTAAAGGTGGTTCCGACTTAATCTATTCTCCCATTAAAATTTGCAAGATTGACGATAATATCGTCGGCCAGTGATGTTCTCGTACGGGTTACGGCAACTCCATTGACTATGATCGAGACAATAAGTTGTTCTCCGGCTGCCGTTGATACATAGCCAGACAAAGCGGACACCTGATTTATCGTTCCAGTTTTGCCGCGCATATTTCCCGCTGCTGCCGTTCCTTTAAATCTGTTTGCCAGCGTGCCGTCCACGCCGCCGATGGTCAAACTGTCCCGCCATGCCTGAGCATATCTGCTTTGCTTAGCCATGTATGTATAAAGCGCAACAACGGCCGACGGTGTGATCAGATCGTGCCGTGAGAGTCCGCTGCCATCGTAGGGGATAATGCCGTCGTCCGGCACACCGATCTGTTTCATAAACCCTCTGACGACGCTGAGGCCCAGAACTGAACTGTCGGTAAGTGCTGCGGCAGACATCGTCGAGGACGTAGAAATACGTGATTGTTCGCCAAGCGTCCAGAGTAATGTCTCGGTGTACATATTCTGACTCGGCTTCATCGTTTTGGCGGCGATGAGACTTAACGGCGGTGATTCAAGCTTGGCTATCTCGATCTGCGGAAAAGCCGGCTTAATATTTGGCTCCAGTATTCTGGCACCACCGGTGACGGTCACCCCTTTTAATTCCAGCCGCTGTTTAAGTAAAACAATGAAAAGATCGGCCGGATGTGTAAAGCTGACTGAACGCCTTAAACCCTCATCAGCAGACGGCATTGTGCCCGAAATCTCGACAATATTTCGGTCCAGTTTTTTGACAACCGTAAGATTACGCGTCGCGGGGGAACCCGTCGTCGTACAAAGATTGATGATCTGCATCAGTGTATTTGCCGGCGATATTGTCGCGTTGCATTGCCCGCCGGCCGGTCCCGGCGTGATGGCTAGGTCGACCGCGTTATCATTTAACGGCAGGGCCGAGACCTCGGCGCCGTAATACCATTGCAGATCGTCCCACTCCCACGTGCCTGGAATTGCATAGCCTTTGAAATAGCTTTCATCGCCGATCAGGCTGCCCTCGATACGTTTTACGCCGGAGGCAACGATCCTGTCGGCCAGATTGTCGAGGCCTTTGTAATAATCGCCGTTGTTAAAAGAGGTCGAAATCGAAATATCGCCGCGGCCGAATATACGCAGGTCGCCTCGGATCGTTCCGGAGGAGTCGGGCAGAGCATTTGCATACACGCTCGTCACAAATCTGAAATCCTGGCCGAGCCGTTCGAGCGCCGTGGCGACCGTAAAATTTTTCATATTCGACGCCGGCATAAAGTACTTTTCGGAGTCGTTCTCAAAGATGACCTTGCCCGAGTTGAGCGAGACGATCTTTACTCCGACGCGGCCCCGTCGAACATCGAGAGAGAATAGCCGCTGGCGTATTTTTGACTGCAGCTCCTCGATGGTTTGGACCGCTAAAGGTGTCCGGACTGGTGCCGGTAACACCATCGGCGTCGGTGACGGCGTCTCACCCGTGACCTGTCTCGGACGGGAAAGCGGTTGCGGCGTCGGTGTGGCCGACAAATTAGCAGCTTGCTGATCGTTAGCAGACACAAAACCGGCATCCGAAACTATCAGCACCGACAGACAAGACAAAACACCGGCTAAAACTAATCTATTCAACATTTTCATTGGTTCGATTCTACAAGAAAAAGGGCTGTCATTGAAAGGCGGATGGAACTGGGTTCAAACCTCTGCTAAATTCAATGCAACCGCTATCTCATTAAAGACAATGCCCGCGCTAAAAAAGTCCCGTCTGATGCTGGGCATCTGACGGGACTTCGGAAGGAAACAATCGAATTGTATGCGAACTAACTTACGGCTTGTTCGGCGTGACAGGGGCAGCGACCTCGGGGAGGGTGAGGCCAGGCGACCGGAAGAGAACAGGGGTCGGCTCAGGGGTCGGCGACGAGTTCGACGCCGGATTGCCCATCGGTACCGGTTGGATGATTACCGGGCCTCTAGGTGCCGTGCCGGTTTGGATCGCGGCATTGTAGTCCGGACGCGTGATTCGTGGCGTGATAAAGAACAGTATCTCATTCGTATTACGCTCGATGGCTTTACGCTTAAAGAGATTTCCGAGCAGCGGAATGCTGGCAAGACCCGGTGTACGGTTCTGAGTTTCGCGTTCGTCGTCAAACAAAACGCCGCCGATAACCGTCGTTCCGCCATCCGGAACAGTGACCTGGGTGGTCATGCTCTGGGTGTTGATCGCCGGTGCTGTACCGCCGACGATTTGTGCGGTCGAACTGTTTTCGGCGACAACATTTAGTATTACCGTTCCCAGATCGGTGATCTGCGGAGTTATGGCGAGACGCAGCGGCACATCAATATATTCGGTCGTTGCGATCACTGCACCGCCAGCTGCGGAACCGGGCTGGATCGTCGTGATCGGAATCTGTGTGCTGTTTTTGATCTCGGCTGGCCGGTTGTTGAGCGTTGTGACACGCGGCGTGGCGATGACCTTGACCTGGCCTCTTCGCTCACCGGCTGAGATCAATGCGCTCAATTGAGCTGTCCCAAAAACACCGGTCGTCAGACCGATCGCAGTATTTGCTATATTTGAGAAAAGATCGTTATTGATCGATGGGTTTGGTGCAAGCGATGGTGGCAATCCCGACGGCGTGCTGGGCAGTGTGCCGCCGACTATACCGCTGCCACGTGCTCCATTGAGAATCGCGGTCAACTGAACACCGATATCGCGGCTAAAGCTTCGCGATGCAACAACAATGCGTGCCTCGATCTCAACCTGCGGCTCGGGCTGGTCCAGAATGCTAATCAACTGTTTGACGGCCGCCACGTTGGCCGGCACATCAGTGATGATAAGCGAATTGCTTCGCGAATCGATCTCGATCGAACCGCGACGCGACAATCTTCGTTTAATGATCGGCAGTAATCCGTCGCCGCCACCGCCGCTGTTTCCACCCATGGCGCTCGGGCCGCCACCGCCGCCGACACCGGTAGAGCTGGACGTCGACACACCGCTCGTCGTTGACCCGGCGCTGATCGCACCCGAGGCGGTTGCATAGTTCAATCTGATAAGCTCAGTGACCAGTGGCGAAGTATCGATCTGGTTATTTTGACGCTCACGGAGCAGAGTTCCCTCGCTGGCGAGTATCTTTACATCCGCAACCCGGAGAATATTACCATTGACCTGAACTCCTAGTTCCTGTGCCTGCAGGATCGAGTCGAGAGCAATATTCCAAGGTACGTCCCTAACCTTGACGGTCACCGGCGTTTCCTTGACCGATTTGTCGATCACGAAATTGATGCCGTACTGATCTGTGATGTAGCTCAGTATCTCGCGAACGTCGGCGTTGACCACATTGAGTTCGATAACTTCACCGCGAAAGCCGGGTTCGCCGTACATCGCTCCCTGGTTCTGAGGGTCGACATTTTGTGCCGATATAGAGACAGCAAAGCTGCTGACTATGGCTAATGCGAATACGATCTTTGTGACCGACGCACGTAATTTAATAAGAGAATTCATTGTTTCCTCCGTAGCTAATTCAATCGTTTCTTTTTAAGAATCGAATCCGTGTGGGATATAAAATTTACGGCCCTTTGGTCTTGGCAACCTTAGTAGTTTTCTTGGGGCCATTGGCTGGTGTTTCGGTGGTTGGTGCGGGTTGTCTGTTCATCTCGTCAAGCGGCGAGAGAAATGGATTATGCGTCGGCTTGACTGGTTGTCCGGTGCTTGCGGTTTCAACCGGTTTCTCGACCGTCGGCGGTGCGGCCGCGGTTTCGAGTTTGTTCTGTCCCGAGTATGCTTGGAGCGGCTTGTTCTCGACCGATGCCACAAACTTGCCTTCGCCGACCTTACTCACCTTTCTAAAGACAAGGCGATTTTCCTCGACGGCGACAAGCTGCCCGTCAAAAAATTTTTCGCCGGGATAAATCGTGTAAGACAGTTTGATCGGTGTCGCCTCGACGATGGCGGCGTAACCACGCGGCGTTTTGAATATTCCGGTCACCGATAGTTCGCTGAGTGTCATAACGCTGGTCGGTTTAGGCAGCGGATCACCGTTGGCAATAGCGGTCTCGCGTAAACGCTTAAAATACTCGACACGGGCCTCGACCGGCGGCGGTGCATAATTTACCGGTGCTGGCGCTACCTTTTTGACGACAGGTTTAGCTGCGCTTGCCGAAGCTTGTTTCTTTGGCCTCATAAAACCCGGCTTTTGAAACGGATCACGCTGAGCATTGATCTCTGAAATGGTTCCGCTTGCGAGCATGAATCCGGCGGCGATCGCGGCGAGGCTGACAAAGCGTTTTAATGTCGATATGTTGATCATGGCTTTTTCTCTTTTAACGTTTATCTGACCAGGAATATTTTATTTTGCAGGGGGTAGAACTGCGGGCCTCGGGCCGGCAGGAACGGCCGCTCCGGGCGTGGCAGGAGCACCGGGCGTGGCAGGTGCACCGGGCGCTCCCGGCGTAACGGGTTTGGCGTTAAGATCTGTTGGTGTTGCGTAGTAGGCAGTCAGCAAAAATTGAGCGTGAATCGTTTTAGCATCAGTCTGGTTGGGACGCTGATTGATCTTAAAATCACTGATAGACACGATTCGCGGCAGCTTGGCCATACTCTCAAAGAAGGCCCGGAGATTGGCAAAATTACTGTCCACCTCGATCTCGACCGGTTTGGCCATGATCAAATCCTGACTGGTGTCTTCACGCGGTGCAAATCGCATGACCGTCATACGGCTGCCATTTGCGGTGTCCTGCAGGCCTTGGAGAACATTTGTGATCTCACGCTGTTCCGGCAAAAGGACTTTGAGTTCCTCGTATTCCTCGGCCTTGCTGGCATACAGAGCACGAAACTCATTGATACGCTGCGTGGCGACACGGGCGGTCTCGTTCTTGGCCTGTAGCTGCGCAATCTGTTCATTCAGCACAGCGACCTCGGCCCGGGTTTCGCTTGTCACGAAATACCAGACGCCCGAATAAAGCACTGCAGCAATAGTGACGAGCAACATGAGTTGGAAGTGCCACTTTAGATTTTTGATTTTCTCTAACATTTTCTTTTCCTTCTATTAAGCTCGGTTCAACTGATCAATTTACTGCTACCTGCACCTGCCGCCCGGCTTGAGCTGGTGCTCCCTGAGCCGACGCGGTCGTCGGATTTCCGTTATCGGCACCGGCAGCCTTCGATGGTGTGTAGGCACACTTGATCGTAAAATTCACGATCTCCAGCTTTGCCCGTTCACCAGCATTTGTTGCGGCCGGGGCACTCTCATTCGGAATTTCGTTACGAACAGTTTCGATATTCAGATTTGAGAAAAGTCCGTTTGAGAATTCGAGGCTGCGGCCAAACTGTGTGACCTGTGCCTCGTCCGGCGAGCTGCCCTTAAATGTAAGGCTGTCGCCTGACTGTTCGACGCTTTCGAGGTAGAGTCCCGGAACCATCGCGATCCGTTCGCGCATGGCATCGAGCACCGCACTCGGCCCGGCCTGGCTCGAACGAAGCCTTTTGATGGCCTCAATACGTCCGTCAATGCTGGCTATTTTGCCCTCGAGCTCTTTTTGCTCGTTCATCACGACCTCGAGCTCGGCGGCGATCGTCTTTTGCTCGGCGAGCTGACGTTCCGCCTCTGTCTTGGCCATTTGCGAACTGATGATGTCCCAGCCGACCACCGCCGCAAGTAAAACGGCAACTACGACTGAAGTAAGTGCGAGCCGCGAAGCCGGGCTGGATATTTTACGATCGACCAAAACGACGGTGCCGCCTTGTCTCTCGGTAACAGAATTTAGTAGGTTGATCTTAATCATCTTCTTTACACTCCCCTTACTGCCAATCCGACGGCTACGGCCATTTCGGGCACGATCTCACTCAGGTAGTCCGGGTCAAATTTCTTGGTATCGACCTTGATATTGCGGAACGGGTCTAAAACTTCGACCGGCAGCTCGAGCCGATGCGAAAGCTCCTGTGCCAACCCGACCAGTTTTGAACCGCCGCCGGAGATAAGGATCTTTTGCACGATAGTCTCGTTGTCCTCTGTCGTCGCACGGTAAAAATCGAATGTTTTCTGAATTTCCATCGCGACGATCTCGGTGACATTGTTCATCAGCGGCTCAATGGATTTCTCTTCGAGACCGTCAACAGCATCGACAACACCGCGTTTAACCGCCTCGGCCTGCTGGAAATTAAGGCCCAAACTTCTCTGTAGAACATCAGTAAACTGGCTGCCGCCGACAGTGATGTCACGCGTAAAGAGCGAACGCGTGCCTTTAACAATGTTTACATTCATCGTCGAGGCCCCGATATTAAGGAGCGTCACGACTTGGTCGTCGGTCGGGTTGTAGTTAACTTCGTAGCAATTTTGCAGGGCAAATGTGTCAACGTCGATCACGACCGGTGTCTTGCCTGCAAGCTGGATCGCCTGTTTAATATTGTCGATACGCTCGCGTTTGCAGGCGGCGATCAGAACATGGGTCGAATCCGGCGTCTCAGCCGTCACCTGATAATCCAGGCTGACATCGGCGAGATCGTATGGGATATGCTCCTCAGCATGCCAGTCGATCGATTCCTCGAGTTCCTCGCGTGTCATCGGCGGCAAAACGATATTCTTTAGAATCACCGAGTGCCCGCTAACGCCCGTGACGACATTTGTCGCCATAACCTGATGGTTTGTGCAGACGCTCTGGATAACGTCCGAAACGACGTTAAGCTCCATTATCTGGCCATCAATGATGGTGTCGCCTGGCAGATTTTCAAATCCCAGACTCACCAAACTAAGATTGTTCAGCTTGCCTTCAAGCTCGACCATCTTTATCGAACTGGATCCGATGTCCAAACCGGCAACGCTTTTCTTTTTACCGAACATTTTTTCTTGCTCCTTATGAGCGTCCGTCGGACGCTCGTCTCATATCAAAAGTTTTCTGCTGTTCCCACCCGAAAGTTGCGGGCATTGATGTTTGAGGTTTTGTGCCACCAACCGAAAGACCGAAAGAGGATTATTCATTAGACAGGTCAACTCTGAGATGTGCCAAAAACCCGCATTTGTCGGATGTTGTCGATCACGAATCGTGACCACTGGAACTTGACTTCAGAAAACTTTGCCGCATCTGGTGGCGAAGGTGCAAAGGCGGATATGGCCTTCACTCTATAAAAGTTACAGCAATGAGAAACATCTGTCAACAGTTTTTTACACCGTTTAACGCAAAAAGATTGAAATATGTTCAGAGTGACCGTTTGGATAGGTCATGATGATCGATAAATTAACAGAAAGACACTAAAATGTTGGTCAATAATTGAAAAAACATAACGGGGTGAGTCGTATGTCTAACAACAGGACAATACTTTTTGAATATGAGCTTGAACGTCCATCATTTCCTAATTAACTCTATCTTCGCCACCGATTCAAGATGAACTTCGTCGGGGCCATCGGCGAGGCGCAGGGATCGGGCGTAGATCCAAAACTGTGTGAGCGGGAAATCCTGCGAGACACCGCCACCGCCATGAACCTGGATTGAACGGTCAATGATCTTGAGGGCCATTTGCGGGACTACGGCCTTTATCATGGCTATCTCGCGGCGGGCGGCTTTATTACCGGCGGTATCCATGAGCCATGCGGTTTTGAGAACTAGAAGGCGGGCCTGATCGATCGCACAACGAGCCTCGCCGATCCATTGGCGGATAACACCTTGCTCCGCGATGGGTTTGCCAAAAGCGGCACGAGATTTGGCACGT
>JBBSJK010000060.1:0-21543 GCA_038257355.1 Pyrinomonadales bacterium | reverse complement strand
GTTTGTGTTCCAACGGGAAAACGATGTGCGTAAACGGCGTGTCCGTCAACTTCGCTGACAACTTGCGAATCTGCTGTTCTGATGCTGGCAGTTACAATCGTAGGTTTAGAAATTTCAGGTTTCATATTTCATAAAATTGACCGCCTTGATTTTACTCGAAAGAGCCGTACTTATGATTGACCGGAACCATTCCGGCCAATCGTGAAAATAGGCGACTTATGCGGAACCATTCCGCATAAGCCACGATTTTCGTGTATTATGAAGAACGATTCCGCATAAGCACTTTATATGCGGATTTAGTACACGTCAACTTTTGCACGTTACAATTAATTTTATGGCGGAGAAAGTAAAATTACTTGACCAGGTTCGAGCGGTCGCCAGAGCTAAACATTTGAGCAGGCGCACGGAGGATACGTACCATAATTTTATCAAGCGCTACATTTTGTATCATGACAAACGGCATCCGGCGGAGATGGGCGCAACCGAGATAACAGGCTTTCTCACGCATCTGGCCGTTCACAATAAGGTTTCCGCCTCGACGCAGAACCAGGCATTTTTCTCTTTGCTATTTCTTTATCGGGATGTTTTGCGGATAGTCTTGCCGCAGATCGAAGGCGTGATTCGAGCCAAACGCCCCGAACATCTGCCTACCGTTTTCACTCAAACTGAAGCCAAGGCAATTTTATCAAATCTTTCGGGAGTTCCGTTTTTGGTGGCAAGTCTGCTTTACGGTGCGGGCTTGCGTTTAACCGAAGCACTGCATCTGCGAGTCAAGGATTTGGAGTTTGAAACCGGGCAAATCATCGTGCGGGACGGCAAGGGAGCAAAAGACCGCGTAACTTTATTTCCCGATTCGCTGCACGAACCGCTAAAGCAGCATCTGGCGAAAGTGAAATTTATTCACACCGAAGATTTCCGGCGCGGTTTTGGCGAAACATGGCTGCCGTATGCACTTGCGAAAAAATATCCGAATGCCGGGAAAGAATGGAAATGGCAATACATTTTCCCGTCGGCCAAAATCTCGCCGACACGCGAAGACGGCGTTTTGCGGCGGCATTACACTTCGGATTCGACTATTCAAAAAGCGGTGAAAGAAGCGATGAAACAGGCCGCGATTATCAAACACGGGAATTGCCATACGTTCCGACACAGTTTTGCGACGCATTTGCTCGAAAATCATTATGACATTCGCACCGTTCAGGAATTGCTCGGACACAAGGACATCCGAACAACGCAGATTTATACTCACGTTCTCAAAAATAAATCGTTAGTCAAAAGCCCACTCGATGCCTGATACGATCGTCGCACTTGCAACTCCAACAGGCCGCAGCGGAATCGGTGTGATCCGTCTGAGCGGTTGGGAATCTCTCAAGATTGCCCAAAAATTGGTCAACGATAATGATTTCTCACCCACACCTCGCACGGTGCACGTTCGACAGATCCATGACCCTCAAACCGGCGACGTTATTGATGAGGCGATAATCACTTATTTTAAAGCCCCGCATTCATTTACCGGCGAAGATGTCGTTGAGATCAGTTGCCATGGCTCGCCCGTGCTATTGAGGCAGGTTATCGACATTTGCCTGAGCCTTAACGCGAGGATGGCTGATGCGGGTGAATTTTCGCTTCGGGCTCTCGCGAACGGGCGGATGAATCTAGCCGAGGCCGAGGCGATACGCGATCTGATCTACGCGCAGACGACGGCATCGGCTCGGCAGGCGATCAGGCAGCTCAGGGGTGAATTTTCCGCATCACTGCAGCCGTTAAAAGACGATCTGCTGGATGTGATCGTCATATTAGAATCGGCACTGGAATTTGTCGAGGACGATCTGCCGGAAATTCAGGCGGAGAACGTAAAGCAAAAGCTGGCAAGGATTGCGAGAGAAACTGAAAAATTGGCGTCAACATTCCAGGCCGGCCGGTTGATTCGCGAGGGTCTGCGGGTTGCATTAGTCGGGCGTCCGAATGTAGGTAAGTCCAGTCTTTTTAATGCTTTACTTGGGAGTGACCGGGCCATCGTCACCGAGATCGCCGGGACTACCCGTGATCAGATCCACGAGCGGTTCACTATTGGCGATATTCCGATCTCGCTGATCGACACCGCCGGCCTGCGCGAAACGACGGACACGGTTGAGAGTATCGGCGTCTCGCGTTCGCGTGCTCTAATGGCCGATGCGGACATTGTGATCGTAATGCTCGATGCGAGCGAGCCCGTGACGGACGAGGACATCGAGATCATTGATTCGGTCAGCGGTATCGAACATATCATCGCCCTGAATAAGATCGATAAAGCATCGTCTGGCAGCATCGAGAATGCCAAATCTCAAATCTCAAATTTCAAATCTGAAATAGTACTATTGTCCGCGAAAACCGGCGAAGGCCTGGAACACCTGCTGGGCGCGATCGTCCACCCATTTTCGTCACAAGACATCGCGACATCCGGCTTTCTCGTCACCGACGCCCGCCACCACGATCTGTTGGTCCGTGCCGGGTTTGAGATCGAGCAGTCCCTCGATCAAATTAAACAAAAGATGAGTGAAGAGATCGTCCTAATCGGCCTGCACAACGCACTCCGCTATCTCGGCCAGATTACCGGCGAAACCACCACCGTTGACATGCTAACTCGAATATTTTCAACGTTTTGCATCGGAAAGTGAAGGTCACTAAAAACTATTCGCATTGACGAACAGCATCACGATTGATACTATACGTCTGTATGAATAGTTTTATCGGTACAAAGGAGGCCGCGGCCAGATTAAAAGTGAGTGTCAGACGCGTGCAGGCAATGATCGCTTCGGGCCGTCTGGCGGCTGAAAAGATCGGTAACAGCTACGCGATTCGAGAATCTGATCTCGCGTCTTTAAATGGCAGGAAAAACGGGCGTCCGAAACCGGCCCACGAGCGTACTCAGGAAGAGTGGGACGCAATCCTTGCCAAGATCCTGGGCAGTGTAGCTTTAGGGCCGCGGGACCTTGCGACGAACAAGAAATATATGGAAGGCTTTGGCCGTGAAAATGCATACCGTCGTTGACGCCGTAGCAATTATCGCGGCCCTGGATAGGCGCGAGCAATGGCATCGAAAAGCAAAACGCCTCTTCCATGAACTGCCCAAGCCGTTGTTGACGTGTGAGGCGGCACTCAGCGAGGTCTGCTTTTTGTTCGGTGAATCAGCAACAGCGGTGGAGAAGGTTTTTGAGCTGATCAACACCGGCGCCATTTCTGTGGAGTTTTCTCTCGGGAAGGAGGTGGACGCCGTGGAATCACTCATGAAGAAGTATGGGGACGTGCCAATGTCGCTAGCGGATGGATGCTTGGTGAGGATGAGCGAGCTTTTTGAGGCTCCCGTGTTTACTTTCGACAGCGATTTCCGCATCTATCGTCGTAACCGACGAAATATTATTCCGCTTATTGGTATTGATAGTTAAATGTTTGACGAAAGTTTTGATGTGATAGTGATCGGAGCGGGGCACGCTGGGTGTGAGGCGGCCTCAGCGTCGGCGCGCCTTGGGTCGGAGACGGCCCTGGTTACGATCAATCTCGACCTGATCGGGCAGATGTCGTGCAATCCGGCGGTCGGCGGTATCGCCAAGGGACATGTCGTGCGCGAGATCGATGCTCTGGGCGGCATAATGGGCCGGGTTATCGACCGAACGGGAATTCAGTTTCGGCTGTTAAACCGTTCACGCGGGCCGGCGGTACAGTCGCCGCGGGCCCAGGCCGATCGTAGCTTGTACCGAACCGAAATGCGTCGTGTGCTCGAAGCCACTGAGAATCTGCATTTGCGTCAAGGTTTTGTTATTGATCTAATTGTTGAGAACAAACGAGTTATCGGTATTGAGATGCAGGATTCTCGCCGTTTCGGTGCAAAAGCCGTTGTTATCGCGACCGGAACATTTCTCAATGGAACCATCCACGCCGGCCGCAAAACCTTCTCGGCTGGCCGAGCGGGTGAACCGGCATCGATCGAGCTGGCAGAGAGCCTGAAGGCGCACGGCTTTCCGGTTGGACGACTCAAAACCGGTACACCGCCTCGGCTCGATGGCCGCACCATTGACTGGGATGCGTTTGAACCGCAACCGGCGGATGAAAAGCCCGTTGCGTTTTCGTTTGCCACCGAAAGAATCGAGCAGGATCAGATACAATGCCACATCGGGTACACAAGCGAACGGCTGCATCAGACGATCCGAGACAATTTACACCAATCTCCGCTGTATTCCGGAAAGATTACAGGCATCGGCCCCCGCTATTGTCCGTCGATAGAGGATAAGGTCGTAAAGTTTGCCGATAAGAACCGGCATCAGCTCTTTCTCGAACCGGAAGGCCGAAATACAAATGAAGTCTATCTGAACGGATTCTCCACATCACTGCCATCAGCCCTACAGCTCGAATTGCTGCGAATGGTCGATGGTTTTGAAAAGGTTCAGATCATTCGTCCCGGTTATGCGATTGAATATGATTTTGTCGATCCGCGTGAGATGCGGCCGACGATGGAATCGACACGTATGGACGGGCTTTTCCTCGCCGGTCAAATAAACGGCACCACGGGTTATGAAGAGGCGGCCTGTCAGGGGCTGATGGCCGGAATAAACGCAGCATTTGCGGTTCAAGGCCGTAAACCATTTATTTTACAACGAGATGAGGCATACATCGGGGTTCTGACCGACGACCTGATCCGACACGGTGTCGATGAGCCATATCGCTTATTCACATCGCGTGCGGAGGCTCGTCTGACCCTGCGACACGATAATGCCGACGAGCGCTTGTCACCAAAAGGCCGCGCAGCCGGACTCGTCGGTGATAACGACTGGGAAAGGTTTAATGCAAAACGTGACCGTATCGCCAATCTGCGAAATGCTCTCGATAATACTCGTTTTAAACGGTCCTCGGTCGAATATGCCAGTATTTCACAGATTATCGGGGCAGATCTGGGCGATTCGATAACGCTGTCTCAACTCGCGATGCGTCAGGGCGTACAGGCTGAGCTGATACAACGTCTGTTGCCTGACGAAATTTGTGGTGATGTGATAACTACCGATCTTGAAACTGCGTTGGCTGACTCTCTCTATAGTGGATATATCGAAAAGCAAAAAATCGCGACTGAACGTGTTAACCATCACGACGGCCTGAAGGTGCCTATTGAGTTTCAGTTCAATAATATAGGTGGCCTTTCAAATGAGATGGTCGAACGTCTGGAGCGGGCACGGCCTCGCAATTTTGCTCAGGTCCGTACGATCGCTGGCCTTACACCGGCTGCAATATCCTCTGTTCTTGTACATTTGACGGCAAAATCTTCAAATTAATCCCTTCAAAAGTTAACTTAGTTTAAATTGTGGCACGTGCCACAATTTCTGCATCCGGGAATGTGGGACGTGCCACATTTCCACTCTTTCTGTTTATTATTCGGTAATAGAGGGTTTTGTCATTTAAATTGTGGCACGTGCCACAATTTCCGATTGCAAGATTGTGGGACGTGCCACATTTGCAATCTAAGTGGTTGCGCGCAAGTGCGGCTAAAGCAAGTTTCTGAAATTGTGGCACGTGCCACAATTTAAGGATTACAATTGTGGGACGTGCCACATTTTTATGCTCATTAGAGATTTTTTCGTCGCTGTGATAAATTAGAAGCTCATTTATACGTAACTAAAATGGGCAAGATCATAGCTGTGGCTAATCAAAAAGGCGGTGTTGGAAAGACAACTACAGCCGTTAATCTTGCGGCAGCACTTGCTGCCGAGGACAAGAAAATATTACTGGTCGATGCCGACCCGCAGGCAAATGCGACATCCGGGGCCGGAATAGCACGTAGTAATTCAAGAAAAACACTATACAACGCCCTGGTTTCCGGTGATTCTCCCCGTGAAATGGTCCTGCCCACAGAGATTCCGACTTTGTGGGTTTTGCCATCTGATAAAAATTTGGCTGGTGCCGAAGTGGAGCTTGTCGATCAGAAAAATCGAAATTTCGCTTTGAAAGAGGTGCTTTCCAATGTCAAAGACTATTTTCACTATCTAATTATTGACTGTCCGCCATCGCTTGGCGTTTTGACCATCAACGGTTTGACGGCGGCTGATTCGCTGCTGGTGCCTATACAGTGTGAATATTACGCTCTTGAAGGTGTAACAGAGCTTTTTGACACTCTGGCACGCCTCCGCCGGGAATTAAATCCGAGTCTCGCAATCGAAGGGCTTTTGCTGACTATGTATGACGAGCGAACTAATTTATCGGCCGCTGTGGCAAAGGACCTACGAGATTTTTACGGTTCGCAGGTTATGAAGACTGTGATTCCACGTAATGTACGCCTAGCCGAGGCTCCCAGTTTTGGAAAACCGATTCTACTGTACGATCCTAAATCAAAAGGCGCCGAGAGCTATACGCAGCTTGCAAAGGAGATATTAAACAATGGCTAGACAGCCGCTTGGCAGAGGACTGAGTGCACTATTAGGCGATGAGACCACGCAAACCGACGAGGGTACGACGTTTGAGATCGACATAGATCTCATCGAGCCCAATCCGGAACAACCGCGTACAAGATTTGCCGAGGCCAATCTCGATGAGTTGACGCAGTCCATCCGTGCCAACGGCGTCATCCAGCCGATTGTCGTCCGCAAGTTTGGCAGCCGCTATCAGATAGTGGCGGGTGAAAGGCGTTGGCGTGCGTCTCAGCGGGCCGAACTTCGGCGCATTCCCGCAGTTGTTAAGGAAGTTTCGGATGAAAAACTGCTTGAGCTCGCCCTCATCGAAAATATCCAACGGCAGGAACTCAATCCGGTCGAGGAGGCCAAGGCCTATAGTAAACTCATTAAGACAATTGGACTTACGCAGGAACAGGTGTCCGAACGGATCGGTAAGGAGCGTTCTGTAATCGCGACCTCGCTGCGTTTACTGCGGCTGCCAGGCGAGATACAGCGTGCCATCGAAGAAAGCGTGTTGACCGCCGGTCACGGAAGAGCGTTGCTTTTAACTGACGATCCGATGGCACAGCGGACAATCGCGAATTGGGCGATAGACAATGGCTGGTCGGTACGGGAAATCGAGAAAGCTATCAAACGGGTCAACGCCGGATCATCGCTAGATGGGGAACCGCCTAAAACCGAACGGAGCATTGACCCTAATGTTAAAGCCGCCGAAACGAGGATGATGCGGACGTTAAATACCAATGTAAAGATCATTCAGGGTAAAAAGGGAACGGGGGGCAAGATCGAGATCGAGTATTACAGTACCGATGACCTCGACCGGATTTATGAGGTAATTATAAAGAAATAAAGGAGTTAAAAATGCAAAAGCGTTTGACGGAGATGGTCGACTGCGCGGGTTGAGTGGCGAAACTCGCACCTGGCGACCTTGCTCAAGTTTTGAGCAAACTTCCAAAACAGAATAATGAAAACGTGATCGTCGGCTTTGAAAATTCCGACGATGCGGGTGTATTTCGCCTTACCGATGACACCGCTCTCGTGCAGACACTTGATTTTTTTACACCCGTGGCCGATGACCCGGAGATGTACGGACGAATTGCCGCCATAAATTCGCTAAACGACGTATATGCTATGGGCGGAAAGCCGGTTTCCGCCCTTTCGATAGTTTGTTATCCGCAAAAAGGCGATTGGAATATACTTGGGCAGATTTTGGCCGGTGGGCAAAAGGCGATGAATGAGGCCGGTGTGGTTGTGATCGGCGGGCATTCGGTTGACGATAAAGAGATGAAATTCGGATATGCCGTAACCGGAATCATTCATCCGGACAGGGTATATACAAATTCTGGTGCGAAACCTGGCGATGTTTTGATCCTGACAAAACCGATCGGAACCGGTGCGATAAATACGGCGATAAAGCGAGGAAAAGCGCGACCTGAGACTGAGGCAGCGGCGATATTAGCGATGACTACATCTGCGGCCAGAGCGTCAAAAGTAATGCAGACGATCGGTGCAAATGCCTGTACGGATGTCACAGGGTTTGGATTGCTCGGTCACGCATACGAATTGGCGAAAGCGAGCGGTGTAACACTAAATATTGATTCTAAAGCGGTTCCGCTGTTGCCTGACGTCTTAGAATTGATATCGCAGGGGATGTTGACACGCGGCGATACGAACAATCGCGTTTATGTCGGCGAAACCGTTAGAATACAAACAGGTGTTTCGGGCGAAATGCAGAGTGCTTTGTACGACCCGCAGACGGCGGGCGGTCTGTTGATTAGCTTGCCGGAAACAAATGCCAAAGCGTTTTTGCGTGAGGTCGAGAGCTCGGTGGTCATCGGCAGTGTTGCGGCGGGCAGTAATTATTTCATCGAGGTTAGCTAAGTGTTTTTGTTTATTTTCGAATCTATTGGAACGTCGGAATTGATCCTTGTCGGAATCATTGCGATGGTGCTTCTGGGGCCGCGCAAACTGCCTGAACTTGCAAAAAAGGCGGGTAAGATAATGTCTGAATTTCGCGGCACCGCGACCGAGTTTAGGCAAACATGGGAAAAGGAAGTTAATTTTGAAGAAGAAGCTAAGTCGCTTAGTCTCAGTAATTTAGACGCCGAGCCGATTGCTCGTGATGACTCTGTCGCCTCACCGGCCACAACAACTGTTATTCCCGAGGCCCCCGCGATCAGAGCGGCCGATCCTGAAAGTTTTAAACATCTCGTTACCTCATCCAACGATGTCGCCGAGAAAGCCGAACCGGCAGAGTTGCCACAGTTAAACGATAAAAAGAGCTGGCTTTAGCGTTAATGGAACAAATAGAAATAAGTCAGGAACCCGATGCCGGCGGCCAGATGTCATTTCTCGAGCATCTCGACGAACTGCGCAAGCGGCTTGTAAAGTCTGTAATAATTATAGTTATTGCGTTTCTGGTGTGCTTTGCCTTTTCGGATGATATTTACGATTTCCTCTCTATTCCGGCACGAACAGCCCTTTCGGAGGCTGAACGCCGCCAACTGCCAGTTAGTGGAATCACAGGGGAAGAAAAACTTTTACTCATCAGCGAAATTAAGGAAGGTGACAGCGGCCGATACACCATCAGCCGCGATACAGCTATAGGCGCCGCTCTTCTCCCGGCTGGAACGTCTGTAAATGCTCAGGTTTCGAGGGATGGCGAGGGGAAGATCGGGCTTTTTACAACCGAAAAGATATTTACCAATAATGCAATTGTTCCGTCTGGTGTTCGCCTGCCGCTCGAATACATTGACGATATAGCCAAAACCCAACCAAACGCTGATGAGCGAATGACCGTTACAACAGCCCCTGAGCAATTTACGCTTTTTGTGACAGTTTCAATTTATGCGGCTATTGCTTTAGCACTTCCGTTACTGCTCTGGCAGATTTGGGGCTTTATCTCGCCCGCACTCTACAGGCATGAACGGAAGTACGTCACTCCTTTTATCGGCCTTTCAACAGTTTCATTTGTAATCGGAGCGGCGTTTGCCTATTACATACTTTTTCCGCCAGCCATGAAATTTTTGTTGAATGTTGGCGGCGGAGAATTTCAACTTCAACTCAGGGCGACCGATTATCTTGATTTTGTTACGATTATCATGCTGGCGATGGGTTTAATATTCCAGATGCCCGCAGTTACGTATGTTTTGTCGCGAATCGGATTAGTTTCAGCCGGGCTGCTAATTCGAAGCTGGAAAATATCACTTGTTGTCATTTTAATAGTCGCAGCAGTTGTCTCGCCGACGGCCGACATCGTCAACATGATGTTGTTTGCGACACCCATGATGGCACTATATATTGTGTCTATATTTATTGCCTGGTTTTTTGGAAAGAAAAGGCAGACTGATGTCGAGGCGGCCGCTGTCTGAACATGCAACCTATACAGGGCTGTTTTGCATCTTGAATAAGTAGGAAATACCGTCTAAAATCTTATAGATTAAGGGTTACGTGAATTTGCCGGACGCATCGGCCAAAGTGTGGAGTTTTACCGCTATGTCAAAAGTTAGTTCTATCAAAATCTTTTTGTTGACGATCGTTATCGCCGGGTTGGGAACGGTTGGTGTTTGGGCCCAGACGCCTGACAAAAACAAGCCGAGCCAGGATATCTCCGATAAGGCCCGTATCGTCAAGACCGAGCCAAAAGATGTCTATAAAAAATGGGTCAATAATGATGTCGCATATATCATTACAAACGAAGAAAAGAAAGCGTATAAGGCCCTCGCGACCGATGAAGAGCGTGAAAATTTTATTGAGAATTTCTGGCGTCGGCGAGATCCAGATCCCGATACCGAGGAGAACGAATACCGCGAAGAGTATTTTGAGCGGATCGCCTACGCTAACCAACATTACGCATCGGGCATACCGGGTTGGAAAACAGACAGAGGCCGCATCTATATCGCACACGGCAAACCTGATTCCGTTGAGTCGCATCCGTCGGGCGGTTCCTATGACCGGCCAAGTTACGAGGGCGGCGGTTCGACGACGACTTATCCGTTTGAAGTTTGGTTTTACAGGCATCTCGACGGCATCGGTGATGGTTTAGAGATCGAGTTTGTCGATCCGACGGGAACGGGCGAATATCGTCTGGCGCGCGATGCTCACGAAAAAGACGCTTTGAGAATGGTGCCGGGTGGGGGACTGACCACATCTGAGCAGTTGGGCCTTTCTAATAAGAGTGACCGTAACCACGGCGGCGGCGGCGGCGGACAGGCATATTACCAGCGAGAACAGGATACGATGTTTCGAAGAATGGAGATCGCGGCCGGTTTACAAAGACCGCCAAAGGTCAAATTCAGTGATCTTCAGGGTATTGCGGGCGGCGACTCCGGTTCTGTTTTAGATAAAGATCCGCTCGATTTTGCTCTGCGGGTTGATTTCTTTCGCCAGTCGGATGAGCGCGTGATCACTGCGTTTACGGTGCAGGCAAGTAATAAGGAATTGGTATTTGAGCAGGTCGGCGGCCTCGAACAGGCCACGATGAATATCTTTGGCCGCATTACGGCCGTCTCCGGTAAGCGTTCGGGTATATTTGAGGATTCTGTTACCGCGACCGCAACGACAGCAGAGTTAACAGATGCCAGGGACCGCCAATCTGTTTACCAAAAAGCGATCGCCTTGACACCCGGAACTTACAAGGTCGATGTCGTCGTTCGCGATGTTAAATCGGGTAACAAAGGTATCGTGAATCTTGGATTTGTTGTGCCAAGGTATGATGATAAAAAACTTTCGACCTCATCGATGATCCTTGCATCGAAGCTCCGCGTTACAAATGACCGGGATATCGGAGCTGCTTTTGTGATCGGTAATGCAAAGGTCATCCCAAACCTCGCAGCAACTTACAGACAGGGACAGGAAGTCGGGCTTTATTTGCAGGTCTATAACGCTGGGGTCGATCAAACGACACTGCGTCCGGCCGTAGATGTCGACTATATCCTGACAAAGGATGGCAAAGAACTGCTTCGTCAGAAGGAAGACTGGGGCGGTTTGAGCGATTCTGGCCAACGTCTGACACTGGCCCGTCTGCTGCCTACGACTGTAATGCCGCTTGGCAATTACGAGATAAAGGTCCAGATCAAAGACCGTGTCGGCGGACAGGTGATAGAGAATAAAGGCAAATTTACGATCGTTCAGTAAAAACGCGAGAGTTCAAAAGAGTTTGTAGAGTTTGTTGAGTTTAACTCTATGAACTCCACAAACTCAAGGAACTCCTATTTTCGGCGTTTGACCTCGATCACGGGCGAATTGCGGCCTTCGCTGGTGGCGTAGATTGCGGTGCCGTCAACGTTATAGCCTACTGATTCCCCTGTTTTTCGTCTTCCAAGGTTGACTACGACAGGCATTTGATTCCAAATTTTATCAAAATTTGAGTTTTCAGTGGGCAAGGCAAATTCATATGCCTGAGTGTAATCGCAGATAATTACATGGCGTCCGTCGGGTGAAATATCACCGCCGGTAAGAAATCCATTTGGTACCGCCGGTACCGCAATATCAGTAATGAACTCAGCTATCTGGGATTCAGATTTATTAAAATCAGACTTTATTCTGTACACCCCGGCCGGGCCGGTGATGCGTTTTGTGACGATATAAATGTCGCCAGTGTCCGGACGGACCATTAATGTCTCAGCGTCCTGATTGTAATCGGGATAGCGGAATTTGAGCATTTCGGCGTCTGAGGTTAAACGCGGGTCTTTGCGGGTGGACTCCGCATCGGCCTCCGTAACAATCGGTTCAGGGACGCGATAAACTGCGTGATCGACACGAATTCTCTCGTTGTCGCCAATTTCACCAATAAAGATAAAGCACTTTCCCGTTTTATCCTTAAATGCAGCGATGTCTTCCCAGTCGATGTTTTGGGCGTTTGTGACTTTCCAGGTTCCGAGGCTTTTCCCTGTACTGTTTAAGGCATAGATAAATGCCTCGTCACCCGAATCGTTGTGCGTCCACAAAACATTGTTCTGACACCGCGATGCAGCGATGCCGCTGCTTTCGGTAATAGCTGCGGATTTGATAGATCCGCTCACCTTTGGTGACATATAGGCAGAATCGGGCGCAGAAAGGTCAGCATCAGACGCAGCAAGCCCGCAACCTGACAAAAAAACAGATGTTATTGCGGCAAATATGACAAAAACGAAAAACTTAGCTATGATTTTGTACGACATACTTCGCTGGTCTATGCATTATAACGCAGGTGTTATGATGCCGGTTCAAAACTTATTTCTAAATTTATCGTAAGGTAAAGCGTGATGATCGTTGGAACGGAATGGCTTATCGAGGCAGCGGGCTGTAAACCGGCCTCGCTGCGCGATGAGAACGCGATAAAGAGAATAATGTCTGACGTTATTGCCGACCTCGGATTAATGGTCGTGGGATCGGTCTGGCATAAATTCGAGGGCGAAGGCGGCGTCACAGGCCTAATCGCCCTGACCGAGTCGCATCTCGCCTGTCACACATATCCCGAATATACAATCGCGACCTTTAATCTCTACTGCTGCCGCACTCGACCGGAGTGGGATTGGGAGGCGAATCTCAAAACTGCTCTCCAAGCCGCGAGCGTGACGGTGACAAAGATCGAACGCGGAAGTTCTGCAAACCCAAAGTCTAAAGTCCAAAATCCTAATTCCCAATCAGCCGGAGGTATTCGATGAGTGTGCTCCAGGCAAATTGTCCTTCGTGTGCCGGGCCGATCGAGTTTAAGGCAGGTTCCACTATTGTCGTTGTTTGCCCGTTTTGCCGCTCGGCAATAGCTCGAAATGACCGAGCACTCGAAGACCTGGGCAAAATTGCTGACATTGTTGACTCGGAATCGCCACTCAAATTAGGTTTAAAAGGAACCTTCAAGGAAACTCGGTTTGAGCTTACCGGTCGGGCACAATTAAAGCACGAACTCGGCGGTAACTGGGACGAGTGGTATGCGACCTTCTCTAACGGCTGGGTCGGCTGGCTCGCCGAGGCGCAGGGCAGATTTTATCTGACATTCTACCAACCGCTTCCGGACGGTGTTTCGCTGCCGTCATTTGCCGGATTGCAGCTTGGACAAAGTTTGCCCGAGATACCCAATGAAACTCAGTTGATGGTCCAGGAAAAAGGCCGGGCGACATCGGTCGCGGCCGACGGCGAAATACCCTACAGGCTGATACCCGGCGAGCAGTCTGAGTACGCCGATCTGGCGGGAAAAGGGAACGCCTTTGCGACGATCGATTATGGGATGAGCCCACCATGGGTTTTTGTCGGCAGCCAGGTCACGCTCGATGACATTGGGCTCGGGGATGCCAAATCGGTCAAGCGCGAGGCTAAACGGGTTTCGACCGCAGGTATGGGCTGTCCTAACTGCGGCGGCCCGCTAAACCTTATTGCTCCCGACAAGTCGGAACGGGTAACGTGTCCAAACTGTGATTCGCTGCTCGATGTTAATGATGGCAATCTGTCTTACCTCAAATCACTTACTCCACCGCCTAACGCTCCTGAGTTTGTCGCACCCATCGGTGCTGAGGGTACCTTTCCCGGTGATGTAAAATTTAAGATAATCGGAGCGGTTGTCCGCAGTGTGACTTTTGATGGGGTACAGTATTTTTGGCACGAATATTTGCTTTATAATGCATTGATCGGGTTCCGCTGGCTCGTCCATTCCGACAATCATTGGAATTTTGTCGAACCGGTGAATCCGGCCGAGATCGAGCAAAGCAGCAACGTAGCAGCCGCTGGCTCGACCGTCACATATAACGGTAAAAGTTACAAGATCTTTCAGGATGCGCCGGCGGTCGTCGAGTATGTTAAAGGCGAATTTTACTGGCGTGTCGAACAGGGCGAAACGGTTCGCGCGATCGATTACGTCGCGGCACCCGTGATGCTCTCTCAGGAAGTATCGGCAAACGAGATAAATTGGTCAGCCGGAACATATATGACAAATGCCGAGGTCGAAAAGGCCTTTGGCATAACCGGTCTGCCAAAACCGTGGGGCGTTGGGCCAAATCAGCCCTTTACGGGCCAGTTTTATTACACCTGGGGAGCATTGCCGCTATTGGCATTGTTGGTTGTGGCCCTTTTTATGATTCCGTTGAGCGGATTCACGAGTACTGTGCTCAGCCACAGCGTTATCCTGCCGCCGCTCGTAAATGCAACAACTCCACAGGTAGCGTTTAGCAACTCATTTGAAATAAAGAGCAACCGCAACGTACGTATAACCGCCAGCGCCCAGGTCGATAATTCCTGGGCTAATCTCAACATTGATCTCGTCAATGATCAGAACCAGCAGGTTGAGTCGGTGAATGTCCCTGTCGAGTACTATACCGGCACAGATAGCGACGGTGCCTGGTCCGAGGGCGGACGGACAACCGATGCCACGCTGTCGTCGCTGCCGGCAGGCAAATACACACTTCGCGTCGAGGGAACGTGGGATAAATGGCAGACTCAGATGCCTGTCACGGTCAAGGTCGATCAGAATGTTAATCGCGGTGTCAATTTCATCTGCGCATTGTTGATTTTACTCGTTGTTCCGGTTCTGGGCCTGATCAGAAAGCTTTCTTTCGAGTCAGGCCGCTGGAAAGATAGTATGTTTGGATCGGTTTCAACCGACGAATAGTAATAGTTTTACTAAAAACTCTAAAACTAACGAGGGAGTGTTATGTTAAAAAAACTATACATGGTGTTTGGTGTCGGGGTGTTGGCATTTTATGCTCTGTCGTCGTGGTTTGGATGGGAGCTGGCTAATTCAGGCAGCAAATCGCGTTTGGGAGTTCCGTTTATCTATACAGGTTTTCGTGGAGGAAAGTAGATGTTAATTAATTTTTTAGCTACGAGCTTTTTGGGTTTGGTTGTCAGGCTGGATCAGCTCGCTGAGATTTTGATTACGACGCTGATATTCGTCGTGATTGGACTTATCTTTTTCACGCTCGCTTATTTCATATTGAGCCGGATCTTCGACATTCATCATGAGATCGAGGAGGATCATAATACTGCGCTCGGCATCATTATCGGTGCGATTATGATTGGCATCTCGATAATCATCGCGGCGGCAATACACGGCTAATGAAGTAGTTAAAGCGGAGAGTGGAAAAAAACGAAAATGACAGATATCGCTTTCATTTTCCATTTTCCGTTATCCATTTTCCGTTTTTATGAAGCGTATTCCACTCCTATTTCTCAACGTCGTTATCATCGCCACGTGCGGGCTGATATACGAATTGATCGCCGCAACTGTATCCAGCTATGTGCTGGGCGACTCGGTCACGCAGTTTTCGCTGATAATCGGCATCTATCTTTTCGCGATGGGCGTCGGTTCGTGGCTCTCCGGCTATCTCGAGAAAAACCTGGCCGAAAAATTTGTTGAGATCGAACTCGCGGTTGCCGTCATCGGCGGATTTTCCGCACCGCTTTTGTTTTTGACTTTTGCCAGCGTTACGTATTTCGCCATTATTCTTTACACGATGGTTTTTATCATCGGTGCTCTGGTCGGTCTTGAAATTCCGCTGCTGATGCGGATATTAAAGGACGAGATCAATTTCAAAGATCTCGTCTCGCGTGTGCTGGCCCTCGATTATGTGGGCGCGTTGGTCGCCGCTCTCCTGTTTCCGATATTTCTGGTACCAAAACTCGGCCTCAACCGGACATCGCTATTGTTTGGAATGCTAAACGCCGCCGTCGGCATCTGGGGAACCTGGCTGCTCGAACCTCTGATTAAACGCAATCTTACGCTGTTGCGGGTCAAAGGTTTTATCATCATCGTCCTACTCCTCATCGCCTTTATCAAAGCCGAAAGTTTGACGACACTTGCCGAGGACAACCTATTTCCCGACAACATTATTTATACGAAAAGCTCGTCATACCAGCGAATCGTTGTGACTAACGGCAAAACAGGTTACTCGCTGTTTTTGAACGGAAATCTACAATTTAATTCGTTTGATGAGTACCGCTATCACGAGGCTCTCGTTCATCCTGGATTCGCGGCATTTTCGGGCGATGCAAAACGCGTGCTTGTGTTAGGCGGCGGCGACGGCCTGGCGCTCCGCGAGATTCTGAAGTATCCAACGGTCGAGTACGTTCAGCTCGTCGATCTCGATCCTGAGATGACAAAGATCTCGTATGCCGTTCCCGCGCTCGGTGAATTGAACAAACACGCGTTTGACGACCAGCGCGTTCACGTAACAAACGCGGATGCCTTTGTCTGGATGGACGTCAAAATGGAGCCTTTTGATATCGTGATCATAGATTTTCCTGATCCTAACAACTTTGCTCTCGGCAAGCTCTACACAACCCGTTTTTATAACCTGTTGAAATCGAAGTTAAAACCGAATTCCTCTCTGGTTATTCAAACAACATCGCCCTTTTTCGCACGAAAATCATTTTGGTGCGTTATGAAAACTATCGAAGCCAGCGGTTATGAGGTCAAACCCTTCCAGACCTCGGTTCCAAGCTTTGGCATTTGGGGCTTTGCACTTGCCAAACTCCAACCTTTCGATCAACCGGAAAAACCCATAACAGGTATTGAACTGCGATTTCTGAATGACCAAACCTTTGCGTCTATGTTTGAGTTTCCAAACGATATGTCTAAACCGAATGAAGAACTCGAAATAAATCGGCTGGATAATCAGGCCCTCGTTAGATATTACGAGACGGAGTGGAGGATGGTTGAACAGTAGTTATTTTTTAGGAATAACTGAAAAATAATAACTAGGAGCTGATAATTATGAGTGACCCATTGAGAGAAAAATCGTAACAACCAAACCAGAGAAAAAGTTATAAGTTTCGAGTTATCACTTAGCAGTAATTACGAATGAAGCTCTCTCGAAGAGAATTATTGTCCGCTTTCCTTGGAACCCCCATTGCCATGGCGGCTTGTCGTTCTGCCAAACCTCTACATTTCCCTGTTGGAGAAATTGTCGGGCAATCGGCCATGCTCGGGCATGTCCTGAGAGAAAATCGGGTCTTCGATGTTTCGTTCGACAAATGGGAAACACAAAAGGTCGTGATCATCGGCGGCGGGATCGCGGGACTGTCAGCGGCCTGGAAACTCAAGAAAGAAAATTTCAACGATTTTGTCCTGCTCGAACTTGAAAAAGAGATCGGCGGTACCTCGCAAAGCACGAGCGGCGAGCCGGTTGGTTATCCCTGGGGGGCACATTACCTGCCGGTCCCGTTTCAGGAGAATGTGGAGCTTATTTCTCTACTCGACGAAATGTCGCTTTTGGAAGGTCGGGCGGCGAGCGGCGAGATAATTGTGAAAGAGCAGTTCCTCTGTCGTGAGCCTGAGGAACGAGTATTTTACAAAGGCCGTTGGTATGACGGCCTGTATTTGCACGTTGGCGAGAGCGAGGAAGATAAGCGGCAATTTGCCGAATTTCAGAGGCAGATTGACACGCTTGTAAACTGGCGTGACGCGGCCGGTAAGCCAGCGTTTGTCGTGCCGCTGGCCAATTGCTCGACCGACGCTGCGGCGACGTCGCTCGATAAAATCTCGTTTGGCGAATGGCTGAGACAAAAGGGATATACGTCTGAGCGGTTGTTTTGGTATTGTGATTACGCTTGTCGCGACGATTACGGGTTACAGCTCGATCAGACATCGGCCTGGGCCGGGCTTTTTTATTTTTGTTCACGCGTACGTAAAAGCGGTGCCGAGTCACAGCCGTTTATCACCTTTCCGGAAGGCAACGGGCGTTTTGTAAATCATTTTTTCGATGCCGTCACAGGTCATGTCCGGCGTTCTCAAATCGTCGTCTCGGTCATACCGACGATTGACGGCGTGGATGTCATCTGTCTCGATGGAGGCGAGATTCGCGGCATTCATTGTAAGAAGGCGATCTTTGCATCGCCGATGTTTACGGCACCGTATGTGATTAGAGGCTTTCGTGAAGACGCTCCGTTCGCGGCGTCTGAGTTTCAGCACAACGCCTGGTTCGTCGCCAATCTGTTCTTAAAAGATCGACCCAAACCGCGTTTTGCCAAGGATTTTCCGCTCTCATGGGACAATGTCCTTTACGAAAGCCCGTCGCTGGGCTACGTCACGGCAACGCATCAAAAAGGCATCGATTACGGCCCGACGATCCTGACGTATTACTATCCGATGTGCCACGAACCGGATGGAAGGACACAGCTTTTTAATTACGACTGGAGGCAGCTCGCCGATGTCTGTCTGACCGATCTTGCCCGGGCGCACTCTGACATTTACGAACTCACAACCCGTATCGACATAATGCGTTGGGGCCACGCGATGATCTCGCCGCGGCCAAACTTTATCTGGAGCGGCATCCGCGAAGAGGCAATAAAGCCCTACCACAACATCCATTTCGCCCACACCGACCTCAGCGGCATCGCACTTTTTGAGGAAGGGTTTTATCATGGATTGCGAGCGGCGGGTGAGATTATGTCAGTAGCCCGCACGTAAGTAAGGGCCACTCGCAAGTACGATGCCCTTATTAACGTGCGGGCTGCTGACACGCCGCGCAGAGGCCTTTGTATGGACGCGACCCTATCAAAACCAAACTATTGGCTTTTCTCACGTGAAATCGACTTAACGGTCTTTCTCGGTAGTGCAATTTTGTCCCTCCTACTCCTTGCGGTCGGGTCGCAGATCGGTGTTTTGAACGGCGATTCGCCAGAGTGGACATGGATAACGGCAATACTGTTGATAGACGTCGCGCACGTTTGGTCAACATCGTTTCGTGTTTATTTTGATAAGGAAGAATTTAAACGCCGGGTATGGCTCTATCTGCTTGTGCCGGTTTTTGGATATGCGGTCGGGGTGGCCCTGTACTCCGAGGGTGAGCTGACGTTTTGGAAGTCGCTGGCGTTCGTCGCCGTTTTTCATTTCGTGCGGCAGCAATACGGCTGGGTGGCGCTGTATCGCAGAAAGCTAAATGAAACTGCAGAATGGACGTGGTGGATCGACGCGTCCGCCGTTTATCTGGCAACGATTTATCCGTTGGCGTTTTGGATGACGCAATTGCCGCGGCATTTTGCGTGGTTTGTCCAGGATGATTTTATCTCGCTGCCGGCGGTCGTCGAGACTGTATTATTTCCGCTCTACGTATTCGCTCTGACCACATACTTTGCAAAATCCATCTATCAATATTTCGCCACCGGTTTTCTGAATATCGGCAAAGATATCGTGGTCGCGACGACGGCGATCTGCTGGTACGTCGGCATCGTTTATTTCAACTCGGACTACGCTTTCACGGTCACGAACGTTATCATCCACGGCGTTCCATATTTCGCTCTGATCTATATTTACGCAAAATACCGTCGCGAAACCGCCGGGCCGGTCTATCGGACAATGTCATCAAATTGGATAGTTTTTCTCGCCACGCTCTGGGCTCTAGCCTATGTCGAGGAGCTGTTCTGGCACAAGGGCGTCTGGCACGACAAACAATACCTGTTCGGCGGCGACTGGGATTGGGGAAAACTCAAAATGTACCTCGTCCCACTCCTCGCCCTGCCGCAGGTAACGCATTACGTCCTCGATGGATTCATCTGGCGACGCGGGAGCCATCCGGAGTTTCGGTTGTTCTAGACTTTAATTCCTCGACTCTCTCAAATAATGATGCATATTTTACTTGACAAAGCAACCGGGGGGGGGGGGTTACTGTTTGCTGGGATTCCCTTCGATGGAGTTGTCTTCGCTCAGCGTGGAACCACCCGCCGCTGCAATCCGCAGTTTCCCGTTTGCATGGACGCCAACATTCTCGACATCTGTCATGCTCTCCCGACTTCCTTGCCCGTTGTAGACCCCTCCGGTCCGCTCAGTGGTCCAGGGGGCTTTAGAGCGTCGGGTTCTGGCTGCGGAGCTAAGACGTGCTACTACCTTTTTAGTTGCGTATGCGGTTATCCGCTTGGCACCGAATTCTGTGCCGGAGAGCGTAGTGAGTGTGGTATGGTGTCCGAAGGAGCGGAAGAGTGATGGTGTGGCAGCTACGAAGGAGAAGAAATGCGAAAAACAAGACAAAGACTAGCTATAATTCTTAGTTTAGGATGCCTGACGGTGATCGTAATTACCGTTGCCTTAGTTCTAAGTTCCGAGCGAATTACCGGAGCTGATGCCGTTAAGATTGAAGGCGACATCCAACCCCCAATGCCGTCAACTGATCAATCTCCTATTGTCCAAGAAAACCGCGCGTTTCTGGAAGGTATAAGGCAAGAGTATGCAAAGCTGCAGTCGGTGATATTCGACGCGAAGGTTAACATACAGCTATGGCGCGAAGGACAAGCTGTAACAGGTCAGGGAACCGTTAAGTACAGAGCGACGGGAAATCTATATCGATATGAGGTAGAACTATCGGATGAGCTTGTAAAGGCGGGTCTTATGAGAAACGTCGCGGTAGCTTGGGATGGGCGCCAGCATTTCTTTTATGACCAGTCAATCGACACATTGTCGATTCAGCCGGTGGAAGAGAGACGGAACATAGCGGCAATCCCCAACCCATTCTTCCTCCCGGTAGATTTTCTCGCTTCGACCGACGACAGCTCCTGTTCTGGTTGCATGGTAATGAAAGTGGACGGTAGCCCCGCGCTACTCGCCACGTTCAAGGTCTCTAAGCTCCTGTTGAACAGTGCTATTGACGAAAACGAATTTCGGCTACTGCCCGGAAAAGATACCAAGGTGGTTTTCGCCGAGTCCTACAGGTCCGGCAAGTAGCCTCCATCAGGGCTCGGCGATGACCAGTACAGCTCGCCTAAGCGTTATCCACGATTCAGCTTACGCAGCCGTTCGACGGCGACTTCCAGCGTTTCGTCTTTTTTGCAGAAGCAGAATCTGACCATTTGCGAGCCTTCGGGGTTGTCTCGGTAGAATGACGAACCCGGAACGACCGCGACGCCGATCTCGCGGATGAGGTGTTTGGTAAATTCGATATCGTTGGCGAAGCCAAAATCTGAGATATCGCACATTACGTAGTACGCGCCTTGCGGCATGTCGCATTTGAAACCGGCGTTTCTCAGGGCGGGAATTAAGAAATCACGCTTTTTCTGATACTCGACCTGCAGGACGTCGTAATAGCTCGGCGGCAGCGTCATCGCGTATGCTCCGGCGTGCTGCAGCGGGTTTGCCGCACCGACGGTCAGGAAATCGTGAACCTTGCGGATCGCCGATGTGATATCCGGCGGAGCGATGCAATAACCGACACGCCAGCCGGTCACCGAG
>JBBSJK010000059.1:0-21808 GCA_038257355.1 Pyrinomonadales bacterium | reverse complement strand
TATCCTAATGCTGGCTACCGGCAGTGGGCAAAACCACATTCATCTTTTACTCTAAGTTGATCTTTATTGGTCGACCCACTCTTTCGAGTAAGGAAGAAGACATTCGCTACTTCACATTTGGCGGATGCATAGCCTTAGTCCGAATTGAGATGCCCTCGTCGCCGATGAGAAAAACCCTTCGGGCATCATAGGATGAGGTGTTTGTTGGCAGATATGACAGGAGAAAGCGATTTTTTCGCAGTTCGTCGCAGATAAATTTGGCGGCTGTCTGGGCCTCGTCAAACGGGAATATTTTGCCGCCAGTTTCCTCGGCAAGTCGGGTCATAACCGCTCCTGCTTTGGGTTTATCACGCCGAAACGCACCGCCCGTGCGGTCGGGGATCTGGAGCCCATAAACTGTTACATTTTGAATTTGTAGCTCATTGAGTACATTGTCGAAAGGTGTTTTACTACCGCGGTCAAGCCCGTCGCCAATTAAGATAACCGCCGTTTTTCGGGTTCCCGGCATCAGGGGCAGCAAAATCTCTTTAATCGATATATCTAACGCATCAAACAGGTGCGGATTCCCCTTTTTTCTAAATGTTCCAAGCGATGTCTCCATCTTTTTGGCGTCATCTGTCCATTCCTGAATGATCTCGGCCTTTTCGTCGTATGCCAGGACAAAAAGCTGGTCGCCGTCGAATATCTCGTAGGCAAATTCCATCACCGCCTTTTTCATATTCTCGACCGAGGTGGGAAGCGTTTGAGAGTTATCGACTAGGATGACTATCTTTGACGGACTAGGATCGGTGCTGAAATTTTTTATCTTCTGCTCGATGCCATTTTCGTAGAGAAAAAGATTATCGAGTTTGATCGGCTCGGTCTTTGTGCCGTCCCGTGACGCTGTAACTGTCAGAATCGTCCCTTCGGTCGAATCACCGCGAGAGTGGCGTCGAGACTGTCCGTACATAACGCTGGCTAATACAAGCGTGCAGATAATCGAACAAAATGCTGTGCGGTGGACTACGGTCATTCTTTAATAGGTTTAGAAACGCTTTCCTTTAACGTTGTTTTAGTTTCGTCTTTACTCTTTGATGCAGTTTCGGGCGTTGCGGTTGATTCGGCAGAGGTGTCTTTTTCATTTTTCTCGCTCTTTTCGCCTTTTTCTACCTTCTTGCCGGCGTAGTCGGTCACATACCAGCCGGCGCCTTTGAATTGGAAACCCGACAGCGACCATTGTTTTTCGAGTTTGCCATGACATTTTTCACACGTCGTCAATGGCTCATCCGAAACGCTTTGGCGCTTTTCAAGTTGAAGTCCGCACTGCAGACATTTGTATTCGTAGATTGGCATATTACTCTACCAGTTGGTTGCCGTTTGGAGCTCGACCCTCGCTTCATGCTCCGCCAAAAATCTTTCAGCGTCGATGGCCGCCATACAGCCCGTTCCGGCCGCCGTCACCGCCTGGCGATACACCGCATCCTGAGCATCGCCACCGGCAAACACGCCTTCAACATTGGTTTTCATCGTCTTGCCTTCTGTAATCAAATAACCGATATCGTCCATATCAAGAACACCCTTGAAAAGAGCCGTGTTTGGCTGGTGTCCGATTGCAATGAAGACCCCATCCGTCAGCAATACGCTTTCCACACTGGATTGGTTGTTAAAAATCCGGATACTCTCTACGCCAGTCTCCTTAGTACCATTGATCTCAAGTACCTCGGTATTCCACAGTATCTCTATCTTTTCGTGAGCAAGTACACGATCCTGCATGATTTTTGATGCTCGAAACTCGTGCCGACGATGAATAAGAGTTACCTTTGATGCAAATTTTGTTAGGAAAAGAGCTTCCTCCATCGCCGTGTCCCCGCCGCCGACAACGACGATCGGACGTCCTCGGAAAAAGAATCCGTCACACGTCGCACACGCCGAAACGCCATTGCCGCCGAGCCCCTCAGGAACAGGCGCCTCACCGGGAATACCCAGCCATTTCGCCGACGCCCCAGTCGAGATGATAAGCGTATCGGCCTTTATTATTGTTGTGATCTCGCTGCTGTCTTCGCTTTCTTTTCCATATAATGTAAAAGGCCGTTGAGACAGGTCAACGCGGTCGATCCATACATTTATGATCTCGGTCCCAAATCTTAATGCCTGTTCGCGAAATTCGTCCATCAATTTCGGCCCCATTATTCCATTAGAAAATCCAGGATAATTTTCTACATCAGTAGTAATAGTTAATTGGCCTCCAGGCTGTGGGCCGTCGATGACAAGCGGGCCGAGCTGCGCCCGCCCGGCGTAAACCGCCGCAGTTAAACCGGCTGGGCCTGAGCCGAGGATTACAACTTTTTTGTGAATCTGATTTTCCGTCATAAATTGAAGGGCTTTACAAAATCATGCATTTTGGTTTTACCCTTGTATATAGTATAACTATCGTCTAACGCGTTCGTCTAATAGATTCGCTTTAACTTCCATATATACAAATCGGTTCGGGGGTTTTCCTGCCTCCGTTAGGTGATCTTCCGTAAATGGTAACGTAAAGGGACTTTTCGTGATAAACTTAGGTAGTATTGTACGCACGAAGAGCTCTGCAGAATTTTGGAAATGACCTCTATTCAACCTCTTTATGAGGAAAAACGGTTTGCCCTTAGGATGGCTCTGCGCCTTCCGATAGTTGTGTCGGGCCGCTCTGACGACGGAGCAACCTGGAGCGAGCCGACCGAAACAGACGATATTTCCACCCTTGGCGCCTTATTTCAACTCAATCAGCCTATCGTCCACGGTGATATTCTTTACATCCGTTCGCATCGCCCGAATGGGGTTCCGGTCGAGGTCAAGGCGCAGGTTGTCCGCGTCATTCCCGCCAGTTACGGCACCTCGCGAATCGGCGTCGCCATAGACGAACCAAAAGAGAGCTGGCTAAGGCTCTTTGTCGCGTGGATCGCCGATGATAATATCGTTGATGGCATACATGAGTAGGCGGCATGTCAATAACGCCTGCTTAGACAGGCGATACTAATGAATAACATGGACAGTAAATAGTGCAGTCTGCTCTAAAAGCCTCTCGTTCTCCCCCTTGCTCAATAGAGCCGACCACTTTCGTCAGCCGCTAAATTTTATGCCTAACTACGAAACAATAACTGTTGAAATACGCGGCAAAGTCGCCATCCTAACCATCAATCGGCCAGATAAGCTAAACGCGCTCAACCGACAAGTCCACACCGAGGGCGTAGCGGCGTTGACCGAACTTCGCAAAGATAATTCTGTAAGAGTTCTAATAATCACTGGTGCGGGCGAAAAGTCGTTTATCGCGGGTGCCGACATCAGCGAGTTTGAAGGACAAACGCCGGTCACGCAGCGAGATAACTTTCACGAAAAATCGCTATTTAATTCAATAGATCAATTCCCAAAACCGGTGATTGCAATGGTCAATGGCTTTTGTCTCGGCGGCGGTAACGAGCTGGCCATGGCCTGCGACCTCCGTATCTGTAGCGAGAATGCCCGTTTTGCACAGCCCGAAATAAATCTCGGCATCATCTGCGGCGGCGGCGGTACGCAAAGATTGACGCATCTCGTCGGCGAAGGCCGCTCGATGGAAATGGTCCTGACCGGCGATATGATCGACGCCGCGACCGCCGAACGTTTCGGCCTCGTCAACCACGTCTATCCGGCCGACCAACTCGAAGCCGAGACCATGAAACTCGCCGAAAAGATCGCCGAAAAAGCCCCGATCGCCCTGCAATTAAGCAAAGAAGCCGTGAAATTCGCCTCCCGCTCAAACCTCGACGAAGGCCTCCGCCGCGAAGTCGATCTGTTTGCTATCTGCTTCTCCACCGAAGATAAAACAGAAGGCGTGGCCGCCTTCCTCGAAAAGCGAAAACCGATTTTTAACGGCAGATAGATCGAAATACGAATTAAAAGGACATTTTACCTGAATAGAAGCCTACCTGTTTGCTAACTCTTAATTCGTAATTTATAATTCGTAATTCGTTCATCGGGGACGTAGCTCAGCTGGGAGAGCGCTGCAATGGCATTGCAGAGGTCAGGGGTTCGATCCCCCTCGTCTCCACCAAATCTTTTCAAGCAAACCCACAAAGAAAACTTTTCTCTGATGTAAAAAAGATCAGGTTTTGCGAATACACACAGCTTACGGGTTTGAATCAAAATCCTGATGCATACTATATTTTTAGCCGCGAAAGGGCTACATTATTCTAAAGCGACGAGCAATTAGTCACAGTCGGAGCTTGACGAAAAGGAAAACGGTGAAGTGGTGGAAACCGCCGCAGATGGCTAATGTGCGGGCACCGCAGGGCGAAATCTCACTTTAATAACCCACAACACGAAAGAATTTAAACGCGTTGCCAATCTCACGATCGAGGATTGGAAATCTGATGCAATTAACGCAAATGATGAAAAAGTTTCCTGAAACGGAAAAACCCGAATTGTCACTCTTTCTCCCGGTGCTTGACGAGGAAGAAAATCTGCGGCCGATGCACGAAAAGATCCGCCTCGCGCTCAACGCGCTTGGTAAAACCGCCGAGGTGATCTATGTGGACGACGGTTCGACGGACAATAGTCTTGAGATTTTAAGGGAAATTGCGGCGTCGGACGACCGCGTGCGGGTGATCTCGCTTCGTCGTAATTACGGCCAGACGGCGGCGATGTCTGCCGGCATTGACGCCGCAAAAGGCAATATCCTAATCCCAATGGATGCCGATCTGCAGAACGATCCGGCTGATATCTCGCGGCTCTTGGATAAGCTCGACGAAGGCTATGACGTCGTCTCAGGTTGGCGTAAAAATCGTCAGGACAAGCTCATCTCACGCAAAATACCGTCGCAGATCGCCAACCGCATCATTTCATGGATCGGCGGTGTGCCGTTGCACGATTACGGCTGCTCGCTCAAGGCGTATCGCCGCGAGGTCATCCAGGACGTAAAACTCTACGGCGAAATGCACCGCTTTATCCCGATCTATGCCAGTTGGGCCGGTGCCCGCGTAGCGGAAATTCCGGTCGATCACCACGCCCGCACGATGGGCAAATCAAAATACGGCATCTCGCGCACCATCAAGGTCGTTTTTGATCTGATAACGATCAAATTTATGGCCGAGTATCATACAAAACCGCTGTATGTTTTCGGCGCATTCGGTATGCTCGCCTTTTTTATCTCAATGATCGCCGGCATCTGGGCACTGGTTTTAAAGATCGGTTACGACACCTCGTTTATTCTCACACCGCTGCCAATAATCACCGTCGTGATGCTGGCGATCTCAGTGCAGTTCTTCCTAATGGGATTGCTCGCCGAACTGCTTGTCCGCACGTATCACGAATCTCAGGACAAAGCGATCTATGCTGTTCGCGAAAAAATAGGATTTGATGGAACAACGGATTAACCCGGATTTACGCAGATATATTATTTTGATTTTTATCCGTGTTAATCTGCTTAAATCCGTTGTTAGATTTCCTTATGTGTGGAATAACCGGTTGGATAAACCTAAAACAACCTAAAAACTCCAACGGGCAAAACGAGGCCGTGCTGCATTCGATGTGCGAGGCAATCGTCCATCGCGGGCCGGATTCCGAAGGGTTGTGGATGGACGACACTGTTGCGCTCGGGATGCGGCGGTTGTCGATCATTGATCTGCATACGGGTGACCAGCCTGTGTTTAGCGAAGACAAATCGGTCATCGTGATGATGAACGGCGAGCTTTATAATTACCGCGAGATTAAGGCTGATCTTGAGAAACGCGGGCATAGGTTTGTCACACAGACTGACACCGAGATCGTACCGCATCTTTATCAGGAATACGGTGACGATTTTGTCGATCATCTCAACGGCATGTTTGCGATCACGCTGTGGGATACGCGGCGAAAGCGGCTGGTGATCGCCCGCGACCGCTATGGCGAGAAACCAGTCTATTACGGTGTTTTTGACGGCAAACTGATCTACGGTTCAGAATTAAAGGCACTACTCGCTCACCCGTCCATTAAGCCCGAACTAAATCTCGACGCCTTACGTCAATATCTCTCGTTTGACTACATTCCCGCACCGGAATCGATCTATAAAGGCATTTCAAAAATCCCCGCCGCAAACATCCTGACCGTCGAGAACGGCGAGGTGAAAACGCGGCGCTATTGGAATCTCACATTCGCCAAAAATGGCCAACCGCCGTCGCTCGACAAGGCCGCTACGGACTTGCGCGATCTGCTCTCGGATGCCGTACGGATGCGGCTTGTAGCGGATGTGCCGCTCGGCATTTTGCTGTCGGGCGGGGTCGATTCGTCAACGGTCGCGGCCTTTGCAACCCAGCACGCGACCGAGACGGTGAAGACATTTTCGATTGGATTTACCGAGGATTCTTTTGACGAAACCAGATACGCCCGCCAGGTCGCCGCTCATCTCGGCACAGATCATCATGAAGAGATATTGAGCGTTGCCAAGGCGGCCGAACTCATCAGCGAGATTGGCACGTGGCTCGACGAACCGCTGTCGGACGGTTCGCTGATACCTACGTATTTGCTCGCACGTTTTGTCCGCAAACATGTCACGGTCGCTCTGGGCGGCGATGGCGGCGACGAGATATTTGCTGGTTACCCGATGTATTTTGGGCATAAAGTTGCGGGAGCATATAGCTCGGTGCCGGCGTTTATACGATCGGGCGTGATCGAGCCAATCGTTAAACGGCTGCCCGTTTCGACAAAAAATCTTTCGTTCGAGTATCGTGCTAAACGGTTTGTTAAATCGGCGAAATACGACACAATTACCCGCCATCATTCGTGGTTTGGCTCGTTTTCGATTGACGAGCAGCTACCGCTTTTGACCGAAAATGTTTTGTCGCAGACGCACGGCGATATTTATGCCGGCCCGCGAGGTTTGCTCGACATCTGCGATGCCACGAACGAGATCGAGCAGATGCAGTATCTAGATATGAACTACTACATGGCTGAGGACATCTTGACCAAAGTTGACCGGGCATCGATGGCCGTAAGTCTGGAAACGCGAGCTCCGTTCCTCGATCCGCGCATCGGCCAATTCGCGGCTTCACTTCCGCTCGATTACAAGCTTCGCGGCAATAAGGGCAAGTATATATTGAAAAAATCGGTCGAGGGATTACTGCCCAAATCTATCCTCACTAGATCGAAGAAAGGTTTTGGCATCCCGATCGCCGATTGGCTTAAGGGAAGTTTAAATCCGCTAATGCACGACTTACTTTCAGCTGAGAGATTAAATGATCAGGGTTTGTTCGAGGTTGAACACGTTCAGAGGCTGATGTCGGAGCACGAGAAAGGTGTTGCGAGTCATCACAAACAGCTCTGGACACTGCTTGTTTTTCAGCTCTGGCATGATAATTTTTTGCGAAAAGGATGAATGCAGAAGCCCGCACAGAGTAAGGGCGTTCGACGACTCCTCACAGCTTTAACAACACGGCAAAACATGGCCATTTCTCTGCGGATAGTAGCCAAACTCGCTGAGAACGCCCTTACTCCGTGCGGGCTTCTGCATACGAATCCAGACGTGAAACGCCATTACTCCTTGCGGGCTTCTGCATACGAAAGCATTCTAGTATCATTAAATCTATGGCAAACCTCTATCCTGAAATTGAACCATTCGACTCGGGAATGCTCAGCGTGTCCGACATTCACACGATACATTACGAGCGCGTCGGTAACCCAGACGGTACTCCGGTCGTCTTTCTTCACGGCGGTCCGGGCGGCGGGCTGATACCGATGTACCGGCAATTTTTTGATCCGGCCATTTATCACGTCATTCTTTTTGATCAGCGCGGATCGGGAAAATCGACGCCGCACGCCGATCTGCGTGAGAATACGACTTGGGACCTGATCGACGACATCGAAGCGCTTCGAGTCAAATTTGGTGTCGATAAATGGTACGTTTTTGGCGGTTCGTGGGGCAGCACTTTAAGCCTGGCATACGCTGAGACGCATCCTGACCGTTGTTTGGGCCTCATCCTGCGCGGCATCTTTCTGACCCGTAAAAAGGAACTGCAATGGTTTTATCAATACGGAGCATCAGAGATTTTTCCCGATTTCTGGGAACGCTATCGCGACGAGATTCCAGAGGACGAACGCCACGATTTTATCTCCGCTTATCATAAACGTCTGACCAGCGACGACGAAAAAGTGCAAATATCCGCCGCCAGGGCATGGAGCGTCTGGGAAGGCTCGACCTCGAAACTCTACCCCGACAAAAACCTGATGGACCATTGGGAAGGTGAGCACGAGGCACTTAGCCTCGCCCGCATCGAGTGTCACTACTTTACTAACAACTCATTCTTTCCGTCTGAGAATTACCTGCTCGACAATGTCGATAAAATTCGCAACATCCCGACCGTTATCGTCCAAGGCCGCTACGACGTCGTCTGCCCGATAACGTCAGCGTGGGATCTGCATCGGGCGTTTCCGGAAGCGGAGTTTATTGTCGTACCCGACTCAGGGCATTCAGTGTCGGAAAAAGGAATAACATCAGCTTTAGTCGATGCCATGGACCGGTTTAAGGCCCGTCATCTATAATTCGTGTGAATCTGCGGCAAATAGCTGTATTATATGTGATGTATTTGTCGGAAACCATTTTTTAAGTTGAACCGTCAAATCAGGTAAGAATATCGGTACGAGCGGTAAAAAAAAACTAGAAAAGGACAGTGATTCTGAAAGTGATGCCCGAATTAAAAGTTGTCGCGGCTGCCGAGTTATTTGAATCTTAAAATTTTGGTTGGAGTAATAATATGGGAAGTTTTGGAACAACAGAAATTATATTGATCGTGGCGGTTTTGTTCTTGCTGTTTGGGGCGTCGCGTCTGCCGCAGTTGGCAAAATCCTTTGGAGCGACCCGCAAAGCGTTTAAGGACGGAATGCGCGAGGCGGACGAGGAAGAGAAAGCCGAGCAGCAGAAGCTCTCTACGACTCCGGCCACACCGCAGATCTCCGAGTTGAACGACGACGTTCTCGCCGAAGAAATGCGGCGTCGTGAGGAGGCGAAGCAGGTTTAACGCTTTATGAAATTAAAGGTTGTGGTACACGAAGCTGAAGAAGGCGGTTATAGGGCCGAAGTTACCACAATTTATCGACCATAGAGACGGATCGCCTGTTGAAATCGCGGTTATGAAGCCGATTTCCGGAAAAAATTTCTCAAGAATTGTGGAAGGACGAGGATGGAGACTTTTTCGCATTAAGAGTAGCCATCATATTAACGGAAAATCGGATAGAGAGATTCGCTTGTCCTTACCGATCCACATCAATGAGAAAGAAATTTAATTCACCCTTTCTCCCCTGTCAGCAACGTAGCTTTTACTGAAAACGTAAACGTAATTGTACCGTCTTCGGCGTCGATCAATTGAGCGAGTTGCTTTACGGCTCGCTCTTTTTCGTGGTTGTCGAGGGTTTCGAGCCAGACCGGCATCAGGAAATCGGCGACGAGCGGTGATTCGACAAATTCTGTTCCGTTTTCGTATTCAAACAGTTCGGTTGCCATCTGCGTCTTTATATTTACGAGACCGGTGAGTTTGGCGATCTCCTCGATGCGAGAGACGGTCGGGATCTCGGCGATGAGTGTTTCGACGGCGGCACCGTGCTGCGTTAGGTCTTCGGTAAAAAACGCCTCCCACAACAGCGAGAAAACCTCTCCAAAACTGCCGGCTGATGGCAAAAATATTGCAATGTCGCCGCCGGTACGGGCCGTTCGGATCGTGTCGTCGATAAAAGATTCCAGCTCTGCCGGCCGGACAAAACTCGCATCCGCCAAAACCGCGTCAAAAGCATCGTCCTCAAACCGCAGCATCGAAAAATCGACATCCGACCTCAACGCCGCAGCCTTGTCCTGGGCGATGGTCAGCATATCTGCGTCTTCGCTGGTCGCAAAGATAGTTGTTTTCTCACCAAATCGCTCGTGGACCGCGAGTGCATGACCGCCCGTTCCGGCATTGATATAGAGCATATTTTCTGAATCGCTCAGATCCATATGCTTATCTACAAGATCGGTAAACCGCCGCGTCCATTCGTCATGAATATACAGATCACGCAGAAACGCGAGTTCCTTCTGTGTTTTTACCATAGATTACAATTAAACCGCATTGGTCTCTCTATTTCCAAACGAGGTTTTTTTGGGCCGGGGGTTATTTTAAAATACGATTCAAAGTGGTTCTTTGTGAATTCAGCGTCCTACTCAGCGAACTCCACGTTAGGAGTTTATTCTTCAAAAACGCTCTTGTAATGGTTCGTGTTATCCTATCTGCTTTGGGGCGGGGAGATATGGATAAAAACGTAAAGGAGATGTTCGATCTCACGGGACGAACGGCGATAGTGACCGGCGGTTCGCGCGGACTTGGCAAGGAGATAGCAGAGGGCCTGGCGGAGGCCGGAGCTAACCTTATGCTATGTGCTCGGCGGGCCGAGTGGTTGGATGAAACGGTACGGGAATTTTCGGGACGCGGTTTTGCGGTGAGGGGCAAAACCTGTGACGTTTCAAACACAAGCGATGTTCAGGCGGTGATCGATGAAGCCAGCGACGCATTTGGGCAGATCGACATTCTAATAAACAATGCCGGAACTTCGTGGGGCGCGATGCCCGAGGACATGCCGCTCGATCAGTGGAAAAAGGTGATTGACGTAAATCTGACCGGCTGTTTTCTGTTTGCCCAGGCTGTGGGACGCGAAATGCTGAAGAGGGAATCGGGATCGATAATCAATATTGCCTCTATCGCCGGATTAACGTCATCAGCGAATGGACCGTTCTATGCCGGTTACGCCGCGAGCAAAGCCGGACTGATCGGGCTGACACGCGAGTTGGCCGCAAGTTGGGGACGCAAAGGCATCAGGGTAAATGCCATCGCACCCGGATTTTTTCATTCGCGTCTCGCCGATGCCGTGATCGATATCTACGAAGGCTCGATCCGTGAAAATAATGTTATCCCACGCGTGGGACGCGCCGGCGAGTTAAAAGGCGTTGCCGTCTTTCTGGCTTCAGACGCATCGAGTTATATCACCGGGCAAACGATAGTGGTCGATGGCGGGATGACGGTCTAGGAACGAATTCCGAACTCCTCTATGTGTTATCTGCGCAAATCTCTGCGGTCTCTGCGTTTTCTTGATTTCAACGCAGAGTTGGCTGAGTGGGACGCAGAGTTCGCAGATAAGAATACGGCCCTTTATTTCATAAACCGAAATTCACCGAACTTCTCTGGGACGTGAAAATTCGGCTTTGCAGTTTTGGTCGGTTGCCAGGTGAGATAACCTCGGGTCTTACCTTTTCCTACACATCGAAAAAGATTGCCGAGCCAGACATCACCGATCTTGGGACGTGCGACGCCAAATGCTTCCCACGGTATCTTGATCGCCATCACGACCTTGTCCTTTTCGATCTTTGCGGCCGACGTCATGCCGGACTTGTAGTCCACATCGGTCTTCCGTTTCTGGGACGTGAGCTCGATCGCGAGATCGATCCACTCGCCGGTCGGAGCTATTTCAAATTCGAAGTACCTATTTCTCTGGGACGCGTCCGGAGCGATAAATATCTCACACACATCTCGATCCCAGAGCCCGATCACTTTCTTCGTAACATCCAGCTGCTCACTCACAACAAGAGGCTCGCTCTGGGCCGCCTCAAAGCGAACATAAAGCGCCGTATCCGACCATATGAGCCGCGCCGAAAAACTACGCCCTGGGGAGGCGTTTTTACCATTCCAGTAAGTCGAAATATTCTGGGACGTTGCCTGATCCCAGCGAGGATCGTTGAGATCGGATAGATCGATTTCGTTCGCAATATGTTTTATTGAGATCTTATCAGTGGAAGGCATTTTCTGTGAATTGGCAACGCTAGCGACAGCTCCGACGATCGTAAATAATATTAGGATCTGAAAACATTTACATTTGAGCCTATCCATTGGCGAAAATTATGCATTTCGGACCCGAGAGCTTTAACTAAGCCCTGACCGACAACACTAAACGGCCTATTTTCCGTAAAGGCTCGTGCAATGGACCACATCGTACTCCCGGAGAACTTCGGTTCGTTAGCGATGGCGTAAACTGGCTCCCAGTATTCTGGCATTAGTTTTGATTTGAAACTATCGAGGCCATCGAAATTATAGAATCGCTGGCCATGTTTGCGCATCCAGGCGAGCAGTATTTTGAGCCACACCGGATTGTCAAAAGGATCGATCTTTGCCCGTCGGGATAGTGGCGACAAACCAAGAGTTATGTATTCGAATTGGTCCTCGGCCAAGGCTCTGATCGCCGTATCCATCATAAGTTCGACACAGCCATTAGGAGCTCCGGGCCGATGCGGAAATTGTTCGGTGAGCCAGCCAAATCGCTCGGGGATCGGTGACAGAACAAGAAAAGCAACGACCTCGCCTTTCGCTTCAGCGACAAAGATCCGTCGATTCTCCAACCGATCGAGTGTCTCCGGCTCGATCACAAAGTGCAGCGGCGGCAGGCCCTTAGACCCGAGCCAGGCGTTGAGACAATTACGGAGTTCATGGTTGTTGCGGGCTTTTGCGACGGTCCATTCTGTGACGGTCACCCCCTTATTCCTTGCACGGTTTATCTGTGCCCGCAGCGACGAATAACGGGCAACAACGTTTGGCCATTCGTCTGGCCGCCAAACGGGCTGTGCACCTAGCAAAACAAAGGAATGATCGGGTTTATTTCGAAATAGCGCGTCAAGACGGCCCTCTGCTCCAAAATAGCAGACTCTCTTTCCATCTGCCGCCGCATCTGCCTCGAATTGCGTGGTAACGCTTTTTAGATCTTTGAAGGGACAGACTGGAGCACCCGCGACCACCCGCACTTTTCCGGACGAGACGTACCCGACCACAGAATTGGCGTCCGGAGCGAACCAATATTCCATGCCCGGATTCACGATCTGAAAGCACGTCGAGTTCCAACCATACTTCATCACCAGATCGCGGGCCTGTTCATAGTTTTCGCGATCCGGCGACGTCATTGTCCAGTATTAAGTACGGTTCGAAACGCCATCTTCGCGAGTTTCCACGTACGATCCCAGTTGATCTTGCCGCCCTCGTCACGGCCCATGAGTTTGTCAACGAAGACCTTTCGGAAATCGCTGCCCTCACGGCGGAGCATAAACTCCTTGGCGTACGGTTTGGCGGTCTCGAAGAAATTGAACTCAGGGTCGGTAATGATCCCGATGCCCTCGAGCGTCATCAGGGCTCGCATTATATAGGTGAAATTCGACGGCAGGCGAAATGGATAATCGTACATCACATCGGCCAGATCATAGGTCAGTTCTTTGAAATTTACATCCTTGAGTTTAAGGTTAAAGTGAAACTCAAACATCTTTTCGACTACCGGTTTGACGACCTCTGGGCTTGTTCCGGGCTTTAGAAAATCGAGAGCTATGAGGTCTTCGGCTATTCCCGCCGGGTCTTTGCTCACGACGTGGAAAAAGGCGTCGATCATCTTCGCCTGCAACTCCGGCGAGATGCGTCCGACCATGCCAAAATCAAAAAATGCGAGGCGTCCGTCAGGCATGATGAGCAAATTGCCGGGATGCGGATCGGCGTGGAAAAAGCCGTCTTCGAGCAGTTGCTTGAGATAGGTTTTAATCAGCAACCGGTTTACTTTTTCGGGTGAGATATCGAGGCGACGCTGCTCGTCGAGATCGGTGACCTTTGTACCGTGGATAAACTCCATCGTCAAAACCTTTGACGTGGATGCGTTCCAATAGATCATCGGAACGTGGATATTTGACCAGGTCTTAAAGCTTTCGCGGAACCGCTCGGCATTTTTGCCCTCGGCCAGATAGTCCATTTCCTCATGGATCGTTGTATCAAATTCGCGCAGCATCCCGGCCCAATCAGCGTTTTCATTAAGCTGAGGAAAGCGCTCGGCAAACTTCGCCACCTTTTTTAGAATGACGATGTCTTCTTTGATCATCGCGTCGAGATTGGGCCGCTGAACTTTTACCGCGACCTCCTCGCCGGAATGCAAACGTGCCCGATAAACCTGGCCGAGCGAAGCGGCGGCAACCGGTGCGAGCTCAAATTCGGCGTAAACCTCGTTGATCTTGCGGCCCAGTTCGTGTTCGATCCGTGTAAATGCGATGTCATTTGGAAAAGCCGGCACGCTATCGACCAACTCTCCGAGTTCTTTAACAAATGGCAGCGGCAAAAGGTCTGCCCGCGTGCCCATCGACTGGCCGATCTTGATAAATGTCGGCCCGAGCTCTATCAGTTTTTCTTTGAGCCAAATGGCCTGCTTCTCTTGATTTGCGTCCTTGTTGGTTGAGTTTCCGATAATAAATTGCCGCAACAGCCGCAATGATTTTTGTATAAACCAAAGCCTGACGGCATATAGATTTTCGCCATAAACGGCGAGGCGAGTGAGGCGGTACGCCCTCGTCAACCGCTCTTTCTTTTGCTTTAACTGCTGCCCCTGATGTAGATCGAGTTGGTCTAGATAGAGATATAGCGAGAGCATCGCGATGACCCGCGAGATCTGAAACAGACGTAAATAACTGCGAAGGCCGTTGAGTCTGCCTGGTGTCTCGTCATCGACAATTAGCGGCGGCACTTCTCTCTCGATGGGTTGATCGCTTATAACTTTCCCGGTGATCGCGAGGCTGCCGTTTTGCTTGATCTCATTCGGGTTGATTCCGGTGTACCCGGCCACATCGCTTTCTTTTGTAATTGTTCCGTTAGCTGGCTCAGATATGTTTACATTCATAACCTAGGTCTCAAAGCAAATCTAACATATTCTTAACGCCTTCGTGGCGGAAATATTTCCTGGCCCGACGCGTATCCTTTTCGATTTGCGCCTTTAATTCGTCAATGCCGCCAAATTTTCGCTCGTCGCGGATGCGGTGCAGAAACCGGACGCGAAGGGCATCGCCGTATAGGTCTCCATCGAAGTCGAATATATATGTTTCGATAGATGGGTCGGCATCGGATTCAAAAGTGGGGCGAATGCCTATATTTGTTATGCTCTTTCGCCACGCGCCGTCAACGAGCGAAGCAGTTGCATAGACGCCGTAGCGGGGAATTACGCGATTATGCGGTTTCAGATTTGCAGTCGGAAAGCCGATCGTGTGTCCACGGCGGTTGCCGCGAATGATGACTCCCTCGACACCGTATGGGCGGCCTAGCATGCGGCGGGCTAGATTGACGTGGCCTGCGGCGAGGACGCTGCGAATGATGGACGAGCTAATCCTTTGCCCTCTTAGACGCACCTCGTCGACCTCGTCGGCAATAAAGCCTAGTTTCTCACTCATAACTCGTAAAAGCTCAATATTTCCGCCGCGATCTTTGCCAAAGGCAAAGCCTTTGCCAAGATAGACCTCTTTTGCATGGAGCCGGTCGTGGATAATGTTGGTTAAAAACTTTTCGGCGGGTTGGCAGGCAAACTCACGGGTGAACGGGACGACGATCGTTTGTTCGATTCCCAGAAAATCGAGGTATACCAGTCGCTGATCGAGCGTTTGCAGCAGCGGCGGGGCCGATTCAGAATGCAGCACGGCCCGCGGGTGCGGGTCAAAAGTTATAGCGGTCGAAACCGCACCTGTCGCCATTGCCCGTTCGACCACCGTTTGCATAATCCGCTGATGCCCGAGATGCAGCCCGTCAAAGACGCCGAGCGTCAAAACCGTCGGCCGCATAATATTGGCATTGTCGGTGCCGTGAAAAATTTTCATTAGTTCAAAATATTATTTGAGGCTGGAGCAATAGGCAAACGGTAATGATGTTCTATCATTTTTATTGGGCCACTCCACAAACCGGAACACACTGAAGGAACGCCGAGGATCGTGCATCTATTTGGTGACGGTCTCAAATTTTTGGGTTAGACACCGTACATACAAAATCAGGCCCTTATTTTAAAGTTAAAAGGCATACTGGTTGTTGGGGGGTATAGTTTTTTCAACCAGTAGCAAAGAAAAGGGACTGTGCGAGCAGTCCTTTTGGTATGTAAAAATGCCATAGGGATGGTGTGGACGAACTATTGCCACCATCCCTTTCTTTTAATTAGAACCTCCACCCGTCTATTCCCAAACCGACAGTCATGTCTGAAATTGATCCCGAAACGTTAAGGATTCTGGCGCTCTAGATTCGTGTGGCACTTTAGTTGCACTATTATATGCGGGGTTTAGAGTATGAATACAAAAATAGCTATTTCGTCTACAGTTTTAATGCTAACTATTGCGTTCGGGTTCGGTTTTAACGTGGCTGGACAGAATCAGCGCGTTATGGAGCAGGCTCAGAAGATTACGGGAGACCGTTTTACGATCTATGTAAAAACACCAAAAGGTGCAACTATCTTTGCCGTCAACCGGCCTTCGGCGACCGTTCTAAGAGCGATCGACAAGGGGTTGACCGAGCTTTTTGCGGTGTCGAGAAAAAATGGATACCGCAGCCGTTTAAACTACCGCGACTATACTATCTACATCGCACGTGCCGACCGGACCACAGATAGTGCGGGCCAGTATTCCCCTGATTTTGCAATCGGAGCAGCGCAGTATGCGGGCAGCGTGTACGATCAGGGCGGTTATATCTTTGCCGCCGGGATGGTGCTGTCTAATGAGCCCAGTTCGTTCATAATTGCGGAACATGCGAGAAATTTTGAACGCGTTTCAGATGTTGTCCGCTACGAGGGCGAGCATCTCGTGTTATATCACAATGACCGGCGTCGTTACGCCGCCACGCGTGACCACAGCAATGGCGGCGCTCATCCGATTATGCAATAGTTTAGAGTCAAGGGTTAAGTACTCATTTCGTATAGGCCATATCCTAAACGGTTGCGAAAAAATTAGACAATCTACCTCTTAGAAATGTAAAATGCCTTGAAATATAGGCATTTTTGCTTTTTTGTTTTATCTGTCAGCAATGGCACGGTCATTGCTATTTAATTCGCGGATGCGGAGAACCGCTGGACGCGAAGATGGAGGTTAGTTATGTGCCGCTTCGCAGCCGTTAATAAGTTAGTGGTTCTCTCGCTTTTGATCTTTGCAAATACTAGTTTTATATTTGGCCAGCCGGAATCGATCTATCGTTTGCCCGTTGGAACGCGGATTACTGTAAAACTCGACGCCGAGATAAATTCCAAGGTGTCGAGTGTCAACGATACGTTTCTTGCCACGGTCTCCAAACCGGTTATGGTTCAAGAAACCGTCATGCTGCCAATAGGAACCATGATCGAAGGCCGCGTCTCAGATGTCGAGCGTACAGCCGCCGGCGGACAAGACGGCAACCTCGATGTGATCTTTGAAACATTGAAAATCTCAAAAGAGTTTCGACGTATCGAGGGTTATATGGTGACACCGCTCGTAGCCGAATCGGCCCGGACGTTTAATATTCTGAGCATCCTAGGCGGTATTGCCGCCGGGACAGCTTTAGGAGCCGCGTCAAAAGCGAGTAACGGGGCACTTATAGGTGCAGCCGCCGGAGCCGGGGCCGGAACGGGTATCGCCCTTTTGAGAAAGGGTAAAGACGTGCGTATAAGAAAAGGTGTCGAATTTGAGATCAAGTTAAAAAAAGAGGTAATGCTGCCGGTCCTCGATTATTGAAAATTTATTAAAAGATTGGTCGTTGGCGAGAGCCATAACGGCCATACAAGAAAAAGCCCGATGCGAAGGGGAGAGCGCATCGGGCTTTTTCTATTATCTTGCTTCCGGTATGGGTAAGGCAAAATAGCCGGCACTTTAACCTTTACGTTAGAACCGGAGGCCCGGCACTCCTATGGAGTATTTTGCGAAGGTTGAAAAGCAAGTTGGCCACGATTATCTTCGTGTGTGAAGCTTGCCCCCGACATACACAGAACATTTCCGTCCCAAAACTCCCCTTTCTTCTCTGAGTTGCACTCGAGTTCAAAATACTCATCCAAAGTAAATTTTGGTTTGCGACTGCTCTCATTTTTTAGGTTCCGATGTGTTTTGCCGTTCGGCTGCAAATGTGACAAAATAACGGTTCTATTTTACACAAATATCAATTATAGGAAGGAATTTAAATGGCTATTGGACGAAATAAAGTTACGGTTGTCGGTGCTGGGAATGTCGGTGCGACGGCCGCCCATTGGATCGCGAGCAAAGAGCTCGCGGATGTCGTTTTGGTTGATATCGTCGAGGGTACGCCGCAGGGCAAATCGCTCGATCTGGCACAGGCCGCGCCGATCGACGGTTTTGATGTAAAGCTGGTCGGTGCTAACAGTTATGAGGAAACGGCCGGCTCAGATGTCGTCATCATTACCGCCGGACTCCCGCGTAAACCAGGCATGAGCCGCGACGACCTGCTCAAAACAAATTCGGACATCGTCGGTCAGGTTACCGAACAAGTTGCAAAATACTCGCCAAATTCGTTCATCATAGTTGTTTCTAACCCGCTCGATGCGATGACGCAGGTTGCGTTTCGCCGCTCCGGTTTTCCTAAAAACAGAGTTATGGGTATGGCCGGCGTTCTTGATTCGGCCCGTATGCGCTGCTTTTTGGCCGAGGCTCTGGAATGCTCGGTCGAGAATGTCACGGCGTTCGTGCTCGGCGGCCACGGCGACACGATGGTTCCTCTGCCGCGTTATTCGACCTGTGCCGGCATCCCGATCACCGAACTGCTTTCTAAAGAGGTAATTGACGCGATCCTCGCCCGTACTGCTAACGGCGGCGCCGAGATCGTCGGCCTCCTCAAAACAGGTTCGGCCTATTACGCACCCAGCCTCGGTGCCGTCGAGATGGCCGAAGCGATCCTCAAAGACAAGAAAAAGATCCTCCCATGTGCCGTATTTCTCGAAGGCGAGTACGGCATCAGCAACCTCTTTGTCGGCGTACCCGTAAAACTCGGCAAAAACGGCATCGAACAGATCATCGAGATCAGCCTAACAGGCGACGAACGCACCGCCCTCCACAAAAGCGCCGCCGCCGTGCAGGAACTGGTTGATATTTTGAATATCTGAGTTTAGAAGTGAAGATCATTAAGGAGAAGGCAGCGGGGGCCTTCTCCTTTTAAGCAAACTCAATGCGGGAAACATTGTAATTCTGGAAATCAACGCAGTAAATTCTGGCGTTTTTGAAGTAAACAACGCAGCCTCAAGTATCGTTTGGAAGAAAAGTGCCTTGATTGTGTAGATAAACTCAAAGGGATCGACAATGAATTTTCAGCCTCGTCGTCTCCATAACTGGATTTTAGCACTATAGCGATTTTCAATCCCAACGGCCACATACCATTCTGAATACGGCATCCAGTTCAAGTTCGTTCACAGTATTTACATTGGCACACATCTCCATCAGCAACCGATCTTGCTCATTCCCCTTCTCCTTCGCAACCGAATACGGCAGGTCTTCGCGGAAAGTGACCATCGAGTATTTTGAGAAATAATCGGGATAGGTTTGCTCCAGTTTTGTCTCGAGTTCCCGTTTTCTAATAAAAACCGGATTGGCGACGGCGTCGCGCATTTCGTAAAAATTTTCCTCAGCCATGTCGGCGATCGCGTCAGTGTTTACTTTGCGCATCTCGCCATACTGCTCGTAAATGCTTTGCCAATCGATTCCTACTGATGCAAGTGGATTTGAGTTGGGAGCGTGTTTATCGATCAACCTGGCGAGCACACGGACATCCTCAAAAGCACAGTTCATTCCCTGTCCGTAAAAGGGCACGACTGCGTGGGCCGAATCACCGAGCAAAAGAGCCTCACCGCCTGCGTTCCACGGAAAGCACTTGATCGTCCCGAGATTGCCCGTCGGGTTTGTGAAAAAGTCTTCGGCGAGCGTCGGCATCAGGGCAACGGCGTCGGGGAATTCTCGATTGAAGAAATCTGTTATTGCTTTCTCGTCGGTGAGTCGATCGAAGGCGGTTTCAAAGGCGGTAACACGATCGGTAAGGAGTGTGCCGTGCGAAGCTGCGTCAAATAATACGAAAGCACCCTCGCTACCGCTCTGGTTTCTGCCTTTGTGTGCCAGGAATAGTGTACAGGTGAAACTGCCGTCAAAATTGGGCAGAGCGATCATCATGAATTTGTTACGCGGCCAGATATGGAGGGCATTCATTTCAAGAAGAAACGTGCCATTCGTCCCGGCCGGAATATGAAGTTCTTTATATCCGTGTTCGAGCCAAACCTGCGAGAAATCGAAACGCTCGATACCGCCGTGCTGCATCGCATTTCTAACCGCCGACCCAGCACCATCAGTTGCGATGACAGTCTCGCTGCTAATAATCTTGCCGCTCGAAAATCTGGTCTCGCCGGTCGAGCAGTCAAAATCCACGCAGCGTTCATTAAAAAATATACGGACGCTCGGATACTTTTCGGCTTCATTTATCAGAGCGATATTCAGTCCGGAGCGTGAAACTGAATTAATGTATTCGCCTTGCCGGCCGCTGTACGGGAGAAGTTTTGTCTCACCCGAGACGGCGTGAATCATCCGCCCGTACATTGGTACGGCCTCGGCTAGCATGTACTCGTCCATCCCGATCTCACGCAAAGCGGCGATGCCGCGGTGAGACAAAGCCAGATTGATCGAACGCCCCGCCGCGACATCCTCCAACCGCATATCGCCACGAGCCTCGTAAACATCGACAGCAATGCCGCGTTTGGCGAGATAAATTGAAAGTAAGGAGCCGGCTAGGCCTGCTCCGATTATCACTACACTTTTGTTCACTTTACTAATTGGATTTGACGGGTCGGCGAATCGATTTTCTCGCCCAATTCAATACTCCTCAGATCCCACCCAATTCTCCTGCGTTTAGAATCAAATCAATGAACTTTTCAGGACTTCCGCAAATCGGAACGCATCCTCAAACGAATTATACAGCGGCACCGGAGCAACGCGGATAACGTCAGGCTCACGCCAATCGGCGAAAACGCCGCGTTCGGTGATTGCTTCAAATAAGGTTTTGTCGGCATTTTTCACCCGTATCGAAAGCTGGCAGCCGCGCTCATCTGGATTGGTTGGAGTGATGACCGATACACGTTCATCGTTGATCTCGGATAACAAATATTCGAGATAACCGGTTAGTTTTTCAGACTTTTCACGCAGTAGGGGCATTGTCGCCTCATCGAATATTTCCAGCGATGCACGCAGGGACGCAAGTTGAAAAATTGGAGGATTTGATATTTGCCAGCCTTCGGCTCCGGCGAGCGGTTTGAATTCAGGCCCCATCAGAAAACGCGTTTCCTTATTGTGCCCCCACCAGCCCGCAAATCGTGGCAGATCGAATGAGCGTGCATGACGTTCGTGGACAAAAATTCCGGCGATCCCGCCCGGCCCGGCATTTAAATACTTGTACGAGCACCACGCCGCAAAATCAACATCCCAATCGTGCATTTTCAGCTCAATGTTCCCAGCCGCGTGAGCGAGGTCAAATCCGACGACCGCACCTGCCTTGTGCCCTGCCTCGGTGATTGCCTGCATATCGAACGCCTGGCCTGTATAGTAATTAACACTGCCAAGCAGAATCAGAGCGATAGTGTCGCCCTCGCGTTCGATCAACTCGATGATGTCCTCGGTCCGCAATGTCGATTCGCCTTCGAGCGGCACGAGTTCGATCAACGAGTCACAACCCCCTGCGTTGGCGGGTGGCCAGAAATTGTCACTAGAGACATATGATTTTGAATCGAGGCCCTCATTGATAGGTGCTTTGACACCCGCAGACCCATGCGTTTCGTGAAAACTAATCTGCGACTCGACCGCATATTGATCCGACGGAAACGCTCCTTTTTCGATGACGATCTTATATCTGTCCGGCGTCGGGCGATAGAAGGATACCATCAGCAGATGCAGATTAACCGTCAACGAATTCATCGCGACCACCTCTATCGGCTTTGCACCGACAACCCGGGCCAAAGGTTCGGTTACAAACTCATGATACGGCAACCACGGATTACG
>JBBSJK010000058.1:0-21934 GCA_038257355.1 Pyrinomonadales bacterium | reverse complement strand
GTTGCTCGACGATCTCAATAAGGTCGGCGTTGCCAATCTAACTGCGCGTATGATGACCCAAGGAACGCAGCGGAAAACTCCGCAGGAACTGGAAGAGGCGATCCAACAGTTAGGAGCCTCGATCAGCGTCTCGGCAGACACCGAAGACATACGCGTTCGGGCGAATATGCTCGCAAAAAACTACGACGCGGTTCTCGCTCTCGTCGAGGAAATTCTGCTCGAACCGCGATGGGACGCGAAAGAATTTGACCTGATCAAACAAAGCACTCTGAGCGCGATCAAACAGCAGGACGCGGTTCCGAATGAGGTGGCGGACAACGCCTTTAACCTATTGATTTACGGAAAGGACAACATGCGTTCGCGAAATATTCTCGGAACGGTCGAGTCGGTGGGAGCGATCACGATTGACGATCTCAAGGCTTTTTACGCGAAAGCGATCTCGCCATCGGTTGCCCGTATGCATGTCGTCGGAGCTCTCGCCAAAACTAAGATCGCCGGTTCCTTGAAAGGCCTCGACGCTAAATGGAAAGCAAAGAAAGTTGATATACCGGTCTACAAAACTCCTGCGGCTCCGGCTAAATCGACGGTATATTTTTACGACATTCCGGATGCAAAACAGTCGGTGCTGCTGATCGGATATCCGGCTCTAGCGACGATCGACCCGGATTTCTATTCAGCAAATGTCATGAACTATATCCTCGGTGGCGGCGGTTTTGCCTCGCAGTTGACACAGCAATTGCGCGAGGGCAAAGGCTACACATATGGTATCGATTCGGGATTTTCGGGAACCCAGAGTCCGGGGGCTTTCTCAATATCGAGCGGCGTCCGAACGAATGTCACTCTCGAATCGGCTCAGCTCATCAAAAAGATCTTGCAGGCTTACGGCAAGAATTATTCTGCACAGGACCTCGAAACAACCCAGGGTTTCCTGATCAAGAGCAATGCCCGAGCTTTCGAAACGGCGGGGGCCAAACTGAATATGCTCGATAATATAAGCTCCTACGGCTGGAAATATGACTATGTAAAAGACCGCGAACAAATCGTTAAAAGCATGACCGTCCCCAAGATAAAAGCCCTGTCGGCCAAATACCTAAACCCCGATAAAATGATCTGGCTCATCGTCGGCGATGCTAAAACGCAGTTGCCGAGGTTGAAAGAGCTTGGGTTCGGGGATCCGATTCTGATCCAGAAGTAGGTTTTACAGAAAGAAAATTAGCCACGAAGGCACGAATAAAAATTCTTTATTCGTGCATTCGTGGCTACTTCTTTTCTGCCTTTTGAAATTGACGGGCGGGAAAATGCTGTGCATAATCCTGTACAGGGACTGTCGTTATGAAAGTAATATCTGCAACATCCGCACGAGCAAATCTTTTCGGCCTGATCGATCAGGTTACCGATGAGCACGAAGAAGTGATGATTACCACAAAGCGAAAGAATGCCGTTTTGGTGAGTGAGGAAGATTGGCGTTCGTTGCAGGAGACACTTTATCTGACGTCGATACCGGGAATGGTCGAGTCGATACTGGAGGCTTCAAAGGAGCCCCCTGAGACTCGTGTGTCGATGGATGAGATTCTTAGGATACTTGATGGCGAAGAGGAATAGAATTGATCTGGAAAGTCGAATTCAGCAAGCAGGCGAAGAAAGATGCTGCACTAGTTGCCGGGGCGAAACTGGGGAAAAAGCTTAAATTGCTTTTTGCCATCCTTGAGCGAAATCCGTTTCAAAATCCACCTCCATATGAGAAACTCGGCGGCGAGCTTAAAGATCGCTACTCGCGACGTATTAACAGCCAACACCGTCTCGTCTATCAGGTAGATAAAGTCGCAAAAAGAGTTTTTGTAGTACGTATGTGGACACATTATGGGTAACGGAATAAGCCTTATTCGAGGCGCATGTATCTTTCTGCCATTAGTAATAGGTTTCGTGTTGCCAATGTCCGGACAGACCATCGACAAAAACCAGATGGCCGAAAAGGTCAAGGCTGAGTTCATGCATGCGTGGAATGGCTACAAGCAGTACTGCTGGGGCCATGACGATCTAAAACCGCTCACGAAAACCTGTCGCGACTGGTACGGCCAATCGATATTGATGACGCCGGTCGATTCGCTGGATTCGCTTTATATGCTTGGGTTTAAGAAAGAGGCTGATAAGACCCGTGAGTATATCGTTAAGAATCTGTCGTTTGACAAGGACATCTCGGTGCAGAATTTTGAGATTACGATTCGCATTCTCGGCGGGTTATTGTCGAGCTATCAGATGTCGGGTGACAAGCGGCTGTTGAGCCTCGCGGATGATCTCGGAACGCGATTGCTGCCGGTTTTTGACTCGCCAACAGGACTGCCTTATAAAAATGTAAATCTTAGGACCGGTAAAACCAGCGGAACGGTTTCGAATCCGGCTGAGACCGGTACACTGTTGATTGAATTTGGAACACTCGCAAAGCTGACCGGAAAACAGGTTTATTATGACAAGGCAAAGCGGGCGCTTGTCGAGACCTACAACCGTCGCTCGCCAATCGGTCTTGTCGGCACTAATATCAATGTCGAAACAGGCAAATGGACAAACCCGGACAGCCACGTCAGCGCCGAGATTGATTCTTATTACGAATATCTGCTCAAATGCTCGATCCTCTTCGGCGATAACGATTGTCGTGAAATGTGGGAAGATTCGATCAGCAAGGTGCACTCGTATTTGGCTGATGAGGGCGACGATATGACGACGCGAAACAGGACCGGTGCGGTCAGAGTTGGTGACCTGTGGTACGGCCATGCCGATATGAACACGGGCAAGCGGACCGCCACGACGACCGGAGCTCTTGATGCTTTTTTCCCCGGTGTTTTGGCTCTTGATGGTGATCTTAACCGGGCCAGGGCATTGCAGGACTCAATGTTTAAGATGTGGCAGGTCCACGGCATCGAGCCGGAGGTTTACAATTATCGTACCGGAAAGGTCGTCAATGCCGGCTACCCGCTCCGGCCCGAGATCGTCGAATCGACCTACATTCTTTACCAATACACAAAAGATCCGAAATACCTGGCGATGGGCAAACAGATGTGGGAGGATTTTGTAAGACACTGCCGCACCGATGTAGCCTACGCAGGTCTGAAAAGCGTCGAGACAAAAGAGAAGACTGACTATATGCACAGCTTTCTGCTCGCCGAGACATTCAAATATTTCTTTTTGCTGTTTTCACCGGAAAAGACGCTTGATTTCAAGAAAGTGGTGTTCAATACGGAAGCTCACCCAATTCGAAGGACATGGTAAGAAATTTAACGCAGAGATCTCAGCAAACACAGAGGGAAAGAGGAGATTTTGTCGAGCTAATTTTGCTGGGTTTTTGATATTCTTATGCCAAAAGCTAAATCTCTAACAAAAACCGAGAAACGCATTCTGATCACCGGCGGCACCGGCTTTTTAGGTTCGCATATTGTGCGTCAATTTCTGGATGCGGGTGAGAAAAATCTAAAGGTTATGGCGTCGCGTGTGCCTGAGTGGATGAAGGACGCGGGTGTTAAGGCGGTCGAGGGCTCGGTGACGAGTCGCGACGATGTGGCTAAGGCCTGTAAAAATGTATCTGCGATATTTCATCTCGCGGGCAAGGTCTCACGTGACAACGACGATGCGGCGGCCATGAATAGGATTCATCTCGAAGGCACACGTTTGCTGTGCGAGGCTGCGGGTGAGGCTGGTGTGGCGACAATGGTTTTGGCGTCGTCAAGTGGCACGATCGCCGTTAGCGAGGATGAGCAGGTTGTGGACGAGACCTATCCGCAGCCGGTCGATATATTTTCGCGTTGGGCTTATTACGCTTCGAAATATTATCAGGAACGCACTGCGTTAGAGAATTTTAATGCCGAAGGGCAGCGGCTGGTGATTCTTAATCCATCGTTGCTTCTTGGCCCGGACGATGAGCGTTTGAGCTCGACAAAGCCCGTGCTTGATTTTCTCGCACGCAAAATCCCTTACAGCCCAAGCGGCGGTTTAAATTTTGTCGATGTCCGTGATGCGGCAGCGACTTTTGTCGCGGCGCTCGAAAAAGGACGGCATCAGGAAAAATATCTGCTAGGTGCGGCGAATATGACCTTCGCACAGTTTTTTGGGCGTCTCGAAAGGCTGTCCGGCGTTTCCGCACCGATGCTGAAAGTCCCGAAACGGTTCGCAATGGCCGGATCAAGCATCATCAATTCTGTTTATAAAAACTGGGGCAAATCGTCGCCTGTGATGCCAAACGAGGTCGAACAGGCCGAATGCTTTTGGTATTTTGACTCGACCAAGGCTGAAGAGGAACTCGGTTTCGTCGCTCGAGACCCGCAGGAGACGCTACAGGACACGATCGCCTATCTTCAAGAAAATATTTTGGGCGGCGAGGCTTTTAAATAGGAATAAGACTTGAGCAACGAATGCACTAATGAACAAGGCTTTATTCGTGCATTCGTAGCTATTTTTCCTGTCTATCAACCAGAACCGACTCCTCCGGCTCATCCAGCCCGTTCCCAGTTGACCGCCTAAATAACCGGAAACTTCCAAAAATTATCAGTCCGATCACCACTGCAATAAGTATTGCCAGCCCTTCCTTGGCGAAATCAACGTTCATCAGTAGCCATGTGATCAATCCCAGAGAGAGGACAGCAACCAGAACACCGAGCGGGGCAGTAAACTGCGCCGGTGGAATATCTGTCCTTTGTCGAAAGACCGGCAGCGACAGGCATGTGGTCGCATAGACCAGCAGACGCGTGGTCGTCGCGATCGTGACAGCGGTTAGAAATGAGGTGAAAATCGTGAGTGCAAGAATTACCGCTCCCGTCAGTATAATCGCCACGTAAGGCGTCTTGTATTTTTCGTGAGTTTTACCGAAAACAAGGGGCAGTTCTTTCTGTTCAGCCATAGCGAACGGAATGCGTGAGGACGCGAGAAAGCCGCCATTCAAGTTCCCGAGCACCGAAATTAAAGCTCCGACCGCGATAAATGCCGCTCCAAAAGAGCCGACAAAGCGGCCTGCGGCGTCGGCAAGCGGTGTTTTTGATTGTGCGAGTTCTGGCAACGTACCGATAGCGACCAGTTGGACGATAAAAAATAAAATCGCGCAAAATCCGAGCGCGGTCAGCAGGGCAAAAGGGATATTTTTCCTGGGATCTTTGATTTCACCCGCCGGGATGACGGCGGCCTCAAATCCGACGTACGCGTAGATCAGCAATAGAACGGCTACCGGAAAATTTGCAAATTCGGGCGGAGTTGTAAAATCAAAGTTTGCGGGTTCAATAAAAAACAATCCGACTCCAGCGAACAGTAGCAGCGGAACAATCTTGCCGACTGTAAATACGTTGGTCAAAACCGCTGATTCGCGCACACCGAGCAGATTCACGATCGTTATGCCGATTACAACAGTGCCTATAATCAAGATACGCGGCAAACCCGAATCTAATCCTCCGAAGAAAAATCCGATGTAGAGCAGCATAGCGTTGCAGTTGGCCGCAAATGTCGCAACGCGGACGACCCAATAGAGCCATCCGACCTCAAACCCGATCTCGGGGCCAAACGCCGCCTTTGCATACAGATACATCCCGCCGGTTGTATTAAATCGGCTCGACACCTCGGAGAAACACAGGACAATAAGGCCGACGATCACCGCACACGCAACAAACGCCAGCAGGCTGTAACTACCGATTAGCCCAAAAACACCGGCTGGTAGGATAAATATGCCGGTTCCAATGATGGTATTGATAGCGACAGCCGTCAGATCCCAGCGCCCGAGGCCACGGACAAGTTTTTCTTCTTTCATTAGTTGTGACTGGAAACAGAGCTTTTCTGAAATTGAAATTAGAACTCTGGAAATTAATAACGCTTTTCGTTTATACTCTTAAAAACGGTTCAGGTAAAGAATTGAGGAGAAATCGAAATGATTTTATCGATGCGGATGGGATTTAGTTTACTGGTTATCAGTCTATTTGCCGGCGTGGCAATGTCGCAGAATGATCCAGAGATCGTTGTGCCAAAAACGTATAAACCGCCTGTTATCATAAATTCGGCGGAGCTTCAGGTGGTTTTGAATGCCGCTGTAGGTGAGACGCTGACCACATTTGCATCCAAAGGGTTAAAGCCCGCCGATGTGGCAGCGACGATTATCGATGTACGCGATCCTAACAGGCTTAAAATGGCCGAGATTCGCGGAAACGAGCCGATCTATCCAGCGAGTGTAGTGAAAATGTTTTACATGGCGGCGCTTGAGCGGCAACTCGAGGATGGAAAGGTCTCGATGACGCCGGAACTCGAACGCGGTCTCAAAGATATGATCGTCGATTCATCAAACGAAGCGACGCAGTACATCTTTGACGTCCTGACCGGTACCGCGAGCGGCGCCGAGATGCCGCAGAAAGAGTTTGAGGCGTGGCAGTTCAAACGCAACCGCGTTAATCGCTGGCTCACCACGATGGGCTACAACAACATCAACGTCAATCAAAAGACTTTTTGCGAGGACGCCTACGGTATTGAGCAGCAGTCACGCGGTTACAAGGGCCAAAACCGCAATATGATCACAACCGACGCGACCGCCCGGATGATGGCAGAAATTGTTTTAGGACGAGTTACGACGCCCGAGCGTACAGCCCGGATGATGAATCTGATGAAACGCGAACCATTTGTGCCGACAAAAGACGCGGACGATCAGGCCCATGGATTTACCGGCATAGCATTGATCGACAAGAAGATGACCGATGCAAAGCTATGGTCAAAGGCCGGCTGGACGAGCCGGAATCGACACGACGTCGCTTACATCGAGACGGCCGATGGGTTAAAATTCGTTATCGCTATTTACACTGAAAATCAGTCTAACGAAAAACAGGTGATTCCGTCGATTGCTGGAAAGGTGATAGACGGAATGCGGAAGTGAAAATTTAACGGCCGGTTCGAACAGATTAGAACGAGGGAAGATGAGTAATTATATGAAAAATGCGTTTGTTTTTGTCGTTTTAGGTTTGGGAGTCATAGGTTGTTTCTGCATTAACGGTCTTGCTCAGGGTAGCTATAAACAGCCCGCGAAACCCGTTTTGGATATTTTGAATTCCCCGACGACGCCCTCCGCATCTATTTCGCCCACGAGCGATATGATCGCATTGCTCGAACCGCTCCGTTATCCACCGATCTCAGAACTGGCTGAGCCGATGCTGCGCATTGCCGGGCTTCGTATCGACCCCAATACTAACGGCCCGCATCGCCAGGCTTACTCGGTGGGCCTCATACTCAAAAATATATCTGACGGCAGGGAAACACGAGTTGTTTTGCCGGCCGGAGCAAAGGTAGTCTCGACCCGATGGTCGCCTGACGGGAAATATATTGCTTTCGGAAACATCACGAGCGCGGGCGTCGAACTTTGGATCGTCAACACCACCTCGGCGAAAGCTCAGAAGGTAAAAAATGTACTTGTCAACACCGCGTTCGGCGGTTTTGGCTGGGAAAATGCAAACAGTCTATCAGCCCACCTCGTTCCATCGAAACGCGGCTCGGCCCCGGGATACCAAAATCTCATTCCGACTGAGCCAAATATTCAGGAGACTTCCGGACGCACAGGTTCGATAGCGACGTTTCAGGATCTGCTCAAAAGCCCCAATGACGAGCGGCTGTTCGAATACTACGCAACTTCGCAACTCGCCTTGATCGATGTCAACGGCAGGGTCCGCGAGATCGGCAGCCCTGCGATCTATAACAATGCAACCTTTTCGCCTGACGGCAAATATATCCTTACGGACAGGATCGAGCGTCCGTTCTCGTATCAGTTTCCGGCGAGTCGATTTCCGAAGAAGGTAGAGGTTTGGGACGCGAACGGCAAGTTTGTGGCGACGGTCACAAACAGCCCGTTGCAGGACAATATTCCGTCTCAGGGTGTCTCGACCGGGCCCCGCGGCTATGGTTGGGTACCGACCGAACCGGCGATGCTCATGTGGGTCGAGGCTCTCGATGGCGGCGACACACGTAAAAAGGTCGCTCCGCGTGACAAACTGGTAAAGCTCGGAGCTCCGTTTACGGGTTCGCCGACTGAGATGCTAAAGACCGAACACCGCTATCAAGGGCGTGCCTTTGGCGAAAGGGACGGCATGATGCTGTTCTACGACTTTGACCGCACGACCCAGCGTCGGCGTATTTTCATGACCGACTACCGCAATCCGACCAGCGTTAAAATGCTTTCCGATCTCAACACTGGCGATCGGTACAACTCCATCGGCACACCGGTGACAAAGCAGCTTCAGAACGGTGGCAGCGTTATACAGCAGAATGGGAGCGATGTATATTTGACCGGCGAAGGTGCATCCCCTGATGGCGACCGCCCGTTTTTACGGCGGATGAATCTACAGACTTTGAAAATCGACGAGATTTTTAGATCGGCAAAGGATGAATACGAGTCATTTGTCGCCATGGTCGATGATGAGAGCGGACTGTTCATCACACGTAAAGAATCTCTTACCGAACCTGCCAATCTGTACCTGCGGCAAGTCTGCCCCGAAGGAAAAATCTGTACGGCGATGGCCTATCGTCAGTTAACTGATTTCAAAGACCAGTCGCCGCAGCTTCGCGGGATCAAAAAGCAACTCGTCAGATACAAGCGTGCCGACGGTGTTAATCTCTCGTTTACGCTTTACCTGCCTCCGGGCTATACCGAGGGAACTCGGCTGCCGACGGTTGTCTGGGCTTATCCACAGAGCTTTACCGATGCCGGCACCGCAGGACAGGTTTCGGGTTCGACGGACCGGTTTACACAGATAGGCGGCACCTCGCATCTTTTTTTCTTGCTAAATGGCTACGCGGTGATGGATGCTGTCGCGATGCCGATAGTCGGGCCGCCCGAGACCAAGAACGATACATTTGTAAAACAAATCGTCGATTCCGCTAAGGCCGCAATCGATAAAGGCGTCGAAATGGGCGTAGTTGACCGTGACAGGATCGGTGTTGGCGGACACAGTTACGGAGCGTTTATGACCGCAAATCTGCTGGCTCATTCCGACCTTTTCCGAGCCGGTATTGCCCGCAGCGGAGCATATAACCGTACGCTCACGCCATTTGGATTCCAGGACGAGACGCGAAACTTTTGGGACGCTACGAGGATATATACCGAGGTTTCACCATTTTTCTACGCGGCCAAGATCAACGAGCCAATCCTGCTTATACATGGTGAGGCAGATAACAATCAGGGCACGTATCCCATTCAGTCCGAACGCCTTTACGCAGCTATCAGCGGCCTCGGCGGTACGGCACGCCTCGTTATGCTCCCGCTCGAATCACACGGATACGCCGCCCGCGAATCGACCGAGCATACACTGTTCGAGATGGTTTCGTGGTTCGACAAACATGTCAAGAACGCGAAACCGCGAGACGAAAAACGGGTCAGCGAAAATGAGAAATGAAACAACGGAATTACTCGGATTTACACAGATTTTTTCTATATAATCCGCGTAAATCCTCATAAAGTCTTGTTTTATTGAATGTCAGGTACCTCTATCATCGGAGCCGGGTTTCTGAACTCTAAAGAAGGATTATTTGCAAAGACGTTAGCACCGGCGTCTAGGAAGTCTTCGGCGCTTTCGCGGTCTATCGGGCGGGAGAACAGATAGCCCTGACCGGCAGTGCATCCGAGGTGACGGAGTTTTTCGAGTTGCGAGACGGTTTCGATTCCTTCGGCGACAACCTCGATATTGAGGTTTTCGCCGAGCATGAGAATTGTTTTAACGATTGCCCAGCTCTTTTCGTCTGAGTCCATAAGATTGATAAATGAGCGGTCGATCTTGAGCCGCTCAAACGGGAACCGCTGTAGATAGCTCAGCGACGAATAACCCGTGCCAAAATCATCGGTCGACAGCTGTATGCCGAGTCCGTCGAGATCGGACAGTACCTTGAGCGATTTCTCGCTGTGTTCCATAACCGTGCTTTCCGTTACCTCGAGTTTTAGCTGGCTCGCATCGAGTCCCGTGTCAAACAGAATGTCCTTAATATGAGATGTCAGGTTCGGGTGCATCAATTGCTTTGCAGACAGGTTTACACTGATGGACAACGGCATATTAAACCGCCGCTGCCATTCGGCGATCTGGCGGCACGATTCTTCGAGTATCCATTTGCCGATCGGGATAATAAGGCCGGTTTCCTCGGCAATGTGCACAAATTCATCAGGCGATACAAGACCGCGGTACGGATGGCGCCATCTTAGAAGTGCCTCAAATTCCGAGACGTCTCCCTTTGAAAGATCCACAATCGGCTGATATAGAACCTCAAACTCATTCCTGTCGACGGCGTGACGCAGGTCGGTCTCGACACGGAGCAAATTCATATTGCGAACGTGCATCTCGCGGTCAAAGATTTCGTAGCGTGCCTTGCCCGATTCCTTGGCCCGATACATTGCCGTGTCCGCGTCGCGCAGGAAATCTTCAGGCAGCCGCCGGGACTGATCTGAGACAATGATGCCGATACTCGCGCTAGTAAACACTTCGTAATTGTCAATCTTAAATGGCTCAGATATTCTCGCCTGCAGCCGCTCGGCCACCCCAGCTACCTCGTCCGATTCGCCGCTTCGATTTAGAAGAATAGTAAACTCGTCGCCGCCGAGCCGAGCAACCACGTCGCCGGGACGCACACAGGATTTGAGACGTTCGGCAATCGCGATCAATAGGCAGTCGCCTACGGCGTGGCCTAGGCTGTCATTGATCACCTTAAATCTGTCCAAATCGAGAAAGAGAACCGCGAATTTTGCAAAGCTGTTATCCATCGAGCGCTCGCACGCCTTTTTCAGTTCGTTCATGAACTGGACACGGTTTGGAAGATTGGTAAGCGGGTCGTGAAGGGCATAATGCCGCAGCTTTTCCTCCGCGTGGCTGCGCTCGGTAATGTCGCGAAAACACGCGACTCGGCCGATCGGCTTGCCGTTAAGCAGTTGCGGCTGTGAATGTCGCTCAAAAATACGGCCGTCTTTTAGCTCAAGTATTTGAGTCGCGATAGCCTCGTCATTGGCATACACCTCATCAAGCAGACGTAGAAATTCCTCAGTATTTTTAAGCTGGGCGGCAACGTGGTTTACAAGTTTTTTGCTGTTTTTTTGACTCAGTATCTTTTCATCTACGCCCCACATCTCGATAAACTTTTTATTATATGTCACAATCTCCCGCTCGAGGCTCATTACGACTATGCCGTCAGCGGTGGATTCAAAGGTGGTCGCAAATAGCGAGAGAGCGTTGTGGAGCGAAAGCTCAGCCTTACGCCGCTCGGTGATGTCACGGCCGATGCCCTGGACGCCTACCGGCATGCCTTCGGCCACGATAAGGCGAGTGCTGATCTCAAGTATTACGCGATTCCCGCACTTGGCAATGATTTCGAGCTCATAGGTTGTTGGGATTTCGTCCTCGATCTTCCTCGTGGTCATTGTTCGGGCCGATTCGAGAAATTCGGGTGCGACGACCTCGGCGATGTTCATCACCAGGGCCTCCTCGCGCGTGTATCCTGTTATTATCTCACCCGCCCGGTTTAATGACGTGAAATTGCCGTCGAGATCGTGTGTATAGATCAAGTCGTTGGCGTTTTCAAACAGATCGCGAAACCGATGTTCGCTCCGAATTACCGCTTGCGCCGCAAGTTTTTGGTCGGTGATGTCCTGAACGGTCCCGACCATCTTGACTGGGGTTTCGCTGTATTCATCGTAAATTATTTCGGCCTGAGCGTTGACGGTCCGGACATCACCGTTCTTAAGCACGATCCGGCCCTCGATGTTGAGAAACTTTTTACCTTGCACAGCTTCGGTAAATGCCGCGCTGACAGTTTCCAGATCGTCGGCATGGACTGCGGAATATACGAAAGCTGACGAAACTTCCACCGAACGAGGTTCATATCCAAAAATGCGGTAAACCTCGTCGGACCAGCGAACAATGTTCTCGTCGGCGTTTTTGACATTGTATATTTCGAGTTCCCAGCTGCCGAGATGAGTAATACGTTGAGCTGCGGCGAGATTTTCCTCGCTTTTTCGCAAGGCTTCCTCGGCGTTCTTTCTCTGAGTAATATCACGGGCAATACCCTGAACGGCGACTGACTCACCATCTTTCGTAATGATGCTGCTATTGACCTCGAGAGTGATGCGTCGCGAGTCTTTTGTGATGCAGTCAACTTCGTAAATAGTCTGCGTTGTATCGCCGGCTATTTTTTCTGCAAGTTTGCTTTTAACAAGCTGATGATGCTCAGGGACGGCGATTTGGCACATGTTCATTGTGAGTGTTTCATCGCTTGAATATCCAAAGACTCGTTCTCCCGCCTGATTGATGGAAATATAATTGCCATCTAGATCGTGAACGTAAATTATGTCATTTGCGTTCTCGAAAAGTTGTCGGTAACGGGCCTCACTTTCCTTAATCTTGTCGTCCGCGCGTTTTTTTTCGGTAATGTCCTGCCACATCACCATTCCAGCGAAAATCTTACCGCTGTCATCCCTGACCGGAAGGACGTTGATCTGAAATGCACCTTCTTCGCTCTCGATTTCAAAAACAACATCTTCGCCGCTTAAAGCCCGTTTATAATAGTCGCCCCACTCGTCCGCAATATCGGTTGGAAAAAGGTCATATAGAGTATTCCCCTCAAACATCTCGGGCGACCAGTTGTGATTCTTGAACTGGTCGCCGTCGGCAAGCGTATATCGAAAATCATGATCAAAAAGCAAGACGGCGGTACGCGGTATGGTGCGGGCCAATGTGCGGTAGAGTTTCTCACGCTTTTCGAGTTCTTGCTCGGCCAAATGACGCTCGGTGACGTCGAGAATGACACCTTGCCAGCAGATGCGTTCGCCGTCTTTATCTTTGATAAAACAACTGCGGTCACGCACCCAAACAACACTGCCGTCTTGGCAAAGAATGCGGTATTCGAGATCGATGCTTTCGCCATTGCGTATCGCTTCGCGAGTTTTACCGAGTATATGTTCACGATCATCCGGGTGAATGACGCGATCCCAAATATCAGGTTTAGTCAGCCAATCGTCCAGCGGATAGCCAAATTTCTCAAACGCCGGACTAATGTAAAACGGAGTATGCGGAGCTGTGGCACTAACGGCGAAAAACATTACCGGCAGATTCTCGATGAAGCTGCGATATGTGCAGTTTTTCATCGTCATCTCAACCGCAGACGGCGCATTTACGCTATCAGCGGTTGAAACTTTTAATTTTTTTGAGGATTTATCTGCCATTTTCGGCAATATGAGCAAGTTGTATCAGGGGAAATGCTACGCATCGAAAATATATGTAACAAAACTAATTGCTATAAACAAATTGGTTAGCGGGTTTTAGTGTTGAGATGTCGAGGCAAGGAAGTGATGCGGGTTGTGGATTCCGCACTTTGCCCAGATACATAATACCATTGGGCATAACATAATTGCTATCTTTTTTTCTGACAGTTTTGGATTTGATTTATGTCTCTGGATCATGTTTCGTGATTTATTGAAAACAGGATAAAATACACAAAATCGCTCAAATATAAAAATTTGTATTATGAAAAAAATTATTTCGTTTCTTTTGCTGCTTTTAGCCGGAATTACTGTTGCCGCACAGACCATGCCAGCGGACGCTGACCCTAAACTCTGGGAAAAGGCGTTAAAGCTCCACCGCAAGGCGATCATTGTTGACGGTCACAACGACATCACCGGGCCGATGGTCGATCAGGATTTTAACCTCGCGGACGATTCGACCGGACGCATCCAACTCGGCGGCGATCCGTATCATACTGATCTCGCACGTCTGAAAAAGAGTGGTATCACGGGCGAATTTATGTCGATATATGTGTCTGGCTCGACGCTCGCGACCGGTGGCTCGATGCGGCGGGCAATGGATCTGATTGACGCCACCTACCGCGAAGCAGAGCGGCACAATGAACTCAACACCTGTACAACCGCCGACGAGATCCGGCGGGCGAAAAAGCAGAACAAGATTTGCCTGCTGATGGGTATCGAGGGCGGTTATGCGATCGAGAACTCGCTTTATGCTTTGCGAAATTTCTATCGTCTTGGCGTCCGTTACATGACATTGACACACAACGTGGCGACCGCCTGGGCGGACGCTCATCGTGATATCAAGCACAATGGGCTGACCGATTTTGGCAAAGAGGTCGTTCGTGAAATGAATCGGCTCGGAATGTTCGTCGATATTTCACACGTTTCGGAAAAGGTGATGCACGACGTACTCGACATCACAAAGGCTCCGCTCATCGCGTCTCACTCCGGTGTACGCGGCGTAAACGACCACACCCGCAACGTTTCCGACAGCGTCCTCAAACGTCTGCCCCAGAACGGCGGCGTGATCATGGTCGTCTTTTATCCGTCATTCCTCGACGAACGCACGAACCGCGAAGAAAATGAACGCTCCGCTCGGCTCAAGCCGCAGGTCGATGCCCTTCGCGAAAAATACAAAGACGACAACGCCGCCTTCGTCAAAGCCGAGAACGACCTGATGGCCGCCAACCCGATCTACATAGCCGATTACAAACGGATAGTCGATCACATCGACCACATCAAAAAGGTCGCCGGCATCGACCACGCCGGAATCGGATCAGATTACGACGGCGTGCCTTTCTTGCCAACTCCAATGCAAGGTGCCGAAGACCTCGCCCTCGTCACCTATGAAATGCTCCGCCGCGGCTACACCGAAACCGAGATTAAAAAGGTGCTCGGCGAAAACCTGTTAAGAGCTATGGGCCAAATGGAAAAGGTCGCGGGAAGCAGACAGATCAGCGCGGGCGGGAGTTTGAAAAAGCTGAAATGATGCTGAACTTTGCCGGTTCGTCGGCATTATCATTCGAATGTATTGGGAGGCCAATGTATTGTCTGGCGAGTTTCCGGAGTACGAAGTTTCAGGTATCTTGAAGGCGGCCTGATTAGGCGAAGCGTCTTTGTAGAAACCGTATTATGAAACTCGCGGTTAGTCCTGGTCAAGGCGACTCACCCAGTAATATTCGTCCCGGCTCATGTGAGCAACGGCCCAGATGGCTATAATATCGGATTCTATTGAAAAAATTATCGAGTAGGGAAATCGGCGGGTAAAGTGTCTTCGCGTATCAAGCCCGTAGGCAGGCCACGCTTCCGCGCGTTCGGAAATGCGGGAAATCGTCGCGTAAACTTCATGAGCAGAGGCGTCGCCGAGTCCGGGCAAACGACCTTCCAGGAATACGATCGCTTCGAGAAATTCCAGTCAGCCTCTGGATCAAATTCCGCGTTCATTTCCTGAGCAGTTCGCTAGCCTTTGCGAATACAGTTTCAGCCGGAACTAGCTTCGTCTTACCTTCGCGATAGGCGGAAATACGGCGTTCGACCGTCTCTTTCAAAGCATTTTCCGAAACACCGTCGACATACAGACTATCAACGAGACTATCGACAATCGCGGCCCGAGCGTCAAGCGGAAGGGCCTTCGCGGCGGCAATAAACTCAGCGGTTTCTGCGTTTGGCATAAAGCGATTTTAGCACATGCATTCGGAATTAATCCGGCGACAATTATGTTTCCGGAGTATGAGACTTCTGGCTTGCTGAAAACGGCTTAATTCCAACGAGCAATAAACGGCACGTTCGTCCTAGTAAATTGAAAACGAATAAGACATCGCTTTAAGCATGGCGACAGGTTTACCGGACTTTTGGGCCGGTGTGAAGCTGATCTTGTTGGTTGCCATATATGCCTGTTCTGTTAGGCCGTTGGCGAGCGTCCTTGTTGGAATAGCACCTTTTACCTTGCCATCGGAACCGAGGAGAATTAGGAGTTCAACGGTGCCTTGCGTGTTTCTCGTTCTGGCCAGGTCGGTATAGCCGGGACGTGGCTTAGATGTCACTTTTACATCGGTGTCTATTTCTCGTGAAGAATAGATCATTTGATCAGAAACAAGAAGTCTTCCAATCTCGCTCATCATCCGGGCCCTCATAAGCCACTCGTTTTCCTTGGAGCTCGGGCCTTTCATCTCGATGATTTTTCGAGAGCTCACGGCAGTGACAACCAAACGGCCTGCGTTCTTTATGAGAAAGTCAGAAAGCGCATCATCGTGGGCGATTTGTTTGTGGTCGAAACTGGCCCGTCTTATTAACTCTTCCGCAAACTCGTTGTAACCATTCCTAAAAGACCGGTCGTATGCGTTACGAGCTTCTTTTTCGTTCCCGGATTTTTCATAGGCATATCCAAGATAATTCAGGTCAACCAAATCCTTGCTCGTTTTCAAAAGCTCTATTGCCTGAGATATATTGCCATTTTCAAAGAGTTTGATTCCCGCGCTTTTTTCAGATGGTTGTGCTGTACCTATGATCGCAAACAGAAGGGTAAAACAAATCAGGAAAAAGAGTGAAGAGATTCTGAAGGTCATAAATCAATTCTACAGTAAAAATTGTGTCCAACACCACAAAAAAGGCAAGGCGGATTACTCCGCCTTGCGCTGATCCACGATGAACTATCCGTTTTAAGCTCCCGCCCCGTGGCATTTCTTAAATTTCTTCCCTGAGCCGCAATAGCATGGTTCGTTTGGCTTCATTTTTGGGGAATCACGGACAAATGGTGTGTGCCGGGCAGCTTCGGCCCCGGCGGCTTCGGCTCCGGACATGGCTCCGGTGAAGGCCATGCCGGCTGCTTGGCGCTTAGCTCGCTGTTGTTCGAGACGCTCGATGCGTTCGATTTCCTCCTGCTCGTTGCGGTCAACTATTTCGAGGTTAAACAGGGCTTTGGTCGTGTTAGTATCGATGCGGTCGAGCATATCCTGAAACATATCAAACGACTGTTTTTTGTATTCGACTAGTGGGTCTTTCTGCCCGTAACCGACTAGGCCGATGCCTTGCTTTACGTGGTCGATCGAGAGCAGGTGATCTTTCCACTGGCTGTCGATGATGTTGAGCATGATGTAACGCTCGTAGGCCCGCAAGCTCTCTCCGCCGGCCTTTTCTTCTTTGTCGGCGTAGTTGGCGGCGGCCTTTTTCCAGACAGCTTCTTCGATCTCGTCGGGGTTCATTACCTTAAAATCAACGCCCGCGTCCCTGGCCGGATCAATGGCATAAATACTCTCGATCTCGGCCGCATAGGTGTTGACATCCCACGTTTCGGGACCGGCTTCGAGGTCGAGCATGCTCTCGGTGAGATCGTGAAGCAGGTCTTTTGCGACGCCGGTTTCGCCGAGCAGATATTCGCGATGCTCCGGTTCGAGCATCAATTGACGACGCAAACCGTAGATCGTTTCACGCTGTTTGTTCATTACATCGTCGTATTTGAGCACGTGTTTACGCGTTTCAAAATTGCGTGCCTCGACTGCTTTCTGGGCACGTTCGATCTGGCGGGAAACGGTTTTAGATTCGATGGCGACGCCTTTTTCCATACCGAGCCATTCCATCATCGAGCGGACCTTGTCACCCGCAAAGATTCGCATCAGGTCGTCTTCTAGTGAAAGAACAAACCGCGTCGAACCGGGATCGCCCTGCCGGCCGGCACGACCGCGAAGCTGGTTATCGATGCGGCGCGATTCGTGACGTTCCGTGCCTAGAATGTGCAGGCCGCCGACGGCGACGACATCTTTATGTTCCTCAGCGACGACCGCTTTTGCCTTTCTGAGCTGTTCCTCGAATTGCTCCTCGGTCGCATCATCCGGGTTGATCTCGAGGCGTTTAAGATAGTCGCGGGCGAGAGATTCAGGACTGCCGCCGAGCAGAATATCCGTACCGCGACCGGCCATGTTAGTTGCGATCGTGACGCCCCCTCTGCGGCCCGCCTGGGCGATGATCTCGGCTTCTTGTTCGTGATATTTGGCGTTCAAAACTTTGTGCGGTACGCCGATGGCCTTGAGTTTTTCGGCGACGAGCTCTGAGTTTTCGACCGAAACGGTACCGACCAAAACAGGCCGGCCTTCGGAGTGCAAATCCTTGATCTCATCGACGACCGCATCCCATTTCTCGGGCAGCGTGCGATAGATCATATCCGACGAATCGACACGCACCATCGGTTGATTGGTAGGTATCTGGACGACATCGAGACTGTAAACAGTGCCGAATTCCTCAGCCTCGGTCTCGGCCGTACCGGTCATGCCGCCGAGTTTCTCGTACATTCTAAAATAATTTTGCAGGGTGATCGTAGCGAGCGTTTGATTTTCACGCTCGATCTTAACGCCCTCTTTCGCCTCGACCGCCTGGTGCAGCCCGTCGGACCAACGTCTCCCCTGCATAAGTCGCCCGGTGAAATCGTCCACGATCAAAACCTCGCCTTCCTGCACGACATAATGGTGGTCGCGTTTATACAGCGTGTGGGCCTTGAGCGCTTGCTCGACGCAGTGGAGAAGGTCCATGTTGGCCGGATCGTAGAGGTTTGAGACCCCGAGGAGATTCTCGGATTTTGTGACGCCGGCTTCGGTCAACACTGACGAATGATTTTTCTCATCCAGCAGATAATCGCCGGTCGTGATCTTTGTTTCCTCGTCTTTGTTCCCGCGTACAAGCTTTGGAATTATTTCGTTGGCGGTGAAGTATTTATCCGTCGCCTCGTCCGAGGCTCCTGAGATAATCAGCGGCGTGCGGGCCTCGTCGATGAGGATCGAGTCAACCTCATCTATGATCGCAAAATAATGATCCGGCTGGACGAGCGACTCGACATCGAACTTCATATTATCGCGCAGATAATCAAAGCCGAATTCGTTGTTCGTGCCATATGTGATCGAGCGGGCGTAGGCGTCCTTGCGCTCGACATCGTCCATATCGTTTTGGATACAGCCAACCGAGAGGCCGAGAAATGTATGAATTTTGCCCATCCACTCGGCGTCTCGTAAGGCGAGATAGTCATTGACCGTGACGACGTGAACGCCGCGTCCGGTCAGCCCGTTGAGATACGATGGCAAGGTCGCGACCAGCGTTTTACCCTCACCCGTTCGCATCTCCGCGATGCGGCCCTGATGAAGCGCCACGCCGCCGATCATCTGCACGTCAAAATGCCGCATTCCGGTGACGCGGCGTGAACCTTCGCGAACGGTCGCAAACGCCTCTGGCAATATCTCGGTCAGTATCGTCTGTTCGGCCTTGCGCCGGGCGGTCTTATCGTCAATGCCCTCGACGGCTTTCGCGATCATCTCTTTGAACTTCGTCGCCTGGGCCTGCAATTCCGCATCAGTGAGCTTTTCGATCCTTGGTTCCCAATCGTTTATCTCCTGAACGGTAGCTTTGACCTTTTTCAAAAAAACGTCACTGCTGGTACCCAAAATCTTTTTTACTAATTTATCTGCAAAACTATTAACTGCCATGATTTCCTCGTGTGTTTGTGTCTGTAGCCGTGTGTGTGTAGCCCGCACGTAAGTAAGGGCAACGCAATAATGAATGCACTTTTATCCGCAACGTGCATAGGTCTGGTTGATTTGAATTTGGTGCGTGTTGCCCTTACTTACGAGCGGGCTGCTGACACCGTCAGCAGTGACACGAGGCCGGCACGGGGAAGCCGAGTGGTGACAAAAACCTGATCGTTTTTTGCCCGAAAGGAAGTTCTTTCGATAATGTGTTGCCGGAGCTTATTATTTGCAGGGGTGGAATAAAGTTTGAGAACACTTTCCAGCTCCCGCATGAGTTCGAAGGCACGATGCGGGGACTGTTTTTTAACTGCGATATTGACTGAGAAAGCCTTGCGGTCTAATTGAACATTGAATCGCGAGTCAGCCGCTTCGATGCCGTTAAACTCATTGTTCGCAATACAATCGCCAAGCGAATAGCCGTAAACCATGGCGCCGCTAAAATTTATGAGGGCGCGACGGGATGCGTCGTTCGAACTGTCAAAGCGAATCGGCGTATACCGTCCCGCGATGTTGCTGTCAACGCACGGCAGCATCGTGTTTTGAGCGATGTTAAATGAATCAACATCCGGGTTGAACCTGCCGTTGTGTTTGAGGATTCGCAGACTGGCGAGAAAGTATTCGACATCTTCGAGATACACCTGAACCGACGCCGTTACGGGCGATCTCTCGTCGTCGGGTTTGTTATCCAGATCATCCTTGACCTCGATCTCATCCTTAACGTCAAACTGCCGCGTCATCGCTGCATTGGCGAGGACCTGCGGGGTCGCACCGGCTAGCACGAGGCCAAAATAGACGCCAAGTGTCGCTAGGACGAGTATCGAGTTTTGCGTTTTACGGTTGCTCAAATCTTATTTTTTGGCCGTGTTATCGACCGGCTTGCTCATTATATCACCACTCGGTTTTGGAGTCTGGGCTTTTTTGGCCTGTGATTCTTTTAGTTTGCGGTTGATCATTTCCTGAGCGACCGGTTTTGGGATGGCAAAGTTCAAAAAGAAATCCTTGCCCTGAGCAGTTACCTTGGCACCGTCGAGCAGCGTGCGTTCATCGCTGGGGTTAGTGGTAATCGATTTACCGATCGATATGTACGAATTGATACCGCTTGCTACGGTTTTAGCCATTTCCGGCGTTTTTTGGCTCGATGTAATGATGACCGTTATCTGTTTATCGTCCTGAACCAGTGTCGCACTGAATTGATCGACATTCAACTGCTTTAGATAGCTCAGATAATTGCTCTTGCCAAGGGCCTCGAGAGCCGCCTTGCCAATATCTATCATTTTTTGATCGCCTTTCTCTTTTGCAACGTCAAATTTTGATTTTTTGAGATCGAGTGTGCCGTCGCCCGCTAAAAAGCCATTCAAGACAACGGTAAACTCCTGATTCAGATCCACCTCTTTTGCATCCCATTTGACCGCGACATCATCTGCAAAATCGATCAACGGTTTTTTGTTGATCTCGACGGCCTTGACCGCATCACTCGACATAGGTGTCGGGCCGGGCTCTGGTGTCGGACTCAAGCTGGGTTCGGGTTTAGGCTTAGTTTTCGGGGTCTCATTTACAGCCAGATCATCGACATCAGGCACGTTTGGCGTGACGCGGCCGCCGCGACTGCCCTTGCGGGTCGTTCTCGGCGGATTGTACGTGGGCGTGGCATTGCCAAATGTCGGCAGATCGCCATCGATCACTTTGGGGTTAGACGGCGGTATGACCGGCGGGGTATCGATCAAGCTGCCACCCGGAAACGGCATCATGTCATTTACCGAAAAGTCAGAATTAAATGCCGGATTATTCATCTGATCGAGCATCGCCTGATACTCATTTGGATTGGCGATCTGAAAATAGCCTTCCGGGTACGACAGCGGCGGTGTGACGCCGCTCACATCGACAAACGTGATCTCAGAATCGCCGATTGCCGTCTTGTCATAGGCGACATCGACATATTCGCGTTCCGTGCCAAACAGCAAAGTGCTGACATAGACCGTGTCCAAAACCTCGCACACGCGGCCGACGAGCGGGCTGTCACATCCCTTCATCGTCAGTAGCGAGGTTTGCGCAATGATCAATATCGCCAGGATATTTCCAATAGCTGAGATACCGATAATGCGGTAAAGCCGTTTCGACCTCTCCCAACTCTTAATTTCGTAATTTTTAAACAGATCACTGTCCGCCTGCGGAGTTGCGACCGGTTGCTGCTCGTATAATGACTGCTCAAACATATAACTTATAAACCCGCCTTAAATTGAAGCTCGTAATGCATTGCTTGGAATTTAGACGCACAGCCCGCGACAAACGTTGCGAGGCAATTGAGTATTTTACACTTTAACTCAGAGATTGAAAAGATTAGACTTTTAGCAGATACATGTTCAGTTTGAATTAAAACTCTTCCCTCCGATGTCAGCATCCGCCTTAGCGAACTCGGCGTTAAATTGGTGTTGACTAATATTCAACATAATTTCCACGCTGAGTTCGCTTAGGGGGACGCTGAGTTTCGCAGTGACACCGTTAAAAAGTGAAATTTCAAACTAAAGCACTACCCTTTTACAGGCCAAACCTTTAACATCTCGATAATGCCGCGTAACAAAGACCGAAATCGTCGTCGTAACAAGCCCTCCAATGCAAACTCGCGGCCTAGTGGAGAACATAGAGATAAACGCAG
>JBBSJK010000057.1:0-22734 GCA_038257355.1 Pyrinomonadales bacterium | reverse complement strand
GGTGTCGGATTTGGTGTCGGATTTGGTGTCGGTGTCGCGGCCGGAGTCGGTGTCGGATTTGGTGTCGGGTTTGGTGTCGGTGTCGCGGCCGGAGTCGGGGTCGGGTTTGGCGGCGTTCCAATGGTCACGCTGCCTCCCTGATAGGTGGTGGCCAGCAGCGATCCGCTGTTATTTGACACACTCTGAGAAGTAGGTGTGCCTCCAAATGAGATATGAGTTGTACTCGACGGGGCATTTGCAGCAACGTTAAATGTGATCGTCATCATCTGCCGCGTTCCCGCCGCATAGTTGTTTGTCGAATCGATCAGGACTCCGAGACTTCCGTTGCCGACGTGATTAACATTCGTGCCGAGGGACGATCCGGCCGGAACCCCGTTTCCTATTGCCACAACCGGGTTTGAAAGCCGTGTCTGATCAAAATTTACAGAAAAGCTTGCCGATGACTCGTTTCCCAGAGAATCAAGTTGAATCGCAACCGTGACTTGCTGACCAGGCTGTGTGCTGCTGAGAGCAACCGCACGAATGACCCGCACCGTTTGAGCACTTGTCCGCCAAGGGCCAATGGTGACAGCCGTTAACACGAGCACGAGGCCCAGCGATAAAAATACAACACGATTCGACGCAAAAAACGATACAACGTAATTTCTCATTGTTTTCTCTCTATTTATATAAATGTTTCTAAATGTTTAACACTGGACAGGCAAAAAAGCCTTCCCGGACTTAACTCTAACTAAATTACTGACTTTGGAGATTCAGATCTAAGACAAGTGCCAGGACGGAACCGACATATATAGATTAGTCAATTGGGCCAATCGCTGTCAATGTATTTTTTTGTGCCGGAGAAAGGCGGAAATATGAGCCGGTAGCGAGTGTTCCCTTGTATGCCCTAGTAACAAACTTCCTACCGGTCGTGTTTCTGCCTCTGATCCCTAAACGGCCTAATCAAGCCGAATCGGAAGGTGCACTAGCGGTGCCTTTTTGGGCTTGCAGGAAACCTAGAATTAGGGTACTATGTTCGTTTGCTGACGATGCGCGGGATGTACGTATCCAAGTGGGTTTCGCACCCACTTTTTATTTTGCGTTAGAGGACATGGACAAGTATTTGATAGTGGAACATGTTACGGGCATCGCCACAAAGGTGGCGGCGACGGGCGGTATCGAGTTGGTTCACGTAGATATTGCGGGCACGAAACGGGATTTGGTTGTCCGTATCTACATTGATAAAGAGGGCGGCGTGACCATCGAAGATTGTACGATTATTTCACGCGGCGTCGAGGAAGTGCTTGATAGCGAAGACTTTATACCATCGAGATATGTCCTCGAGGTCTCAAGCCCGGGTATCGAGCGGGAATTATATTCACTTGGCGATTTTGTAAAATTTACCGGTCAGCTCGCTAAGGTCAAGGTTAAGACCGGGATCGATGGACAAAAGACTTTTGTCGGGACGATCACAGAGGTTGACGGTGAAAGTATAACGATCGACGACCGAACGAAGGGCGTTTTGAGTTTTGAATACTCGGAGGTCGATAAGGCAAATTTGAAGATCGATCTTTCGAAAGAGTTTAGCGGCCGCTAAAGTGCTGTCTTGGTTTAAACTTTGTGTACTTCCTGTATTGGCTTTGGACTTTGAGATTAAAAGCCATTAATCACAAAGAGCACCGAGGCGGAATACAGAGGCCACAGAAATGAGTATATATTGTACGTAGGTAAGTTATGACATCATCAATCGGACAGAGTATTGAGATATTGTGCAATGAACAGGGCCTGGACCGCGATATGATTATCGAGGCCATGAAGGATGCCGTTCGTGCCGCCGCGCGTAAACAGTTTAAGGACAAAACGGGTGACAGCGTTCAGGTTGACTGGAACAATGAGGAAGGCGCAATCGAGATTTCCGCCCAAAAAACTGTGGTCGAGACGGTCGAAGACCCGTTGAGCGAGCTTTCCTTAGTTGACGCAATCGAGTTGGCCGGGGACGAGATCGAGATCGGCGATATGCTGCTTTTACCACTGCCCACTGAGGAATTGGGCCGCATAGCCGCTCAGACCGCTAAGCAAATTTTGGTTCAGAAGGTTCGCGAGGCGATTCGCGAAAAGGTTTATGACGAATACATTGACCGCAAGGGCGAATTGATAAACGGAACCGTCAAACGCTTTGAGCGAGGCGATATGATCGTCGATCTTGGCAATAATCTCGAAGCGATCATTCCCAAATACGAGCAGTCACGCGGCGAAATGTGGAACCAGGGCGAGCGCATCCGCGTAGTCATCGTCGATGTTTCAAAGGAGCAGAAAGGCCAGCAGATCAAATGTTCGAGAGCGTCTTCGGAGCTACTCAAACGTCTGTTTGAGATGGAAGTGCCCGAGATCTACGACGAAACGGTCGTAATCAAATCAGCGGTTCGCGAACCCGGCGACCGTGCCAAAATCGCGGTTACATCAAACGAAAAAGACGTCGATCCGGTTGGTGCCTGCGTCGGTATGAAAGGGTCGCGTGTACAGGCGATCATTAAGGAAATGCGGGGCGAGAAAATCGATATTATCGAGTGGTCGGACGAGCCGTCGGTGTTTGCAGCCAATGCTCTTTCGCCGGCTAAGGTTTCGCAGGTCCGGATTACTGACATTAACCACCGCTTAATGGAAGTTATTGTCGGCGAAGATCAGTTGAGCCTGGCCATCGGTAAAAAAGGCCAGAACGTGCGTCTCGCTACGCGGCTCGTAGGCTGGGAGATCAAGATCGTCAGCGAAGAACTGCTCAAGAAGGAAATCGCTAAGAAAATGGGCAAGATGATGGCCCAAGGCGAGGCTGTGCCGATCACCGCACTTGAGGGCGTGACAACCTCACAGGCCGAAACTCTGGCGGAGAAAGGCATCTCTGATGTCGAGGCTCTGGCGGCCGCATCGGTCGATAATTTGGTTGATTTTCTAGATATCAGTCTGGATCAGGCCGAGGCTATCAAGACAGCCGCAAATGTCATCGTAAATGCCCGGAATGCCGAAATCAGCATCGATAGCGTCGATGATGAGACTGCCTCAAAATCTACTGAAGAGTTAATCGAAAGTGAGAGTGAGGAAAAGAAAATCGATGAGTCTGTCTCAACCTCAGAGAGTGCGGACGAGACTGTCGAACAACCGGTCGAGGCCGAAAGCACAGAAGAGATACCTGATTCAGCCGACGATAGCACCGGTTCAGAAGATGCTTCCGGTGGCGAACCGCAGATTGATGAACCGCAGACTGATTCCGTTGAGGACTCCGCTGTGGAAAGCACCGACACCAAACCTATAAAGACGGCGTCGAAATCGAAGAAAAAGCAATAGATGTGGGGTCATATGAATATAAAACTATGATTTAAGGCCACACAAGAGAAAGCGTCGGGACGTTAAAATTAATTAAATATGGCGATTGGTAAGAGCATAAGAATCTACGACCTGGCACGCGAAGTTAAACAGGACACAAAGCGCGTGATGGAAGATCTGCGGCGTGAGGGAGCGGATGTGAGCGTAGCGTCTAATTCCGTCAGCGATGTGATAGCGGATAAGGTTCGCAGCAAGTATTTTCCAAAAACCGAGACGGCGCCAAAACGGGCCATAAAGATCATTAAGGCGGCAAAGATAGTCGAAACGCCACCAGCCGATGTCGATTCACCGGTTGAAACACCGCCGGTCGAGATGGCATCACCGGTAGAGGCTCTTCCAGTACCGGCGGCCCCGGAACTCAAAGAAAAAGAAAAAGAAAAAGAAATCGAAGCCCCGACCACCTCGCAGGTCAAAAAGCTCTCAAAAAAACCGGCTGCAGAGCCGGTGGTCGAGGAAATAGTTGAGGCCCCGCCTGAAATCCACACGGAAAAACCGGTGCCGCCGCCTGTAAGACGAGTTGCGAAACCGAAGGCTGTAGAACCCGAATTAATTCCGGAAATCGTCACCGAGATTGAAAAGCCGCCGGCTGAAATCGAAGTTGAGATACCATCTGAGCCTATCATTGCTGAGACACCCGCCGAATCAGTTGTGAGTCCGTCCGGAACTACGGTCAAACGGCTGACTTTGAGTCCCGATGCTCTCAAAAAAGGTATCAAGCCTGGGGATCGTCTCGTTAGCGATGCTCCGACAAAAACGGGCAGTTTGGTTACCACCCAACGCGGTGCTGATGGACGCAGACCGGAATTTCGCGGTACACCCGGCGAGACGGCTGCTCCACAGATGACATATACGCCCCCGGCTGACAACCGACGCCGGCCCGGCCGGTCAGGCGGGCGCAAGGGCAACGATAAGACAGGTAGATTTGCTGAGCGTGATGTAGATGCACCGCAAAAACGTTCAATCGAAGAGCGTGTGATGGATCAGGTCGGTGCGATCGACGGCGGCAATTTGAAGGTCGTCCGTCTTACCGAGGGGGCGACGATTCGCGAATTTGCCGAGGCGCTGGGAATCACGCCGCGTGACATTGTACAGCTATTGATCAAACGGGGTGTTTTTGCAACGCTTAATCAGGCGATAGGCGAAAAAATGGCCAGTGAGATGGCCCTAACTTTTGGTTTCAACGTCAGCTTTGTGCCGTTTGAGGAAATGGTCATCGAGCAGGAATTCGAAGAGCTGATTGCCGCCGATGCCGATGATACAGAATTGACCCGGGCACCGGTTATTACCGTCATGGGCCACGTCGATCATGGTAAAACCTCGCTTTTGGATGCTATCCGTTCGGAAAATGTCGCCGAGGGCGAGGCTGGCGGCATCACGCAGCACATCGGTGCTTACAGCGTGATGGTGCCCAATGCGGATGATCCCGATCAGCCGCGACGCGTTGTATTTCTAGACACACCGGGCCACGAAGCGTTTACAATGATGCGTGCCCGCGGGGCCAAGGCGACTGACATCGTGATTTTGGTTGTTGCGGCAGACGATGGTGTGATGCCTCAAACGATTGAGGCGGTTGAGCATTCTAAGGCCGCAGGTGTCCCGCTCATTGTTGCCATAAACAAAATTGACAAGCCCGGAGCTAATGTAGATAAGGTCAAACAAGGTCTGGCCGGACTTGGCTTGCAGCCGACCGATTGGGGTGGCGAGACTGAAATGGTTGAGGTCTCTGCTAAAATGAAAGAAAATCTCGATACATTATTAGAGACGGTTTTGCTGCAGGCCGATATTCTCGACCTCAAGGCGAGCCCGACCCGTCGTGCGTCCGGTGTGGTTCTCGAAGCAAAACTGGACAAAGGACGCGGTGCGGTTGCAACGGCTCTCGTTCAACAGGGAACTCTGCGAATCGGCGATCCGTTTATTGTCGGTCAATTTTCAGGCAAGATTAGGGCGATGTTCTCAGATCGCGGAGAGGCCGTGAGAGAAGCTGAGCCGGCGACACCGGTAGAGATTCTAGGTCTTCAGGGCGTGCCCCAGGCCGGCGATTCATTTCAAGTTGTTTCAGATGTTGAGAGAGCTCAAACGATTGCAGGTCAACGCCAGATGCACGCCCGTCAGACCGCGATGCTCAAGACAACTAAGCGTGGCATAGAATCGCTCGGACAGGCTGAGATCAAGGAACTGCTTGTAATACTCAAGGCCGACGTACAGGGTTCAGTCGAGGTACTCAAGGGAACGCTCGAAAAACTTTCTACCGAGAAGGTCAAGGTTCGTGTCATTCGTGCCGGTGTCGGCGCAATCGCAGAGTCCGACGTTCTGCTCGCATCGGCAACGCAGGCTGATGACGCATCGACAGCAGTTGTTATTATAGGATTTAGCGTTCGTCCGGAGGCTCGTGTGTCGGATATCGCCAAACACGAAGATGTTGATATCCGTCTTCACTCGATCATTTATAAGGTCGAAGAAGAGATCAAGGCCGCGATGATCGGTATGCTTGACGCGATCGAGAAAGAAACGATCCTTGGTAAAGCCCTCGTGCTTGAAACGTTCAAAGTCTCAAAAATCGGTACCATCGCGGGCTGCCGCGTTACAGATGGTGTCATCCGGCGGCAGGCAAAAGCAAGACTTATACGCGATGGCGTCGTTATTTGGGAGGGCGATATTGCGACTCTCAAACGTTTCAAAGACGACACCAACGAGGTCAAGACCGGATTCGAATGCGGCATCAGCCTTGTCAATTATAATGATCTCAAGATCGACGATGAGATCGAGGCATTTATGATAGAGAAGTTTGCGGCGACTGAGTTGTAATTGAGTTTAATTTCATGTTGACTGCCGCAAGAGAAAATACCGCGATCGAACGTGAGCGAGTGCGCAGGGTTTAAGTCGAAGCAAATGGTCGAGACGTATTACGGGTGGGCATAGATTGATTTATCGAGTTATAAAGGATGAAATCCTCATTGACGCATGTAGATTTCATTACAAAAAATGAGACGCCCGGAGCGCTTGGGAGAGGCGTTAAAAATTGAAATAGCAGAGGTTGTCGGATTTGAGCTGACCGACCCGCGGCTTGAAATGGTTACAGTGACCGATGTCGAGGTTTCGAGCGATCTGCGGGACGCAAAGGTTTACGTTCTCATACGCGGCAATGACGAGGAAGTTGAAAAAGCCTTAATCGCTTTAAGAAATGCTTCTACATTTGTCCGTCAGCAAGTGGCAATGAATTTGGATCTTCGGCACGCCCCGCATGTGCATTTTGCGCGTGACACCGCCGAAGAAAACGCCTCACGTGTCGGCGAGATCCTAGATGATCTCGTGCGAAAAGGCGAAATAAATAAGGAAAATAGTGATGAGTGACTAGTGATGAGTGATGAGTTTAAGAAATCGGAATCTAAAGCTCATCACTCATCACTAGTCACTCATCACTCGCACACAAAGTGTTAAGTCAAGTAGTAGAGTTAATTGAAAATAAGAGCAATTTTGCGATAACCACGCATATTAAGCCCGATGGCGACGGCATCGGTTCATCGCTCGGGCTTTGCTGGCTGTTGAGATCGCTCGGCAAAACCGCTGAGGTGATTGTTCGCGGCGACGTACCATCGGCTTATCTTAATTTGCCCGGGGCCGACGAGATACGTGATATCAAAGCGATAGACGGCACCTACGACGCGGTTTTTGTGATCGAATGCTCTGACATCGACCGTCCCGGCATCGCTGGCCTCGAAAACGAGTTTACCGTCAACATCGATCATCACGCGACCAGTGAACATTTTGGCACAATTAATTGGATCGATTCGACTGCCTCAGCCGTGGGCGAGATGATCTACAACCTTTGCAAAGCGATCGGCGGCCGCATTACAAAGGAGATTGCTGAGTGCGTCTATATGGCGCTCGTCACCGACACCGGCTCGTTCCACTTTCCAAACACATCCGACAGAACATTAAAAGTTGCTTCCGAATTAGTAAAAGCAGGCGCCAAACCGGAAAAAATAAGCGAAGCGGTCTATAACAACTATCCTTGGTCACGCATCGAGCTGATGCGCCAAGTCCTCGAGACCGTCAAACGTGACAAAACCGGCAAGATTGCCTCGATGCGACAGACGTTAGCGATGCACGAGTCTTCTGGTGCGGTTGACGGCGATAATAACGGTTTTGTAAATATACCGCTGGCGGCCCGCGATGTGGTTGCAGTTGTTTATATGCGTGAGGTCGGCATTAACAAATTCAGGGCGAGCCTGCGTTCAAAAGGCGACACTAACGTAGCAAAAGTTGCAGAAAGTTTTGGCGGTGGTGGTCATAAAAATGCCTCTGGGCTGAGTATCGAGGGCGATTGGGACGAGAGTGAGCGTCTGCTTGTCGCCGCTCTTGCCGCCGCTGTCTCAAAAGCCGAAACCAACGGCGGCGTTTAGATTAAGAACTCATTTTGGCGGTAGTAATGCATCGGCCCGTTTGCCGCTCATAATAACTACTGCCATAATTTTTGCTAATGCCGGAAACAGTAGAAAAACGTTACAAATGGCGGCGTGATGATTATCGTGAAAACACGAAGGGCCTGCTAATGCTCAATACCGGCGACGGCAAGGGCAAAACGACGGCCGCCATCGGCGTCATGGTGCGCGCCGCCGGACGCGAGATGAACTGCTGCATGATCCAGTTCATGAAGTCAAAAACCGACCGTTACGGTGAACACGAATCCTTTGAAAAACTAGGTATCGAGGTCCACACAATGGGCGACGGATTTACGTGGGACACCAACGATAAATCACAGGACATTAAAACTTCTGAGCAAACATGGGCGGTATGCGTCGATAAAATGCGAAACGGAGATTACGATCTGCTCGTTTTTGACGAACTATTGTATGTTTTGAGCTACGGATTTCTTGGCATTGATGCTGTGATCGAAGAGATTCGTGATATACGCAAATCCCAACCGCACCTTCATTTCATTTTGACCGGGCGAAATATAGACAATGCTCTGCAAAAGATAATCGATGAGGCTGATCTCGTGACTGAAATGACGGAGGTAAAACATCCTTTCTACGCGGGGATTTTTGCTCAGCAGGGAATTGAGTTCTAATTTGGAGTTCCGCCTTCAAGCTGAATAAGGCGTTACTCATACTGATATGAAGCAACCCGTCAAAAAGCGAAAGCCAAGCGGAATCGTTGATAGCATCGCGCTTGCTTTCACGACGTGGGGCGTTGGCTACATTCGCGGTGCTCCGGGAACGTATGGTTCCGCAATCGGTGTCGCAATATACTTAGCGGTTTTTTATCTTGAAACACCTTTTATTAATCATGGCTTTCCGCTTGGAATTTTTTTGGCCGACATTCACTGGGCCTTTAATTACATAGTACTCGTCATTTTTGTAGGGCTGGGCATTTGGGCCTCGAACCATTCGATCCCATTGCTCGGTAACGACGATCCACCCGAGGCGGTGGTGGATGAGGTAATGGGGCAGCTAATCACTTTTTGTTTCATACCGTTAGGACTCGGCTGGCCATTTATTCTTGCCGGTTTCCTGCTTTTCCGAATTTTCGACATCTGGAAACCCTATCCGATCAACAACCTACAAATCTTGCCTGGCGGACTCGGAATATGTGTTGATGACATTGTTGCAGGAGTTTACGCAGGCGTGTGTCTTGCTATCGGACATGCGATATATTTAGCTTTATGATTTATCAGGTTATGCCCGGCGATTCGCTGGTCGAAGAATTTAAGAAAACAGGTATCGACGGGGAAGTGATCGTCTGTCGCGACGCACTTATCGTCGGCCCGGTGGATGCTGAGACGCCGTTTGAATTTTGGGATGCACGGGCGAGGTTTATTTTGTCCGAATACGGCGAGGACGAGATTCTCTTTCACGAACGTGTGGCCGATGATCTCGAAAAACTTGGCGAGATTGAATCGGAAGACGAGGTAAATATCTGGTTTGAATACGAACTGTTTTGCAGCGTAAATATGTGGTTTTGCCTGTCGATGGTGGTTCATTCAGGTGCGGCCGTCTTTCGTGTCGAGCCTTCGGTTCTGAGCGAAACCGACCGCTGGAAAGGTTTTGGACAGCTTGGCCCGGACGAATTGCAAAGATGTTACGATGCCAAGCAATTATTCACCGATGCCGACATTAAACTCGGAGCCGATCTGTGGGAGGCATTCCGAAAAAAAGATCATACGCGGCTGATTGAGTTGTCAGATTCTGAGTCGACGCGGTTTCCATATCTGAGGGAAGTCTGTCAGGCGGCTGTCGAAAAAGAGACAAAACCGGCCCAGATACTGTCGGAGATAATCGCCGAAGGCGTAACTGAATTTGACGATATTTTTCCGGAATTCACACGCCGTGCGGGTGTTTACGGATTTGGAGATCTGCAGGTTCAGCGAATTTTGGATCAAATAGGTTAATACGATTATTACTCGCTTGGGTGCAAAGTCAGGTTTTAATTACAAAATATCTCGTCCGTTTCCAATAGTCTTTGGGGTGGGCTTTTGAAGTAAATTTCCCACTTCCACTCAAAATATCTCTTATTTTTTTTCGGTAAGTTTCGACTTGTTAAATTCGATTTCGACTTCCCTTTGAAATATCCAGCCACGCCGCCAAAAATATAACAGTAACAGCATAGTGGTCAGCCCCATCAAGCCGAGGGTCACGAAATAACCGTTTTGACTCTCTAGTTCGGGCATGTTTTTAAAGTTCATCCCGTAAATACCAGCGATTAAACTTAATGGCAGAATGATTGATGAGAGCACGGCGAGCGTCTTCATCACGTCATTAGTTTTACTGGCAACCACCGAAAAATGGATGTCAAAGAGTCCGCTGACCAGATCTCGGTAATTTTCTGCCAGATCAGATATCCGAACTAGATGGTCGTGAACATCGCGGTAAAATGGCAAAATTTGAGGCGAAATCTCGGGAAATTCTCCATTTGAAATACGGTATAGCACATCGAGCTGTCGAGCCGAGATACGTCGCAGCCGGGCAACGCTTCGCCGCAGATCCATGATCTCACCCAAGATGGCGTTATTAGGCCGCCGCATATCAAAAGTGAGATCTTCCAACTCGTTGATCGCCCGATCAAAATCATCGACGATCGGCATATATAGATCGACAAGTTCATCCAGAATTTGATGTAACAGATATGCAGCTCCGCGTTGACAGATAAATGTGCTGTTGCGAATATGCTGTTTCAAGGATTTGATGCTTTGAAACCTTTCGACGTGATACGTGACAACAAAATTCAACCCTAAATAACCGTCAAGCTCTTTTGTCGCAAAGTTTGTGGGATTGGTTTCGCCGGGCTTGATGCCATGAACAATAAAATATAAATAGTTCTCAAAACCTTCGACCTTGGGCTGGTTTCGAGTTTCGATGCAGTCCTCTACCGTCAGCTTATGAAAGCCGAACACGTTAAGCATCACTTCTTGGGCTTCCTCTACACACTCCGGAGTTTCACCCTTGAAATCCACCCATACGACATTCGTTTTGTCCGCAATCAAATCCGGAAGCTCATTCCGCGAAAAACCTTCCTCGACCGCTGCCGATCCTTTTCTGTAAACAAAAATTTCCATTAATGGTAGCCATTCGCCGGGCGTTTAGAGTTTAAAATCAAGTTGTATCATTTACATCTGACATCTGACAACTAACCAATTACATAAGTAAATATTGTTCGAGAATTTGTTCGCTGTCATACAAACTTTACTGTCATTTGCTGGCTAAGATGAGAATGGCCTTTATTAGAGTACTTGAAATTAAAGTTTCCGCTAAGGGGTGGCTTTAAATGGCGTTGTTACCGCCGATGAAGTGCATTGGTAGAGGTCATCGGGATTCGAATCGCCCGTAAACATAAAAGGATGGGCCCGTGATTTAGGCCCATCCTTTTTATTTAACTGCGGAAAATCCCGAGAATACGCGAATCCAGGATATGTTAAAAAATTGGTGGCTTCAGACTTGATCGCAACACATGTTGAAATTGCTGCCGTTGCTCGATTCCTCGCCTAGCGGGGTTCACAACTCGAACATTGTGCGGAGCCTGAAGCCGTATGTCAGCGGCGGTTCGGCAGTAGCAGTTGACAGAAACTACCAACTGCTGCTGCGTCAGCCTACTGAACTGTGGCGGAAAGGGTGGGATTCGAACCCACGGAACCCTTTTGAGGTTCACTACATTTCCAATGTAGCCAATTCAACCGCTCTTGCACCCTTCCGAAAATCAATCAAAATTAAGAATTACGATTTAAGAAGTAAATGACCCTCCGACTTTCGCAATTCTTATATATTCATTATAAACGACGTCCGCAGATTTTACTATTCGTCTTTAGTTTGCGGCGTATCGTCGGTAGCTACTGTTTCGATAACCGATTTCTCGATTATGACGACATCGGATGTGTCCTCGTTGTCGGACGGCTCGCCTCCGACGATTGGTTCGGGCGCGGGCATCTCGTCATCGCCGACCATCCAGCTATAAACAAATCCCGCGAGCAAAGCACCGAGTACCGGTGCGACCCAGAACAGCCATAATTGCTCCAATGCCCAGCCTTGAACAAAGACCGCGGGGCCGGTGCTGCGGGCCGGGTTTACCGATGTGTTTGTCACAGGTATGGTAATCAGATGTATAAGAGTAAGGCATAATCCGATCGCGATCGGGGCAAATCCCTTTGGCGCCCGTCCGTGTGTGGCACCGAGTATGACAATCAGGAAAAAGAAGGTCATCACCACCTCGGCGACAAAACCGGCAAAGGCATAATACTGGCCGGGCGAATTTATTCCATAACCGTTTGAGGCGAAATTCCCGATTCCCGTAAATCCGGCTTTACCACTTACTATGACGTACAAAATACCGGCACCGGCAATTGCTCCTAGTAACTGGGCGACGATATACGGCAGGATGTCGCTGGCCGGAAATCTCTTACCCGCCCAGAGCCCGAATGTGATCGCCGGGTTGAGATGGCAACCCGAAATATGGCCGACTGCATAGGCCATGGTCAAAACCGTCAATCCAAAAGCAAGCGAAACCCCGACGAATCCGATGCCGAGATTTGGATAGGATGCAGCCAAAACCGCACTGCCACAGCCACCGAGCACAAGCCAAAGTGTTCCGATAAACTCCGCCGACAATCTTTTTGTTAAGGGCATAGAAATCTCCTGTAAGTTTTCAAACAACCCCTTTTTCCCAGTTGGCTGTAGGCAGTCAAGTAATTGCTGCCGTTGGCCTACTGCAAACTGATTACTGATTTAATGGCGGAGAGGGTGGGATTCGAACCCACGGTACCCGTTAAGGTACGGCAGTTTTCGAGACTGCTCGATTCATCCACTCTCGCACCTCTCCGCGAATCATACATTTTAATGGTTAGCGGCACGATAATTCAAGTTGGAAGTTAGAAATGGTCAATGTAACAAGTCAAAACCGCAGATTGATCGGTCGGAACGAGCCAACTGGCATCAAAAGTCAATAACTTACAACTCACACACAGCAACAGAATTCGTGGTCGAGTTCCTTCCGCCCGCTTACGCAGGCGGCACGGTCTTGAGGCGTCTCTGTTTAAAAAAATCCTGCATCAGGCTGCGGCATTTGTCGGCTAAAATTCCGGATGTTATTTCAAGTCGGTGGTTTAGTTTCGGGCTATCGCAGACCTGGAAATGTGTCTCAACGGCGCCGAATCTTTCGTCGTGGGCTCCGAAGACAATTCTTTTGACTCTCGCATTTACAAGAGCTCCGGCACACATGGCGCAGGGTTCGAGGGTGGAGTACATCGTCGTGCCGGTCAGGCGATAATTACCGGTGCGTATCGCGGCGGTTCGGAGGGCAAGTATTTCGGCATGAGCGGTCGGGTCGTTGTTTTTGATCGTACGGTTTGAGGTAGCTGATAGTATTTTGCCTTCGCTGTCAATCAGAACAGCGCCGACCGGGACCTCGCCCAGCTTTTCGGCTTCGCGGGCAACGTGTATTGCTCGCCACATCCAGCTTTCATCCACATTGGTCATTGCCAACGAGTTTAACGCAACGCCACAATTCTTGCATCCAACCACCTAAAATGTTAAACATTTAGGTGTAAAAGTTTTTGTTCCCCTCGAAAGCTAAACCGCCACAAACGTTATGAACGACGAGGTTCGACCCGGAACCCAACCAGTCGACGATATACACATCACAAATGTGCCGCAGTCGTTCCGCGCCTTTGCCGAGGAGGTGCACAAACGCAGTCAAAAGCCGCGAACAACACCCGCAACTATACCGCAAAAGCTGTTGCCAGCCGAGTTTAACATGGCGATGGCCCATTTTTACCGCGGCGAGATTCAGCGGTCTAATGTATGGCGGAGCCGGCTCGATGCGACCACAAACTGGGCCGTGATCACGGCGGGTGCGACACTGTCGTTTGTTTTTAGCTCGCCCGACAATCCGCATTTTGCGATACCTATAAATACACTTCTGGTCTCTATATTTTTATTTATGGAGGCGAGGCGCTATCGTTATTACGAGGTGTGGGCCAACCGTGTACGCGTTCTCGAGACAGGCTATTTTGCTCCGATGCTCTCTCAGCGAACCGTTGCTCCGGACAAGGAATGGGCCGAGCATATATCCGCCGACCTAATCTCTCCGCATTTCACGATTAGCGAATGGGAAGCGGTGGGACGGCGTTTGAGGTCAAATTATCTGTGGATATTTATACTGCTCTCCCTCTCGTGGACATTAAAAGTGTACATCCACCCATCACCGATTCCACTCGCGTCGGAGGCGGATAAGAAGATTTTTTGGGATTTATTTTTTCAACGTGCCACGGTCGGGCTGGCACCGGGATGGTTTGTGATAACGGCGGGAGCGGTGTTCAATGCATTGATTCTTTTCGTCGCGTTTAGCACGCTTAAGCTAAAAGATGCATCGAGCGAGGTTTTGCCACTGGAGAGTTTGGAATGGCACCCGCTCAAACAGGTGTCCGACTGGGCCGAAAGCAGCCTCAAACGACGCAACACAATAAGGCGATCGAAAAAAGCTCGTCAACGTGTTCGTTCAATACACAAAACGGAAAGTTAAAAAGTAAAAAGTAAAAAGTAAAAAGTTAAAAGTTAAAGTAAGGGGATTACACATATGCCAATAGAACTTGAAGAGCGTGGGCAGGCGCTCGAGAATGAGTATTTTTATCGCAAAGAACAGGAACTGATTGCCAAAATGAAGGCCAGGATCGAGGGCGAAAGCTCAAAAAGCCTCGAAATAAAATGCCCGAAATGCGACGGAACGCTGATAGAAACTGATTTTGAAAAGATCAAGATAGACGTCTGTAATAAATGCTCCGGCGTCTGGCTCGATGCAGGCGAACTGACACAGATTGCCGATAAGGATGACGATAAAGGCTGGTTTGGAAAGGTTTTTGGATAAATTATGAATAGAGTCAAATCGAACCTATTGAAAAGCGTCTTTGTTTTAGCAGTATTGCTAATGAGCATACAACTGGTTTTAGGCCAGACTGCTCCGGCCGTTACGGCGAAGGCCCAATCCGCAGAAACAGTCACGCTTAAACTAAAGAGCTCTTTAATGGGCCGTGAGATGCCGTACCGGGTCATTATTCCAGCTAATTATAAAACGAAGCCGGAATCACGCTTTGCTGTTATTTATCTATTACACGGACTTACGGGCCACTATAATAACTGGACAGACAGGACCCGTCTCGCGGAATACGCGCTGATGCATCAATTTATCGTTGTCACACCCGAGGGCGACAATGGATGGTACACAGACGCGATTTCGATACCAAACGACAAGTACGAGAGCTATATCTTAAAAGAATTGATACCGGAGATCGATAAACAATACCGGACTGTCGCCGACCGCGATCATCGATTTATTGCGGGCCTGTCAATGGGCGGGTACGGTGCTGTAAAATTTGGACTGAAATATCCTGCGATGTTCTCTGTCGTGGGTTCATTCAGCGGTGCTCTTGGGGCGGCCGGTTATAACGAGACAAGTACCGGAGCGATAGGTAAATCGATGGCGGCCGTATTTGGCCCGGCAAATAGCGAAACACGTCGGACGAATGACATCTTCTCGATCGTCCGCGAGTTGACACCGGAACGTTTGAAATTGCTTCCTTTTATATACCAGTCATGCGGGACCGAGGATTTCCTGATTCAAAACAATCGCGATTTTGTCGCCCTGCTAGTAGAGAAAAAGGTGCCGCACGAATACCGGCAGCATCCCGGCGGCCACACCTGGCCATTCTGGGATACACATGTCCGCGAGTTTCTTGACTTGGTAAGTCGGAGGATGAAGAAATAGTATGTTAAAACGCATTGTCTTGATCTGTTGTATTTTGACCATCCTCCCTTCTGTATTGATTGCCCAGGAGCGAACCGTTGTACGCGATAAAAAGGCGAAACAAATGCTGATGGGCCGCCACAGAATCTCGCTGCAATGGATAAGCTGGGACTATTTTGGTGCCGCTAGGGTCACCGAACGAAAAGGCATAGTCTATCTCAAAGGCCGACAGGATCAGCGAAAATCGACAAACTTTGTTGCGGTTGACGGCGTTATAACCGAGATCGACGCAAAACAGTTTACGATTGACGGCACTGTCACCACTCAAGTTGACCAGATCAATGACGGCAAACAATGTGAGCGGAAGGGGATTCTCAATTTTCGCATTACCGGCTCCCGTAAATATTGGCGTCTGCAGCAAATGGACAATCCGTGTGACCAGGCGACAGATTACGTGGATATATTTTTTAGATAGCCGGCGACGTTCCGACGCTTGTCTCAAATCTCAAGACTGACTGCTATCAACATGCTCAATTTTGCTATCGAAACCGTCCGCGACGCCGGGCAGATACTTCTCGAAAAATACGGCCGCGCAATCAGCATCTCAAAAAAAGGTGACATAAACCTTGTCACCGAGGCCGATCTGGCGAGCGAAGCTCTCATCATTGAGCGTATAAAATCGTATTATCCCAAACACTCGATACTCGCCGAGGAAGCGGGCAACGCAGTCATCATCGGCGGTGGAAATACCTGGAAATGGATCATAGATCCGCTCGACGGAACAACAAATTTTGCACACGGCTACCCCTGTTTTGCCGTCACGATCGCCCTAGAACACGATGGTGAGATCGTTATCGGCGTTACATACGACCCGACGCGAAATGAAATGTTTGCCGCCGAACGAGGCCGTGGAGCGACGCTTAATAACAAGCCGATCCGTGTGTCGGAAACTGAGGATTTGAGCGAGTCGCTGATCGTCACGGGCTTCCCATACGATTTTAAAAGACGCGACGATTTTGCCCGCCATTTGACTCAATTTTTACTAAAATCTAGAGGCGTTCGCCGCGACGGTTCGGCCGCGATTGATCTCGCCTACGTTGCCTGTGGACGGTTTGACGGCTTTTGGGAAGAAGGTTTAAGTCCGTGGGATATGGCCGCCGGATTATTGCTTATCGAGGAAGCCGGCGGGCAGGTCTCCGGTTACGACAATTCAAAATTCAGCATCTATTCGCCGCCGATGCTCGCCGATAACGGGTTGATCCATTCACAAATGCTCGCAGTCCTAAACTCCTAACCCGTACGACAAAATCTTAAGGCGTATGATAGTCTTAAATTTTCGACATCGGTCATCGGTGATTTAGAGCCTTTATATTGACCACCGACAACTGACTAATTACAACCGCATTATGTCTTGGTTTCGCAGAGATAAGCCTAATATCGAAGGGCAAGAGGACGACACGGAGCAAAAAGTCCGAACCGAGGGCATTTTTGTAAAGTGTCCGGAGTGCGACAATGCGCTTTACAAACGTGAACTGACCGATTCGCACGAAGTTTGTACTCATTGCGGATACCATTTTCGCTATTCCGCGCCCGGACGGCTAAGAGATCTGTTTGACGATGGACAGTACGAAAAGCTGGACGAGGAAGTAACATCATGCGACCCGCTCGAATTTACAGACTCGAAACGCTATATCGACCGTATCGAACAGGCGAAAGCAGTTTCGGGCCTGCCGGAGGCAATCGTTTCCGGTAAAGGAACGACGGGCGGGCATCTGACATTCGCCGGTGCGATGGATATGTCGTTTATCGGCGGTTCGATGGGATCTGCGGTCGGAGAAAAGATTACAAGGCTCATCGAATATGCCGTCGAGGAACGCGGGGCTGTGGTCATCTTTTCCGCGTCCGGCGGTGCGAGAATGCAGGAAGGCACGCTGAGCTTGATGCAAATGGGGAAGATATCGGCCGCACTCTCGCGGTTACATGACGCGCGTTTGCCGTTTATCTCAGTTCTCACCGATCCAACAACAGGCGGCGTGACCGCGAGCTTTGCCATGCTCGGCGATGTAATCCTGGCCGAGCCAAAGGCGTTGATCGGATTTGCCGGCCCGCGTGTTATCGAGCAAACGATCCGCCAAAAATTGCCAAAAGGCTTTCAACGCAGCGAGTTTTTACTAGAGCATGGCATGGTCGATATGGTCGTCGATCGCCGCGAAATGCGTGATGCGATAGTGCGGATATTGGATTTCATGATGAATCCGAAAGTCACGGCCTGAACGCCTATCAGAAAACCAGATCTTTTTCTTCTACAATCTAATCGGCTTTAACTTGTAACCCTTTGCCCGCAGGAGATTTACGACACCCATTTTACCTCCGAGGTGTCCCGCTCCGACAGCGATGAAGGCAGGTTTTTCGGCCATCATGGATTCGAGTTTGGGTATCCACGCGTGGTTGCGGTCATCTAAAAGCTTGGTCATCAACGCCGGCTCTGTTTTCATCTGTTCCGACGTAATGTTAAAAAGCTTTTCGGAATCCTGCGATTTGTAAACGGCCATCATTGCTTTTATTTCATTAATAGATTTTTGCGGGTCGAGGGCCATGGTGTACAGGTCGCGGGCCTGCTTTTCGAGCGGTACGCTGTTTAGCACATCGATCTGCGATGAGACCGTTTCGAGACCGTACACAGGTTTTTTCCCCGCGACGGCGGCCTGCATGACGAGCATGTCGACGGCCGCTGGCGTGCAGCCGAGGGATTTCGCACCGACTGAAACCATCACCGAAAGCATTGATGGCATTATGGTTTTAACGTTTTCGGCAGAAAAACCAAGCTTATTCTTTAACAGTTCATCGACTTTGGCATATTCCTCTGGTGTGTAAAAATCTTTCAATGACTTACCACCAGCCATCGTAAGGCTGCCCGCCATCGTCTGCATGACGACGGGATCGTCGAGATCAAGTTCCAGAATCGTTTGGTCGGTTTTATCGACAAATGCAGTCAGCTTGTCAGTCGGTAACATGTCGCCCGGGCATATCGCGTGAAACGTGCCGAGCAGATATGATGGCTTTGTAAGATTTTTACCGGTAATCTCGTAGAGCATAGCGGCAGCAGGTTCCTGAGCAAATGATGTAACAGCTGCGGCAGATATTACAAGAAGGACAACGATTATCGAGTTGAGTTTTTTCATTTAGTTTAAATGCAATTTATTGAGTGTAAACTTATAGCGGACTCTTAAAAGCATAGACCGCGGGGCATCAAAACGCCAATGGAGAAAGTCGCGATTTGGTATTGATCAGCTGAAAAAGTTTTTGCGATGGACGAACACACCGCCAGAATGTCACAGCAAAAGTCGAATCGCGTGAACCCGCAGATCGGGCAAGGAGACGGAATGAACTTCTCGACCGCCGCAGCCTACCTTTTATCGCTCGGCAATGAGGTCGAGACGATGAAGCTTGGCCTGATGAATGTTCGAATTCTGCTCGACGCACTTGGGAATCCGCATAATAATTACCTAAAAGTTCAAGTCGCTGGGACGAACGGCAAGGGTTCGGTTTGTGCCTTTTTGGATCAGATTTGTGTAGAAGCTGGTATTCAAACAGGCCTTTACACCTCGCCACACCTTATCTCGATCACGGAGCGGATAAAGATCGGCGGGCAGGAAATCAGTAAGGAAGATTTTGCCCGACTCGCGACACTCGTCCGCGAGACCTCGGAATCGTTAGTTGCTGAGGGAAGACTCGAAACCGTTCCGACCTATTTCGAACAGGTCACAGCGATGGCATTGACAGCATTTTCAGACGCCCGCGTGGAACTTGCGATCCTCGAAACCGGTCTCGGCGGGCGATTTGATGCGACGACGGCGGCAAATGCTGAGATCGCCGCAATCACGCGGATCGATCTGGATCATCAGGAATACCTTGGTGAAACAATCGAAGAGGTCGCGACGGAAAAGGCGGCGATAATACACGCGGGGTCAAAGGTTGTCATCGGCAGCCAGCAACCTAGGGCAATGAAAGTCCTGATGGATCGTTGCTCTATGGCGGGAGTTTTTCCGCTAACTTTCTGCGAGCCAAATCTATCAGCATTTGACACTTCCAAACACTCGAATGTCGTAGCGTTTAGAACTAATCGCTTTGATTACTGGGACAGCTCACTCGGATTGGCAGGTAAACACCAGATTGAAAATGCCTGCACAGCGGTCATGGTCGCTGAGACATTAAGGGTTGATTTTTCACTTTCAATCGACGAAGAAGCTGTCTGGAATGGCCTTGAAGACGCTCGCCATCCGGGACGGCTCGAATATCAAGGGAGGTTTCTCTTAGACGGAGCTCACAATGTTGGTGGGACAAAGGCTTTAGCTGAGTTTATTCAAGAATATGAGACACGGCAATTAACGCTTGTTTTCGGTGCGATGAACGACAAAAACGTTTCGGAGATATTGGCGATCTTGGCCCCGCTTGCGAAACGTATTATTGTTGCTGAGCCGTCGAATTCGCGATCGCTTACCTGCGCAGAGATTCTCGAACAACTGCCGCCGAATTTGTCGAAAGTGAAAACATTCGCGACCGACAATGTTGCAAACGCTCTTGATATCGCACGCGAGGTCACGCCCGCTGATGAGATAATCTTAGTTACGGGTTCGCTCTACCTTGTTGGCGAAGCAAAGAAAATATTGAATAATTGAAAGTAAGATGCCGGCAGGATGCTGGCGTTCAAAACATATGCACAAATTAGTTTTGATCCGCCACGGCGAGAGCCAGTGGAATAAGGAAAATCGATTTACGGGCTGGAAGGATGTTGATCTCTCGGAAAAGGGGATCGAAGAAGCTCATGCCGCCGGTAAGCTGTTGAAAGCGGAAGGGTTTACGTTTGATGAGGCATACACGTCGGTGCTCAAACGGGCGATACGGACGCTATGGATCATTCTCGATGAAATGGATCTTATGTGGATCCCCGAGACAAAATCATGGCTGCTTAATGAGCGGCATTACGGTGCATTGCAGGGGCTCAACAAAGCCGAGACGGCGGAGCAGTATGGCGAGGAAAAAGTGCAAGTGTGGCGTCGCAGCTTTGATGTTCCGCCCGAATTGCTAGACGAAACGGATGAAAGATATCTGGGTAAAGACCCGCGATACTGCGATATAGAAACTGGTAAATTCCCTGGTGCCGAATGTTTGAAAGATACGGTCGTTCGCGTCGTACCCTATTTCGAAACCGTGATGATACCCAAAATAAAAGCCGGCAAGCGGCTGATCGTCGCGGCCCACGGCAACAGCCTGCGTGCCTTGGTAAAATATCTTGACGCGATCTCGGACGAGGATATTACTCAGTACAATATCCCGACCGGCATCCCCCTTATTTTTGAGCTTGACGGCGATATGAAGCCAACAAAAAGCTACTACCTCGGCGATGCCGAAGCCGTAAAGACGGCACAGGATGCGGTAGCGAATCAGGGCAAGGCGAAGTAGAAGTTTAAGGTAAAAAGTAAAAAGAAAAATATAAGAGGCGAAACGGAAATTTTTGCCTCTTTCTACTTTTTACTTTTGCCTTTTTACTTTTTACTTTTTACTTTGAGAGCTATGTGGCAAAAAGCCCTATTCATTCTGCTCGTTCTTTTTTGCTTGTCACCATTTGGCTCGCCGCCGCTCGCCTTAGCGCTGGGATTAGCCATCGCTTTTATTATTGGCAATCCGTTCCCTGAGATCGAGGGAAAGGTCACAAAATATCTGCTGCAAGGCTCGGTCGTGCTGCTTGGTTTTGGGATGAATCTCAAAACCGTCTATGACGCGGGTAAGGACGGGATTGTTTTTACGATAGTCACGATATTCGGCACGCTTGTATTGGGATATTTTGTCGGAAAGCTGTTAAAAATCGGCGACAAGACTTCGGCCTTGATCTCGTCAGGCACGGCTATTTGCGGTGGCAGTGCGATTGCCGCCGTTGCTCCGGTAATAAAGGCGGACAGTGACGAGATAACGGTTTCGCTAGGGACGGTTTTTGTTCTCAATTCCGTCGCGCTGTTTCTGTTTCCGGTTGTCGGTCATTTACTGGGATTGACTCAGCATCAATTTGGGGTTTGGTCGGCTATCGCTATTCACGACACAAGTTCGGTCGTTGGGGCAGCGGCGTCCTACGGACCAGAGGCTCTGGTGATCGCGACGACAGTTAAGCTCGCACGAGCACTTTGGATCGCACCGGTCGCGCTCCTTTTTGCATACATCTATCGCAATCGCGACTCCACGAACAAGGCAAAGGTAGCGATACCATGGTTTATTATCCTGTTTCTGCTCGCGACGGCAATTCGGTCTTATGCTGAACACATAATTTTTCCCAGCTTGTTCGATGCGTTTGTTAACCTTGCCAAAGCCGGGTTGACGGTCACGCTCTTTTTCATCGGAGCGAGCCTCTCGCGGGCAACGGTGCAGAAATTTGGCTATCGGGCAATGCTGCAGGGCGTCATCCTGTGGGTTGTGATTTCGGTCGTTGGACTCTGGGCGGTTTACAATCTGATATAGTTGCAGAATGCAGTCAAACGATCCCGACGTAGTCGTTGAAGTCAAAACTAAAACTCGCGGTGTAGTTAACCCGACCCTTGTGCGTTCGATAGCGTTTGGCGTTATCACGTTTTCGCTCGTCATTTGCACCGTCCTCTGCATCCTCGCCATCTGGAAATTTACAGAATCCGACGCCGTTTGGCGTGCCATCGCAACGTTTGTCGTGGTTAGCATCGCGACAGCAATCTTTACTTTTGTTAACGAAAAACTCGGATAATTCTAAAAAACAGGCCGGTGCCAAATTTATCGCTGGCCCGTGATCACAAAGTTGTTTTTCCGCTGCGATATGGTCTGGTAATTATCTCAAGAAAATGGCCGTCCGGATCTTCGAAATAAACACCGCGGCCGCCGTCGTGGTTATTTATCCCATGATACCGGAATTCTTTAAGCCGCCGCTAACAAGAATGAATAATGTTTCAGAGATAGTATATGAAACAATGTGCGGCACAATTTGGTATTATTATAATGAGCGCCGATTTTCGAATCAAATTGATAGAAAATGAAGTAATGCGCGCGTCGAGGTGGCGGGACATGGGACAGTCTGATCAGAGGGGAAAAGTGATCTGATTTGCCGTCGTAACGGCATCTGTTAAAATTGAG
>JBBSJK010000056.1:0-22899 GCA_038257355.1 Pyrinomonadales bacterium | reverse complement strand
GGTTTATCGCCAAATATTCCGGGGCTTGAGTTTGCGGGCGAGATCGTCGAGACAGGCGAAGCGGCAAAAGAATGGAAACAGGGAACGCGCGTTTTTGGCATCACTGCGGGCGAGGCGCAGGCCGAATATCTCTTGACCGATGCGAGCGTTATCGCCAAAATACCTGACAACCTGAGCTATACCACGGCGGCTTGCGTCCCTGAGGCTTTTATAACAGCACACGATGCGTTGTTTACGTTGGGTGAGCTGCGAGCGGGCGAGACTTTGTTGATACACGCTGTGGGTTCCGGCGTCGGGCTGGCGGCGTTGCAGATGGCAAAGGCTATAGGCGCATCTGTGGTTGGGACGTCGCGCACAGGCGACAAGATCAGCCGTTGTAAGAAAGAGTTTGGTTTGGATATAGGTCTCATTATTAACGATCCGCAGAGTTTCGCTGAATCGGTTCGAGGCTGGACCGAAGAACGCGGATCGGATGTCATTCTCGATCTCGTCGGCGGTGCCTACTTCGATCAAAATCTAAAGAGTCTCGCCGTGAAAGGCCGTCTGATTCTCGTCGGTCTAACCTCTGGACGCACTGCCGAATTTAACCTCGGTATTGCTCTGCAAAAACGGGCCCGTATAACCGGCACAGTTTTGCGTCCCAGACCGCTCGACGAAAAGGCGGCGGCGACAAAAAAATTTGTCGATGATATTTTGCCGCTGTTTACTTCGGGGGAAATCAGGCCAAATCTGGATAGGGCTTTTGCCGCCGAGGATGTGGTTGCGGCGTATCAATATCTCGGGTCAAATAAAAGCTTTGGCAAGGTGGTGTTAAAGTTTTAGGGACGCATACGCGATGCGGCCTCGTCAGTAACGAGGCAAAGCCCGGCGACGCTATGCGAGTCGAGCTCGGTTATCAATTCGACAGCCTGGTGGTATGTCAATCCGCTGGCCTCACGTTGATCAAAGGAGACGACCGACCAACGCGGCTCGTCGAGATCACTGGCATTTGCGGGCGGCAGATCCGTCTCGTCGATTCTCCGCATCTCGAATACATTATCCCGGACTTCGCTTTCCATCTTTTTGTTAAGATGCAAATTTCCGGATCTCATTTCCTGAATTTTCATACGCTCCATCGGTCATCTGCCGCCTAAGTTAGCGGACGGACAACTCATTTACCGTGTGAGCAAGGAATTTAACACATCGCCTAAACGGATGTAAATGTTTTTTTGGACGAATCGCTCAGCCTTAACACCAAACATAGCCGCAAATTGGTAAAATAATTTCACGGCTATGCTCTATCGAGAATCGATTTTTATCACTGGTTTCCCTGGTTTCATCGCCGGCCGTCTCCTCGTACGGCTCGTAAAGCCCGAAACCCAGTTCTTTATACTGGTCCAGCCGCAGTTCGTTGACATAGCGATGGCACAGATCGAGGAGATCGCCGGGATTACCCACACGCCGCTTGAGAGTTTTGTGATCGTCGAGGGCGATGTCACGCTGCCAAATTTGGGAATATCGGATGCCGACCTGGTAACGATTCAGTACGAGACAACCGACATATTTCATCTGGCGGCGGCCTACGACCTGGCTGTATCAAAAGATACGGCGTTTAGAGTCAATCTACAGGGAACTAAAAATGTGAACGATCTCGCCTGTTCGATAAAAAATCTGCGGCGTTACAATTACGTTTCGACCTGTTATGTCGCCGGGAAACGTGAAGGAGTGATCCTCGAAAGCGAGCTCGAACACAAGGCAGGCTTTCGTAATTTTTATGAGGAAACGAAGTATCTGGCTGAGATCGAGGTTGAGCGATTAAAATCACATTTGCCCGTCACGATCTATCGCCCGGCTGTCGTGGTCGGCGATTCGCACACCGGCGAGACGGTAAAATATGACGGCATTTATTACCTGATCAACTATTTGCTCAAGGCGCCGTCTATACTGCGCCTGTTGAACGTCGGCAATCAACACGTCCGGCTTAATCTCGTCCCGGTCGATTTTGTCGTCGAGAGCATCTATGAGCTTTCGCGTAATAAAGCGGCAGTCGGAAAGACCATAGCTATTGCCGATCCTAAACCGTTGACGACAGCCGAAATATTTGACCTGATTGCAAAGGACCTGACGGGTCGCAAATCGGAATTTAGCCTCTCTACGCGTTCGGCCGAGTGGTTTTTGAATACCGGTATGTCACCGAAAATAACCGGCTTGCCACATCACGCCGTACCATATTTTTTTATTTCTCAAACGTATGACACGACCGTCGCCAATCAGCTGCTCTCACAACACGGTTTGCTTTGCCCTGGATTTAAAGATTATGTAGCAAATCTGCTGGATTTTGTTGAGGAAAATCCTCGGCTGTAAATTCTAGGTGATTGGGGATTATCTTTTAGCTTTTTCTAAGGAATCCTAATACAAATTTTTGCCCTTCTGGAGCATCATACATTCTGTAATGCAGCTATTTTTGCCCTCTGTCAGATCGATTGGATTTATTTTTGCCGCAGTCCTAATGCTGTCGGTCACCGGTTTGGCACAGAGCGGGCGAGTCCAGCCTCTGCCGACGCCGACGCCAGACGAGACTGTCAGAGTGATGACCGAGGAGATAAAACTCAACGTCCTAGCCTTTGACGAGAGGGGCGATTTTTTTCGCGGGGTGACGGCTAACGACCTCGTAATTACTGAGAATAACATTCTACATCAGCCTGAAAGCGTCCGGCGACTCACGGCCAACGTGCTGATAGTGCTCGACACCGGCGGCGAGATGCGGAGTGTAAAATCTCTCGACCAGACCCGCAAAGTGGCACTCGGAATAATAAATGCCCTGCGGCCCGGCGACTCGGTCTCGATCCTGCAATACAGCGACACAGCCGAGATCGTCACGGAATGGACCGAGGACAAGGCCCAGCTCGCGGCGGCGATAAAACGCACAAAATTTGGCCGGCGGTCAATGTTTGTCGACGCTTTAAAGCTCGCGACCGATTTCCTGCTAAAATCGCCGCTCGATAACAAACATCTGGTCCTGATAACGGACGGCACCGACAGCCTTGGCCGTTCGTCAGCTAAGTTTGACGCGTTTCAACGGCTGCTAGCGACCGACATCAGCGTGCATGTTATGAGCTATACATCGATGGAGGCCGTCGATATCGAGCCCCGCACAAAAGTGCTTTCAAATTCACCGCCGATAAAAGCGATGCCCGACGAGATTGCCGCGACACTGCCAAATGGTGTTCGTAACCCGTCCGCTGTAAAAATCGGCCCGACCATCAATCTCGACCGCACTCTGCTCAACCAGATAAAGGCCCGCAAGGCCGATCTCGAAGCCAGTGAGCAGCAGCTCGAGAAACTCGCCGAGAATACAAACGGAGAATTCATTCTACCATCGGGCACCGATGAAATGATCGAAAAAGCCTCCCTCGTGGCCCGCATGATCGACGCCTCTTATGTAGTGACATATACGCCGAAATTTTCAGTTTTTGAGACTCGCGGCATTGCCGAACGCAAGATCGAGGTCACCTCAAAACGCGCCGGATTGATCGTTCAGGCCCGCCGAAAGCTGGTCGTTGACCGCTCAAAATAAAGATCTTCATTCTCGATAAATTTAAACTTTGCATCGCTTTTCTGCGTAAATTCAGAAAGTGAAGACAGGCTGTGCAAAATTTTCTTGTAACCGCTGGTTAAACTCTTGCGTCATCATTTTCGACGATAATTTTTTATAATCTCGAATGAGCAGTTACCAGACGGCATTGCAGAACGAAACCTATATACATCGCGCGGACGACGAGACCGCCGATGTACCGGTGTACGTCGAGAGGACGGACAATCAGCTGGTCGATCTCGTGCTGGCGGGCGACGGATTTGCGTTTGAGCAGATATTTGACCGGCACAAGCGTCTGGTGGCGATCATCGCTGGCCGCTATTTCCGAAGACCTGACGAGATAGAGGAGATCATCCAAATCAGCTTTGCCAAGGCGTTTACGGAATTAAAAAGCTTTCGCGGAAAGTACGATCGCTCCCTTTCAAGCTGGCTCGTCAGGATTACATCGAACGCCTGTTTTGACACGCTCAGAAGTCAAAAACGTAAACCTGAACGGTTAGACTGTGACCTGTCAGAGGCCGAGATCGACTCAATCGTAAAATTAACCGCTGACAATTCGCTGATTGCCGAGAAATCGCTTCTGAATCGGGACCTTACGGAAAAGCTGTTGGCCCGTATTTCCGACGAAGACCGCATTCTGCTGCAAATGATCTATTCCGAGGAAATGAGTGTCGCTGACATTGCAGAGATATTTGGCTGGTCAAAATCTAACGTAAAGATTCGTGCCTGGCGGGCACGTTCGGCCGTCAGAAAGGTTTTGCGAAAGTTATTGTAACCGGGGGCGTATACTGGCCGTCATTTTTATAGAGAGATGCAAAAACGAAATTTAAACAAAAAAACGTTCGACCAGATCGGCAGAAAACTGTTTGAAAGCTCGGCAATACCATCGCACCAGGTTGATCGGATTGTCTCGAATCCGCATTTGTTCGATATGGTTCAAGCCAGGATCGCGGCGGATACTGCATCTCAGTTAAACACGCCGCAAAACCGTAGTATTTTTCTATATCTTCGTCAAAATGTGTTCATCTTTGCGACCGTCGTAGTGCTGATAGTTTCGGCATTTGGTGCCGTAATCCTTTTTAGGCAGGAAAAAGATTTGAGAGCAGTCACAATAAACGAAGTAAAGATTCCGGATGCCGTTCCGGATGCTGCACGGCCCGAGGTTCCTCCTCAACCGTTTGTTGGTAAACTTTCGGCGGGCCGTGCTTCTAAAGCTAATTTTAGAGTTGAAAATGCGGCAGCAATCAAACTCAGACCAAAGATCAAACGCGAAATTACAGCTCGGGAGGTTAATTTTTACCCGGTCGGCTACACCGGCGACCCGGATGAAACCTCCGTCGGAGGCCGCATTATCAGGGTTGACATGGATCGATCCTCACTTTTTGCTCTCGGCGTTAATCTGCCGCTCGAGAATGAGGATGAAACGGTCAAGACAGACCTCTTAGTTGGCTCGGACGGCGTGACGCGGGCATTGCGTATTGTAAATTAGACATTTTTTAATCACTCAAGGAGATATGTTATGAAACTAGTAATTGGAAGCTTAATGTTCGCGGCATCGGCCGCTCTGGTGTCAGCACAAGACACAGTAAACACAGCCCCGGCCGCACAGTCAAAAGCATTGGTGATCGCCGAGCTCGCCGCGGCAAGTTCGAGGAATGCTGTCAAAAATTCGCCGCTTTCAGCCGAAGAGGTAAACGAAAGCGTGCAGACGCTCGCCGACGGTAATCGTATCGTTCGCAACTCGACCGGCAAGTTTTACCGCAATGGCGAGGGCCGTGTCCGCCGCGAAATGTCTGGCGGTGTCGGCGGTATGATGGGCTCGCTCTACAGCACCGGCAATGGAGTTTCGATAGTGAACCCGGCGATTGGTCAAAAATATACCCTCGATACTAACCAGAAAACGGCACAGGTTTATAGCTACACCCCAAGCCTGACGATAGCCACAGCCGAAGGAAAAGCCGTCACCGAAAAATATAAAGTTCATTTAGACGAACTTAAGGCCCAAAAGGGTGAACTCAAAGCGTTGGCACCGCTCGCGATGACAACAATGGGCTTTGGCGGTCATCCAGCCACAATTTCAGGCTCCTACAGTTTCAACAGTAAATATGAAACGAATACCGAAGATCTCGGTACCCGCGATTTCGAAGGCGTCCTGGCCGAAGGCAGCCGACGCACAACTTCCATCCCGGCCGGTGCTGTCGGCAACGAACGCCCGATCGAGATCGTCTATGAACGCTGGTTCTCAAAAGAACTCGGACTGGTGGTTTACTCAAAAAACAGCGATCCCCGCTTTGGCGAGCAAACCTATAAAATGACCAATATGGTCCGCGCCGAACCCGACCCCTCGCTCTTTAGCTTACCCACCGGCTACAAACTCCTCCGCGAACCCAAGGCCGCCTACAAGCTAAATGCCAGTCAGGCCGTTGAACTCGAAAGAGTAGCCACGCCGGTCACCGTCATAAAGGCCAAGCCGTAAATTCTATCCCAAAAAAACTCCCCTCTTACAAAGGAGGGGAGGCAGCCGCCTCGGCAGACGGGGTGGTTCTTGGTTTGGGATCAAGCTACAGACTTTTTCAAGAACATGTTGCCGTAGTTCTTCGTTTAGGTTTGGACTACTCAAAATTTAATCAAACCCGTCGCATAATACCTACGTTCTTCACCTCACCCCATCCAAGAACCACCCCGTCACCCGAAACGGGTGCCACCCCTCCTTTGTAAGGAGGGGAGTTTTTTTTGGCTTCATAAATAAATTGTGTTTGGATATTGCAAGGGCTGGGGATATAAGCCACAAGCGCTTAGCAAAATGGGAAATGCACAACCTATCTAAATAGAGTTGGATTCGAATCCACGATTCGCTGGGTATCTTGTCCATCAATTATGCAAAAAAACACCCTCTCTCTGTCCATTACTGATTTTAATTTATCCAAGTTCGTTTTCTCATATCCTCAACGGCATAACAATATATTTATAGTCATACGTTGTTTCGTCGGCTATGGACATTTGGGTTTGGGCGTTGGCGTCTTTGAAATCGAAGGTTATGCGGAGCGGGGCTTTGCCCTCTCGGGCAGTGGCGGTGGCCGCGGCACCGTCAGACGAATCTGATACTGCTCCCTCTGATGCTGCCGACTCGCTACCCGCTAGGAAGACATCGCCTGTGGCGGCGTTGGTCAGGAATTCGAGTAGATATTGCCAATTGAAGCCGAGTTGGATCTCATCGCCCTGATATTCGGCCTGGACGACCTCGCTACCCTCGCCCTCCTCGGCGGATTGGGCTGTGACCTCGATCTCACCCTCTCGAACGTTGAGGCGGATCGAGCGGTTGCGGTCGTCGGCGATCAGCGACATGCGGCGTACGGCATTTCTCATCTCTTCGAGGTCAAAGATGACGGATTTGTCATTGTCCTTCGGCATAACCATTTCGTAATTGGGAAACTGGCCGCTCAGTTTGCGGGTGATCAGCAGACGGCCTTCGGTCTCGAAATAGATGTGATTCGGGTCCTCGCCAAAGGCGACCTCGCCGACCCCGCGTGAAATTTTTATGAGCTCGAGCAGGGCTTTTTTTGGAATAAGGGTATCCATCACCGCTTCTTTGTCATCGATCGCACGTTCGACATAGGCAAGACGGTGGCCGTCAGTCGTGACCATCTTGGCCGACCCGTCGCCGAGGATGAATTTGGCTCCAGAGAGCGTAAAGCGAGATTGCTCATTGGTGATAGCAAATGCAGTGTTGCGGATAAAATAGGCAAAGGTCTCAGCGGGAAGCCTCAAAGGCGTGCTCTTGAATGTCGGAATTTCAGGAAACTGATCACGGCTTACACCTGCCAGCCGATAGCTCGCACGGCCGGCTTTCATCGTCACCCATTCGTTATCCTCTTTTTTGAAATGCACGTCGCCATGTTCAAGCGCCCTGACGATGTCAAACAGCTTTCGGGCCTGGATGCAGATCGCACCGGCCTTGATTATCTCGGCCTCGGCGTCACAGCGGATCGTGCAGTCGAGATCGGTTCCGACGATGCGTATCTCGCCTTCGCCAAGGGACTCGATAAGAATATTCGAGAGAACCGGGATCGTTGTTTTACGCTCAACAACGCCCTGGATGTATCCCAACTCTTCTTTTAAAACGCTCTGTTTGATTTTGAATTCCATAATATTGCTCCTGCTTTATGTCGTTACGCTAATGCGGTGCGTAACTTTGGTTGTTTGGTATTGAAAAAATTATACCGTTGTGATGACCTTCACGCTAACGCTCGGGTCGCCTGTCTTATCTTGTATGCTAAATCGCATATTCCGAAATTTTGCCTTTTTCTGAAACTAATAAGATTAAAAATAATATTTAAATCTAGTACTAGGAATAGGGCCTGTGTAAATGTGCAAAAGCGGTCTAAACGCTTATAAAACAAATGGTTTTGTGTCCACAGCTGGTTGTGGATAATTTGTGGAAAAGCACCCTAAACTGTGGATAGCTTTCTTACCCGCTGTTTTTCCACCGTTGTCCACAACCTATTTTTTTCAGTCTTTGCGGAAAAGTGGAAAACCTTTATTCAAACATCTATAAAGAAACAACTTACGCTGATTATTAAGCTTGATGGTTTGTGGAAAATTTTCCCACGCTTTCTGCTCCAATTCAGCTTTAATTAGCTGGAAAGATTATCGATAAGGTCTTTTATTTCCCTGTGGAAATTCCGGTCATTATTAAAGAGCGTTTCGATCTTATCGACCGAGTGCATAACCGTCGTATGATGCTTGCCGCCGAACTCACGTCCGATCTCTGGAAAGCTGTGCCGGGTTAGCTTTTTGCATAGATACATGGCCACCTGACGCGGCACTGCTACGCCTCGTGAGTTACTCTTTGCCTTAATATCATCAATCGTCATTTTGTATTGAGCCGCGACTGTGCGGGCAATGTAATCCATTGTCAGGCCCGATGGCCGCCCTGCGTCAAGAATGTTTTTCATCGATTCCTGGGCGAGAGCTTTTGTGATCGGCACGCCCTTCATTGACGATATAGCGATAAGGCGGACAAGCGACCCCTCGAGTTCGCGGACATTGCTTTTGACTTTGCCAGCGATATATATAGCTAGGTCGTCGTCGAGGTGAATGCCATCCATGTCGGCCTTGCGTTTGAGGATGGCGACTTTAGTTTCGAGATCGGGCGGTTCCAGATCGGCGATCAGGCCCCATTCAAAACGCGAATGCAAACGCTCCTCAAGAGTGGGTATCTCACGGGGTATGCAGTCGCTGGAAACAACAATCTGCTTTTGACCATTGTGCAGCGTGTTAAACGTGTGAAAAAACTCTTCCTGAGTACGCTCTTTGCCCGCCATAAACTGGATGTCGTCCATCAGCAGCACATCTATCGATCGGTATTTATCGCGAAAGGCAGGTGTTTTATTAAACCGAATCGCGTTGATCAGCTCATTCATAAAACGCTCAGAGGTGATGTAGGCGACACGCATATGCGGGCTCCGGGCCTTTATCGAGTGGCCAATGGCATGCATCAGATGCGTTTTGCCTAGACCGACCCCGCCGTATATAAACAGCGGGTTGTAGGTTGTGCCCGGACTCTCAGCTGCCGCTTTTGCAGCGGCATGGCCAAATTGGTTGCACGACCCGACAACAAATTTTTCGAAGGTATATTTCGGGTTCAGACCGTCCTCGACGGGCTCTATGTCGATAAAATGATGAGTGCTTCGACCCGGCAAAACTTTAGCACCACTATTTTTTGGCGAAAAGAAAAAGTCTGCGTCTGCTTCCTCTTCAAATTGAGGCGGTACCGGTTCGTCGGCGTCAATCTGCCATTCTATGGTGTGGTCGGCGAGATTAAGTTCGTCTAGCGTCTGTTTGAGCATCTCGGTGTAATAAATACACACCCAATCTTTTGTAACTTGTCCCGCGTGGAGCGTCAGAGTGCGGGTGTCCTCATCCAATCCCTCAAATATGATCGGACGGAACCATGTGTTATATACGTCATCGCTGAGACGTGTTTTTACGATCCGGAGAACGTCGTTCCAAACAGTAGATTTTTGAGTGATTTCTTTCAATTTTTATTAGTCGAAAAGAGCGCTTAAGGGGCGCATCTGTATACTGTAAATTTTTGTGTCGGCTAGCCCGACCCGGGCGATCCTTTTCATTGCCCGCAAAATCACCATAAGCCTTTGTGTTTTGGTGTTTTCAGCCCCGCTGGATTGTTCCCACGCCGTAACTTATTAACAACTTATCCATAGCTGTTACAAATAAGCGCATAAACCTTAAGGCAACGCATTAAGCCGTTTATTGTCTATACTTTACGGTGTTTCTTATATTGGAAACGGGTAACAGACTAACACGTAAATAGCGGGTACGCAAACAGAAATCCACAGGTTTTTTTTGGAACGTTTAACATGAATTTAACTTCCATTCTGACAACAATTCGGTACAGATTTTGAATGTGATAGAGTAAGAAAATCGACTACTTTTCGATAAAAAAGCGACTAAAATGACCGAAAAAAAACAAAAAAAATTTCAAAAATGGAGTACTAATTCGGACAGACTTTTTCTCGATATCGAAAAGGCCTGTGAGGGACTAATTTATATCAGTGAAACCGACACTCCGGTAACTGCATTTAGACCTTCTTTCGATACCGATCTATCCGGGCCGTCCATGCTACAACAAATTGAAAGCAAACCAGAGAATCATGTAGAAGAGATCGCTTTTCAAGATTTTTTCAGTCGTTTAACCGCAGTTAAGGAGTGGTTTGGCGAGGCGGAAAAAGATCGGGCAAAGAAATTCCTCGATCTGCAAAAGCTGATCGAGGAAAACTTGAGCAGTCTGAAAGTGTTTAAGATAGGCAAAATCCGAATCAAAATTTTTGCCGTTGGCACAGACAAACTAGGTAGTTTAATGGGAATAACAACGAGCGCCGTCGAAACATAAATTATTTTTGCGAAACCCGACTTGCCCCGTGAGTCGATTCCTCTAAATTTGCCGGTGTGCCGGTGTAATAAATTTTGCTCGCTCCCGACGCATCTGTGCGAAGATCTCCGGTTACATTGACAGTTACGGTGCTGGCACCACTAGCGTCGATATTCGCGTTTTCAGCGGTAAGATTTTCGGCATCTATCTTGGTCGCTCCGCTGACATCAATCAATAATCGGGCCGTCTCGCCATTAAGCTTAATCTTTGAAGCCCCGGATGCATTTATCTTAAGATCCGAGTTTTTTAGATCGTTTACCGTAACATTTGCTGCTCCGGACACCTCAAGGGTTTCGATATTGGGAGAGGAGATTCGGACGCGGATCTTATGGCTGGGCGACATCTTTTGCTCGCTGTTGATTTTCAGTACACCGCTAACGACTTCAGTTTTAATAAGAGGCAATAGGTTGTCATCAGCCTCGACCTCGACGCCAAAATCCTTTTGAGCCGTGATTTCTACCTGAAAGACGCTGCCGACATCAACCGACTTAAACTCCGAGAGACCACGATTCTCGGTTGCGAGATTGCCTGACCCTTTTACCCCGCCAATTTTGAACGGAAAATTAAAAAAATTGCTCGATGATTTACCAAACGAGAACATATTCGCGACGATAAGGCCGACGACCAGCGCAACCGCGAAAATTATAATTCCTATCTTTTTCATAAAAAGCCCTCCAATGAAACTTGCCAGCTAAGAAACGCAAACGAATATAGTCGTAAAAAAGTTCGGAAAAAAATTTAATCTGCGTTAATCTGACGAGCTTTCCGGAGGATATAGAGATCATGTTAACGCTTTTTTGCTTCCAGGCAGCTATAAATGCAACAAATTTAAGAGGTGTATCTTTTATTTACAGTAGCTGTGATCTACATAAGTTTTTTTTCCGCTTGAGTTAAGGTAATAGCAACCGCCACGCGGGCCTTTTGCGTAGGTTCGAGGCGCGATTGAATTTAACTGCTGAGATGTCTCTGCTGGCGTTGACTCGTTGTCGGAGCTTTGAGTGTTGGTCTTAGTTGTTGGGTTGGGTATGGTCGTGGCCTGCCAGGCGACTACCTGCCATTTGCCGTTTCGTTTGATAAATGTACCGGTGTTGAGATGATTTGAAATAGTTTTTGTTCCGTCGGGTTTTGTTGTCGTGCTGACGAGTTTGAACGCTACGATAACTGCGTAGCCGTATTGCTGAATGCGGAGATCCTCAGACGTGTAAACGTTGACTGAGTCGCCCGGTTTTGCGGCCGGGGCTGAGCGGACGCCTTTCAGCAATTCTTCTTTGCCAACGCGGGCACCGGCGGAGCGCGTGTAAATAAGATCCTCGGCCCAAAACCGGTCATGAATCTCCGAATCGTTACGGCCTGCACCAGCGAGAAACTCATGGAGCATGCGAGTGATCTCTGGAGCGTCGGGTGCGGATTGTGCATGAAGAGAGACGGAGGTTAGCAAGAATAGTGCGAAGATCGTGAAGAATAGTTTCATTTTAGCCTCGAATTTACGAAATACCTTAACCCATTTTGATCACGGACATAAGTCAGAAGGATTGCGAAAGATGGCTGACAAGTTTTCTATTCAAATCGTAGCGATTCGATCGGGTTCAGCCGGCTCGCTCGAATTGCAGGTAGGACACCGGCAACAAACGCGATTGTGCAAACCAGAAACATCACGAGCAAAATCGAAGGGATAGTAAAAACAAACAAAGTATAACCCTCAAACGAATCGGCATAGGCCTGTAAGAGGATCTGATTAGCGAGCAAACCGACTATAATGCCGCCGACAATACCTAATAGTGCTCCCCAGAAACCGATCAGCACGGATTCGAGCGAAAAAATGGCGAATATTTTGCCGCGTCCCATACCGAGAGCTTTTTGCAGGCCGATTTCTTTTGTGCGTTCGAGCACGGCGATGACGAGAGTGTTGATGATGCCAAACGAAGCGGCGAGCAAGGCGATAAAGGCCACAAGGCCCATGCCTATCTGAAATATGCCTATCGCGTCATAAGTTCGTTTTTGTTGATCGGCAATCGTTTCGGCCGAAAATCCTTTTTCTTCCAGTTTTTTCTTTACCCCATTTAGTTTCACGGGGTCTGCCGTCGAGAGTTGGACCGAGAAGTTATAAAACTTTCCAGAGTCAGTCGCATCAAGCTGATCGGCATATATAGCCGCAGCGGTGCGGGTATCAACGAAAGAACTCGTTTGCGTCATTAAACCCTTGGTCGCAACGCCGACTATTTTTAGGCTGACCAATTTCAGAGATTTATTCGCGTCATTGTAGCCGATTGTCACGTCCTTTCCGATCAGGTTTTCGATTGTCGGGTCAAACTCTCTGGCGAGCCCGAGCGGGATAACGATTTGACGTTCTCCAGTGATTGTTTTTCCGGCCTCGGTCTTTTGAGTAATGCCCTCTGAAATCATGTTCAAATTGATGCGATATTTTTTTTGGCCATCAAGTGTTATATATTCTCCCCCGATCTGATATCGCGGGGTGATGGTCTTTACGTCGGATATCTCGATCATGGCATTTTGCATCTCAGGCAGTGTGACCAACAGTGACGCCGGGTCATTTACGTTTGTTTTCGACCGCTCTGATTCATCCTTATACTCGGCTGGAGCATCGCCGCGTGGGCCACCGTCAGGCATCTCGATCTTTCGATGAACAAAGATGACAGCGTCACCCTCGATATTTTTGACTTGACTCTCAACATAGCTACGCAGGCCGTCGCCGATGCCGTTAGTCATTGTGAGTGTAAATGAACCGACAAATATTGCTGCAACAGTTAGAAATGTGCGCAGTTTATTGCGAAACAGGTTCCGGTTAGCTAATTTGAGAAGCTCCCATAATTTCATCGTTGGCTTGCCTCCCTCTATGTTCGGCGATTATTTTTCCGTCCTTCATTTCAACAATCCGTTCGCAGCGTCCGGCTAAGTCCGGGTCGTGCGTGACGATGACCAGGGTGATACCAGTTTCACGATTGAGATCAAAGAGCATCTGCTCGACCGCCGCACCGGTGTTAGAGTCGAGATTACCGGTCGGCTCATCGGCAAATATCACCTGTGGCCGTCCTATCAGGGCACGGGCGATGCAGACACGCTGTTTTTCGCCGCCGGACAGGTCTTTTGCCTTTTTATCAAGCTTATCCGTCAGGCCGACCGACGCGAGAGCTTGGTCGGCGTTCGTTATCATATCAAAATCGGACGCTCCGCGAATACGCATCGGTAGCACAACATTCTCATAAACTGTGTCGCGGCCGTTGAGGAAAAACTGTTGAAAAACAAATCCGAACTTCTCATTCCGCAACCTGTTTTTCTCCGTTTCAGGCAAAGTTGACGTTTCGTCACCATCAACATAAACATAGCCCTCCGTCGGAGTGTCGAGACAAGCGAGCAGATGCATCAATGTTGACTTACCGCTACCGGATTTGCCGACTATCGCTATGCAATCTCCTTTGTGAATCCGAAGATCAACTTCTTTAAGTGCGTTAAAAGCGACCCCATCGCTCGTATAAGTTTTTGAAAGGCCGCTGGCTTCGAGCATAATTTTTTGCGTTGAAGGCATTGAGACCGCATCCGCTTGCAATATATTTACGGGCGATTCGACTTGAAGTTCGGTTAAAGTTTTTGCCGGTTCAGTTTCTATACGAGGTTTGCGGGTGGTTTTGATAGTTGCAATTGGTGTTTCTGATATAATTGCGGGTGCAGCAAGAGGCTCGGGAATAGATAAATTTGTAGTTTCGTTGGCGACGTCAGATGTAGTCGTATTCTCAACGGGTATTTCAAAATTCTTTTTATTGACTTGAAGCTCGGCAAGAAGTTCGTCGACGACTTTCTTGTCGTTAGACTCTCTTTGTTTATCAACGACCCGACCCGTGTTTTGGTTGAATTGAACACCATTCTCAAGCGTCCAAAAAACGCGATTGAGCAAAGCGTACAGGGTGACGATTTTTCGCTGCTGATCCGGAAGCCGTAGCGAGTCCATCACCGCATCGGAGTAAACCGAGCCATGCCGCGTGCCGTACCAGCTTGCCTTTATACGGCCGATCGCCTCCAGCGGATCGCCCTGAGCGAGACTATCGAGATCGACGAGGCCCGCAAAACGGCCTTCGTGGATCATAACGTTTTTTGATGCGAGATCACCAAAATACGTATAAGGACGAACTCTGTCAAAATAGTCTTTGTATTCGGAATTTATCCATGCGAGAACCTGTTCGTGTTTGGCATCTAGCACGCCGGTCGTTCTTCCCCATCCAACCACAACGTTTGTCACACGGGCCACCTCAGCCGACCATGAATCGACAAGGTCCTTATCATCACCCCACATAACTCCGAATTTACCGTTATTGGGAACGGTGCTCAGTTGGCGAAATATGTTTGCTATCTCTGCTCCTGCCGCGCGTAAATCGTCGTCATTCAGCGTCTCGATCACGTCGCCGATGTCCCTACCCGGTATCTTGCTCTGCACCTGATACGCAATCGGCATCACCGATTTGGATAAGTCCTCAGCGAGGATCACCGGCACATTGATACCCTTAGACCTGAAAAGCGGAATATGATTGTGCGAACCAAGCATATAACGCGGTTCGGCGTTGAGGCGAAATATATACTCGCGGCCACCGACTGTAACTGTAAATACCTCATTGCAAATCCCGCTCGTCATCCGTGTGATAAGTTCAGGCGCCGCCCCAAATTCATTGTGAGCGATCCTCATGATCACTTCGTGGTGTGCATTTTCGTTCATATACAGATACCAATCGGCATACTGAGCTGCGCACAGAACATTAAATCACCGTGCGTAAATATAAAACTGGATTGCCTGCACAATACCGATAAAAAACCCAAACAACGCCCCAAAAAGTTCTATCGTTCTCAGATGCTCTTTGGCGACCGACATGACGAGCGACTCTAGTTTTTCTGGTGGAAAGTTTTGTATCTTTTCGCGGACCATTCCGGCGACGTCGAATTCGGCAATGGCGTCTGGGAGTTTGGTGTGAACGGCGCCGATGATGGCATCGGTAAGCGACGTGCTGGCCTCACGGAGTTTTGCCTCCGGAATGTGATCGCTTAACTTGCCGATCGGTTTTGAGAGCAGGCGGTCGATCTGGCCGGCGAGCATTTCGTTGATAATATTTGAGGTTTCTTCGCGTGAGATGATATCGAGCAAGCCATTTGCCAGCATAGATTTTAGCTTTTCTTCGGATTCCGGGTGGATGATTTGCAGAATGGCGTCGATGCTGTGCGGGCGAAACTTTTCGAGTGTCCCGCGAATATAGATAGTGATCCCCGCAATCGTTTCTTCGTTTTGCAGTAGCGATAATACAGATTTTGTGACCTGCTCTTTCAGACGGGTTAGCTGTTCAGGTGCGACCGCACCGATGGCGACCGGCAGCGGTTTTGCCAGTGCGTTGTCGATGCTCGAACCGATAAAAGCGCGTGCCTCTTCGGCAAAGAATGCTCCGTTTAGCGTTTCCTCAATACGTTTTGGCAGACTTTCGTTGACGAGGTCATCCACTTCGTCGAGGAGAGTTTCGCGAGAGACAAATATCTTCTTAAAAAACGAAAGGTTTTCGTAATAGTCGTGGACCTCGTGCTTGATTAGTGAGCTGATTTGATTGCGCGTCTTTTCGGTTGCGGCAAGGTCGGCAAGCTGTTTTATAGCAGGTTCGATTTGTTCGTTTGCCTTCTCTTTTAACAGTGAGACCGCGTCAGGTGTGAACATATTCCCAAGCGGAGTTTGAGAATTTATCAGATCGTCGAGCCGGCGGCTAATAAAATCCCGGATATTTGTTTCAAAAGTTTTAGCTCTGACGGCCATGCGAACGCGTTCGTCAATGAACCCGACGATCTTTGCAAAAGTCTCGTCATCGACCACCTCGGAAACGCGTTTGCCCAGCACGTCATCGACCCGCCGCGTGACAAAACCGCGAATCGTCTCGAGCGATTCTACGCTGCTGAGAACCGATTTTATATGGTCGGCCAGCTTATGCTGCAAAGCCGAGATGGCGTCAAGGACCGGTTCGCGGACATTCTTAGGCAAGGCTTCGATCAGCGACGGGTAATCTTGGCTAAGTACTTCGTCTGTATAAGAATCGACTACGTTTTGTATCTTTTTGCGTAGAAAATCATTGCCGGTGAGCTGGTTAATGATCGTCTCCTGTGAGACAAGCTCTTCGCCGACCGCTTTGCCGATAGCGTTTGCCAGACGGTCGCGGTGCCGCGGGATCATTCCCTGAGGAAAGATTGTTAGGCCAAATATTTTAAACGGCAGACGCGGCCGAAATAACATCCTCACCGCCAGCCAAGCACCGGCGTATCCATGACCCGTAGCAAATACGATCAAAAGGCCGATCTGAACGTAGATATTCTTAAAGACCGGCGATACCGTATTAATAATGTCCTGATACTCCATACAGAAAAGATTGAACGCGGATTAGGCGGATCGGTCTGATTTTCACCGATAAAAAAATGTTACCTATATCCGCGTCAATCCGTGCATCCGTCCGATCCGCGTTCCATTTCTCTAAAAAACTTGAAACCCTTTAGACTTAAGGCAAAACTCTGCAAACTCCGCCAGCCAATCGTGGCTTGCGCTGTAATTCTTCCAATTTTCGTCGCCTTCACCGTGGAGCGTCATATCGTCCGGAGCGTCCGTAATGCTCAGATCGCCAAAAACACGCTTGTTCGGAACAAGCCTTGGTAGCCACTCTTTTTGAATTCGTGAACCGATCTCGTGGGCATTGTCTTCCGATATCTTGACTCCCGTCGCGTTATAGGTCATCTGCCTGATTGCCCCCTCTCCCACGATATCGAGGCTCTTGATAACCTCAAGCCCCGCTTTCCAATTCCATACGTTTGCCGTAAATTCAAATTTCTCTCTGCCGAGGTTAGTTAGTGTAAAGCTCATAAATATTATTGTACGACAGACTGTTAGTCTGTTGCCGTTCGCGGCATGAAAAAATGCTAAATGGCAAACGAGTTTAGCTAATGAGTTTCGTGCCCGAAAGCGATATAATTCATTTTTTATATTATGAGCGAATCAATTACATACGCCGACGCCGGCGTTTCTATCGACAATGCAAATCTCGCCGTGGCGAAGATCCGCGAATACGCCCGCTCGACGTTCAACGAACGAACTCTGACCGAGATCGGGAGCTTTGGCGGGATGTTTGCCGGTGCGTTTCCGGATATGGCCGAGCCGATATTGGTTGCGTCGGCGGACGGTGTCGGGACGAAGCTGAAGCTCGCGTTTGAAACCGGCATTCATAATACGGTCGGAGCCGATCTCGTAAATCATTGTGTTAATGACATTTTGGTACAAGGTGCTCGGCCCTTGTTTTTTCTAGATTATTTCGCGACCGGCAAACTCGAACCTGATGTGACAGCCTCGGTTGTCGAAGGCATGGCCCGTGCCTGCCGCGAGAATGGCTGCGTCCTGCTCGGCGGCGAAACGGCCGAGATGCCCGATTTTTATCCGCCCGGCGAATACGACCTGGCTGGCTTCATCGTCGGCATCGTCGATAAACCAAACGTCATCGACGGCAAATCGATCACTCCCGGCGATGTCGTCCTCGGCATTCCTTCCACCGGTTTGCAGACCAATGGTTACTCGCTCGCACGCAAACTCTTCTTCGAGATCGGCGACTACAAACCCGACGATTTTGTCGACGAACTCGGCACAACCGTCGGCGAAGCCCTACTCGAAACGCACCAATCCTTCCTTCCACAGATCGGCCCGCTGCTTGATAAAGAGACAAGTGCGGACAAGAGTATCCGCTCTCCGTTGATCAAAGGCCTCGTCCACATCACCGGCGGCGGTTTCGTCGAGAACATACCACGCATCTTCCCCGAAGGCGTCTCCGTAGAAATAAACCGCGGCACTTGGCCCGAGCTTCCAATATTCGGAATCATGCAGCGGCTCGGCAATGTAGATGAAAAAGAAATGTTCCGGACGTTCAATATGGGTATCGGGATGATCGTTGTGTGCTCGGAAGGCGACAAAGACGTAATCGCAAATCGCGTGGGAAACTGCTATGAGATAGGTCGCGTTACGTCCGGAAACGAAGTCGTAAAGATCCTTTCATAACCTTGGCTTTCCTAACGATGTGCATAACGGGGCGCGGAGCGTAGTACTGGAAAAAAGGTTAGCAACTCGCTCGGGTCGATTGGATTGAGTGCTAGGAAAAGGGAGTTGGTAAAGCCTGCCGTAGTTCTCGTGTCACGACAAGCGCCCAAGGGTTAGTTAAAGTGGTCTAATTACTGGACACGTTCCCGCCGCTCGTGTCCAACGATTTGGTCAAAGGCCCCCACGGTTAGAGGGGAATACGTTGAGAACTGAAGCGATGCTCGACGGCACGCCGCGTCAAACGTTGGATCCTACTCAGGGCGACCAGATAACTATAGAGTGACCCGTCGGTCGGCCATCCGGTTAAAGCTGTCTGACAAACGTTGCCACGGCGGTGCCATAGAAGATTCTACCGATATCTAGTTGTCGTGCTAAGATTTTTATTTGGATTATCGCGACATCTTACGGATCGAACCTAGAAAGAAGCCGAATGTCGATGAGAAAGAGATGTTCCGGACGTTCAATATGGGTATCGGGATGGTTGTGGTTTGTCGAAAAGTGGACAAAAATTAGCTTGCGGATAGGTTAAAGAATTGCTACGAAATCGGCCGTGTCACTGTGGGAACGGGGAGAGTGGTTATCCTACCTGAACGGTTGAGATGACGGGGTGAAACCGCCACGTGCACTTTGGTTTAACTAGCAATGTTTACAAAGTCGCTGTTTCACCCTCACGTCCATTGTATTGTTAGACATTGAGTTGATGAAAAGAGAGGTTTTATTGTTCATTTGGCGGCTTCTTTTCTTCTGACTTTTCTTCGACGCGGTTGGCAATCGGCGTGAGCAAAAGCAAGGTAAGAAAGTTCATCACAGCTAAAACAATAGCGACTTCTTCACGTTTCGAAGCAACGGCAATACCAATTGCCCCCGTATTCCAGATGCTTGCGGCTGTTACAATTCCGCTGATACTTGCTCCCTCTTTGACAATCGCCCCACCACCGATAAAACCGATGCCTGCCACCAATCCCTGAATTATTCGAGCCTGCGTTTCAGGAGTTGTTCCGGGCGTATTTATAGCAAGCAACATATAACCGCAACTCGCCATTGCGACAATTGGAAACGTGCGGAAACCAATGCTCTCGGAGCCGCGACCGCGCTCCCACCCTAGGGGCAAAGCCAGCGCGAAGGAGATAAAAATTCTTAAAAGATTCTCGCCAACCCGGATCCAATCTATTGAAATCCAATCCATAATCCGAAAACATTATCACATATTCTGTTTCGGGAGACGAAATGATATCCGTGGGGCGAAACGGCCGAGAAGCCATATTTTTATCCGCCCGGCGAATACGACCTTGCCGGATTCATTGTCGGCGTGGTCGATAAAGCAAAGGTCATTGACGGCAAAAATATCGAGCCCTGCGATGTCGTTCTCGGCATTCCTCGGCGGCCTATCGGGGAACGAATTTTAGAAAATGAAGGCCACGAAGACTTTCTCGTGACCTACATTGCCATGAAACTACCGCTTTTTCTGGATGTATTCTTTCTTGTCCTTTAACGCCAACGCTCCACTGGCCCCGGTCTGTGTGCACTGCCAACCGCCGGCTCTATGAACGAAACAATCGTAAACCCGCTCCATTTTTCGTTTTGAGATGGCGGCATTATAGTCGGTGCACGTCTCGAAGGTTGCTCGGACCGCGTATATAGGCTTTTTCGGATCGGCTTGGGAATAGGCGTCAGTCGCGGTAGGCCGCCAGGGGCGTGAACCACCGACCACAAATCTTTCGAACCCAATTGTCACTGCTCCGTCCGAGCCTTTGGCGGCTTCCTTTTCCCACAAACGGCGAATCACGCCTCTGAATGTTTTCTCGTTTATGCTCTTTCCGTCCGAATCTTTGCTCGAAGCAGAACAGGCAACAGAGCCGTCTGTTTTATCTTGAGCAGTCGTTTTATTATTTTTTGAAACAGGCGTTTCGTTTTCCGATTCATCCTTTTTGTTCGTTGGACTTTTGACGGCAACACGATTTTTGATTTTGCAGCCCATCTGAGTGAGGTAATAGTCCTCAATTAAAGCGCGAGAACTCGAGCCTTTATAGCCGCCGCCCGGTGAAAGTTCGTTAATATCGAAAGTTTCACATCTGTCGGATTTGTTCGGACCGCTGCAGCTCAAGACCTTGAATTTCGAAAATTTTTCGCCGCAATCATAAACCTGATTATATTCTATCTTGTCTTGCAACTGAGCAATCGTTTTCTGCAGCACGACTGCTGAGCCTGCAATCGTCAAAAACATAACAGTCATCACTAAATAAAGCATTTTTCTGGTCATTGATTTTTCTCCTGTGGATAGGTGCTGGTTATGGGAGACAGAGCGAACTTACATTGACGGTCGTCAACCTTTCGTACGTGACCAGCGGCGCGAATGTGCCAATGAGAGTCGGGTGAGTAGATTCGTTTTCATTGCCCGCCAAGTATAGAATATAAGGCGAGCTAAAACAATACATAGACGGAGGATCTGAGCGAGGGAAATAGTTGTCAGATCTAAAACTCCAATTCATTGAACGAAATGAAAATCGGGATATTAATTTCCGGGCGCGGGTCGAATATGGTCGCTCTTGTCGATGCGGTAAAAAGCGGCGAGATACCTCTCTCTGAGGTGGTCGTTGTTATCAGCGACAAGGGTGACGCCGCAGGTTTGGAAAAGGCCTGTAAGCGTGCCGTCGAGACGGTTGTCATCGAACGTCGGGGCCGATCGCGTGTGGGACATGACTCTGAGATCATCGCTGCACTAGAGACGCGCGGAGTCGAACTTGTCTGCCTCGCTGGCTACATGCGACTCCTTTCGCCTTCGTTTGTCCAGGCATTTCCAAACCGCATCGTCAACATTCACCCAAGCCTGCTTCCCGCGTTTCCCGGCATCGATGCGCAGAGGCAGGCTTTTGACGCTGGCGTGAGAGTTACCGGCTGCACCGTCCACTACGTCGACGAACTGCTGGACCATGGCGAAGTAATTCTCCAACGCGAAGTCGAACGCCGCCCCGATGACACGGTCGAGACGCTTTCAGCCCGCATCCTCGAACAGGAACATCCGCTCTACGTAGAAGCCCTCAAGATACTTGCCAGAACGCAGCCGCCCTAAGCTACTAATGCGGGTTCCTCTGGCATGGCCTGCGTCGTCATCAATGTGCATCTGGCTGAGGAAACTCTGTCACTGCATGCTCCTAGGTTCTGGCCTTATGTCGTGTAGGGTGATTTAGCGTAAGATTTGATATCTTCGCGGTTCGCAGGTTCAGCACCAATATTCCGTCTGTATGGATTTCGACATCAGGGAACTTGAGCGTGTATTGATGTGCAGAGCGCATTCGGTTACATGTCGGTAGGCTGACACCTTGCGGCCACCGTGGCGGCCTAACCTTGCGAAATTATGCATTTTGAATCAGCGACGCTAAGGGTTTGAGCCCGATCCGTGTTGTTCGCACTGTCGTATAACAGCAAAAAAAACCTTCGGCTCGCCCAACCTCCACCCAATTCTGAGCCTAAGCTAGCTGCTTATGCCTGTAGCTGCTCCCCAAAACTTCCGTCGCCTCAAACAGCTTCAACTATCCCTTCTCAAACCTCTAAAACGCCTTCATCCACTCTCGTTCTCTCACGCTCATTCTCAGTTATCAGTCAATCGATCCATCTTTTACAAGTGATACCATAGTACAATTCTATCGTGTTCTGGATTCGATATTCTAATGAGTTACCACACCTTCGGCTGATAAACTTGACAACTGCTGGGGAAATTTCTAATCTTTAAGTTCGCCTCGAAGAGGTGTGCCAGATTCCGCAGTAGCTCAATGGCAGAGCATTCGGCTGTTAACCGAAGGGTTGTAAGTTCGAGTCTTACCTGCGGAGCCAATGTTTACAACAACTTAGCGGCAGTCCCAAGGGTTGCCGCTTTTCGTTTTCCCGTTATTTTTCCCGTTATCCAAAAAAACCGATCGTGCGAGTGTCATCAGTTTAATATCAAAGTGATGTTAAACTGATGTTTCTTTGATACGAATATGATCTATTCAAAAGGCAATTGGTTCCATATTTACAACCGATATTGGGCTCAAAAATTTGGACTTGGGAGTTGGGGATTTCCCCAGATGATGATTATTTCGGTTACTTGGAATCTAAAGGATGTTTGTGCCGTTAACGGTTCTTAGGAGTGAATACGGCGATCAGATGGAAGAGCGTCTGAAGTATTGGTATTTGGATCGCTAGACTCACTGTCACAAGGTACTGTTCCCACCGCCACGTGAATCGTTGTGGCTATGACCGCTTTCATATTTTTGCATTTTGCCGGGCTTC
>JBBSJK010000055.1:0-23102 GCA_038257355.1 Pyrinomonadales bacterium | reverse complement strand
GCCCGAAAGGTTCGCGATTTGCTGGATGCAAAGAACTAATTCCTAATCAATAACGAAACTGGCCGTCTTTACCCTGAACATCGCCGCCGCTTTTCGATTGTGGACTTGATCGCAATCTTTCCCTTTAGGCCTCTACGATATCCACCTTTGTCTCGATCAGGGATTTGGGGATCAGGGCGGGGAAGTAGGCCATTATTTCTTCGACTTTTGGGCGGCCGCCGGCGAAGCCTGTTACTGATGGCGGGCCGGTGAGGATGAGCGGGGCGATCTCTTTTGTGAATCTCTCGACATCGGCTTTATTTTGGCCGCGGACGCCTATGCGGAATTGGACTTCGGGGATGTCGGGTGACGGTTCACCGGAGAGGTGGCCGTGGGTGGCGTTTATGCCGACGAATTCGGTTAGGATCGTGTCGAATTTGAGGCCGAGGCGGTCAAGGCGTTCGCGGAGCATTTTGTCGGCGGCTTGGGCTTTTTCGTAGGCGTCAGGCCAGGAATAGACGAGGGTGCCGACTGCTTTCCAGCCGCCGGAGTAGGCGATGGAGACTTTGTAGAAATCAGTTTTGGGGTGGCCGGTAATGCCGAAGACCTTGACGCGATTATCGCCGCCGTCGGCTAACTGGATCGATGCAAAATCGGCGACGACATCCGGCGTGATGTAGGAATGCGGGTCGCCCATTTCGTAGAGGAGTTGCTCTTTGACCGACTGGATGTTTACGCGGCCGCCGGTGCCTTCGTGTTTGGTGACTACGAACTCGCCGTTCGGCGACGCCTCAATGATCGGGAAGCCGACATTTGCCATATCGGGAATATTTTGCCAATCGTATTGACAGTTGCCACCGCTGGATTGAGCCCCGCATTCAATAATATGTCCGGCAATCGTTCCGGCCGAGACCTTGTCCCAGTCGTCGAAAGTCCAGCCGAACTCGTGCATCAGCGGAGCGAGTGTTAAACCAGTGTCTGTCAGACGGCCGCCGACAATAATGTTCGCACCCTTACCTAAAGCCTCAACGAGAGCCTCCGCACCGAGGTAAACATTTGCCGATTGGACTTTGTCGCGGATGGCTGCGAGCGGTTCGCCGGTGTCCATGCTGTTTATCTCGACGCCGTCTTTTATAAAAGTGTCCAATCGATCGAGCACGTCATCGCCGGTCACGACGCCGATCTTTACCTTGCCCGAGAGCTTTAGATCGACCGCAACATCTCTGACCGCCTCGGCACAACCGTTAACATTCACTCCGCCGGCATTAGATAAAACCTTTATGTCCTTTTCCACACAGTCGGGCAGGATTTCCTGCATCAGCGTGACAAAATCGCGTGCGAAACCCGCTTTCGGGTCACGCTGCTTTTGTTTTTGCACGATCGACATCGTTACCTCAGCCAGATAATCGAGCATTAGGTAATCGATCGGCCCTTTGCGAACCTGATCGACCGGTGCGGTCAATAGATCGCCCCAAAAACCTTGTCCGCCCGCAACTCTGATCGTTTGTTTCATAAAAGCTTTAAAAAATGAAGAAATCTTTGAAAGGCTGTCATACCAGCCTATCAAATAATAATTGCGATTGAAATTTGATAAGTCAGGTCATCGAATTTAATCGGAAAAGTTCGTCCGCTTATCATAAATTATCCCAAAACAATGGCGGTCAACATTGCTGCTAACCGCCACGTTAACCGATTTCGGTTGCGTTACATACGTCTCTTTGTAGTGCCGCGGGCTTTATAATAAACCCATTTCGTGCCGTTAACGCTTTTTCTTGCTACCCAGCGTCCGCCCTTCCATGATTTGGTAGCGACCCATTTTGTTCCGGTCCAGGTTCGGGTGCCGATAGTGTGACCGACCCGTCTTCCCTTATTCCAGCCTGTTTTTGCACCGCGGGCGGTCTTCTTAGCAACGGTCTTGGTCGTGTCACCGACCTTTTTCATCATCGTTTCCTGTGCGTTCACCGATGTTTGACTGCCGCTGAACGCAAAAGTTGCCGCAACTACCGTCGCAATGACTAAAGCTTTGATTGATTTCATATAGATTCTTTACCCCTTAAAACATAAGAATGTTCAAATGTTATTCTATCACTGTTAGGTCAATGACGAGTCAAAAAAGACGGCTAACTGAACTTAATCAGATAACCGCCCAATTACAAGCGTTGCCGCATTCTATTGAATTATTTCTTTGGTTCCGGTAACGACATTCTTAGCTTCGTGATAGACCCATTTGGTACCGTCTGCAGTTTTTTCGGCGATCCATTTGCCGCCTTTCCACGAGTTGGCTGCTACCCATTTTGTTCCGTTCCAGGTTTTGTTGCCAACTGTCGTTCCAACCTGTGCGGTAGGGCCCGCAACCTTTTTGCCAGTTTTGACAGCCACATTGCCGGCGTCCATGGTTTTGTCTGCCATGACTTCGCCTGCATCTTTGGTTTTGCCAGCGGCCGCTTTGCCTAGATCCTTGGATTTGTCAGCGACCTTGCCGCCAGCTTTTCTTGTTTCCTTGGCAGCTTTCTTAGCGGCATCTTTCGTTTTATCAACAACAGTTTCAGCGACGTCTTTGGTTTTGTCGACAACTCTATCAATTACATCCTGCGAGTAACTGTTTATAGCACCAACGCAAAGCATCAGACTGAGGGCGAACATAAATGTAGTTAAATTTTTCATAATATACCTCTCGATAGTAAGAGGTTATCACGAAGGGGGAGGTTGCTATTGTATGCTTAGATACCGTTTGAACGAACGTTTGCTTTTATAAACGTCACAATATCCTCGGTTGACGTACCCGGCAGGAAGATCTCTGAAACGCCTTTCTCTTTTAATGAGACAATATCTTCGGCAGGAACGATGCCGCCGACGAGAACGAGTGTATCTTCCATACCATTTTCGCGGAGCAGATTGATAATGCGCGGGCAAAGGGTGTTGTGAGCACCGCTGAGTATGGAGATGCCAACGGCGTCCACATCTTCCTGCAGGGCGGCTGAGGCGATCATCTCCGGCGTCTGCCGCAGACCGGTATAAATTACCTCCATCCCTGCGTCACGCAGTGCTCTCGCGATCACCTTGGCACCGCGGTCATGGCCATCGAGACCTGGTTTGGCAACCAAAACCCTTATTTTTCTTTCACTCATACGAGCCTCAGTATATTAGCGGGCAATACGTGTGAGCAAACCGTTGCGTTTGATATATGGTTTTAGATCGGCCCAGGTATATGAGAAAACTCCGTTTGGCTCCAGGGCCTTTATCACATGCGGAAAGCCGTAATCGTAATAAAAGGTTATGCCGTCGTCATTTACCGAAAATTCATCGAGAATTAGTTTGTTATATTCTTTGGCACTGTCAAATAAGCGTTGGTGCTCGAGTTCGGCATTCTCAGGGTCCTTCTGCATCTCGATAATTGACTCCTCAATCTCTTTTTCCTTTGCTTTGTTTACCAATGCACGCAGGCCGACGAGATTGATAAAAATGGCGGCGGGTTTTACACGCATTCCGGTTTTGAGATCGACAACAACATTTTTGGCCGAGCCCGACGGATACGCACCGCTACCCTCCATAAAAAGTTTTATGCTCAATATACCGTTCTTGTTATAACCGACTTCGTAATCGGCCGCTTCGAGCCACTGTATCTCGGTTTGCTCTTCTTTGACATTGACTCCGAGGATAGTCTCGTAGTTAATAACCGATTCAATTCGCCTGGAAAGTGCGGGTCTCGCGGCCTTAACTTTTGGATAATTTATCGTAAATGATTTTTTGTGATCACCCATCGGCTGCGGACGATTGTAAGTGACCTTTTTGCCGGTTATGACAACGCTTTGAGCAAAACCGGCCACAGCAAAAGCCATAACAAAAACAAAGAGAAACAATAATCTGATTTTCATAAATTCAATTAAACCAAGAGAAGAGAAGCCACGAAAAAAAAAATTAGAAGAAAAGATCTTTCTTTATTTCGTCTATTTAGCGGTTTGTCTTCATACATCCATATTTGGCGATGCAAAGACGCAGCGAGCCTTTTGTACAAATCCTTTCCGCCTTTTTATTTCTGCGAACATTTCAAACCACGCATGTGTATTTGCCCATAGCGGGTTATAGCCTTTGAGCGGTTTAATAATGCCATATCGGGGCTCTTCGGTCTCGGTGACAAATGACCCAAACAGCTTATCCCAAATTATCAAAATACCCGCATAATTCTTATCAAGATAAGGATTATTTACACCGTGATGCACGCGGTGATGCGATGGCGTATTTAAGATATGTTCGAGCGGGCCGAGCGATTTGATGAGTTTTGTGTGTATCCAGAACTGATAGATCAGGTTAAACCCGTGCACAATCACAAACATCCACGGAGCAAACCCGACGAGCATCAACGGGGCGTAAAACAGCCATGAAACCACGCCGCCAAACCAACTTTGCCGGACCGCAACGCTCAGATTGTATTGCTCGCTCGAATGATGAACAACGTGAAAATTCCAAAACAAACGCGATTCGTGGCTAACGCGGTGAAAAATATAGTACGCAAGATCATCGACAAAAAACAAAATCACCCAGCTCCACCAGGCATTCACGGGAAACTTAAACGGAGCGATCTCATACGCATAAACATAAATCGCCCCCGTAAAAAGCCCAAACAAAGCGCCAAAGGCAACGCTCATAAACCCCATAAAAATATTGCCCCACGTATCCTTTCTGTCTCCGTATTCCACCGACCCTCTCAAATACGCCCACAACGCCTCGCCCGCGATCAGCAAAGCAAAAATTGGAATAGCAATAACAGTAGGCCTCAGCATCATTTCAACGATAGATAATGATGTGATCTATATCAAGTCAAAAACGACCTCGATCAAGCGTCAGGGAAAGACAATCCCGGCGGGATTGCATGTTTATAGAACAATCATGCCCAATAGATATCGTGCGACCCAGGCGGGGGTTGTATGTTTCTAATCGCCGCCCATTCTATAAACATATGACGCCGCTGACGTCTTTGAATCTCGCCGCCGGTTGGCTGACCCATTTGTTTTCACAAAACAAAATTCATACTGTCACTTTAGCCAAAAACAACTGTACCAAACTGGCAAAATAACTGTACCAAACTACCCAAAATCAGCGACAAAACGCCACTTTTAACTGTACCAAACCAGGCCCTGAATTTCCCGAAAAGCTCACCTCGCAAATCCCAAAACACTGTATTTACGGCTTTGTGGTACTTCAATGTTTAAATTGTGGCACGTGCCACATTTAAAAACACCCCAAAATTAGTGCGCAAACCCGTGTAATTTTAAAATAAAAAAAAATCACTACCAAAAAATGCATTTTGGGAGGTAAAAATTGAACGTAAACTCGTAATAAATCTCTAGATTGTCTTGGTGACCTTTGACAGCGATCTTGGGGCGTCGGGGTCGAGGCCTTTGGCTTCTGAGAGCAAAGCGGCGAAAAGCTGGGCCGGGACGATGAAGGGTATCGGCGAGAGGAATTCGTCGATTTCGGGGGGAAGCACGAGACTGTTGGGTGAGAGTTTTGCGATCTCGGTATCGTTTGTGATCGAAAGGCAGTCAGCGTTTAATTCGTGAAGGCGATTGAGGAGCTCGATGCTGCTCTTTTGCGTTACGCCCGATGGACCAAACAAAACGACCGGGAATCGCTTCTCGACGATCGCCAGCGGGCCGTGAAAAAAGTCGGCTGACGAGAATCGCTCGGCGACGACATAACATGTTTCCATCAGCTTTAACGCCATCTCATACGAATTGCCGTAATTCATACCGCGTCCGACGACAACGCAGTTCTCCATAAATACATACCGCTGGACGAGGTCAGTTACCTGCGGTTTGAGATCGAGAGCACGCGAGGTGTATTCGGGAATAAGCTCGATTGCAAGTTTATTTTCGGCCAGGGCGTTTGCGAGCATATAAAAATGCAGCATCTGGCCAGTGTAGGTCTTGGTGGCGGCGACTGAGCGTTCGCGTCCGGCGTGGATGAGCAGCGTTTCGTCGGCGATTTTAGACATCGTCGAATCGGCTTCGTTAGTGATCCCGAGTGTGTAAGCACCAGACGCTTTCGCACTTTCGAGCACGATATTGATATCGTCGCCCTCGCCGGATTGTGAAACGCCGATGACGAGAGCACGGCTCAGATTCAATTTAGCTTTGTAGAGCGTGTAAACCGAAGGGGCGGAAAGCGACACCGGTATCCCAGCCGTAACCTCGATCAAATAACGGCCAAACAGGGAAGCGTTATCAGAACTGCCGCGGGCAACGATGACAACCAGATCGATATCTTTTTTACGGAGGAAACTGCCGAGACGGGCGTATTTATCACGTTCGGCAGTCATCGTCTGCTCGAGGGCGGCAGGCTGCTCGGCGATCTCTTGAAGCATTAGGGACATAAGTTAAGGGTTTTTTCAACGATTAAAAACAACATCGGCAGATGGCACTGAGTCTATAAATTAGATATATTATACGCCATCGGGATTTAGTAGATCTTCGACCATTCGCATATCGCGCATCACGGCATTTATCGCACCACCGATCATCAGAGACGTCGCAGTTAGATAAAGCCAGAGCATCATTATAATTACCGCGCCCAGCGATCCGTATGTCTTGTCGTAGGTATTAAAATACCCCAGATACGTGCGAAAACCGGTTGTCAATGATATCCACAGAATGATCGCCACTATCGATCCCGGCGAGATCCAGAGCCATTTCAATTTCTTAAAATCGGGCAGCAGATTGTATATGATCTCGCACACCAACAGCATCACAAGTAGTATAGCTATCCATTGAATCGTCACTAAAATGAGCGGCGAGCTGACCTTAAGTCCAATCCCGGCAAGGCCGTGCTGAACGAGCTGCCAGCCGTAAAAAACGATGGCCAGAACAATAGTTATTAAAACGGAAACGACCAGGGTCAGTACAAGGGATTCGGACTTGGTCCGCAAGTATGAACGCGTTTCCTTAATTTTGTAGATTTCGTTAAGAGCCGTTCGAATAGCGTCCACGCCGGCGGACGCCGACCAGAGCGTGACGACGAGGCCGAGTGTCGCCTTTCCGCCCGAGCTGTTTTCGACGATCTCATCAACGGTGTTGCGAACCAGATCAAACACGGTGTACGGCATCACCTGCCTCAAATATGAAAAAAGCTCGTCTCGCAAACCGCCCGACGATTCGAGCAGAATGCCGAAAATACTGACCAGAAAGTAAAGAAGCGGAAAGAGAGCGAACGAAAAAAAGAAAGCGACCTGTGCGGCCCGGCTGAGAATATCGGCGTCGAACGAGAGCTCGTATAGTCGCCCGAAAAAGTCTTTCCATTCAAAATCGATTAGCGATTTCATTCGTATATCCTCGGAACACGCGGCGAAAGGCCGCAGGTGATTTCGTATGCGATGGTCCCAACGAGTTTTGCGATGTCCGCGGCTTGCTGTCCGTCGCCGATGAGGACGATCTCGTCGCCCACGGATAATTCCGGAACATCCGTAACGTCAAAAAGCGTCCAATCCATCGACATACGACCGACGAGCGGAACCATTTGACCGCCCGCAATGGCCGATCCGCAGTTCGACAGTCTGCGAGGATAGCCGTCTGCGTAGCCCAAGGGGACGAGGGCGATAATAGAGTCGCGCTTTGTGTAAAATATCCGTCCATAGCCGAGGCTTTCGCCTGCAGGTACATTCCTGAGGTAAGCTATCTGCGACCTCAGTGAAAGCACTTCTTTCAATTCCGGACCGGGTATCCCGGAGGGCAAGATATCATCGAGCAGGCCAAAAAGAGCACCGCCAATACGCACCATATTGCCGCGTGACTCAGGATGCGTGATCGCTCCGGGAGAATTTGCGAGATCGATCAGTTCTGGTTCGTGCCCAGCACTTCTAAACACGTCACAAGCCTGCTCAAAACGGTCGATCTGCAAACGAGTAAATTCGCTCTCGTCCGGATTCTCAGCGGCTGCAAAATGCGTCATTAAACCAGTAACTTTGAGGCTGTTGGATTGTTTCAAGCCTTCGGCAAAATATGCGACATTGCGATGTCCGATACCTACACGTCCCATACCGGTATCAATTTTTACATGAATATTGATTTCGATATCTCTGTCTTTGGCAAATCTATCAAGAGATTGACCAGTATGGAGATCGTAGATGACGGGTGTCAGATCGTTGTCGATCAACGAGCTTTCCTGTCCCTGCCAGAATGAACCGAGGCAAAGTATCGGACGTGTCACGCCACCTTGCCGAATCTCGACACCTTCCTCGGGAAGTGCGACTCCAAACCAATCGACCCCTTCAGACTCCAGTCGCAGTGCACACTTGGTAGCTCCGTGGCCATAAGCATTGGCCTTAACGACCGCCATATATTTTAGGTCTTTACCGACCCACTTTTTTATCGACTGGAAATTGCTCGCCAATACGTCAAGATCGACGTATGCGGCAGTTGGGCGCTGTGCGGTTATGCGAGTCATCTGATCTAAGTGGGCACCTTAAAATATTATTGTCTAATAAAAGTAGATTAATATTTGCGGGTTAATATCATGTAATAGAACATTAAGTCATTGCCGCTTTACGCTTATAACGGTATGTTGCCGTGTTTCTTCGGCGGGTTAGTATCTCTCTTATTCTGAAGCAGGGATAGGGCACGAATTAATTTTGGACGAGTAAATTTAGGTTCGATCACCTCGTCTATATAACCGTATTCGGCAGCGACATACGGGTTGGCAAATTTTTCCTGAAACTCAGCGATCTTTGTTTGCCGATAGGCTTCGCCATTCTCAGCTATCTCGCGTTTGAGCAAAACACCGACCGCGCCTTCGGATCCCATCACGGCAATTTCAGCGCCCGGATATGCAAAATTGATGTCGGTTCGGATATGCTTTGACGCCATCACGCAGTATGCTCCGCCGTATGCCTTGCGCGTAATAACTGTGATCTTTGGCACCGTAGCCTCGGCAAAGGCGTAGAGCAGTTTTGCCCCGTGACGGATGATGCCCTGATGCTCCTGATTGATTCCTGGCAGAAAGCCGGGCACATCTTCGAATGTGATAAGCGGAATGTTGAAACAGTCACAAAAACGCACAAAACGTGCAGCTTTCACCGATGCATCAATGTCGAGAACGCCGGCTAAATAGGCGGGTTGATTCGCAACAATACCAACCGAATATCCGCCGAGCCTGGCAAATCCAATCACAATATTTGGAGCATAAAGCTCCTGAATCTCAAAAAAGTAGCCATCATCGACTACATTGTGAACAATATCGCGAATATCATAAGGCTGCGTCGGGGCATCAGGCACCATCGTATTAAGCTTTTCGTCTGTCCGGTCCGACGGATCGTCTGTTGCGACGAAAGGCGGATTTTCCATATTGTTCGACGGGACAAAGGACAGCAGTTCGCGGGTTAATCTGAGAGCGTGTTCATCGGAATCTGCGGCGAAATGGGCGACACCGGATTTGGCATTATGTGTCATCGCACCGCCGAGTTCTTCCTTTGTGACGTCTTCATGCGTGACAGTTTTTATCACGTCCGGGCCGGTGATGAACATATACGACGTATCTTTGACCATCACGTTAAAATCGGTGATGGCGGGCGAATAAACGGCTCCGCCGGCACATGGACCGAGAATGCAGCTTATCTGGGGAATGACCCCGCTTGAAAGCACATTTCTAAGAAAAATGTCTGCATATCCGGCGAGCGAAACCACGCCTTCCTGGATGCGAGCACCGCCGGAATCATTTAGGCCTACGACCGGAGCACCCGTTTTAATGGCCATATCCATGACCTTGCAGATCTTTTGGGCGTGCGTTTCGGACAGCGAGCCGCCAAATACGGTGAAATCCTGGGCGAAAACAAAAACCTCGCGACCATCAACCAGTCCGTGACCAGTAATAACGCCATCGCCGGGAAATCTTTGTTTGTCCATTCCAAAATCGGTCGAGCGATGGGTGACAAACTTATCAAATTCCTCAAAACTGTCATCGTCAAGAAAAAATTCGACCCGTTCGCGGGCGGTCATCTTGCCGGCGGCCTTTTGCTTTTCGAGACGAGCTTTGCCACCACCTTCTTCGGCAATTCGTGATTTTTCCCTCAAAAGCTCGATCTTGCTTTTTGTTTTCGATTCAGGCTGCATATTGCCTAAGTTTAGCGATTTTACTCGTCTTTTCAAAACTCGTAAATAAATGATTAAATTGAGGAGAGCATGATCGAAATCGAAAAGATTACAAGCCGTTACAACCGTCGATTGGTCAGGGCGCGTAAAATTCGCGAGGGCCGTGAGACGGCATTTATTTTTGTCGAAGGGCGTCGATTGGTTAAGGAGGCGTTACGATCCAATCTCGATTTTGAAGAATGCTTTCTTTCAGAAAGCTTTCAGGGGGACGCATTGATCCGGGCCGTGTTAGAACGCACCGACGCTATTGCAGAAATTCCAGAGCACATTTTCTCAACGATCGCGGATACTAACCAGCCGCAGGGAATCATACTTATCACTAAACGCCCCGAAACAACAGCGATGGATATCATGTCGCGTCTCGGCTTCGTCACATTGCCAGTTGTCATATTTCTAAAAGAGATCAATAATCCATCGAATCTTGGCGCAATTCTCCGGACTGCCGAGGCCGCCGATGTTGCAGGTGTAATAGTGTCTGAGAAATCGGCCGATGTGTTTTCGCCAAAGGCTCTTCGTGCCGCGATGGGAGCAAGCTTTAGACTGCCTATCCGGGAGAATGTGGGATACGATGCCGTTTTAGACTGGTCCAGGGAAGGGGATTTGATTACTACCGCAGTAGATATTTCCGCCGAGGTGGATTATACAACGGTAGATTGGAGCCATCCGAGATTACTGATTTTCGGTTCGGAAGCTCACGGCCTCGATGATAAAGACTTGGAAATGGTAACCGAAAAAATCCTCATTCCGATGGCAAACAATGTGGAAAGTCTCAATCTTGCCGTTTCAGCCGGCATCATACTATTCGAGGCAAAACGACATAATAGCTAATCACTGGTTCGCATTAGGGTTGGATAACTGTCTAGACACGGCATCTAACTCTAGTTTGAGCCGACTTTGAATGGTCGGATCAGTGGTCAAAACCAATGCGGTTGCGATATCGGTGTTCAGTATTTTTGCGTTAGCAGGTTCGACCTGTGCGATCTGTTTTTGAGCCTCGATGAGGGCCAGGCGAGCCTTGGGGAAATCTCCGACTAGCAAATATGCACGTCCGATCAGATAATAATCTTCCGCGTCACTTGCTGGCGGAACCTCTCTGATGTACTCCTCGGGGTTGGCATCAACATTCCTACGATTTTTCTCGAAAGAGCTAAACGCTATATCATCCGTCCTCATTACCGACAATCTTTGATCGATTGGAGGATCGGCTGGCTTTGGCACCAAAGCAAAATGATAGATCCCAAGTCCGATCAGGCTGCCGAGCACCAGCATCGCAAAGGCCGACGCTATCTTAGCAACTGATCCTGACTTTTCTTCTTCAGACAAAGCCGTTCCGGAATCGCCAAACATTGAAAATGAATCGTCCATGGGCTTCGAAGATGAAGATGCAACTTCAACTGGCTCAGTTTTTTCATTTTGCGGGGTTGCGAGTGTAACGGGTTGGGGGCGTTCCTCGTCAAAGATTGAGATCGTTTCTGAGTCGTCTACGTGCTCGGTTGGCAATTCCAGAGTTGTATCAGGTATTGATATTTCCCCTGTTTCGAGTTCGAGTAACTCGCCCTCATCTTCATCTGTAACTTGATTTTCAAATGAGGAGCGGGCTGTGGCGATGGTCGGTTCTTCTGTATCGGATGCGGCCAAGGAACGTGCAACCTGATTTTCTATGCTATGGGTAGCCGCGATTTTTACTACCACCGCCGTGAGATTGTCCTCTGCGCCGCGTTCATAGCAAAGGTTTTTTAAATATTCGCAAATTTCTGCCGGGGCTCCGCCAAAAGTGAGAACTCCCTTTATCTCCTGATCACTGACATGTCGTGTTATACCATCGGAGCATATTAAAAATGCAGTTCCAGGATCGACCATGATCGTTTTTAAATCGACATCAACCGTCGTCTCCGCCCCAAGAGCACGGCTGATAACGTTGCGGCTGGGATGATTTTCGGCTTGCTGCGCAGTCATCCGGCCGGCACGCACCTCTTCGGCTACCATTGAATGGTCGTCAGTTTCGGGATTGAGATTACCATCGCGGTCAACTCTGTAGAGTCGCGAGTCGCCTACATGGCCGATAGTAGCTATATTTTCATCCAGATGCAGAGCGACGACAGTAGTCGCCATGCTGGAAAGCTGCGGCAGTTCGTGGGCCATTTGGTGAATCGCGACATTGGCCTGTTCTATGGCAGTTCGCATGACAGTCTCGGCATCGTCGCCATCATGTCGATTTGCAAATGCCTCTCCCAGTATCTCCATCGCCATCTGTGATGCGACCTCACCGGCCTGAGCTCCGCCAACGCCATCGGCGACAGCATAGATGCCAATCTTACTCATTTCGAGGTAAGAATCCTCGTTCTGAGGCCGTTTTTCGCTGAGCCCACGGTCACTTACTGCACCGGAAGAGATACGAAAGCTACTATCCATCAGCATTGTCTCCAATATTCAAAAACTCTGTAAAGTTACTATTATGAATACATTATCTTAAATTTAATGAACTGATCTGAAGTTCATCATTACGACGATCAACACTATTTCTATGTGAGAATGCCATCAGCATTCCGAGCATGATGAAACTTGTAATGAGGCTAAATCCGCCGTGACTGACAAATGGCAATGTGATGCCGGTCATCGGCAACGCACGGGTAATGCCGCCGATATTGACCAGCGCCTGAAAACCGATAAATGAGGCCAGGCCTATCGAGCATAATTTGCTAAACATATCACGCGAATCTCGTGCCGTTCTAACGCCCGCACTGACGAAAACAATCAGGGCAAAGGTTACCAACAAACCCCCAAAAAGTCCAAGTTCTTCGGCCAAAGCAGCAAAGATATAATCAGAATCAGCAACGGGTATTAGCTCCGGATATCCGAGTCCGAGTCCGCGTCCGGTTGTGCCGCCGGACGCGAGGCCGAACGTAGCCTGAGCCGGCTGGAATGCGAGCTCATCAAACCAAGCATCGATATTGATAGTCCGTTGCAGATTGGGGTCCTCCGCGAGCATCTGCGGCAGATTCGGGTCCCTTTCTACCAGTCTTTTGTAATAATTGTCATAGTCCTGTTTCCACCAAGACGTCTCCGGAGCTGGTGGATTAAATCCGTCCAGCCAAAGATGGAAACGCTGTTGTATGCGGTCCGGCAGAATAGTTTTAACTGGTGAAGCAAGGGTTGGCAATAGTGGAATCTTTTCCTGTGTTTTCTCCGGCAAAGCACCGACCACAAGTATCGAGACGACGAGCAGCACACTACCAACCAACACAAATCTCTGAGAAAAGCGCCGAATCGCAATCAGATAAAGAGTTGCGTACACTGAGCTAAAGACCATCATCTGGCCAAAATCTTTTAACACGAAGAAAGGCAAAAACGGCAAGACTGCCATAAAGATTAGCGGCAAAGCATCTTTCGCACGAGGCACACCCCAGTATGTCCGGGCAAGATTCTTATATAGAACTGCGAGAATGGCGGCAAAACCGATCAGAAATGGTATCTTGGCGAGCTCCCATGGGGTCAGATTCCCACCAAATTTTCCGCCACTCGACCAGATCGCTGCGATGAATAACGGGCCGAGAGTCAACAGCACGATCAGAAAGCCATTCTTTTGCAACAGTTCGAGAATATTATCCCGACGCAAGAGAATAAAAGCCGCGATCAGTCCAAGAATTCCCAAAATCGGGTTTATCGTTTTCCCCGAGAGGTAAACGTCCCAATAGCCCTCAGGCGCGGGACGCGGCGTTTCACTCGAGAGGTCGACCGGCGACGGCGGTGTCGCCGGTAATCCCATTATCTGCTTCTTTTCGGCTGAGTAATTCTCTTGTATGTAGTGCATTTGCAGCACTTTCAATTTCTGTTGCCTCGCCTCCGCTTTGTCTCTTCGCGATGTGTATTCCGGATCGCTAAACAGGCGATATTGAACTGTCAGTCCGATAGAGAAAAGCAAGATAGCGGTTGTGTACAAGGTCCAATTGCCTTCAAACTTTACAAACCGCTTTAAGAGTATCGGCAGAAATGCTAATAAACAAAGGAGAAGCAAGTTTCGGCCCGCAGTGATGCCGGAGGTCTCATAGCCTCGAATTAGGGCCCCGTAATAGACTGAATAATGGGCGATTGCAGTTACAAGAACAATCAGGACCAAAATAAAAAAATGTGACGATGTTCTGTTTTTCACTCTTTATCGGACTACCTTTTTCTTTCTTGTCATTGGAGTTGTCGGGGTCTTTGTTTTGTATTGATCGCCCAAGAGACCTAGATCACGTGCCTTTAATATTACATTGGCGGCAATGGGAGCCGCAGTTCGTGAGCCGTATCCTCCGCCTTCGACAACTACGGCGATGGCCAGCAGAGGCAGTTCGATCGGGGCGATTGTTATAAACCAGCTATCGGTGCGCTCATACATTTGGGGCACAAAATAGTCTTCCCATTCGCCATTCACATCTTTGCGGCGTTTCTTGATAGTTTTTAGTTTGCCGGCCGCATCATATTCGGGCGCAAGTTTTTCGGCGGTTCCGGTTTTACCACCGGTTTTTATGCCAGTTCCAGCAAGTATTGCAGAGATCACGGTACCCGTCCCGCCTGATTCCTCGGTAACGGTCGACATAATGCCGCGAATCGATGCCGCCTGCTGCGGTGATAAAACCTGAGAAAATGTCTGTGGCGGCTGATCGGCTTCTATCCGGATTTTCATCAGTTTGCCTTCTATATTTGCCGGGATAGATGCGATCAATGCCATCTGAAAGGGCGTCATCTGTCCTGCGTAACCTTGTCCCATGCCCTGAATACCAAGATCGTACAACGAAATATCTTTTCCGGTCACCATCGATGACTGCTGCGGAGCTAGGGCACTCGCAATATTCGGATTGCTTGTATTCCAAATCATCGGGAAAAACCTCTGAACCAGAGCATCTTCTGGGGAATCAACCGCAGCGATACCGACCAGTTGAGCGGTCTCGCGGAGCCTTTCGCGACCGAGTTCGATGGCGAGCTGGGCAAAATACTGATTGCTTGACACTTTGTAGGACAATGTAATGTTCTTCTCCTGACAGCCGCCGTCGCAAACGCCGCTGACGGATCCGTCGGCTGCAAGATTTTGGGTCGAATCAACAATTGGCCGCGAACCGCTAGTTGGTTTGAAACCGCCGGGATAGCTCGGGAACAAAACATTCTGCTTATTTGCCCGAAACGCTGAGATCATCGTAAACGTCTTGAATGTCGAACCCGATGCATAAAACTCGCGGGTAGCGCGGTTTAGCAGCGGTTTGTCGCGTTTATTTCCTTCGAGTTTGAGATAATTTTCTAAAGTCTGAGCCTCGTCTAGACTGTACGAAGGGTTGGAATACATTCCAAGCAGATCGCCGTTTTGCGGATTTAGGACAACTATCGCACCCTTTTTACCTTCGAGTTGTTTCGCTAGAAAGGCTTGCAGATCGCGGTCGATGGTTATTCTTACGTCTTTTTGCTCGTCCTGCGGTTTTTTGATCTTTGTCAAAACTTCCCACGATTCCGGCATCGGGTCGGTTTGCTTTCTATATAGTGTTCTTTCCAATCCGGGAGTTCCGCGTTCGGTCCCGAGGAGATGTGCCATCTCCCTTTCAAGTGCAAATCCACGTATTACATCGCCATTTTTGTCGAGTTTGTAGTAAGCGAGAGCGCTTGAGAGATTTCCGGATCGGTCGAGCATCCATCCACGCAGGCTGGCGGCGTTGGCACGGCGATTGCGAAGATCCTTGTAGTTTAGTGCCTGAAACTGTTCGTTTGCCTCATCCGCAAAATACGTCCAGTAAACCTGAAAACCAAAAACTGTAAATGCAATGGTAACAAAGAAGACGTGCCAGATACGCAGACTCCGGTTAGCAACTGTTTGAGTGAGGCGGCGGCGAATCTCGACAGGTAGCTCACTCTCGAATACAAATTTGTGACGGCGAAAATTGTCAAAAAAGGTAATTACAAGAAATCCGATCAGAATACCGAGGCCAATGATGTAAATGATAGACAGTCCGGATGGGGTACGCTCAAGAACCTGACTGCCAAAGACGTTCTCTGGCTTCCATTGCGTGAGGTCGATGAGTAACAGCAAAATAAAGTTCATTTACTCTCGTCCGTCTTTGGTCTATTGCTCGGCACGTTAGCTTCGCCAATCGTGGGATCAATATCTAATGTTTTTTCGGGCACATCATCAGCCATTTCACTTATGGTCGTTGAATTAGCTGTGCGACTTATAAATTCAAACCCACCAATCTCACTCTTATTTTCGAAAGATGATTCGTCATCCGCTTTTTCAATATCCAAAGCCAGCGGTTGGGGTACATGCTCTAAGACAACTTCGACTAAGCCAAATTTAACCCGATCACCCGCAGCCAAACGCGTTGCCTGTCCGTAGGAAATACGCTGGCCGTTTACGAAAGTTCCGTTTGTCGAGCCGGTGTCGGCGACCGACAAACGTGATTCGGCATCAATGACGAGCGATGCGTGAATCTTTGAAACACTTGCGTCGTCGATTGCGAGGTCATTGCCGCCGGTGCGTCCGACCGTCAGGCGTCCGAGGGGGGGAAATTCGAGCCGTCGATCCCTGCGGCAGCCGCTGATCTCAAAACGGGCGATAAATATTTCACCCACGGAGTGTTTTACGGGCGAAGGATCTGCGTTCTCTTTTTTTATGTTTATCGTAGGAATCGTGACACTCATCACGCCTTCGCTTTCTTCATCAGAAAATTTATCAAAATTGACAAACAGCTTGACTCCCTCGGTAAAGTAATCTGGCATTACCTCAAGCTTTAGCGGAGCGTAAGTGTAATAAAGGGAATCGTTTATATGATCTGCTGCAGCGGTGAGCAGTTCATTTTCGAGTTTGGTGAGGGCTCCGTCGGTGTCGGTCGAAAATTTGTCCCACTGTATTTTGAGATTGATATTGTGTGGAACGACGACGCCTTTGCCTGGAATTTCCTTTGCCTCGGCGTCGAGTAGTTTCTTTATCCGCTCTATCAGTTCGCTTGTCGCGAGACTACTGGACGGTGTCCATCTCCGCCCGGTAAATCTGTCAACTGTGTCGCCGATCCGTGTCAGTGCTCCCTGCAAAAACCAATCAGCGGAAAACCCTTTCTTCGAAATCGGTTTTTTTTCAGTCATTAAGCGATACAAGCGGGCAAAAATATGTAACGAAATCTCAGGTAATTCTAGCTGAAATCCGCCCCAAAGAAAAGGAAATCAAATTGTTGCTTTCTGAAGTTAAACAATGTAAAATAATTTTGGAAAGTGTTGTGCATTCCATCTTTTCCTAATTAGCGACCCCACACTTAACGTTTCGTTGCATTAAAAGAAGAAGCAGAAGTAATAATTGTTATGAAGAACAAGTTTCATAAGGCATGGCATGGCAAGTCAGGATTTTCAATGGTCGAGTTGGTGATTGTACTGGTCCTGATTGCGGTCTTGTCAGCAATGTCGCTGCCGTACATAGTCAACTACAAAAGTGCATATAAATCAGAAGATCAGGCGATCAAGGTCATGGATCTGATGCGAGAGGCAAGCCAGCTTGCTCTAAACCGCCGCCGGACAATACGGTTTGAGATCGATCTTACAGACAATGCGATGCTGCTGATTGACGAATTTAACTCGGATCCCGACAAACTGATCAAAAAAATCCCGCTTGAGCAACCGCGTGATATACGGATTGACGTTATCCCTGTGGGCATCACCAAACCAAACCCGCCAAACTACGCAAATATAGCATTTGCCGCTGATAGTCTCGGTCATCTCGCTGGCACGACAACCGTTACCGGCCATTCTGTCTGGGTTGCTCGTTTCAGGAGCGACGGGTCGGTTGTAAGCAGTACCGATGTGCCAATCACTGCAAACATATATAGTTGGCCGCCCATTTCACCAGGAAGCACGACACCCAGAAACAAAAATGAAGTGCGGGCAATTACCTTGTTCGGGGGCAGCGGGGCGGTCAGATATTGGAAATACAATGGATCGGCATTTGTCGCCAATCAGTAGAAAAAAGGCGAAGAATATGAAACTCAAATCAGAAGCAGGGTTCTCTTATATTGATGTAATAATAGCGATCGTTATTTTGACGGTCGGCATACTGGCGTTGCTGGCCGCTCTTTCCGGGTCAATGCTGCAGGCCAAGGGCCACGAGCAGCAATTGCTGGCAAAACAGATTGCAACATCGACTATGGAATCGATAATGGCTGCCAAAGAGACAGATCCGATCCGTCTGGGATGGAATTCGATTGGCAATGTCGGAAGTAATCCTGATCCGGCTACCGGGGTGAATCAGGGAATATTCGTAACAGGTTTACAGCCTGTGCGTGTCGATGCCGGGTCTGACGAGGTTATCGGGACAGCAGACGACACTGGGGAGATTGTCCCACAACTTCAGCGTCGGGTGGTAATTACCGATGTGTGTGATCCTGACAGGCCTTCGCCGGCAATTTGCAGTCCGGCAGGCACCGCTCCGGTACGGATTAGGTCCGTGCAGGTCACAATTACCTATCACGTCGGAGGTCTTCAAAGGCAGGAAATATTGACCACGGTTTTGACAGATTATGCCGTCAACTAAGGAAATCCTATGCAAAATGATTTAACAGCTCTTAATTCAGAGACCGTGACCCAACACACCGGAGAAAAAGGATTTTCCTTACTCGAGCTGATTGTGGCAATGGTCATCTTTTTGATCGTTACCGGTTCGGTTTGGGGACTCCTAACGGTCGCCCAACAAAGCCGTTCGGCGGTCAATGAACAGGTGCAGTTAGCTAAGAGTGTCCGGTTGAGCCTAAATCTAATAGGTCGCGATGCCTATAACGCCGGTTACAGCTATCCGGCAGCAACCACTGTGTTATTGCCTGATAACAGAGTGTCCACGCTGCTAACCATACCGAGTGATTTTGACACCACCCGTGATACGGTACCGCCGGTTATCGCGGGAAACAATATTACTCTAAACACATTTAATACGACCGCAGGTGTAAGAACTGATCAGGTTACATTTTTGTATAAGGATTCGACTTTTAACGTGGTCGACGGCGTTTCTCGGAAGCTTGTAATAAATTCGGCATTGACCTCTTCCGGTGTCGTGGAACTTGCGGGATTAGGCGGAAACGCGGCCTGCCGGATTAATGATTTGTATATTTTAACCGGTGCCCTTGGGTCGACTCTGGGCCTTGCTACCGGTTTGAATGGCAGCACCTCGATTCGGTTTTCGTCCGGTGACCTTCTCGGATTTAACCAGCCGGCCAGCTTGGGCCAGCTAAACGGGATAACCGCCACGAGCATTTATCGAGTCAGAATGGTCACTTACTTTGTCACTGCCGACGGCATCCTGACTCGTCGCGAATACAGCAATATATTGCCTGCGGTGGCGTCGATTGACGAGCCGCTCGTGTACAACGTTGAGGATTTTCAAATTCAATACGTGATGGACAGTGGAGAGATATCCGACAACCCGAGTGCCGGGCTGGACGGGGTTGCTGGCAATTCTGACGATGAGCAAGCGAATCTTGCATTGGTCCGTCAAATAAGATTTACGGTCAGCGTACGATCGGTGGAAAAAAATTCAGCTGGTCAGCCTTATCGCCAGACGATGACAACGACCGTAAGCACACGAAATTTGGGCTATGAAGCAACGAGTTGAAATAGGACGAGGTTAAGAAGATGAATATGAAGAACACAGTAATCAAGCAAATCGGCATTGGAAATAATGTGGACAATAGTGGCGAAAAAGGTTCGGCGATCGTCATATCACTGTTCGTCCTAGCGCTTATCAGCGTTTTTGTTGTGTTTGCATTGTCAAGATCTTCTGCTGAGGCCGCCGCTACCGGTAATGAGACGGCCGAGGGGCGTACGTTTTATGCCGCTCAAGGAAGCCTGGAGACTATGACTCGCAACTTTAACAAGGTTTTCGAAGTCAAACTTAATCCGACTGTCGCCGATCTTAACAACGTACGAAATGGTACGGTCGCGGGGCTTGGAACTTATACATTTTTTCAGGAACTCGATCAAATAGATGTAGGTCCGGCCAGCACTGCTACGACACTTACGGGAGGTCCATTTACCGGCCTGATCGCAATTCAGGACAATTGGCGTCTTCGCACAACCGTAACAAACAATAACGGTACGACGGTAAATCCGATTGGAACGCAGGTCCAATTGACGCGCAACGTTCTAAATAACCGTATTCCGATCTTTCAGTTTGGTATTTTCTATAATGATGATCTCGAGTTGTTTCGACCCCCGAGATTTAGCTTTGGCGGGCGTGTCCACTCGAATGGAAACTTTTTTATCTCGCCCGGTGCAGAAGGTGTTTATTTCGATTCGCGCGTGACAGCTGCCGATCAGATAATCACTCAGACATGGCGTAACTGGGAACAGAGTGACAGCACCAATGATGATACATTTATTAAGAATGCATCTGGTACATTTGTCCGGCTCACGCCCACGATGGGCAGCGTGCTAAACACATCTCAGGGGGCCTCCAACAACATTTTTCAGTATCCTCCATCGGCACCAGTTCCGGCCCATACACCAAATCCGGATCTGCCGCCGAGCCGTCTGAACAACAGTTTTCCATCGCAAAGTGCTGTTTTTGACGGCAACTTGCAAGCTCAGGTGCCGTTGTTAAAACTTCCGCTAAACGTTGGAACGGACACCAACCTGATCGAAATGGTGAGACGCGGTAAAGAGATCGCCACCTCGACCGGCGGCGACCTGTTTAACAATGCCGGAACGCTTTCCCCGGTAACTGCGACAACGGCTGACAACGGTATCCTTCGCGGTGAGCGTTTTGCAAATAAAGCTGGTATTCGCGTGACACTCGCCGACAGTCAGGCAAAACTCCCGGGCTGTGCATCTGGTGTTGGCATAACGCCGGTAGCAGCTTCATTAAAGTGTGGCATCAGATTAGACGGCAGAATTGATGGGACCGGCACGGAAATGAATATCTCCCCGACACCTGCCCCGACCCCCGCAAGAGTAAGAGGATATCAGCCGAAACCGATGAAAAAGGTTTCGACGCAATCAGATTTCATAACCGATCCATATATTACTACGAGAGTGAACGGTGAGCGCTTTTACACTGGATCATCACTACATGTAAATGCCAACCGGGAATTCTGGATTAAAGTCGAGATGGTACAAACAGACGTGACCACTGGAGCCATAGTTACAAAAGACATAACCGAGGATTTCCTAAGTATGGGTGTTACGGAACCGGCGAAGAGAATAAGACAGTCATCAAGTTTCACTAATTTTCAGATCACAGACACTCAGTTTGTTTCTGGGACCCGGAACTCAATTTACGACAATGACGATGAGATTGACCCGACACCTATTGGAGCAACTGCTTCACAGATACCGAATCGTCATGACATAGATAATCGCTCGGTAATAAAGCTACAGCGGTTCGTAATCCCCGGCAAACAGATTCCCACTAGTACAACACCATACTCTTCCTACTATTCGGTTTCCGGCGATGCTGATTATTCGCCTGGAATGAACGTGGTAGAACGAATTTCTTCAATCACCGATGCTTTGACTAAGACAGGCTGTAAAGATCCGGGCACGGACGTGACCGGATCCGGCACGTCGTGCGGTACAGTTCTCGATGCGGAAGCAAGCTTTGATCGCTTTGGAACAGGTATCACAGCGGACAAACAGTATACTGAAACATGGGCACATTTAAAACGTGCAACGGTCAATAACGTAGCGGGCCGCGGTGTCGTCCCTTTTCCGATCAAAATGTTTGATATGCGTGAGGGTTATTATTACGACGAGCGTAGCACGAGCTTTTACTCCAGTCTCTCGCAGCTGCCGCGAAATGGCGTGATGAGTTTGGTTGACATTGACGTAGCAAATCTCAGACGATTTTTGCGTGGTGATTTTGACGGGCTGTTTCCAACCGATACACCGTTTGCCGTTTCAAAGGGCGGTACTGGTCTCAGAAGCACAGATATCCCGGAGGAAGCCGGCTGGGTCTTCTACGTTTCAGACCGTCGTGGCGACGCGGATTTTGACGGTGAATACGATATGGAAGATATTTACTCTCCGTCGCCCGGCAACGACGGCGTAATGCAGCTCGGCGAGGACGTAAATAAAAATGGTTCTCTCGATCGCAAATTTATGAATAATTCAGACGACTTCAATCTGACTGGCTGCGCCGGAGGCGGAACGGATTGCGAAGCTCCGAGATACTCACACACCTGGGCCCCCGATTTTGCCGCAGTGGTTGATCATAAATACTATCGCCGTGGCGTTAGGCTCACTAACGGCACCACGATTCCCGGCATTTATAATTCAACGACTCCGTCAGCGACCAGAGGTTTTACATTCTCTAGCGAGAATGGTGTCTATGTGAAAGGAAATTACAATGTAGAATCGGCAGCTTCACCGCCGTCCGTCGGTAATACTCCATATGATCAGTATTACCCGTTTAACACGGCTACCCATATTCCCGCGTCAATCGTGGCGGATGCTGTAACGATTCTTTCTAATGCATGGAATGATGGTCAAAGTTTTAGCACCCCTGTCGTCAGCCCATATAACCAGAGCGAACGTATAGCTTCGACCACACAAATGCGTTTTGCTCTAATTACTGGAGACACGATCGCGAGCCGCGAGGCGACGCCCCACCAGGGCGGAATTTCGCCCAGGTTAAACGGTGGGGTACACAATTTCAAGCGGTTTCTGGAACGATGGACCAGCCGACGCCTCGATTACAGCGGTTCCCTGATTAATCTCTTTAACTCGTCCAACAATAACGGTTCTTTCAAATGCTGCACCACGGTTTACAATCCGCCGATCCGAAATTGGGTTTTTGACAGCACATTCCTCGACCCGGCCCGACTACCGCCAGGTACGCCATTCTTCCAGTACGTCCAGACGACCGGATTTTTACGGACGAATGATTAATTAGCAGTGAACTGGACGAATGAATTAGTTAACAGTGAACTATTAGTAGAGTGAAAGGCGTTGCCAACATGAGCGACGCCTTTCTGATTTCTCTTTCCAAAT
>JBBSJK010000054.1:0-24503 GCA_038257355.1 Pyrinomonadales bacterium | reverse complement strand
TTTGGATTTGCTTCCTTTAACGCCAAGCCGTTTGCTGTTGTAGGCTTTGGTGGCTGTGGCGAGGTTTAAGAGGAGGATGCCTTCCTGGTCGAGGGTTATGTCTCTGAAGCGGATGGTTTTTTTGATCGTGATGAGGCATTCGTAGCGGATGCCCGGTGCGGCGAGGATGCGGCCGCCGTGGCGGCCTCGCGGGATTAGCGGGAATGCGTTTTTGCTCAGGCCGCGGGCCGGTTGGATGCCGAGCGTCTGACATGCCCGGTCAAAGAGCAGGACGGCGTGTGACGAACAGCCAAGCAATTCCCACGCGACGCGGCTGAGCATGATCTCGCCCCGGCGATTGAGCGTTGCCTGCGGTACACACCATCGGCCAAGCTTCGCTCCCGGTATGCATTGCTGCCATGTTCTTTTCATCAGAAATTCTCCATTTGAGACCTTTAAACATAACTGCGAACTCTGCGTCTTACTCCATGATCCCGGCGTTTAATATCCACCAAGTTCAACACAGATGGCGAAGAGAGGCATAACTTACAGAAAAACTGCTAAGTTTGCCGCGTATATTCAGTATTTTTAACTATCCACTTAATAATGTTCTATCCGGTTTGGATACGCCCGAACGCGATTCAATCCCGAACGCTATCTTCGCGCAGCTATGATCGAATTGATATAACAACTTTCCGCGTTTAATACAATTTGCCCGATTTGATACAACTTTCCCGGTTTAATACGATTTGCCGCATTCTGCAAATCAAATCGATTTGGCGGCTGTGATGACCAGCGTAGTTGAAATTGCAATGGCCTATGAAATCAATCCCTGCCAAAACTGAAAAATTCGGGCTAAAACCTAAAAATGCCGTAAAAAGACCTTTGACCAAAGTGGTATAACCACTGTACCAAACTGCCCAAGTAACTGTACCAAAGTGCCGTTTTATCGCATTTCCACAGATTTTTTTACTATTTTGTGAAATATCTGCGGTCAAAATAAATTTTTATAAAAAAAACCTAACCGATCAGCATCCGTTAACAATTTTGTTATGGCGTGATAAGCTATTCAAATAACTTTAAAAACGGGTCTTATTACCCGTTTGTTTCAATTAGAAAGGCAAAACGATTACAGCTTAGATCGGAGAATCTATTTATGACAGACATTAATATCCCGTCAACCGTTACCAACCAAGAACTGATCCGCTGGGTCACTGATGCAGTAGAGTTGTGCCAGCCGGACAGCGTCCATTGGTGCGACGGTTCGCAGGAAGAATACGACCGCATGTGCCAGGAAATGGTCGAGTCGGGCACCTTTATCAAGCTGAACGAGGACAAGAGGCCCAATTCATACCTGGCCCGCTCACACCCGTCTGACGTCGCCCGCGTCGAAGACCGGACCTACATCTGCTCCCTTGCCAAGGGCGATGCCGGGCCGACCAACAACTGGATGGCCCCGGTCGAGATGAAGGCCATTCTCAAGAAAAAATTTAGTGGTGCAATGGCCGGCAGGAAGATGTATGTCGTGCCGTTTTGCATGGGGCCAATTGGCTCGCCGATCTCGCAATTTGGCGTGCAATTGACCGATTCTGCCTACGCCGCGGTCAATATGAAGATCATGACCCGCATGGGCACGCGGGCTCTCGACGCTCTCGGCGACGGCGAATTTACACGCTGTCTCCACTCGGTCGGAATGCCTCTGAACGCCGGTCAGGCCGATGTCGCGTGGCCGTGCTCGCCGGATCCGAAGGATAAGTATATTGTTCATTTTCCTGAGGAAAATTCGATTGTCAGCTACGGCTCAGGCTACGGCGGCAATGCCCTGCTCGGCAAGAAATGCCTCGCTCTGAGGATCGCCTCGACGCTCGGCCGTGCCCAGGGCTGGCTGGCCGAGCATATGCTCATTGTCGGCGTAAAATCGCCCGACGGCCACAAGGATTATGTCTGCGCCGCATTCCCGTCCGCCTGCGGCAAGACAAATTTTGCGATGCTCATTCCACCCAAGGAATTTCTAGACGAAGGCTGGGAAATTACGACCGTCGGCGACGACATCGCCTGGATTAAGCCCAATGAACACGGTAAGTTACACGCGATCAATCCGGAAAATGGTTTTTTCGGCGTGGCACCGGGGACAAACTATTCGACAAACCCCAACGCAATGCTGTCGATCAAGGAAAACACGATCTTTACCAACGTCGCTCTAACCGACGATGGCGATGTCTGGTGGGAAGGCATGGACGGCGACGCTCCGACGCACGCCATCGATTGGCAGGGCAACGATTGGACGCCGGCGAACGATGTGAAAGCAGCTCATCCCAATTCGCGTTTCACCGCACCTCTCGACCAATGTCCGGTCGCCGACGAAAGATATGACGATCCGAAAGGCGTCCCCATTTCTGCATTCATCTTTGGCGGACGGCGCAATAACGTCGTCCCGCTAATCCAGCAGTCATTTAATTGGGCGTTCGGTGTATATCAGGCCGCAACAATGGGATCAGAGCAGACCGCTGCGGCCTTTGGGAACATCGGCGAGGTCCGCCGCGACCCGTTTGCGATGCTGCCTTTTGCCGGTTACCACATGGGCGATTACTTTGCCCACTGGCTCGACTTTGGTCGTCAAATACCTGAGCCGCCGCGTATTTTCTCAGTCAACTGGTTTCTCAAAGGCGAAGACGGCAAATTCCTATGGCCAGGTTACGGCGAGAATATGCGTGTCCTCAAATGGGTCGTCGAACGCTCACGTGGCAAGTCAATCGGGACTGAAACGCCCCTTGGCTGGATGCCGCGTTATGAAGACATGGACTGGCGTGGGCTCGATTTCAGCCGCGAACAGTTTGACGCCGTGATGACCATTGATCGCGATATGTGGCTCAAGGAAATTGCCATGCACGACGATCTCTTCTTTAAACTCTACGACCGTCTTCCAAAAGAAATGACCTTCATCCGCGAACTGCTGGTCTCAAACCTGTGGCGTGCCCCGGAACTCGGACTTGCAGCAGCTCGTGTCGAACCGGAAGAAGCGGTCAAGGCTGTTAGTAAATAACTGTTCACCGAAGATCATAACTTCAAGGCGGCTTGGTTCAGGCCGCCTTTTTGTTTTAACATTACTCCTAAATGAGTAATACCAACAAATTTTCCGCTTTACGAAGAAATGTCAAAACGTCGGTTTCACGTTATTTCCGGAGTTGGGTCAGGCAATCTGTATGCTGCCCCGTAAGCCGAATTAAGGGCCGTCTTTTTGCGGGAGTAACGGTGTAATACCATATACTATTGGTTTCCATAGAGGAGCAATATTTAATGACAAGTTTTCTTGGTCGATATTCGACCTACATTTATGCGGTCCTCAGGATCGTAATTGGCTTTTTGTTTATGTGGCACGGCACGCAGAAGCTGTTCGGTTACCCGACGCCCGGATCCGCCAGTGCTGACACATTAATGATCGTTGCTGGAGTTATCGAGTTTGTCGGTGGTTTGCTGATAATGATTGGCTTGTTTACCAGCATTGCCGCATTTATCTCAAGCGGGACAATGGCAGTAGCCTATTTTATTGGCCATTTCGACGTACAGGCATTTTTACCGATTGTGAATAAGGGCGAACTTGCGGTTCTGTATTGTTTTGTATTCCTTTACATCGCGTCATGCGGTTCAGGAGTATGGAGCGTGGAATCGATCTTTAAAGGCAGCCGCTCGGCCGCCGCAAAAGGCAGCTAATGCTTGTAAACTAAAGAGCAGTATTTCACATCTAATTTTTGAGGAAAATTATGGAAGATTTCACAACAACATTTGGCAACACAGCGGCACAAGCTGCACCAATAGAACGTGCTGCGTTTATGCGCAAGACCTATTTGCTGCTCGCGATGGCCGTACTCGCCTTCATCGGAGTTGAAGCCGTTTTCTTCGCAACACCAATTGCCGGGATGATAGCCTCAGTTATTTTCTCGGGTGGAGCTATGGGATGGCTGCTCGTTCTTGGCCTGTTTATGGGAATTTCATATCTTGCAAATCGCTGGGCGTTATCGGACACCTCGGTGACCACACAGTATTTCGGCCTCGGTATCTTTATAATCGCAGAGGCGGTTATCTTTGTACCGTTGCTCGCGATTGCCGCTAGTGTTTCCGGTGATGGTTCCGTCATATTAAAAGCGGGAGTGGTTGCTTTGGGGCTTTTTGCCGGTCTGACGTTTACCGTATTGGTGACACGAAGCGATTTTTCTTGGCTTGCACCGATTTTGGCCATCGGCGGATTTGCTGCATTGGGCTTTATAATAGCCAGCGCGTTGTTTGGTTTCTCGCTTGGCAATGTATTTGCGTTTGTGATGGTCGCCTTTGCCGGAACGTCTATAATTTACCAGACATCAAATGTGTTGCACCGGTTTAACACTAACCAGCACGTCGCGGCCGCACTGACATTGTTTGCGAGCGTCGCATTATTGTTCTGGTACATATTGACCATATTCAGCTCGCGCGACGAATAATACATTTTGCGATGAATAACCGGGGATGAAGTCATTCGTTCCCGGTTGTTGTTCATCGCAGTTTTTCCGGGGTCATTGACTCAGCAACCAGGTCTCCGTTTGTGTCTTTCATAAGAATTTCGATTCGCCGTTCAGCATTTGTAAGTCGTGCCCGACATTCCCGTGAGAGTTTGATTCCCTTCTCAAAAAGTTCCAAACTTTCCTCGAGCGGCAGGTCGCCGTCCTCAAGGCTTGTAACGATTTGCTCCAGTTCTGTGAGCGATTTTTCAAACGGCTTTTCCATAATTATTTCACTAGTTCTTCGGCCTGTCGCAACAAGTCCGTAAGATTACCGATACCAAATTGATCAGTTGCATTTCGTCCGCCGCCGACGGCGATCGCCATTATCTCCTGTCCAACCTTACGAGCTATGGCCGTGGCCAACTGTTCATCGCGTACACCGACGATCTGCCATCGGGCGCCATTTCGGCGCATCTTGATCTCAAGTGGGCGTTCGGCAATTTTGCTTTGTATAACCGCTATATTGCCGGTTACGGTAATTTCCAGGTATTCCTCTGCCCCCATTACCATCGCAAAAAACGGGACATAGCCAAAACGGTCAGTCCGTTCACGAATAACTCGCGGCAATTCCGCCTTCGCGCGATCCTTAATTGCCGGCAACAATGGCAAAGCCAGTTTCGCTACCTTTTGAAGCACATCCGGGGATTGACCACGACCGTACAGTTCTACGGCTTTGCTGGTTACCTGCGGCATAAAATCATCGACAATTGCGTCTGTGTCGATAAGCGACGCCATTTCCGAGCTATCGTTGCGTTTTGCTGCATCTACAAGCAGAGCGAGTGAGTATTGCGGTGTGCCCTTAAAACTCTGATAGTACAGAAAACCGGCTGCCATCACGGCCACGATTGTCGTCACCGCCACAGTACCCGCGATCAGGAACAATCGTCTCGATTTTTGCTCCGCACCGTAAAACACATCCAAGGCTAGCTTTTGTCGATCTGAGGTACCCCCCGGCGCAATTTCCGCTTCATTCATTTGTACTCTATAATTTGCCATACTTCGGCTTACTCTGATGCCAAAACCTCGGCAGCTAGTTTCCCACGCTCTAGCCGTATGGCCAATTTATCGCCAGGTTTGGCAAGGGCTGAGTCACGTAAAATGGTACCGTCCTCCATTTGTGTAATGGAATAGCCGCGAGTCAGCACCGCAAGCGGCGAAAGGGTATCGAGCTTTGCCATCTCTAAATTGAGGGACTCATTTTTTGATTTTATAGAAGTTTGCATCGCGGTCAGCCGTCGCTGATCCAGAATTCGGAGTGAATTTGAGATCGATCTCGCTGTTGCAATCAACGTAGCAGATGAGAGCCGCGAGGCTACTGACGCAAATCGTGTTTTCGCCCGCTCGGCCGTTGAGGAAAAAGCACTGTACAGGCTGGTATTTAATTCACGGGCACTCCCCCCGGAACTTAACAATTTGTATTCGATCATCGCCGTGAGAGTCGTTTCAACCGAGTGCAAATCCGCTAGGATATCCACTTCACGTCTTGCCACGAGTTCAGCTGCCGCAGAAGGCGTAGCTGCTCTCAAATCAGCTACCAAATCCGAAATGGTCCAATCGATCTCATGTCCGACTGCGGAGATCACTGGTATCTCACTGGCCCGCACGGCCCTCGCCAGCATTTCATCATTAAATGCCCAGAGATCCTCGGTCGAACCGCCTCCACGACCTACGATCAGAACATCTATAATATCCGAAATACTTTGAGTGCGATTATATTGATTGACGCTTTCTATCGCCCGGCGAATGCTGTCCGCCGCCCCTTCTCCCTGCACAAGCGCAGGTATAAGCAAAATGCTCACCGAACGTGCCCGACGTGTCAGAACAGTGTGAATATCGTGATAAGCCGCACCAGTTGGCGAAGTGATAACCGCAACACGTCGTGGAAAGAACGGTATCGGTCGCTTTATGTTTAGTGCAAACAGCCCTTCACTATCGAGTTTTAACTTGATTTGCTCATACGCCGCCGCCAAAGCACCTTCACCCGACGGTTCTAGCGACTCAACAACAAGTTGAAACTCTCCGCGAGTCTCATATAAAGTCAGCCGGCCGCGAACCCGTACCGTGATCCCATTCTGTGGCTTAAATCGAATACGATAGTTTGTCCCTTTCCAACAGACACATTTGATCTGAGATATTCCGTCATTAAGACTTAAATACCAGTGTCCCGAAGCCGCTTGAACAAAATTAACCACCTCACCTTCGACCCAAACGCTCGCAAACTGCCGCTCCAAAGCACCGCGAACCTCAGTGTTGAGTTCCGAGACCGTCATTGGCCGGTGTTCGGTTTCGTCAAATAAAGATTGTAGTAATGCTTCGTTCAAATTAGTTCAATTTGAACATAATTTTGACCGTAAAGAAATATATGTGACAGGGAATGTACACGATCGAAATAATGATGATATTTGTAATTTATGTATGCTACCGCACAGTAATGATGGGGGTTTGAATTGTACAATTATTCTTTTTCCAAAAAAGGAGATTTTTATTTATGAATGATGAAAATAACACCGGAAGCAATGCCGTTTGGGCAATAGCTTTCGTAATCATAATTGCGATCATCGGTGGTGTCGTATATTACAGTGGGATTCTAACAAATAGCCCGAAAAAAGATGTTGACATCAATGTAACCGTACCAAGCGGACCGGCGAGATAATGGCCTTACTAAATCATATAAGGAGAAATAGCATGACAAACGATCATAATTGCGGACACAAAATATGCAATTGCCCAATAACCGGCGACGATAAATTTTGCAGCGACCATTGCCGCGAAGCAACTGAGCAGGATATCTCAGAGATCGCCTGCGACTGCGGCTGTCCCAGCTGCGGCTAATCAGAAGATTTTAACTTTATAAACAGGCTTTGTCTGATATTCGGCAAAGCCTTTTCTTTGTTCGCAGATCTCTGTCTGCAACTTTTGTTCATCTTTTACGTGTTGAAGTTGAATATATTAATTTAAGTCAGGAGCATGGATCTTTTATGAAAATGATAATACTTAGTCTGTCATTGGGTTTGATTGCATCAGTCGGGACATTCGGACAGGATCAAGACCATATCATGCCGGCAAACACATCAGTTCCGAACACCGCTAAATATGAGATCATTCAAACACATTCCAAAAGCAGCGGCGTGACAACGATGCGTTTAGATAAGTCCACAGGACGTGTGTTTAGTATTTCAGGCTGCCCGCAAAAAACATTTATCGGCACTGGGCTTTGCTGGAAGGAAATGACGATCCTCGAACTTCCCAAAAATAACAACGACGGTGTACCGCGATATCAGATATTTGTCGGTGGAACTGTTGCGAAATACATCTTTTTGATGAACATTGCATCGGGACAAACATGGCAGCTCGGTGTCGAAGCTTCAGACCGCTGGACTCCGTTATTGGAGACGATAATTCTCCCTCAGAGTTTTGAAATAGTCCGGTGACTTACAATGATCTCTACGTAAGATAACTGCACAGGTCTTTGACGCCCAGATTGCCTCCGCAGAAGATCAACACAACCTTGCTGTCGGGTGAGAAATTGCCTCGAAGCCTTTCGGCTGCTGCGAGCGTGCATGAGGCTGCCGGTTCGGTGATAACCTTAAGGCGTTCGGCGATGAATGTGAGTGCTTCGACCGCCTCGGCATCGGTCACGACCGTAACGCTTTCGAGATATTTTTGAGTTAAAGCCAGGGTTGCCTCGGATACATGCGGTGCACCGAGCGTTTTGGCAATCGAGGTAATCGCATCCATCTCTACCGGACGTCCGGCAGCTATCGCCCGCGACATCGCATCCGCACCAGCCGTTTCCACGCCCCAGATTCTGACATTCCCATTAACAGCTTTGACCGTCGTTGCAACCCCGCCCGCGAGACCGCCGCCGCCGATGCTTAAGATCACATCCGTCACATCCGGCAAATCCTTCATGATCTCCAGCCCGACCGTTCCGGCCCCTGCCATAATCAGCGGATCGTCAAACGGATGAATAAATACGCGGCCATCCGCCTCATATTCTTTTATTTTTTCAAATGCGTCGGCTATGGTCGGAAGTAGTTCGACCGTAGCACCGTAGCCGCGTGTCGCTTCGACACAGACCTGCGGTGTCGACTGGGGCATAAGTATAACAGCGTTGACACCGAGTACGCTCGATGCGTAACCCACCGCTTGAGCATGATTGCCGCCGCTTACGGCAACAACGCCCCTAGCCCGCTCTTCGCCAGACATTGTCAGTAGTTTGTTAAACGCTCCACGAGCTTTAAATGAACCAGTCTTTTGAAACAATTCGTATTTAACAAAGACTTTCGTGCCGAGACGATGGCTGATCGATTCACTATATTCAAGAGGGGTTCGTTTAATATAAGGAGTAATTCGTTCCCATGCAGATGTTATATCGTCTATTTTCATTCAGGATAAGATTACCATCTAACAATACTCGAGAAAGAACAGACCACGCTTATAAAGGTTTTTATCCGTGTAAGCTTGTCACCCATTTGATAGAATAACCCGATGATCGAACAAGAATTGATGACCGAAGCAGATGTCCATGCCTTTGGCATAGAGATAGTTTTCAAACAGCTTCAGGAAGCCGGATGGACGATCGATTCGGCAGATGTTCTCGCAGAGCGTGAGACTCATCCGCAAATCGTCGCCCATAAAGACGGCGAAACAGGCTTTTTTGTCGTGCGAACCGCCATGTACCCCGGACGCGGCCGCATCGAGGGTGAAGCAGTTTTTCAGACTCTCCTTAGTCATGCCAGCGCTCACGGAGCGTCGTGCTATTTTGCTAGCGTCGGGATTGCGAATTCGACCGGCAAAACTGAGGAAGATATGACAATACCAATTAAGGGCGTTGCATATCACGTGGCATTCGACGGGCTAGTCAAAATGGCATTTCCTGAAAAAGACTCTTCGCTAGACACTAAAGCACCGATATGATTTCTACCTATCTAATAGACGACTTTTTAGCCCGCAGTCTGTCCACGACCAAACAGAAGTCTCACAACGACGAGCAAGAGAATGGCACCAAGAATCGACATAACCCATCCCGCGGCATAATTTTCTCCGGCCCAGATCGAACGAGCGATCAAACCACCTATAAATGCACCGGTGACACCGATCAGTGCAGTAACGAGCCATCCCAACAGTCCGTCAGGCAGAGCCTCGCGGCCTGGTAATATCAGTCTTGCAATAACTCCTACAATCAAACCGCCGATAAGCTGTCCAATAAGATCAAGCATTTGATACTCCTCTGGTGACGCATTAATTTCCAATAAATCAGCTACATTTTTACTATAATCATTACAAAACAGCAATACGCATAGTTCCGAGCCTTTGTTGTTTCTTAACTCACACAAATTTTACGGCGCAGGTAATGTTGTTAACCCAACATTCTTAGCAACAAACGTATTGACACTATCATCTACGCAAGGTAAGTCGGCATAAGCCCAGGGATCATTTAGATTTGACAGAGGGAAGCAGGCGGATGTAGACAAATTCGGCAGTCAACGCGCGCGCCGTATTACTGGCGGAGACACCAGCGAGTATCGTGTCCGGGTAGTCTGACTCGAATTCACCGGCCTCGCGCCATTCAAAATTCTCGTTTTCACGCCAATAGGCGGCAAACAGCCCCCCGCTGCGAACAATCTTTAGCTCGACTTCGCTGAGGTCGGTCTTGATGTCGGCAGGTGTAACGACAGGCTTGTATTCATTCCCGCGTTGAACGTCGATTCGTAAACCTTCCCCGCCGCCCCCGACACCGCCGTAGGCACGCTCAAAGCGTATATAATTGTTGTAGTCTAGATAGATGAGCAAACCTGCTCCCTGATAATTTTCCTTTGGCAAAAATCTGACTCGGGTCTCAATCTGAAAATCGCCGGTAATTGCCTTCAGGTAACGCGGAGCGGTGCGGTTATCGCCTCGCATGTCTTTTTTGGTTGGAATCGTTACGCGCAGTACGCCTTTCTGGACGTCCTTAGAGGTCGGATTGTTAATTTCATCAGGGTCTATCCACTGCCAACCGACCGGCCAATCTTTCGAGAAGCTTGAGAAATTTACGTTGACCGGCTTAACGATTCTCTCAGGCTCCGGCGGCAGCGGCGCCGAGGTCGAGGGCGATGCAGTCTTAACTACAGGCAATGGTGTGCTGCAGGCAGATAATGTTATGGCGAACAAAAACACCAACGAAATGTGTTTAATTATCCAGCCATTTTTCATTTTGCATTGTAAAATTTGCATTGATTACGCTTGTCTTATCCACTTCAACACCTCAGGAATTGTCGCCCGCTTGCCGTACATCAGCATGCCGACACGATAGACGCGAGAGGCGAGCCAGACGAGACCGGCGATGGCTAGGCAGTTTAATAGCACGGCGATTCCGATCTGCCAGAAAGGCGGCATCTCAGCAAGTATCCGCACTGGCATTGTCATCGGAGCGAAAAGCGGAGCGATCGACACCCAGAATGACAGGCTCGAATTGGGGTCGCGGATGACCGCAAAGCTAAAATAGAACCCGATCAGCATGATCATTATCGGCGGAAATGCAAATTGCCCGCCCTCTTGCACTGTCGTCACCATTGAACCGATCAGAGCAAATATCGCAGCATAGGTAAAATATCCGACAATAAAAAAGACAAAGAAATATACGATCATCAACGGCGAGATCTGTGGCAGACTGGCAAGAATCGGCCCCATGTCCGACTGAGTAGAAAGAAAACCGATCACAGCAGCTATCGAACCGACCCAGATGCCAAGCTGTGTCAAACCAGCGAGACCAACGCCGACGAGCTTACCAAACATCAGCTCAAACGGGCGGGCCGACGAGAACAGAATTTCCGCAATCCGAGTTTCCTTTTCCTCAACCACCGCTCCCATAATGACTTGGCCATAAATCGTCAGTGTGATGTAGATCATCATACCGATCACCAAGGATGCGAGAAATAGCATATCGCTGTCTTTTTCCTCGCCCTTTTCATTGATTGATTTTGACTCAAATGCCACATTCTGACTTAGGTCCTTAACAAGAGACTCGTTGATATTGGCGTCCGCCAAACGCTGCGAACGAACGGCCTCATTGAGAGCGTCTTTAAGCGTATCGATCGCTACAAAATCACCGGCTTTACGAGAGCGAAACTCAAAGCTTGCACCTATGGCGTTGAACTCCGCCGGAATTACCAGATAGGCGTCAATCTCATCGCTGGCGGCTTTATCGTTAAGTTCCTGACGTATTTCTGCCTCAGATTTACCGGTACTGTCGTAGTCGATAAATGCAAAACCGGACGCCAACTGGCCGACTCCGCTTTTCATCATTTCTTCCTGCGGGACGTTAATTTCACCAACTGAGTCTATAGCCGCCTGACGGGCCTTTGCCGTGATTCGATCGGTAGAAAGGTTTGCTCTGAGCCGCGAAGCGATTTGGTTAGACGGATCGACTATAATGATCCGCGTCGGCTCGCCTTTAAGTGAAAAAATGATCGCAGGCACAACCGCAAAGCCAGCCGCGATCACCGGAAGCAGCAGTGTTCCAAGCAAAAATGACCATTTCACTACGATTTTTTTGTATTCGTGTTTTACTACCGCTAAAAACTTTCGCATTTTTTTAGAATTACCGCAGAAAGAATGTTTTAACGCAGAGTCGCTAAGATGCAAAGGCAGCGATTAATATGAAATTGTTACTTTATTCTTTCCTTTGCATTAAGGCACTCTAGGTCTTTGTGTTAAAAATTCTTTTGTGAAATTTTGACGCACCCTAAATTTGGAACTCAGAACTACTGCTTGCACCAATCTGTTCAATAAATATGTCATTTAAGCTTGGCTCGACTTTTTCAAATTTCGAGATAGTCGCTCCGCTTTCGACGAGACGTTTTAAAAGAACATTTGCATCGGCACCATCCGCGAGTTCGAGATGAGTTTGATCAGAATGCTCGTCAATAGCGCTGACCAGCGTCCGGTCTGCGAGTACAGCCTCACCGCCGATGGCACGCAGTGCGATCATGTTCCGGCCATAACTCTCTTTCACCTGACGCAAACTGCCCGAAATCACTTTCTTCGATTTGTTTATTAGCAATATGTCGTTGCAAAGCCGCTCGGCTGTTTCCATGAGATGTGTAGAAAAAATGATTGTCTTGTGCTGAGTCTTAAACTCCGCTAACACCTCGATCATAAACTCAACATTTATCGGATCAAGCCCCGAAAAAGGCTCGTCTAAAATCAAAAGATCCGGTTCGTGCAGCACGGTCGATATGAACTGAATTTTTTGCTGCATCCCTTTAGAGAGATCAGACGTTTTCTTGTTTTTCCATTCGGCGAGGCCCATCCGTTCTAGCCATTTGTCAATGCTCTTGTCGGCAACGGTGCTTGAGACATTTTTTAGCGCCGCGAAATATTTTAGCTGATCGACAATCTTCATCTTTTTATACAGCCCGCGTTCCTCGGGCAGATAGCCGATCTTATCTTGAAGATGTGCCGACATACGTTCGCCAAACAGCTCTATCTTCCCTTCGTCCGGTGCGGTAATGCCGACGATCATCCTGATCGTCGTCGTCTTTCCAGCTCCGTTCGGCCCCAGAAACCCGAACACCCGCCCAGCGCGCACATCAAAGCTCAGCCCCTTGACCGCCGTAAAATCACCAAAGCGTTTCGTCACATTTTCGACCCGAAGTGTTGCTTCCAGTTCACTCATAAATGATTGACTAAGTTTAACATACGCAATGGGCTTGGCTGTTGTTCGATGATGTGGGTACAAATCGAACATCTGTATTAAAGTGTTTTCGGAACACTGATTGCCAATTCGGGCGAGCTAAACTAAAATTGAGTATCGTTTCTGCCGAATATGTCTTACCAGGTAATCGCACGAAAATGGCGGCCACAGACCTTTGAAGAGGTGACCGGCCAAGAGGTAATTACGCAGACCTTGCGTAATGCGCTCGAATTTGACCGGTTGCATCATGCCTATCTATTTTCGGGTGCCCGCGGAGTGGGCAAGACTACGACAGCACGTATTCTGGCAAAGGCGCTGAATTGCCACAAGACCGATGGGAAACCCAATCTGACTCCGTGTTTATTGACCGATCCGACAATCTGCCCGTCTTGTCTCGAGATTTCAGAGAGCCGTTCGATGGATGTACTCGAGATCGATGCCGCCTCTCATACCGGCATTGACGACGTTCGCGGGTCAATCATTGATAACATTAACTTTAACCCGGCCCGCGACCGCTATAAAGTTTTTATCATTGACGAGGTCCATCAGCTTTCAAAACCGGCATTTAACGCTCTTTTAAAGACGCTAGAAGAACCACCTGGCAACGTCGTTTTCATCATGGCGACGACCGAACTACACAAGGTACCCGAGACTATTCTATCCCGCTGTCAGGAATTCGAATTTCGGACGATTCCGATACAAAAGATATTCGAGCGTCTGAAACTCATTGCAAGTGCTGAAAAAATCGACATTTTAGACGAAGCCCTGCGCGAACTTGCTCGCTCCGGCGAAGGCTCGATGCGTGATGCTCAGTCAAATTTTGATCAGGTCATTAGCTTTTCTAGTGACAAAATCTCATCTGCAGATGTGAACAACGCTCTCGGTTTTGCGGGCGTCGAAATACTTACAAAAGCCATAAATGCTATCTCGGAGCGTCAGCCCAAGTACGTATTGACAGTCGTCGACGACCTGATAGCACGTGGCCATGACCTGCGAAATTTCTGCCGCGATCTGCTCGGTCTGTTTCGTGATCTGCTGGTTTTCAAGGTTGCTGGAGAGGACAAGCATTTTTTGGAAGGTGCCGTTTTTAGCGAGGACGAAATGCGCACTATGGCTGCGTCTTTTGTTGAGGCCGACCTGCTCCGCTTTTTCAACTCGCTCTGTGAAACCGAGGCCAGCCTTCGCGAGGCCGTACATCCGCGATATGTGCTCGAAATTGGCCTCGTCAAGCTAATCGAGATGCGAAAGGTTGCGACGATTGAAAGTATTCTGGAACGCCTTGATTCCCTGTCATCAGGAGATCCACTGACGATAAAACTGCCTCAAAATATTGCCGAAAATGTTTCGCCCAGTGTCGTTCTGGAAAAAAAAACTCTGAATATTGAGCATCCTATCGGGATATCCGGGGCCGCACAAACTTTCAATGGGCCGCCGGACGATCACTACGGATTTGACAATCCCATTTTTGAACCTCCGCCATCGGAATCCGAGCCGAATCCCACGCCGATTGCAAAAACGATTGTTACTGAGCATTATACCTCGCCGCCAGTTCGGCTGCCGACTCTATCGGCCGAGGATCTTGAGCATATTGACGACAAACGGCTCGACGAGGCCTACGAAGAGAAACTAATGTTTACCGGCGATAATCTTTTACCGATAAGAGGCGCTAACCAGATCGTCGCAGCCCTTTATGATGAGGTGTACGAGAGGCCTGCTCAGAAATCGGTCGCGTCTAATGGAAATTCGGCGGCAGCCGTCGTTCCGGCTTTTGACATCGCCAAATTTAAAGACGAAATTTCTCCAAAGCTGGAAGATGTTGAGTTGCCCATACTCGGACCAGCACCGACTGACTCGGACTTATTAGCATACGCAAATGCTCACCCGGCGGTGCGGGCAGCAATGCGGGTTTTTAGAGCTAAGATAGTTGAAGTTAAGAAACGATGATAATTAAATTATCGAACATTGTGTCCGCAGTCTCGTATTTATTTTTAGATTTGGCAAAATCATTCCCTGTTTTAATGACAAAGATATATTTGCCGGTAAAATTGAAACTTTTGATTGCAACCTTGGCGATTATTTTCGTCGGTTCCACCACCTTTGCCCAAGAATCGGAGCCATGGTCGATCAACACTTCCCCGCTGCCTGCACCTACCGGCTTTGTCAACGACTATGCCGGTGTTATCGACGAAGCTACTAAACAGCAGATCGAAGCAAAGCTAAAGAATCTAAAAGAAACGACAAATCCCTCGGTCGAGATTGCCGTCGCTGTCGTCAGAACGACGGCTGAGCGTCCCATATTCGATTATTCGATTGCCGTCGCCCGCGGTTGGAAGATTGGCTCAAAAGAACTAGATAACCCTAGCGCCCTGATGATGGTCGCCATCGACGACCGTAAATATTTCACACAGATCAGCAAGGACCTCGAGGACGAACTGCCGGATGGCGTCGTCGGCAGCCTCCAGCGGCAATTTTTGGTGCCGGAGTTTAGAAAAGGCAATTACGGCAAAGGAATTTCCGATACGATCGACGCTTATATAGCGACGATTCAGAGTAAATCCACCGGAACCGCCGCACCGCAAAAACCCGCGGCAGAAAGAAGGCGGTCGAGCGGTATGTCGCTCACAGGTGTCTTTTGCTGCGGGGCAATGCTCCTCGTCGTGCTCTTGCTAATCTTTAACCGCAATAAAGGCGGACGAAATGACGATGACGACGATAGCTGGGGCGGGGGCGTAGGAGGCGCTCTTCCATGGATAATCGGCTCGATGCTAATAAACTCTGGCAATTCGAGCGGATCGGGCTGGGGTGGCTCATCAGGCGGCAGCGATTGGGGTGGCGGCAGTGACTGGGGTGGTTTCGGCGGAGGCGGTGATTTCGGCGGAGGCGGCGGCGGCGGCGATTGGTAAGTTAGTTTTGAGTTCGAAGTTGCGGTTTCCATCAGCTGAAGCTCTATCGTGTAACCTGGATCTTAAAACTTGAGACTCAAATATTATGAAACAATATTTTTCAGATTTTATAGATGATTTAAAATCGACGCATGGGTCGAATTTAGCTTCGGTTATTCTATACGGACCAGCGGCCACGGGAGAGTTTGTGCCAAAGAAATCGGAGTACGATATTCTCGTTGCACTGCACAAAATTCGCCCCGAAGACCTCCGAAATGCACACGCGACAATGCGCGAATGGCATCGAACCGGAAACTCTACTCCTGTATATTTCACCGTATCAGAGCTCCAGAATGCCGGCGATGTTTTTCCGATCGAATTTTCTCAGATGGAGGCGGCAAGAAAAGTTTTGTATGGAACAGACGTTCTCGCTAATCTGGTATTTTCGCGGCACAACCTGCGTCACGAGACCGAATATGAGCTGCGAAGTAATCTAATTCGCCTGCGCCGAAGATACATTGATACATCAACATCGGTCGATGGCCTCAGGAAACTAATGGTCGAAAGCCTAGGTGGCTTTGCGACGATCTTTCGTGCCGTGCTGATTCTGCACGGTGTCAACCCACCGTCGGATAGACGCGAGATTGTCGCTTTGACTGTCCGGCATCTTAATATAGACGCGACGTCGTTTGAAAAAATATTTGATATCCGTGAGAATCATTACACGGGAAAATTAGACGAACTAACCGCCAATAAACTCTTTGGCGAATATATGGAGCAGATCGAACACGTTATAAATGCCGTCGATACCCTCGGGGAATAGCTTTATTAACGTAATTATCAGGAGAACAAAAATGAAAAGAGCAATTTTATTATCAATGGTGTTATTTGCGGCGTTCGGGCTAAGCGGCTGCAGCTACAACGATCTGACCTCAAAACAGCAAAACGTAAAAACAAGCTGGGCCAAGGTTGAGAGCTCGCTGCAGCGTCGGGCCGATCTAATACCAAATCTTGTCGAAACAGCAAAGATGGCGGGCGTTCAGGAACAGGAAGTTTTTGGCCAGATTGCAGCGGCTCGTTCGCGACTGCTAGATGCATCCAATGCAACTGGGGCTGAGGCCGATGGCGACAAAACTCCGGAACAAAAACAAGCTGTGATCGAGGCCAACAATAGCTTTGGCGGCACGATCGGTCGTCTTCTCAGTTTGCAGGAAAACTATCCCGCACTGCGTTCCAACGATGCGTTTATGAAAGTACAGGATGAGCTTTCCAGTACCGAAAACCGGATCAATGTCGCCAGAATTGACTACAGCGACGCGGTTGGATCGTATAACACGACGCGAAATTCATTCCCGGCGGTTCTGACGGCCAGTCTGCTTGGATTTAAGGAACAACCTCATTTCGAAGCTGATGCCGGTGCAAGATCGGCCCCCAGCGTCGGTGATGCAAACTCGATGAGACGCCCGGCAACCCAGCCCGCCGCACCTGCAGCCCCGTCTAATCCGTAGGGTTTACAACCGCGAAATGCGCGAATACAAACACTTAATCTTGATTTGTGTCTTTTAGCGTATTTCGCGGTCCCTATTAACTAAAACCCTCTCGAATTGCACATCGAGCAATGATCGCAGGGCTTGAGCGGCTCGAACGTACAAGCCTTTTCTTTATTGGTTTGGTCAAAAAGGCCTTCAACGATTGCCTCGGCTATCGCAAAGCGGTCTTGGCTTGGATGAATTGAATTCGGGATTTGAAATTTGAATTTTGAATTTGAATACGATTCCAATCTGTCGAGCCTCTCGCCAATTGCGTCGATACTTTTTCGAATCGATGAGAGATCAGTGGATTTTGAGTCTGAAGATATTGCTCGGACGAGCCGTTCGGCGAGACTGTTGATTTCGTCTTTTTCCATCCTACTTTTCTACTTTTCAGACTTTAACAGATCAATGTAATCGACCACGCCCACAATTGCGGAATCAATAGCAGCACCCGGCTTTTTGGTCGCCGCTGTCGATGCCGACCAGCCTTCCTGAACGATCACTACAATATCGCCCTCACCAGCATTTACTGAGTCGAGAGCGATACAGGTGTAGTCCATATCCTCGCCTTCAGGTGTAATTTGACGGCACAGCATCGCCCGCGTACCCTCGTATCGCTGATTCTTCTGCGTTGCAACTACATTGCCGATAACACGAGCTAGGAGCATACTTAAGTTATTGAAAATAAAGAAAGTAAAAAGTAATCAGACTAATTATTTTTTAATTTTCACTTTTAACCTTTTACTTTCTTTATCTTCTGATAAACATGTGTGTCTGAATCGATTATCCCGACGATTGTGCAGTCGGTCGGTGTCTCGTCGCGTTTGAATGGGAATGAGGCCTCTTTACCGCGGCACCAAAATACTAATTCACCGACACCGGCGCCAACCGCATCGAGGGCAATTGTCGGCGTGCTCTTTGATTTTAGATTGGCATCGAGTGTCTGGACAATCAGAAATTTGCGTCCCTCGAGAGACGTATTTTTGACGGTTGCTACTACGGTTCCGATGACGCGGGCAATCTGCATTTTCTTGAGTTTAGGACTTTGTTGAGTCCGTAGAGTTATAGAGTTCGGTTAAGATCGGTCAGTTCCAATACACCCAATAACTTTAAAACTCTATAAACTCAGCGGACTATCCGACGAAGTCAATTTCATCAATCACGCCGATGATCGCCGAATCGACCGGACAATCCTTGTTGCCCTCTGCCAATCGAGCTGACGACCCACTGACAATAATTACTTTTTCGTCAAAGCCAGCACCGACCGTGTCCACAGAGACTACATAACCGCTCTGGTCGGAGCCATCCAGGTTGATGGGCCTCACGATGAGCAGTTTTTTCCCGTGCAGTCGTTCGTCTTTTTGCGTGGACACGACTGTGCCGATTATGCGTGCGATAATCATTAGGTTCAAAGTTCAAGTTCTCAGTTCAAAGCTGCAAGAAAAAAACTTGAACTTTGAGCCATAAACTTTTAACTATCCTTTCCTCACTATCGGTAATGTCTCATCTACACTCGAGTGTGGACGCGGAATGACGTGAACACTAACGAGTTCGCCGACCCGGCGGGCCGCTGCAGCCCCGGCATCCGTCGCAGCTTTAACAGCGGCGACATCGCCGCGAACGATAGCCGTAACAAATCCTGCCCCAATCTTTTCGTAACCGATAAGAGTCACATTTGCAGCCTTGACCATAGCGTCGGCTGCCTCGATCACAGCCACCAGGCCTTTAGTTTCAACCATTCCCAATGCTTCTTGCATTTAGTTTTGCTCCTGAGTGTTTATGTAGAATCAGATGTTTAGTTAGTTTACCCCACTTTTGCGGCTTGGCTCAAAAGTTCGATCAATTCTTCTCTTGTAAAAGAGATTTTTTGCCCGCTTAAGTTCGATTTGTCTGGATATGAAACGTCGAGATCGCAAGTGATATTTGCTTCGTGCAAATAGCCGCAGGCTTGGCAGCGGGCATTTTCTTTAAGATAGCCGGCTTTTTCCCTGATGTTTATTAGCTTTTCGATCGCATCCTGGGGCAGGTCGTTGGCACCGCCGAGGGCTTTTGCGAGAATCGCGATCTTAGCAGTATGTTCTAGTGTCTCAAGCCGGTCAAAGGCCTGCCAGAGGTTTTCGCCATAGGCGACTGCACCATGATTCGCCATTAAAAGGGCGTTATGGTGAGCGACATACGGTTTCATCGCATCAGTCAACTCGTCCGTCGAGGGCGTTCCATAATCCGTCAGCGGCACACAGCCAAGTGTCAAAATAACCTCGGATAGAATCGGTTTGTCGATAGCGAGACCGGCGACCGCGAATGCCGTTCCGTGCGGCGGGTGAGCGTGGCAAACTGCCTTAATATCGGGGCGCATCTTATAGATCAGCAGATGCATCGCGAGTTCGGACGAAGCACGTTTGTCCGAAACGGGTTTCCCGTCCATATCAGTAACGGCGAGATCTTCCTCACGCATCCGGCCTTTGCACATCATCGTCGGCGTCGCGAGTACGCGATTCTCCGACATACGAATGCTCACATTACCATCTGACGAAACCACATAGCTCCGCTCATACAGCAATTTGCCGATCTCGATGATCAGCTTTCTGGCCTGCGATTCTTCCATTAAGATCAATAGATCGAAAAACTATATTCGACCTGTTTTACAATAGTTACGGGAATCCCGTCGCGTTCGGCGGGATCAAATTCGATCCGCCGGGCTGCAGCGATTGCCTGTTCGGTCAAACCGTCGGGCAGCGTGGTCACCGCTTCAACCGAACCGATCTGTCCCGAAGCCTGAAATTCGACGCGAAGCACGACTGTGCCTTCAACATTGCCCAGTCGGGCCTCATCCGTGTAGCCCGGTTTTGGCTTATGATAAATTCGAAGTTTATCTCCGTCAAACGGTTTGCCCCCGACCGCCTTAGGGTAATCGGAGCGACTCTTACAGAACGTGCGGCCATGTGAATATTCAGGTTGAAAAGACGTAACCGGCGACGAATTTGCCGATGACAACAACCAGGCCGGAACAATACCTATGGCAAGACCCGCAAAAAATGGTAAAACGCGTTTCAATACAGCAATTAAATTCATAAAACACCCCCATTTAAGACTAGAAAACCACAGCTTAACACATCGCAGATGCGGCGCGTAAACCTGTGGTTTCAATTGATGAAAAAACTAAATAAAACTACCTTTCGATTCGCGGAGCACGAGTCGGTGCCAGCGTTCCCTCCACCGGAAACTCGGGTCCGCGGCCCTTAAATTTCTCATGCGATATGCGTGGAATTTCCGACATCGTAAAACTCTGATTCTCGAGCTCATTTTTTAGACGCAAATTTTCATTGCGTAATTGCTCGTTTTCGTAGCGCAGACGCTTCATCTCGTGATGACGTTTACCATGACCGTTTTTTCGAAATGTCGGAGCCGTAATGCTCACAAAAAAACTGGCGATAAAAAGGCCGACCGCGAAAGTCGCGAAAAACGGCAACATCCGTTTAATAAATCCCTTGCTATACATGAATATTGTTACCTCTCAACTTCTAAAGATAATTACTTACAATCGCGGTCATCTGTTCATCCGCTAAATCTATTTTATACCTTTGTACGCAGAGCTCAAAGCTAAATTTTTCAAATGACCGGTTTGCGATACCTTATTATGTTGCCGAAGCCGCACGAGCCGTTGCCCTCACATTTGATTTGCTTTACAATTATTGTTTCACGAGTGAAACAAATGATCGCTTACCTTTCTGGCACACTTTTAGAAAAACAGGCAAATATGGCCATCGTCGATGTCGGCGGGGTTGGATATGAAGTATCGATACCGCTTACGACATTTTATGAGCTGGGCGATGTGGGTGCCGAGGTTCAGCTAAGAATTTATACGCATGTCCGCGAGGATGCAATCCAGCTTTTTGGCTTTAAAACCTTGCGCGAACGTGACCTTTATCTTCGTTTGATCTCGGTTCAGGGTATCGGGCCCAAATCGGGTATTGCAATGCTTTCTGGCATGAGCGCAGACGAGATAATAATGGCGATCCGCTCAAATGACCTCGCCCGGCTCAAATCCATTCCCGGCGTCGGGCTAAAAACTGCCGAGCGACTCGTTATCGAGTTGCGTGATAAGGTCGGCGAGATGTCCGAGAGCGGTGCGACACTCGATGCGGCATCGCGTGCCAGCCTGCCATCTGATTTGATATTTGAGGACGCACTTTCGGCTTTGATAAATCTTGGCTATCACAAGAACTCTGCAGAAAAAGCGCTCAACCAAGCCGCTGGCGAAGGCATTGAAATATCGGTTCAAAAGCTGCTCAGGAGAGGTTTGCAGATATTGGCGAAATAAAATTTTCCTGCCTTTCGGCTTTGCCGCTCTAGGTGGGGCTATGCCCGAAAAGAAGACATCATTCGATGCTCCAAATTCTCAGCCAGATCAAAATCGACCTCGTTTCCCTCGAACGCCGTGCGGCTTTTGCCCTTTTGTACGCCGCTATCGGACTGACGTGTATAACATATTTCAAGAACCCCTTTTACCTCAACATTATCTCTGCAAACACCAGTTTTGCTGAGATCGGCGAGAGGGCGGCACAGCCGGTCGATAACAATCTATATAGCCTTGTCTGGTGGGTTTTTGTATCCATGTTGTTCTATTTTGTGATACCGGCGCTATTTGTAAAATATGTGCAAAAGCGAAACCTCAGCGAGATAGGCCTCGCCTTTACCGTCGAAAAAGGTTTTGTAAAATTGCTCGCCGTTTGTATCGCAGTTATGCTACCGGTTGTCTATTTAATGTCTCTGACCGCAAGCTTTGCGGCTAAATATCCTTTTTTACAGGTTTACAATGGCGCACCTTATCTTAGTTCAACGCTTTTGATCTGGGAACTCATTTATTTTCTGCAGTTTTTTGGACTTGAATTTTTCTTTCGCGGCTTTTTGTTGCATAGTCTCAAGCCGTCGCTCGGGCTATATTCGATTCTGATAATGACCGTGCCTTACACGATGATTCATTTTCAAAAACCGATGCCCGAGGCATTCGCGGCAATATTTGCAGGGATATTTCTCGGCTGGCTTAGCTATAAAAACGGCACCATCTGGCTTGGCCTCGTACTGCACTGCACGGTCGCATTCTCGATGGATATTTTGGCTTTGTATCACAAGGGGCTATTATTTTGAAGGGAATTATTAATGCAAAGACGCAAAAACGAGCAGTATCAAAAAGCATTTAGAGCACAGTCCTTTTAGTTCTAACTTAACGGCTTTGGGGCTTTGCGGCTTTGCTTAAGAAATTCTTTGCGACTTTGTATTAAATTATGACAACTGCCGAGGGAATAAATATTAAGAATGATGCGTTGCCGGATAACGAAAGTCAGTTCGACGCTTCATTGCGCCCATCTCGACTCTTGGAATACATCGGCCAGACAAAGGTCAAGGAAAACCTTCGTATCTTTATGAAAGCCGCTCTCAAACGGCGTGAGGCGCTCGACCACATACTGCTGACTGGCCCGCCGGGATTAGGCAAGACAACGCTATCGAACATCGTAGCAAATGAAATGGGTTCGTCGCTCAAGACAACCTCGGGACCGATCATCGAAAAAGCCGGCGATCTTGCTGCGATCCTGACCAATCTAGAAGAGGGCGATGTGCTGTTTATCGACGAGATCCACCGGCTCAATCCTGCCATCGAGGAGATTTTATATCCGGCCATGGAGGATTACTGCCTGCCGATAATGATCGGTCAAGGCCCGGCGGCTCGGTCGGTAACCCTTGATCTGCCAAAATTTACGCTTGTAGGGGCGACGACGCGACCGGGGATGCTGACAGCCCCGCTCAGGGCGAGATTTAATATTGTATTTAATCTGGATTTTTATAACGTGGCCGATCTGCAGACTATAGTCACGCGTTCGGCGGGTATATTAAAGGTCGGTATCGACGAATCGGGTTCGCACGAGATCGCCCGCCGCGGTCGCGGGACACCGCGTATCGTCAACCGTCTGCTCAGGCGGGTACGCGATTTTGCAGAGGTCGATCATGACGGCCATGTCAACGAACACGTGGCATGCGACGCTCTGAACCGGATGGAGGTGGACAGCTACGGCCTCGACGAAACCGATGCCAAACTTATCAGGACGATCATCCAAAAATTCGAAGGGGGCCCGGTCGGATTGAGTACACTTTCAGCCGCAATCCATGAGGAAAAAGACTCGATCGAGGAGATGATCGAGCCGTATTTATTGCAGATCGGCTTTCTCAACCGCACTCCGCGCGGACGAATGGCAACCCGTCTCGCATACGAGCATTTCGGGCTTGAGTCGCTTATGAAAAACGGCGTCGTTGCGACGCTTTTCGATTCCTAACGACTTGTTGAATAAATAGATATCAGAGATTCTTTACTAGAGCATTAATATCAGAGTTCTTTGAATAACCGTCTTACTATAAGGATCGTGATAATCCCGGAGATTTACAGGCGGAACATTTTTCTCAGCGTTAATCTTTGCGTTTAAAATAATTTTAACGCCGAGGCCGCCGATTTAGGAAGCGTAAAATCGCTATCCTGGTGCTGCTGAAATGGCTGAACCATTTTGTTTTCCCAAAACAAAATTCATACTGACACATTTGCCAAAAACAACTGTACCAAAGTGCCAAAACAACTGTACCAAACTACCCAAAATCAGCGATCAAACGCCAACTTTAACTGTACCAATCCAGCCCTTTGAATTTCCCCAAAAGCTCACCTCGCAAATCCCAAAACCCTGTATTTACAGTACAAAGCTACTTAAAATGTTTAAATTGTGGCACGTGCCACATTTAAAAACACCCCAAAATTAGTGCGCAAACCCCTGGAATTTTAAAATAAAAAAAAATCACCACCAAAAAAGTAATTTATAGAGTTCTTGGTAAAACTTTTACTCCTAGGAGCCTG
>JBBSJK010000053.1:0-24817 GCA_038257355.1 Pyrinomonadales bacterium | reverse complement strand
GGGAGAACGCCCTTACTTCGTGCGGGCTTCTGCAACGGAGGGCTGCGGTGTGGTGTCGGGTGGTGGTGTCGGGAGAACGCCCTTACTTCGTGCGGGCTTCTGCAATGGAGGGCTTCTGTGTGGTGTCGGGTGGTGGTGTCGGGAGAACGCCCTTACTTCGTGCGGGCTTCTGCAATGCGGGCTTCTGCAATGCGGAGGGGGAACGCCCTTACTTCGTGCGGGCTTCTGCAGTTCGGAATGATGCAATGCGGGCTTCTGCACTGGAGCGCTTCTGCAATGCGGATTGATGCGATTATTCATTTCCCCGCATTTGTGCGGTGAGGTTGCGGATGCTGTGTTTATCCAAAAGATGTCTTAACGATCGGACGGGCATTTTTAGCAGTTCGGCGGCTTTGGTTTGGTTTCCGCCGGTTTGGCGGAGGGCCTCGACTACGTAGGTTTTTTCGAGATTTTCGAGATGACTGACGAGATTGATGCCGTCGTCGGGCAGGTTAAATTCGTTGCTGATCCGCTGTGGATTGTAGTTTGAGATGTGATCGGGGAGCTGTTCGGGTTGAATTTCGCTGGTGCGTTCGAGGGCGACGGCGCGTTCGATAGTGTGTTCGAGCTCGCGGACGTTGCCGTGCCAGGCGTATTTTTCGAGGATTTGGGCGGTTTTTGGCGACATCGTCACATTCTTACCGGCCTGATCGTTAAATTTACGGACGAAATGGTCGATCAGGTCCGGGATGTCCTCGGCCCGCTCACGCAGAGGCGGCAGATGAATCGGGATAACGGAGACGCGGTAAAAGAGGTCTTCACGAAATGTATTTTCCTCGGTCATCTTCTTTAGATCACGGTTGGTGGCCGCGATGACGCGGGCATCGACCTGCAATTCGTCGTGTGCCCCGACGGGGCGAACCCGCCTCTCCTGCAGGACGCGGAGCAGCTTTACCTGCATCGCGGGCGACATCTCGCCGATTTCATCGAGAAAAATCGTCCCGTTATGCGCCGCTTCAAATAAACCTTTTCGGTTTGTATTTGCTCCGGTGAATGCACCTTTGACATAACCAAAAAGTTCGGATTCGAGCAAAGTCTCGGTAAAGGCTCCGCAGTTAATCGAGATAAACGGCTTCTCGGCCCGCGGGCTGAGATCGTGGATCGCTCTCGCCACCAGTTCCTTACCTGTGCCGCTCTCGCCGGTCACGAGCACGGTTGATTGCACCTCGGCGACCGTCTCTATCATTTGATAGATCGCATTCATCTTGGCTGATGTGCCGACGATGTTTTTGACGCTGCCGCGTTCACGCTGGGCGCGTTTGAAAGCGCGGTTCTCATTTATAAGAGCTTGTTTCTCAAGCGTTTTTCTGACGATGAGTTTTAATTCCTCGACGTCGAACGGCTTTTGGATAAAATCATCGGCCCCTAGCTTAAACGCCTCGCGAGCGGTCTCGACCGAGGCAAACGCGGTCATCAAGATGACGCCGAGATCAGGTAGCGTCTCGCGAACGGCACGCAGCATCTCGATACCATCCATATCAGGCATTTTGACATCCGAGATGATAACGTCCGCCGGCTCCGCCGCCAACAGATCGAGAGCCTGCCGACCGTTCATCGCCGTGCGGATCGTATTGCCCTGCTCCTCAAAAACAAGGGTCAAAAGCTGCCGGTAACTCTGCTCGTCGTCAACGATTAATATATTTGCCATGAGTACAAAATGAAGAGAAGACTTTTAAACGCAAAGTCGCAAAAGTCGCCAAGACGCAAAGTAAGAAAATTTAATGTTTAGCAGATTTACTTGAAAGGTAGGTTTGTACCTACCCTTGCGTCTCTGCTCCTTAGCGTCTTTGCGTTAAATTTTTATGCCGTACGCTAGTCTTTATTGTCACAAAGTTGCTCTTCGCAATTCAAGACGATACGCCAGTTTCTTTGCTTTCGACCTTTAAAAAACTCTTAAGCCTTGAGACTTCGGCTAAGTTTGTGGCGGCTTTGAGCTGTTCGCCGGCGATGCGTCGGTTATCTTTTGGCAGTTCGACGGTGATCGTCGTGCCTTTGCCCTCGATGCTGCGGACGTTAATGACGCCGTTATGATCCTTGACGATTTGATAGACGATCGACAGCCCGAGACCGGTGCCGCCGGTGGTCGAATTTGAAAACGGCTCAAAAAGCTGCTCTACCTGATCAGGTGTCATCCCTCGACCGGTATCCTCAAACACAATGCGGATGCGGTTATTTGGAATATTTTCAAGACCGATACGCAGCGTACCGCCATCGGGCATAGCCTGCAGGGCGTTACGGGCGAGATTCCAAAAAATCTGTTTTAACTGTGACGAATCAGCCGATATATTGACCGCCTCATCGCCGAGATCGTCCTGCAAAATGTGATCTTCGCGAACATCCGGGCTATGCCTGAGCAGAGTGATAGTGTCCTTGATAGCCTCGCAAACATTAGTTTCAGCAAAATCGACCGCCGCCGGACGGGCATAGCCGAGGAAATTTGTGATGATGCTGTTTAGCCTATCCGACTCTTTTAGAATGATGTCCATCAGGCTCGCCTGCTTCGATTCGCGGGGAGTGGTGGATTCGAGAACCTGTATGGCCCCGCGCATCGCACCGAGCGGGTTGCGGATCTCGTGTGCGAGTCCGGCGGCGACACGGCCGACGGCGGCGAGACGGTCTTTGCGGCGGACACTTTCCTCCATCGAGCGTATCTCGGTCAGGTCCTGAAACGTTATTATCAGCCCCGACGCCTCATTGGCCTCGGAAAAAAGGAGCGATACGTTATAGCCGATTCGCACCGCAAAACCATCAGGAGTGACCAGATCGGATTCAAATCGCGGTATCTGATCGCCGCCGCCGGCCGCCGCCAGCGACAGGTCGATCGGCTCTCTGATGTCGCCAAAAAGATTGTAAATCGAGCTGCCCTGCACTTGATCGAGGCGATATCCCGTAATTTCGGTCGCGGCCGAATTGAAAGTGTAGATGTTGCCGTCGAGGTCGGTTGTGACAAGGCCCGAGCGGATGGATTCGACAATGCGCTCGTGGAGAGCTCGCAGACTGGCCAGATTTTTGGACGTTTCCTCGAGTTCCGCGACCGACGAATGGCGATCAGATAGGCGTGATGCCAGCAGCCCGACCACAAGCATGGCAACGACGTGAAAGCTGACGATCTGAACGGCCTTGCCGATCTCTTGTTCGGGGCCGGACGTTTCAATCACCGCATTCACAGATAGAAGTGCGAGTAGAATAAACAAAACCGAGCAAACGACTGCCATCAAAAGCGTGGAGAGCGGCCGCATAAAAAAGCTCGCAACGCTGATCAGGACGATGTAAAGTGTGATGTAAGGCGATGACAGATCGCCCGTCCGCCAGATAAGCCACGTTATTAAAAGTGCGTCAAGAAAAAATTGAACGCTTATCTGCCACGCAAACGTGCTGCTCAGCCTGAGCAGGATAAAATAAAGGATCGTCAGCCCGACCGATATTACAAAGACAAGAAACAGCCCCTGCGGAAAGTTATCAAATGACAGCCGCAGCGTACCGCTGTACCATATCCAGCTCGTGACCAGCAGCAAAAAGATCACCATCAAACGCCCGACGATGAGCGTCTGTATCTTTTGCATCGGCCGCAAATTGGCGGACACGGCTTTATCGTCTAAACTGTGCATATCATGCCGGAGAGCAAATTGAAATCGAGCAATTCGCCTGTGTTTGACGAGCGCCCTTGGGGCAGCTTTACCGTTCTGGACGAGGGCGAAAATTATAAAGTAAAGAGAATCGAGGTGCTGCCCGGAAAGCGTTTGAGCTATCAACGCCATTCCCGTCGCGCCGAGCATTGGTTCGTCGTGCGCGGCACTGCTAAAGTAACATTAAACGGCGTTGAGACGCTAGTCAGTGCCGGTGACGCGGTTGATATCGCCCTTGGCGACGCACATCGCGTCGAAAACGCCCACTTAACGGAATTGCTGGTCTTTATTGAAACGCAGACCGGTGATTACTTTGGCGAGGATGATATTGTCAGGCTGGATGATGATTTTGGACGGATCTAGGCTGTATTTGAAGCGAGTATGCGATGAGCGGCGTCAGCCAACGTTTCAGATATGACGGTAGGAAGATGGTTGAGAGTTGGTTGATGTTTTAAGCCGTATCCCGTCAAAACTAGTGCACTCTGAATATTCGCATTTTCCCCAGTCTCGACATCGATCTTTTTATCTCCGACCATCCACGACGCTGACATATCAATTTCAAAATCAGCGATCGCCGCATTTATCATCCCTAAACCAGGTTTGCGGCATTCGCATTCTGCGCTTGGTAGATGCGGGCAGAAATAGAATGCGTCGATCGCTCCGCCGAGTTCGATCTGGATTTGATCGTGAATAGCGTGCATATCGGCCTCGGTGTATTTGCCGCGGGCGATGCCGGATTGGTTGGTGAGGACGATGATGAGATAGCCGTTATCTTTTAACAGCTTGATGGCGGGTGGCGTGAAAGGGAAAATGCGCAACTCCTCGACCCGAGAGAGAAAATTTACTTCCTCGATCAATGTTCCGTCGCGGTCAATGAATACTGCTGGTCTTTTCATACGGCTAAGAAATTTTAACGTAAAGACGCAAAGTCCGCGAAGACGCAAAGGAAATACTCGGCAGCTTAACCAATCATTAAATCATCTTCTTCCTTCGCGTCTTCGCTACTTTGCGACTTTGCGTTAAAAATCCGGTACGCCGCCGCGTAAACTTCATCGACGCTGATCCACGTCATACACCGATGATCTATAGGACAATCGCGCAGCATGCATGGTGAACATTCAACTTCTTTTCTAATGACCTCAACATTCTCGGCAAACGGACGGGTTGTCAATGGATTTGTCGGGCCAAATATGACAATCGTCTGCGTTCCAACAGCAGGAGCAACGTGGGCGAGGCCCATATCGTTTGAAATAAGCAAATCGACCGTGCCAAGAGTGGCGACCGCCTCAGCCAGGTCGGTTTTCCCGGCGAGGTTTACGGGTTTATTCCTGCACAGCTCCGCAACATTATCTGCTGCATCGATCTCGTCTTTTGAGCCGATCAGAACTACATTTACGCCACCCTCGGTGTGCAGCCGGTCGTTAAGTTCGGCGTAACGGGCGGCGGGCCAGCGTTTTGCTCGCGAATTTGTCGAGCCGATGCCGAGAGCGACCGTTTTCTTTAGCGGATCGACGCCAAACTCAAATAGCTTTTGACTTGCCTCGAATATTCGCTCGTCTGCGACCTCAAGCGAAATATTGGGAAACGCTCCAGAAACTGTATCTCGTCCGAGCATTCGCTTTTCGATCTCTGAGACGAGATTGAGATAATAAAAAACCTCGTGCCGCCGGGTTTTCCATTCGGGAACGGCAATCGGATCGGTCAGTAACAGCCCGCGCAGGTCTCTGTTATATCCGAACCGACGCGGCACCCGTGAAAGAAATGCCGTCAACGCTGACTCAAACGAATTTGGCAATAGCAGGGCCAGATCGTATTCGTCATTTCGCAGAAACTCTGAGTTATCGTAAACGTCCTTTAATTTCCAGCGATGCTTATCAAATGTCACCAGGTCATCGATAAACTCAGCATCGCGAAACAGCCCGTCAGCCCACGACCGCGTATGCAGCGTTATCTGCGCATCAGGAAATATCCGCCGCAGCTCCCGCAAAGCCGGAACAGACATCACAGCATCACCAATCCAATTTGTTCCTCGAACGAGTATCTTCATTCAAAAAGAGTTTTTAACCCGGCGCCAAGCCCTATTGCCGGTTTCCACCCAAGTTCCAGCGACGCTAAATTTATATCGGTGACATAGTTCATCGGGGTCGGGGCAGGCAGCGGGTTTTCGTCGTCGATGACGGCTTGCAGGCCTGAGACTTCTTCGAGACGGGCGATGAGTTCTTTTAGGGTCATTGCATTCCCAGTTCCGCCGCCTAGGTTGTAGAGGCCGTGGCGGATGATCGATTCGGTGAATGCCTCGCAGGCCCGTGAGAGGTCGTCAACATGCATCAGATCTCGCATGGGTGAGCCGCCGCCGGGCAGTTGCAGACGCTCACCCAGATTGATCGCCTCGACATAATGACCGACGAAATTTGGCGTGTTGTACTGCGTAATAGGTGCATATACCGTCGAGAGCCGAAATATGCACGAGCGAAAATTCCTCGCATTTGCATAATACTCAACATACCGCTCGGCGATCAGCTTTGACCATTCGAGTGCTGACTGTCCAGCGAAAAGCGTCGGACAATTCTCATTTACCTGCGGATAATTATCAGCAAATCTGCCGTAAACATCCTTGGTAGAGGCAAATATAAACACCGAGTTCTCCTTCATCTCGCGGAGCAGGTTAAGCGTCCCGTCAACATTTGTCATAAAGACATTTGCGGCGTTATCGGGCGATTTGTCGAGATGGGCTGCGAGATGAATAACGACATCGTAATCCTTGACAATACTCGCATCACTGAGGCTAAGAATGTCTAGATTGGATCGTCGCGAAAGGTCGTCGGCATTAAAGTATTTGCGGACGTGCGTACCTAAAAACCCGCTGCCGCCGGTGACGAGAATCTTCATATCTAAATTAAAGGGTATAAATAGCTGGACAGCAAGCCCGCATAATCTGATAGAATTTAAATAGCGGATGTGTCCTCCCTTCTTCCGTTTCGTTCCGTCCAAAAAATGTCCGACCGCAATACATTTAAACCAAACAGATCTAAGCTGCCGCCGAGAGGTTGGGTTAGAGAGCGGCGCGCTGCTGCGTATCAGGCACCGCCGCCGACACGGTTTCGTCGGATTATGCGGGCAATTTTTAATGCCTGGACGATCTCGATAGCGTCTTTTCTGTTGCTCGGAGTGTTTTTGACGGCAACCTATTATTGGTTTGAGTTCTCTGACCGAATCGATCAAAAACTGCTCAGCGGCGAGGTTTATACGGCATCGGCCGGGATATACTCGGCCCCAAAAACATTAAAGGCCGGTGAGGAAATAACGCCCACTGAGCTCGTCGATTATCTAAAATCCGCCGGTTATATCGAAAAAAATAATCAGGCTGACGCATCGCGCAGCCGCTATTCAATCGAGGGCGATGTCGTGGCGGTCGAACCGGGTATGACGGGTATGATCGACGGTATAAAGGTCTTTCCCTCGCTGACCGTAAAATTCTCTAAAAATTCTAAAACCGTCGCTGCGATTGGCGACCGCGACTCTGAAACACAGGTCGCCGAGACAAAACTAGAACCCAAAATACTCAGTTCCATCGCCGCCGAGGGCGATGGGCGGCGCAAGACCGTGACCTTTAACGACATCCCGCCGCATCTCGTCAAGGCGATCACCGTCACCGAGGACCGGGCTTTTTTTGAACACTACGGCGTAAATTTTCGAGGCATCGCCCGCGCAGCCTGGCGGCGTTATGAGGGCGATATTGATTCACCGCTAGCAAATCAGGGTGGTTCCTCGATTACCCAACAGCTGATAAAAAACCTTTTGCTTACCCGCGAGCAAACATACACGCGAAAGGCCACCGAGGCGTATATGTCGCTGATCGTCGAAACGCGGCTGTCGAAGCAGGAGATTTTTACGCTTTATGCAAATCAGATCTATCTCGGCCAGCAGTCGGGACTATCGATCTATGGCGTCGGCGAGGCGTCGAACGCTTATTTTGGAAAGGATGTTTCGCAATTGACCCTGCCCGAGGCCGCGTTTCTCGCCGGTATCATCCGCAGCCCAAACCGCTACAATCCGTACAAAAATCCCGAACGCGTCAAGGAGCGACGCAATCAGGTACTCGAATCAATGACCGAGACCGGCGATATCACGACGCAGCAACTCGCCGAGGGCCGCACAGTAGATATCGAGCTAAAGCAGATCTCAAGCGCGCGAGATTTACAGGGAATGCCATATTTTTCGCAGTATGTCATCGAGCAATTGCCGACTGTTGTCAGCGACCCTGAGGCGTTACAGCATTTGCGTGTTTACACGTCGATTGATCCCGATCTACAGAAAAAGGCATATGAGATTGTCAACAAACGCCTTGCCGGTCTCGATAAATATTTTCCGAAAAAGCAGGGATTAAATGCCGCTCTGGTTGCCATCCGCCCAAAGACAGGCGAGATCGTCGCAATGGTTGGCGGCCGCGATTATCAGCAGAACCAGTTTAATCGCGCGACCGATGCGATGCGGCAGCCGGGTTCGGTTTTTAAGCCATTTGTTTATGCGGCGGCGATCAATTCGGCGTATGACTCGAGTTCGAGGCAGTTTACTGCAGCAACGGTTTTTAAGGATGAGAAAAAGACCTTTACGTTTAATCAGGACTCATACACGCCCGGCAATTACGGCAATTTCTTTTCAAATGCAGACACAACGCTGCGCGACGCCCTGGTGAAAAGTAAAAATGTCATCACGGTCGATATTGCAATGTCGGTTAATGTCGGTACAGTGATGGCGCTCGCCCATAAGGCGGGTCTGCCTAAGGTCGACAAAGCCTATCCGTCGATGGCTCTCGGCACGGCTGAGGCCACGCCGTTGCAGGTGGCGACGGCGTACTCAATGTTTGCAAATCTCGGCGACCGGGTTTTACCGATGCCGATCACAAAGGTCTCCACAGGCAATGGCCGCACCATTACGGCCGTTGCTCCTGATCGCAAAAATATCATCCGTCCCGATGTCGCCTACATAATGGACGACATTATGAAAGACGTGATAAACCGCGGCACGGCTGCCCAGGCTCAAGGCTGGGGTTTTAGAAATAATGCCGGCCAGACCGCATTTGCCGGGAAAACCGGCACATCGCGTGACGGCTGGTTTGTCGGATTTACACCGGAACTTATCACGGTCGTTTACGTCGGATTCGATAACGGTGATGATCTTGGGATGAAAGGCTCTGATTCGGCGATGCCGGTATGGGCAGATTTTATGAAGGTGGCACTCGCCCAGCATCCCGAATGGAATAGCGACTGGACGATGCCGGCAAACATCCGAAAGGCGGAAATCGACATCCGCAACGGCGCACTGATCCGCGAACTAGATACTTTTGCCGACACCACACCTACGCCGACGCCAATCCCGATGCCTACGCTTTCAAAAGATCCCAACCTTGCCCAATATTACGAAGAGCCGCCGCCCGATCCGGTTGAGATATTTGTGACTGATATTCCAGCCGAGTTTCGACGGGTTGAGCTGTTTGTCGCGGGCACGGTCCCAAACCGCTCGATGCTGCCGGGCATAGTTGAAACGCTCGACGAGATCGACCTGCCGCCACGCGCTACGCCTACACCGACTCCGCTGAGCGGCACCTGGCAGGATGACACCGAGCTGCAGCGTTCTCAGCCTGAACTCCCGCCGGACAAGACAATCGGGAAAGATGAGCCATCTGCCAGCACGGTCACGCTGATGATCTGTCCGGTCACTAAACGCCGTGCAACGGCCTACTGCCCCGATAAAGAATCAAAGACCTTTGCAAAAGGAGCAGAACCGCGCGAAAGCTGTCCTTTTCACCGTTAACGGAATACAGAAGCCCTCACGAAGTAATGGCGTTCTCAACGGAATTGCAGAAGCCCGCACGGAGTAAGGGCGTTCTCAGCGTTCTCAGCGTTCTCAGCGTTCTCAGCGTTCTCAGCGAGTATGGCTAATCTCCGCAGAGAGATGGCCATGTCCTTCCGTGTCGTTAAACCTGTGAGGGAAGGGTTTTTCAAAGCTCCCTAATATAATATTCAAGGATTCATTCCAACGTGCCGCCTTCCAAAAAAAAGTTTATAATTTCAGTAAATCTATGTCAGGGGAATAAAAATGAGCACAGAACCTAAGACGAGTGATGATGTTGCGGCTGCGGCGGACGATTTTTTGTCGTATCCGATGTATAAAGTGGTCAGTATCTTTCAGGACGCGGACAAGGTCGTCGCTGCGGTTGAAGAGCTGCAGGCAGTTGGTTTTGGCGGTGACGAGATTGAGGCGTTTTGTGGCTGGCAGGGGTTGCGTGAAGCGACGCCATACCGGGGCACAAAACCAGGCGTGTGGGAACAATTTATTCACGCCGCCAAACATGTCGGCCCCGAGCGGATCTATCTAGAACGCTACGAAAAACATCTGCAGGACGGCGATTGCCTGATAATGGTTCGAGTCGAGAACAAAGAACGCAAAGCCGCCGCAGCCGAGATCCTCCACCGTCACACCGACGAACGAGTCACTTATTTTGGATTGCTCATGGCGGATGAGATAAAGTGAATTCAGTCAGATCATGCTTTAGGGCATGTGAACAGTCTGGTTTTTAGCCCGTGAAGCGGGCTTTCGCCAAAGGCGGCAAATAGCCACGTCCGTTTACGGCGTGGGTATGGGTCGAAAAAGTTGCCTCTAGCCCGTTTTAACGGCCTTACAAATGTGTATCGGGCGGTTTTTAAGCTCTGGTAGGAGCAGATGTTATTGATCCGCGAAATTTGATGTCGCCCCTGACGGGGCTTAGTTCTTTTTCGGTATTGGCTTCTATAAACATGCCGCTCCTATGGGAGCTAAACCGAAGAACTACCTTTTCAGACAGCCTCTTTTTTTTCAAAAATGACCAACTACCCGCCTCTGACATGGCTGACCCAATTTGTTTTCCCAAACAAAATTTATACTGTCACATTTGCCAAAAACAACTGTACCAAACTACCCAAACAACTGTACCAAACTACCCCAAATCGCGTACTATACACCATATATAACTGTACCAATCCAAGCCCTGAATTTCCCGGGAAGAGCACCTCATAAATCACCAAAACCCTGTATTTACAGCTTTGGGCTACTTAAATGTTTAAATTGTGGCACGTGCCACATTTAAAAACACCCCAAAATTAGTGCGCAAACCCGTGCAATTTTAAAAAATAAAAAAAATCACAAAAAAAAATGTAATTTATTGGTAGGGAGCTTTGAAAAAACCAATAAAATATCAGAATCTTTCTCAGCGAACTTACGCGTACCTCTCAGCGGACTCAGCGTTAAAAATATCTTAAACGCAGAGAACGCTGAGAGGGACGCAAAGTTCGCTGGACCCAGTACTCTAATTTTGGTTATTTCATTCCCAGATTTTTAAATAGAAAGCCATAGATATCGGCGGCTTCCTCGATTTGTTTCGTGGTTGGTTTGCCGGCACCGTGACCCGCTTTTGTTTCGATACGGATCAGCACAGGTGCGTCGCCGGCCTGGGCGGCCTGCATCGCGGCAGCATATTTAAAACTATGGGCCGGGAACACACGGTCGTCGTGATCCGCCGTTGTCACCAGCGTCGCAGGATATTTTGTTCCGGGCTTTGCGTTATGATACGGCGAATAGGCGTACATAACCTTGAAATCGGCGGCGTCCTCCGGCGATCCATAATCGGATGTCCACGCCCAGCCGATCGTAAATTTGGTAAAGCGGAGCATATCCATCACACCGACAGCCGGCAGAGCGGCTGCGAACATCTCGGGATGCTGATTTAGCACTGCGCCGACCAGCAAACCGCCGTTCGAGCCACCCTGAATCGCGAGTTTTTTATTGGACGAATATTTATTGTCGATCAGCCATTTACCGGCCCACGCAAAATCGTCAAAGGTATTTTGCTTATTTAGCCGCGACCCGCCTTTCCACCAATCTTTGCCGTATTCGGCCCCGCCGCGTATATTTGCGACGGCATAAACGCCGCCCATTTCCATCCACGCAATCCGCGCAACTGAAAATCCGGGAGTTGAAGAGATGTTAAAACCACCGTAACCATAGAGGATCGTCGGATTATTACCGTCGAGTTTAATGCCTTTTTTGTGAGTGATGAACATCGGCACTTTTGTGCCGTCTTTGCTCTTATAAAAGACCTGCTTGACCTCGTATGCGGTCGGGTCAAATTTGACCTTTGCCTGGCGAAACATCGTACTCGTTCCCTTTGTCAGGTCGTAGCGGTAGATGGTGGGCGGTGAATTGTAACTAGAGTAAGAGTAAAACGCCTCGGTATCAGTCCGCTTACCGCCAAAACCACCGGCCGAGCCGATACCCGGCAACTCAACGTCGCGGGTAAAGTCGCCATTAGTCTCATATATCCTGATCTTTGTCGCCGCGTCCTTCATATAATTGAGGACAAACTGATTGTTGATAAACTGCACGCCGTTTAGCGTGTCGGCCGATTCCGGAATAACATCTACCCACTTGGGTTCCGGCGTCAGGGCATTTACTTTTACAACCTTGCCTCGAGGGGCGTCGCGGTCGGTGCGGAAATAAAATGTGTCCTCGTCATTGCCGATAAATGAATAACTATTCTTAAGATCCGTAATGAGCGGCAGAATCGGAGCTTTATCCATCGTCAGATTTTTGAAATAGACCATATTCATCCGCTCGGTGCCCTTGCCGACGTTGATGATTAGCCAATTACCATCCTCGCTGACACCTCCGCCGACAAAATACTCCTTGTTGTCCGGACGTTCGTAAACTACATAATCCTCTGACTGTGGAGTTCCAAGTTTATGAAAGTAAAGCTTTTGAAAGTATGTATTGGTTTTAAGCTCACTGCCTTTTTCGACCGCCGCGTAGCTGCTGTAATAAAATCCGGAATTGTCGTTGACCCACGAGATACCGCCCTGACGATTTGGTGACAGAGTGTCGGGGAGCAGCTTGCCCGTCGCAACATCCATTACCTTCCATTCGGTGCGGTCGGATCCGGCGATCGAGACGCCGTAAGCCCAGAGCTTGCCGTCGTCGGTAAATGAAGAGCCGTTTAACGCGACGGTGCCGTCGGTTGAGAGTTTGTTTGGGTCAAAAAAGATGCTGCCAGGATCATTGATCGATGAGGCCCTGTACCAGACGCTCTGATTTTGCAGGCCATCGTTCTTTGTATATATGTAAAAATTATCTGTGATCTTTGACGGAGCAGAGAAACGCTCGTAGTTCCATATCTCGGTGAGGCGCTTTTTGATAGCTTCACGTTGAGGAATGGTCGCGAGATAAGAGTTAGTGAGCTTGTTCTCAGCCTCGATCCACGCTTTTGTCTCGGCGGATTCAGTATCTTCCATCCAACGGTACGGGTCGCTCACTTTTGTACCGTGATAAGTGTCTACATGATCGCCGCGACGCGGTTTCGGATACTCAAACTTTGTTTGGGCTGGAACATTTGCCGACAAAAAAGCGGCAACTACGAGAAAAATAATCGATCTCTTATACATAACGCGTTCATACTCCTTGTTATTAGAAAAACTTACTAATAAGTATAGAACGCGCGCGCTAGTAAAACAAAACTTATCGGGGTGATGCTAGCCTGGGATTGTTCTGAGGTTGTGAGAACCAGTTTTAGCCACTAATGCTCGAATAAGATTATTAACTGTTTATAAATAGAAATCTAGAAGACCGGGAGATGCTCATCGTCCTGTACCTGGGCCGGATTACTTTCGATATCGTCTATCAGCTTATTTGGCAGCCAGCTTTTGCGTTCATAAAGTGATGTTTCAGCCTTGTCCTTTGTCAGCGGACGGGCGAGCAGATATCCCTGGCCGTAGTCGCAGCCGAGGTTTTGCAGCAGTGTGAGCTGGGCCACGGTCTCGATGCCCTCGGCGATAACTTTTTTCTTTAGGTTTTTCGCCAACGAGATGATCGTTTGTAGAATCTCGGAGTTTTCGCCGCCTTCGCCGACGCTATATACAAAAGAACGGTCAATCTTCAAAGTATCAAATGGCAGGCGGTGCAAATAGCTGAGACTCGAATAGCCAGTGCCAAAATCATCGATGCTGAGCTGGACCCCAAGCAATTTCAGGCGGTTGAGCATATTGATCGTATGCTCGGCATTCTCCATTGCGGCACTCTCGGTGATCTCGAGTTTTAAGCTGGAGGGCGAGATTTTTGAGATCGCCAGAGCGAGTTCGACATCGTCGATTAGATCGTCATTCGAGAGGTGTTTCCCCGAGATATTGACACTCATGATCAGATCTCTATGTGCCCGGCTGATCTTTTGCCACTTTGCCAGTTGGTTTGTTGTTTCCTGTAGGATCCAAACGGTAATCGGGATGATGAGGCCTGATTCTTCGGCAATCGGGATAAATTTATTTGGCGGGATGTTGCCCGCCTCGCTGTGATTCCACCGGAGCAGTGCCTCAAATCCAAACAAACTACCATCCTGAATATCGATCAGCGGCTGGTAACTCATTGAGAGCTCATTGCGCTCGATCGCGTTCCGAAGATCATTTTCCAGCCGTACACGTTCGAGGAAACGGACACGCAGCTCTTTCGTAAACACGGCAACACCGCTGTTCTTCTCCTTGGCATAGTGCATGGCGATGTCCGCGTCGCGCAGCACCTCTTCCGGCGTGTTATATTCGGTGTCGCACGGGGCGATGCCGATATTCACGCTGATCGAAATATTATTGCCGCTCAGCGAAAACGGTTGGGAAATACTGTCGAGGATACGGCGTGCGACCTTTTGTGCTTTGCCGACTGTTGAGAGATTTTTGATGATGACGGCAAATTCGTCTCCGCCGATACGGGCTACCATGTCGGAATTGTTAAGCATCCGCACGAACCGCTTGGCCGCGACCATCAGCACCTTGTCGCCAAGAGTGTGGCCAAGGCTGTCGTTGATATTTTTAAACTTCCTAATATCCAGAAAGAGTACGTAAAACGTGGCTGACGGATTGTCTTTATATTTATCGATCAGACCTCGCAGCATATCACCAAAATGCTTGCGGTTAGGAAGATTGGTGAGCGAATCGTACAACGCGGCGTGTTGCAAATCCCGTTCGCTTTTGCGAAGTGCTTCATTAGCTTTTTCTTCCTTCTCCAAAGTGACAGCGAGCTGCGACGCATGTCGTTCGGCTTCGCGGCGGCGTTCGCGCTCGACCTCAGCCTTTTCTCGTTCCGCCGCCTCGGCCTGCAGAATGGCCTCTCCGACTTTTCCGATTGATTGGCGATAACTCAAATACGCAATACTCAATGCGAGAAATCCTATCCCACCGGTCACTAAATCGCTGAAATAGATAAGTTTATAAACAATCCCTGCTACACCAGCACCAACAATCTGTGTCAAAGAGCTGGAAAAACAATCGCGTTTCCAGGTCGTCCATAAATTTGAACCGTCGGAAAGTGATTGGAAGATCGAAGCAAGAAATGACGACACACCGAATTGCAATAACGCCAAGCTGCCTAGTGTGGCAAAAAGGTGCTGCGTTGTCCCGACCTCAGGTGTGCTAAAAAATGTTTCTGGTACGTTAAGCCATATAAAGTAGGTCACCGCAATGGATACCGAATTAATTGCAATATTGGTCGGTATCATCAAACGCCCGAAGTGGAAGCCTTTTGAGCGTAAATATAAGCAACTTGCGAGGGTTTCCACGGCAGCGACCACTATTGCTGTCGGCCCACCATAAAACAGAAACGCGAGGAACACCGCAGCATCCGAGAAACTTATTGCAAACCGTGAGCGGGGCAGCTCAAGGCTCATCCTGGGAGCCACAATCGTTGAGAAGGCAAAAAGCAGCAAAACCCCCCAACTAAAATTAATTGGCGACAAAACGGTAATAGCCCACAAAAAGCAGACACTTCCGGCAATGATAACCAACCACTTGGCTGTATTTGAAAGGGTTTCTCTGTTCATACAGAAGGGAGGAATATGGACAAGATGTGTAGGAAGAGTATATGAATGCGAGCGTCTCCTCATCCAACCAAAAAAAGTTTAACACGTTTAACAAGTAAAAAGCTACAAAAATAAGCTGCTATTCCTCACAATTGTATACCTGTTATGCACCTGTAAACTGTATAAAAAGTATGCAATCCTGTAATTGTAAGAATTAAAAGCAGTTAGAAGAAAATATTATTAAATATGGTTACAAGGTATCCAAAACAAAGTAATTAGTAAATCGTGATAACAAGATCAATTTCGTCAGTCTAAATATTCTGAACAAAAGATTTAGGGGGTTGACGACTGGTGTGGCAAGGAGTGGCACACCGCTTGTAATAGAGAGTGCAGAGAGACAAGCGGGTCCAAAAAAACACTTAGGAGAAAAAAAATGAAAAATACTATCACAACATTCACACTGGCAATCGTATTAATGTTCGGAACAACCTTAGCAAACGCAGGAATTATAGTTGGCGGCAGGGGAGAACAAGCATGTTCCAAAGCCAAACAGGAAAGGCTTGCACCCGGAATCATAGTCGGCGGCAGAACGACACTCGGAGCTTTCGTTGCTCTTCTTGAAGGTATCATCGTAGGCGGCAGAGATGGAATCATCGTAGGCGGCAGACAGTCAGAGGCAAATTGTGCCGAGAAGAGCGGAATCCTCGTCAGCGATAAAAGCGGCATTCTCGTCAGCGACCGAACCGGCATCCTCGTCAGCGACTAATTAACCCACTCAATCACTCAGTTTCCAGCCGGGGGGGGAAGCCAAACAGCCATGTCGGGAAACCGGCGGGCTGTTTTTTTTTATTTGCACAAGAGATAAACGATTTAGCTACACAAAATTATGAACTATGTAATGGCAGTTGCCTCCCAGTTCCTTGCCCGCTGCCCCCACATAATTATTTTAGGGCCGGCGGATTTTACGACAATCGCCGAGTGGGAAAAACAAGACATCCCGCTCGAATTCATTCTAAGTTCCCTCAATGAACTCTGTGACGGACTTGGCGAAGATCGAATAAAAATCGAATCAATCAGCGATGTAAAGGACAGGATGAACCAAAATTTCATCGATTGGTTGAGGACGGCTTCGTATGTTTATAAAGAAAAAATGACGCAAAGGTAAACCGCTCGGCTGCTTTTTCTCTCGCACGCCCATCTCCAATCATCCCAAACCGCTTTATTTTCAGAATATCTGCCGCTGCGCCTGAAATTTATTTTGAGCGAAATCTCATTCGCGCGATGCCTCTAATCAAACAAAAAAAGTTAACTCCTTGTTAACACAATGGTGATTTTTTGGTCACACGGGGAGGCTAACTTTAGTTCAAAGGCTTAGTTGAGGTTGTTTCCAATTAGGGTCGGGTTCTGGTCAAATCCATTACCACCCTTCGTTATGGAGATACAACTGGGACCTGTAAACATTTACGCAAAAAAAGAATTCCGCAAGTATCTTGGACAAAGAGTTAGTTTGGAAACTCATTAAATAAGGAAATGGAAGCTTTGAAGGAAATTGGAGGAAAAATGAAAAGTATCAGAAAAATATTTCTTTGCATTGTCGCACTAGTTTCAATGCAATCGTTTGCTATGGCACAGATTGGTTATTCGATTACGGATAATAACCGTGATGCGACGGGTTTACAGCAGCAGTATTATCAATTCGACCTATCGACCGGACAGGGAACTCTGATTTCGGATTTGACCTTAAACGGCCAAACGATTCGACGGGAATACGAGGGTCTGGCCGGTATCGGATCAACACTTTACGGCGTTGCGGAATTTGATACCGAACTATGCAATACAGGTTCGGACCCGATCACGGGTTTGGCCGCCGATCTCCGCGTTTTCCGGGCGAACGGGACATATCCGCTCGCAAACGGTGTGACCAGCCCCATTGGCCCTCAGATCGGAGAGCTCTGCACACCGGCTGGTTTTACTGAGGCGGCGGCTGGTTACAATCCGATCGACGGTTTCATTTACGGCATCGCTGCCGATGACACCCTCCCAGCCAGTGCCCCGCGCAGCCGCATCTTCCGTATTAGTCCAACGACCGGTTTGTCAACACAGATCGGTGACGCGGCCGGCATTACCTTGACGGCGGGGAGCGGCGGTGATCAGAACCCTTATTTTGATGGTTTTACAATCCTGCCAGACGGACGCGCTTATGGCTCTGAGGCCCGTTTTACTAACAACCCGACCCAATCTACCGACCCTAATGTGGCCGACAATGCTGGTTTGTACCGCATTTTCCTGACGGGGCCAAACGTCGGAAAGGCAACATTTACAAAATATCTGCTGACCTCCGATGTTAATCGTGATACCGGTCTGGCGAATAACGGTTTTACAATCTATCTCCTGCTGGAGGATGCCCGTATTTACACAACCACTGCGGATGCGGGTGTAACGACCCCGGCCGTTCCGGCGGTCTTCTCGGCTGGTAATCCTGCTGGTTCTAATTTCCTCTCCACACCTGGATGTCTACGACCGATCGCATTCCCCGGACAGTTTTGCGGAGATTTTGAAGGGTTTGATATACCGAACAACGGTAACGGCCTTCGCTAGACCCTCTTACGATAGAAACACAATGTAGGTGGTCCGGCGGCGGGTAAGTTTCACCTCTCGCCGGGCCATTTCTCAAATGAAAATAATGTCGAAGTATATACAAATTTTTAGTCTTTTCTTACTAACCTGTCTGAGCATAATGCCAACGGCTGTCTTCGGCCAGCAGAGCGATAACGGCGGTTTGACCGGCACAGTCGCGGATGCTAACGGGGCTGTGGTGCCAAATGCGACGGTTAAGATCACCAATCTCGGTACTAATGCTAAACGGACGCTTACAACGAACGAAGAAGGGCGTTGGACGGTTGCGGTGCTGCCGCTTGCAAACTATGAGGTCTCGGTCGAATCGACCGGCTTCGAGGTTTATAAACAGAAGGTGACGGTTGTCACGAGCCAGACGACTGCAGTGGACGTTGTACTGGGTGTAGCCGGGACCGGAGCGGTCGTCGATGTCGTTGCCGATCAGGGCGGAATAGACTCGGTCAGAACTGATTCAGCAGTGACTGGCGTCAGCGTAACAGGCCGAAGCTTGGAAGATGCTCCGGTAGCAAATCGCAGTTCGTTTGGCAGGCTCAATCTCGATACAGCCGCCAGCGGCGATATCGCGGATCCTCTTTCGAACGGCAATGGCAATCCGGAAGTTTCTGTCAACGGTTCGCGGACGACGAGTCAGGGTGTTCAGTTTAACGGTATAGACGCGACTAACTTTAGTGGTACCGGCAGTTTGACCGAGAGCATCTCTCCGGCGGTTGAAACTGTACAGGAAGTTAAATTGTTGTCGAGCCTCTACGACGCTTCGTTAGGGCGAAACGGCGGTGGGAGTGTGCAGCTTATCACCCGCAGCGGGACCAACAGTTTTGCTGGCTCGGCATACATGTTTGCACAGAACGAAAAATTTAACAGCAATGATTTTTTCTTTAACCGTGATGGCATCGATCGCCAAAGAGCACGCCGGTTAGAGGGCGGTTTTACGCTTGGCGGCCCAATCATCAAGGATAAGTTTTGGTTCTTTGGCGGTTATCAGAAAACTGACGCTCAAACAGCTTACGTGCCGACAGCCCAAAGTTTTGTAACGCTGCCCGAGGCAATCGCAAACATTACTGACCGTACAAATCCTGAAAGCGTCAGGTTGGCATTTCTGTTGAGCACTATTAATGGTGGAGCAGTCAGTTCGTTCGGCAATCCGTTTACGCTTCAGCCGGGGCCGGGGAGTCCCGGTTACTGCGTACGATCTCTTTTACCCGGTTCGTTTGCCGGTACAGTGGTCGGAACGTGCATCGATCCTAACAGCCCGGGATTCAGACTATTGAGTCTGCGCAATCCGGCAACCGGTGACTTTTTTATCCCAACACTGGCTCCCGGAAGGTTCGAGAGGCTTTTTTACGACCCGATCAACACGCGGGTGCTCGAAAATGGTGTGACCAGAATCACCGATTTTACGCGGTTTGGATTGCCAAACGGACTGCCGATCGTCGACGGAGCAAGTCAGGGAACCGTGCGCGGAGGCTTTCCGTTGGTTCGTTTCCGCAACGTTTTTCCCGCCGAGTTCAGGCAGGATCAATTTACGACGAGATTCGACTACAATTTGCTCCCTGGCGACGCTCAGGGCAACAATATCAACACCATAAACGCTACGTTCTTTTTCGCCAATTTTCCGGCGACCGACCCCTTTTCCGATGATACGCTCATTTCGCCGACACCGCTTATCAAAGATGACCGAAACCGGACCTTGGCGATCACAGATACCCATTATTTTAGCGGCAGTCTTATAAATGAGGCACGCTTTGGTTATTTTGCTTTGGATAATTCTCGGCGGCTCGATGAACGATTTTTGGCTCAAGAATTGACCAACGATGGTCTTGGTATCTTCAATCCGGCATCTGTTTTTGCTCCCGGAGCACCGACGATGCGGGCCGCCCGGTTTGCCGGAAGCGGCAATTTAAGTGATTTTTCGCTAAATGCCCCTAACGATATCTTTAATCGTCGAAACCAAGTCACGCTAACTTTTGCAAATAACTTAACTTACAACCGCGGACAGCATACATTCCGTTTCGGAGTTGAGCATAAACGCAATGCCTACGATACAAATTTGCCGGAAGAGCAGGGCATCGAATTTGAAGGCCTTTCTAATTTTACTGAGTTGCTTACCGGTTTTGTGCCGGAATCGGACGTTTCATTTGGCATTACAGATAAGCAGTTTCGGTTTAACGATCTTAGTTTTTATGCATCGGATGACTGGCGGATCAGCGAGCGTTTAACCTTGAATTTAGGTGTGCGGTGGGATTTGTTCGGGTTGCCGATCGAGAAAAATGGACGGTTTGCCAATTTCGATTTTGATCGCATAACAAATCCTGATGATATAACACCGGGTTTCATTCTGCCGAGCAACGTGACCACGACCGGTTTCAATGCCGTCGACGGCAGCCTTTCATCGATAGCCAAAGCCGAGAACAAACACACGTTAAACGGACACGATCTGAACAATTTTGCTCCGCGTATCGGTTTTGCATATAAGCCTTTTAAGGACGGTTCGATGGTTGTTCGCGGCGGTTACGGTATTTTCTATGACCGGCCGTCGGGTGCTTTTATTAACACGATTTACAGCAATTACCCGTTTTTCCGGGAAATTGAAATAAAGAGTGAAAATTCGCCCGGTACGGTCCAGGGCTCGACAGCATTTACCGGTCAACAGCCAAATTTACCGTTTAGCAGTTATTTTCCATTCCGGATTGCGGCCAGAAATGTGGATCGGTTTACACCATTTGTGCTTGTCGATAACTCGCCGGGTGCGGATGCAGTCTCCGGTGTCGAGCCGCTCGAATTTCGGGCGATCGACCGTGATCTGAAGACGCCGCTGATCCAGCAATGGAATCTCGGCATCCAACAGGATCTTTTTAAGGATTGGGTCGTTGAGGCGAGATATGTCGGTACGCGCGGACAACAGCTGTTGCTGGCGGTCGGATTTAATCAACCCTACGATTTAAACGACCCGACAACTCCTGAATACATCTATGCTAGGTTAAATCGGGCCCGCGGAATTGCCGCAGTCCCGGGTGTCAGTGAACGCACATTGGGAACCACTACAGCGGCGGACGACCCGCGGTCTTTTGGGGCATGCAGTAATGTGTTTGTGGGTGTTCCGGGATTTATTCCTTGCGGCGGCGGATTCGGATCTGTGGATAGAAATATTTCCAGTTCCAATTTCGAGCTGCCCAATGCTCTGATCGCTGGCGATGTCCGGGTACCGTATCTTGGATTTGACCCTACTGATGCGATCATTCTCAAATCCATCGGCTATTCGATTTACCATTCCGGACAGTTTAGCCTGACCAAGCGATTCAACCGCGGATTTGGCCTCAACGTTTCTTATACTTTTTCTAAATCGATCGACATCGGTTCAACCGACCCTGGCAGCACGGCGGCCTCGGGTCGGCCCGATACTGCTAATTTGGGCCTCACAGTCCAAGGTGACCAGCGTAACATCAACAGCAACCGGGCAGTTTCTGATTTTGACCGGCCGCACCGCTTCTCTGCAAGCGGGATATGGGCATTGCCGGATTTTGGATCTAATTCTAAATTCCTCACCGGCTGGCAATTATCTGGTTTTGGGCAGTGGCAGTCGGGAACACCGTTCTCAATATTCGCTTCAAACCCTGAGTTTCTGGCGTTTGGCACCAGCGGTTTAATTGAACAGCAATATTTCGGCATTTTCACTACCAGTGCCGAGCGTATCGGCCCACTTTTACCGCTCAACACACGTATTGATGTTTTTAACGTCGGTGGAGCCAGCGGCACGATCTTCAACGCCGCATTTGGCCGTCCAAATGTTCGCAATTTAGACCTGTTGCGGAAACAGGGGAGCGATTCGACACGACAGTATTTTAATACCTGCCAAGATCCCGATAATCCTGATTGTGCACTGCTCTCGCCGCTCGGCGGATTTGGCAATCTGGGCAGAAATATCCTTCGCGGGCCATCATCCAAGCGTGTTGACGTCAGCTTGATAAAGAATACCCAAATCGGTGACCGATTTTCGCTTGAGTTGAAATGGGATATTTTCAATATTTTTAACATCGTTAACTTTGCTAATCCCAATTCGGATCTGAGCGATGAGACCGATTTTGGACAGATTACAAGAACTGTGGGTTCCCCTCGCGTCATGCAATTTGGGGCAAAAATCAGGTTCTGAATTCGACTTTCACGTAACAGCTTATGTTAAAGAGATCGATAATTTTATTACTAGCCTTGATCCTACTTGGCGGCGGCGGGGTATTTATTTGGCGTGCCCAGGACACATGGGCCAAAGAAGCCAGAACCGAATCGGAAATTCTTAATAAACTCACAGTCGAAGATATCAATTTGGTTCTCAAAAGCCAGGCAGATGAAGGAGTTACAGATATCAATGACAACCCGGAAACACGGCGTGCATTTCTAAATGGAATGCGGGAGTATCTTGCTCTTGCCTCTGCGGCCCGACGTGAGGGGATGACCGAGGACATCAATTTTAAGATCAACTTCGCGCACAAAAAGAACATCCTGCTTGCCGACCTGTTCCAGGCAAAACTGACAAAGGATTCAGGAAATTATTATGTGATCCCCAGAAATGAATTGGATGGAGTTTTGGCCGATCCCGCTAACGTAAAACAATTTGATACGGATATGGCCGCATTGCGAGCGATCCAAAATGCGGTCGCTATGGAACGTGGCGAAAACTTCACGGTGTCCGAATTGAAAGGCGGCAGCCTTGTAAAGGCACGTGACAATTGGTCGCGGACAAAAATACTTTCGGATAGAGCCAAATCAGACGCGGAATTTATGGCCCGGCCTGAGATCAGCTTACGGACAAAAATTCTAGAAGCTGGTATTTTATCTGCCGATTATTTAAGAAAACATTGGGACGCAAGCATTAAAGCAACCGAGTCCGATATCGCATCTTATTTGGGATCACATCCCGAATATGATCCCAAAGTAAAACGTGAACGAGCCGAACTGGTCCTGCGACGTGTAAAAGCAGGCGAAGATTTTAACCGGCTGGCAGCCGAATTTAGCGAAGATCGAACGACCAAAGATAAAGGCGGGCTCCATGAAAATATGGAATTGAATCTGCTTTGGCCTGAGGTGGAACAAGCTGCTCTTGCCATGTCAAATAATCAGATTGCAGACCAACTGGTCGAGACTGAAATTGGCTATCACATCGTTAAGCTGGTGAACAAACAGCAGGCCACGGGCGATATGGGCGTTCGATACAGCTTGCAGCACATACTGCTTCAAAAGAAATTTGAAGATCCCGCGAATACCAACCCCAATATTCCCTCGCCGTTTTTGTCTGCTGAGGAGATTGCAAAAAGTACAATTGAAAAAGACAAACGCAACCGGTTCGTTGAACAGATAATTCAACGCAGTGAAATTAATTTGCCGGACGATTTTATAGTCGGCTAGTCATAAAACATTAAGGGCAGATCGAAGGAGAAACAATGAAGAGAACAACTCATATAATCAGTTTAATCGCTATGGCTGTCGCGTTTTTGATCGCGGCGAACACCTATGTGCCGGCTCAACTATTGAGCGAGATCGAGATCGACCCGCCGTCTGCGACCAGCGATGCTTGTCAATATACGGAAATACGCGGCGTGCCGGGCAGCGTTGTTCAGGCAAATACCTATTTTCTCTCGGTCAACAGCGACGCCGGTAATTTCGGCTTCGCCAATCAGGCTGTGAATTTTGGCGGACAGACAGTTGGCTCGAATGGAACAATAACATTATTCAACACTTCTTTTGGAGTGTGTCCTAACCGCACATATGGAACTGGCACAACCCGGTTCGACTACTTTAGCCCGCTCCGCGTCGGCAGCGGTTCCGAAGCGTATCTTATCGTGCGCAGCACATCTGTATTATTTTCCGGCCAGGATCTCGATACCAACGATGACGGCATATTTGATGCGGCACTTGGAATAACCGTTCTCGATGGTTTCGCACTCCTCGTCAATCCAGAAGAAGAATTTGTTTATGGAGCCGCAGCAGGCGTCGTCAATATCAGTAATACGATCTCGCTTGACCAACCTGATGCGGTTGTTCGTTTCCCGGGCGACCCAACGCCATTTGCCAGTTCTGCGTTTTTCTTTGGGGAATTGGCATCGTCTCCGGACGAATCGGTGGTTTTTGCCTCTCCTTTCAGTCCAAATTTCCCGGCCGGTGCAGTTCTGACTCCAGGCGACGGAAATGTCCCCACACCGTCAAACACAATTCAATTTAGTTCTGCCGTATATTCGGATGATGAATCGCAGACCGCGACGATCATAGTCAATCGCACTGGTGACACGGCCGGCACGGCTACCGTTAATGCTTCAGCATCTAACGGTTCTGCAACCGGCGGAGCAGCTTGCGTTATGGGTGTTGATTTTATTAATACTTCTCAGGTTTTGACCTTTGGGCCCGGAATTACAACACAAAATTTTTCTGTAACTCTCTGTGGCGATTTGGTCGTCGACCCGTTTGAGACGATAAATCTAATACTGACAACGCCGGTCGGCGGGGGTGTGGGAACGTCGTCCACGGCGGTGCTGACGATCAATGATACGGCGAACCAGTTCCTTAACACGACGCCGATCACGATCAATCAGGGAACTATAGCGAATCCGTATCCGTCAAACATCACGGTGGCGGGAGCGACGGGCAATGTGTTCCGCAT
>JBBSJK010000052.1:0-25142 GCA_038257355.1 Pyrinomonadales bacterium | reverse complement strand
GTTGCCGTAGGCGGCGGAGCCGGCGACGCCCATGCCAACTTTTGAGCGTTTTTCGTTGATGGCGGCGTATTTGTCGTCGCGAACCTCGCGTTTCATCTTGAGTTCGGCTTCAAGATCACCGATCGCCGCGTCATCAGCTGCCGCCGCCGTAATATCCGCCAAAAACGCGGCCTGCGTAATACCGTTAAACTCAACGTCCTTCGCACCCTTGAACCACGCATCGTTCATTACGTTACATTTCTGTTTGTCTCTTTAACATCAACTTTGGGCATAATATGTTTTTCTCCTTTTCCTTTATTTATTGGGTTAAATCAAAGCCGAGAAACAAACTTCATCTCGCAAAACCGATAATACTCCTCACCCCGCACGCTTTCCAAGTCACCCCGGCCGCTTTCCGGGTCAAGGGGAACGCTGTCCGCGTCAAGGGGAAAGCGTTCCGTGTCACGGGGCATGGCGTCCGTGTCAGGGGAAAAGCCTTCCGGGTCAAGGGGAACGCCTTCCGTGTCGCTCCGATCAAGTTCTAAGTCGCATGGAAATCAATTCGTGTAACATAGCTCATCGCCCTCGTTAGGTATGTTCATACCTTTGTAACCGATTGTCCGCGTTTCGCGGCACATAGCCACGTCGTTCACGGCGTGGTTAGGTCACCGAATAATCACAAAGGGCGTTTCAACGTCCTTATCCGCTCGGCTTAAGCCACGGAACCAAAGGACGTTAAAACGCCCTGCAAATTTCAATCGACCCGATACCACGCCCTAAAGGACGTGGCTATGTGCCCTTCGGGAGTGATCTTCAACGATTCCTCTGCAACTCTTAAGGCTTTGTCACCGAATTCGTCATTCTCACCACCAATCGATTATCGCCCCGAGAATCCATACAACGAATGCCAGAAAGAATAGACCAGCAGCTAGTTGACATATCGCACTGCTTAAGACGTACTTCTGATCGCTCGGAGATACTCCTTCAATTAGATTGCCCCGCTCCTCTGATGTTGAATGCCTCCTAATAAAGAAATAAGTCACGGTTGCACTAACGCCTGAGTAGAACGTGCTGACTGACTGACCAAAGCTCACGACACCTAGAATTACATAGGGCAAAAACAAGATTGTCCCGACATACCAATTCCATTTGACCGCTAAGAAGATCAAAGTCGCAATAACGCCAAAGAATATTGTGACCTTGATATTCTTCTTAAGAAGTGCGACAAAAAATTCTCGATTGCTTAAGTGTTGGCCGTAGAAGACGCTGTAAACATAGCTTGCACCATTTCCATTCCTTTCGATCTGGACGAGATTGCGTACTTGACCTCGCCGGCTTTGGTGACGTTGTAGAAGAATTTCTGCATGTCCCAGGCGGCGGTGGGGCAGCGTTCGGCAGATGTTATTTCGTTCGACTACTCCAATAAAATGGTTCACGGCTCGAGTGAGCGACGGCGATGATCAAAATGTCGTCTTCCCGAATCTCATAGACGACGCCATACGGGAATCGTTTGGTAAAACAACGTCTTGTGTTCTCGGAGATCAGAGGCCAGGCCGTTGGGTTGAGAGTTACACGATTGATCGTCGCATATACTTCTCTTGACAAGCGTAGTCCTAAACCTTTCCGGCTGAGTTCATAATAGGCGACAGCGTCAATGAACTCGATCCGCCCTCCTGGATGAAATTCAAACGTCATTTACCGAAGCGTTCCTCGATCTCCGCGAATACTTGCTCACCGGGAATCGTTTTAACTTTGCCCGACCGAACTTCTTCGACACGGCGTTCGACCTCGATCTTCCAAAGCTCGTCGATCTCCGTTCGTGACGGAGAGATGCTTTCTAAGAGCCTGTCGACCAATTCGAGCTTTAGGTCGATCGGCAGCATTTCAGCCCTCTCCATGATGTCCATTGTTTGTGTAGTCATAAATTACCTCAGTTAAACTTTAACACCATTTCAATTCCTTTCGATCTGCACCAGATTGGCGTATTTCACCTCGCCCGGCTTTGGTGACGTTGTAGAAGAATTACGGCATATCCCAAGCGGCGGCGGGGCCGCTTTCGACACTATTTCAATCTATCCTTCCAGTATCCCGGCTTTCGCTTTTGATGAGCGACGGCGTAGATGGTCAGCTCGGCTTCGGTATGTCGATAGATGACCGAATACGGAAAGCGGTTGCAGAGGCAGCGGCGTGTGCGATACGAATACGGCGACCACGAGGTCGGAAACTCAACGATACGGCGGACCGTTTCATATACCTCGTTCAGAAAAGCCTTTCCGAGACCGAAGTCTTGATCGTCATAGAAGTCTTGAGCCGCCACAAACTCACTTTCCGCCTCTGGATGAAAGGAGAAGGTCATTTTTTGTATCGTTCCCGCATTCGTGCGAAGACTTCTTCACCCGGAATTAGCTCCACCTTGCCGCTTTCAACCTCGTCGATCCTTCGCTCAACTTCCTCTTTCCACGCTTCTTCGACATCTCTATTTGTCGGAGAAATGCTTTCGAGCAGGTGGTCTATGATCTCGAGCTTCATATCAATCGGAAGCGAATCGACCACGTCCATTATCTCCATTGTTTGTGCTGTCATAGTATTCTCCTTCGTTTATTATACGCCAGCAAACTGGCCACCCGCTCATGCGGACGGTTCTGACATCGAGCCATTTTAATTTCTTTGGATCTGCACGAAATTGCCGTACTTCACCTCGCAGGCTTTGGTGACGTTGTAGAAGAATTTCTGCATGTCCCCAGGCGGCGGTGCGACAGTTAGCTGAAACGAACTTTGGTTTCTGTGACCGTGACAAACTGTCCGGGCAATTTGTCCGAGTAGTTGGTGATCAACTGTCGCAAAATGTTGATCTTGTTGTCTGCACGTTCGTCATCTAATCGAAGAAATATAATTCCGTGATGCTGCCGATTTTCGCGAAAAACTATTTCGCCGAAGTCCTTGTCATTGGTTAACAATATCCAGTTCTCGGCGAATGCCTTTGCAAACACTTCGTCGTCCGATATTCCACGCGCTTCATCGAAAACGGAAAAGACGTCGTAGCCTTCGATCCGCAACCATTCCGCGACCCTTGGGCCGGTACATTCATCAACGAGAAACCGCATCCTACACGGTCTCCATCACGAGCGGCATAAACTCAGTCCGGCTTAGCGATTCTCCTGCAAATAGCAGACACGCCTGTATGTCTTCCACCTTTAGGCCGTTGTATTCCTCCAAAATCTCTTTTGTTGTCGCTCCGTGAGCCAAAAGATTCAAGATAAATTCGACGGTCAATCGAGTGCCCTTTATTACAGGCTTTCCGGTCATAACTGTCGGGCTTAAAGTGATTCGCTCTAGCAAGGCTTGGTCATTCATAATTGTATATAAATACATAATACAACAAAATCGGACCACCGCCGCTCACGATCCGTGGCTGTCGCACCCGTACTTCACCTCGCCGGCTTTGGTGACGTTGTATAAGAATTTCTGCATATCCCAGGCGGCGGTGGGGCAGCGTTCGGCGCAGAGGCCGCAGTGGAGGCAGACGTCTTCGTCTTTGACCATAATGCGGGCTGTTTGGATGAGCGGCTCAGAGACGTAGAGGTCCTGCGTCGTGTTGAGAGCGGGGACTTTTGTCAATGTCCGTAAGACGGGCTCGTCGGCGTTCGGGGTGAATGTGATGCAGCTCGTCGGGCATATATCGACACAGGCGTCGCACTCGATGCATTTCGGGGCGTTGAAGACGGTTTGCTGGTCGCAGTTGAGGCACCGCATAGCTTCGGCGTAGCCGTCGAGCGGGTTAAATCCGAGCTCCACTTCCTGCTTGCGGTCTTTAAGCGTGATTGTTTTGTCGGTTTGGGGCACGATGTATCGCTCATCGCCCACGACCTCACTATCATACGCCCATTCGTGGATGCCCATCTTCTGGCTGATCAGATTTACGTAGGGCGACAGACGTTTGTTGATGTCTTCGCCCTTACAAACAAGGTCGATCGAGACGGCGCCCTGGTGGCCGTGGGCGACGGCAGTGATAACATTTTCGGGGCCGAAAGCGGCATCGCCGCCGAAGAAAACTCTCGGATGGGTCGATTGGAACGTCGTTTTGTCAACGACCGGCATTTCCCATTTATCGAATTCGACTCCGATGTCGCGCTCGATCCACGGAAAGCTGTTTTCCTGGCCGACTGCGATTAAGACATCGTCGGCGGGATAGAAAACGTCGTCTTCGCCGGTTGGGACGAGGGTGCGTTTGCCGTGTTCGTCGTATTTGGCTTCGACTTTTTCAAAGGTCATTCCGACGAGACGGTATCTGGTTTCTGGTTGAGTTGATTCCTCAACCGGCTGGCCCTTACTTACGTGCGGGTTACTGACACTCTCCACGACGAACGATTTCGGTACGTGGTTGTCGATGATGGGGATGTCTTCGTGTTGGGCATCCTCTTTTTCCCAAGGACTTGCTTTCATCGAAGCGAACGGACTGCGGACAATGACCTTAACATCTTCACCGCCGAGACGACGGGCTGTGCGACAACAGTCCATTGCGGTGTTGCCCCCGCCGAGGACAATGACACGTTTGCCGATTTTTTCGGTATGTTCAAATGCGACGCTGCCTAGCCAGTTGATGCCGATGTGAATATTTGCCGCACCTTCCTGTCGGCCCGGCAGATCGGGCAGATCGCGGCCTCGTGGTGCTCCGGTTCCGACGAAAACCGCGTCATAATCTTTATCGAGAATGCCTTTAAGCGAATCGACATAGTGATTGAAATGCGTATGGATGCCGAGATCAAGGATGTAATCGACCTCTTCCTCAAGAACGCTCTCTGGCAAACGAAATGCGGGAATCTGGGAGCGCATAAATCCCCCGCCTTTCTTCTGCTCGTCGTATAAATGCAGTTCATAGCCGAGCGGAGCTAGATCACGTGCGACTGTCAGCGAAGCCGGTCCGGCTCCGAGCAACGCAACCTTTTTGCCGTTTGGTGTAAACGGCCCTTGCGGCATCAGCGATTTGACTTCGCCTTTGTTATCCGCCGCGACGCGCTTTAACCGGCATATCGCCACCGGCTCCTGCTCAAGCCGCCCACGACGACAGGCGGGTTCGCACGGCCTGTCGCAGGTGCGCCCCAGGATGCCTGGAAAAACATTGGAATCCCAATTGATCATGTACGCCTCGGTATATTTTCCCTCGGCGATCAGTCTGATGTATTCCGGGACGGGCGTATGCGCCGGACAGGCGTACTGGCAGTCAACCACCTTGTGAAAATATTCGGGATCTTTTATATCAGTAGGTTCCAATTCGCAACATCCTTATTCGCAAGCGTTAAGCACAACGAAATGATAAAGTAAGTTGGGAATCTTTACTAGGAAAAGAGTTAAAAATCCGATATTTTTGTTAGCTTATTTTCTGACAAAAGTAAATTACTTTGACATTGATGAAGTGATGCGATTAGCATCAGATGTATGAGAACCACCTTAGATATCGAAGATGATGTGCTCCAAGCCGCTAAAGAACTAGCTCGGTACGAGGGAACAACAGCCGGACGTGTCATTTCGCGGCTGGTGAGGAAAGGTTTAGCTCAACCTCAGAAAGGAAAGAAAAGTGAAACGCGCTATCGCAACGGGGTTCCACTCTTTCCATCTCGCGGAGAAATTGTACCGGTGGAGCATATTCAGAAAATAATGGATGAGGAAGGGGTCTAGATAGTGCGTTCTTTGCTCGACATTCATGTCGTAATCGCTCTGCTCGATCCTGATCATACTTTTCAGGAGAGAGCACACCAATAGTGGGCGGAAAACAGCGATCATGGTTGGGCAAGCTGTCCCTTGACCTTAAATGGTGTCGTCCGAATCATGTCAACACCAGGCTACAGCCCGCAGATTCCATTCACTCCACGCGATGTGGTACTGAAGCTACGCGAGTTTATCGACAAGAGTGATCACGAATTCTGGCCCGACGACATTTCTGTAATTGGTGGAATTTATTTGCACTGGATCGTATTCACACTAGTAAACAAATTACGGCTCTCTGTTTGTTGGCACTTGCGACAAAACATAACAGGCGTCTCGTAACTTTTGACCAAAATATTTCCCTTTCAGCGATCCCCGGTGCCAGGACCGAGAATCTATTCATCGCTTAAACTTGTATGCAAATTTTACCGGCGGCTTCGTTTGAGTCTGTTCTTGGAATACCGGAATGGGTAGGATATTTTTTTGTATTTCTGCTAGGAGCGTGTATCGGCAGTTTTTTGAATGTCGTGATATATCGCATTCCTAACGAGCTTTCATTGTTGACGAGTTCGGCTTGCCCGAATTGCAAAAAGGGCATCAAGTTTTATCACAACATTCCGATTTTTGGCTGGCTGATGGTTGGTGGTAAATGCAATAACTGTAAAGAACCGATCGCGTGGCGTTATCCGGCGGTTGAATTTTTGACCGCCCTCGTTTTTGTACTCACCTATTGGCAAATCGGTTTGACGGTGATGCTGCCGGTCGCGATTGTGTTTGTGGCGACGATGATCGCGCTAATTTTCATTGATGCGGAGCACATGATCCTACCAAATGTGATCACTTATCCGTTATTCATATTTACTTTGATTGTTCGTGTCGTGTTTCCGATTGTTTTTGTGGGTCATACCTTTTCGGACATGGCTTTTTCGCCGATAAATCAATTGGCAGGCTATCCTGCGTGGTTTGTGAGTTTAGCAGGAGCTTTGTTGGGATCTCTGGCAGGCGGCGGGTCGCTGTGGTTAGTTGGGGCGATTTGGAAGGCTCTACGCGGTGTGGATGCGATGGGGCTGGGTGATGTCAAGATGATGCTCGGCGTTGGAGCGTTGTTGGGGTGGCGGTTATCAATATTAACTATCTTTATAGGTGCTTTTGCCGGCGCACTGATAGGGATCATACTCGTCTTAAAACAGAAAGATAGGAACCTTCAGATGCAGCTGCCGTTTGGAATATTTCTTGGAGTCGGGGCGATTGTTGCTGTGCTTTTTGGGGATCGGTTGATTGTCTGGTATCTGACTAGTTTTGTTTCTTAGATTGTCGGCAGGAGGCGAAGCCCTAAAATCCCATATTTACCATAATGAAAAGGCCAAGCTTTTCCGCCCAACATTAGGGCTGAGCAGATTAATTAGGCATCGGCGACTTGGGGGTTCTTATTGACGGAGCGGTTCAAAATGCTTTAGCTCGTGGTTGAGAGGTGTGTACGCACTGGTCGGAGCAGTAGAAAATATCTCCAACCTTTCTCGCCTTGTTCTGCGGCACCCAAATGCCGCATTGTGAGCAGTTTACTAGCGGTATGCTTTTATCGGCGTCCTTGATTCGATTTGAGCCTTGGGTCAGATTTTGCTTAGCATCTTTTAGCATTCGGGCAAATCCTATCATGCCGGAAATCTGCTTACGATAGCGGAATGCCGTCCAGGCGAGCAGACCAAAAACGATCAAAAGGATAAAAATGGCCTCTCTCATTTGACCGCTCCGGTTTGGTTTGCGATAAGTGTGGTCAATTGTGGGATCGCGGAATTATTTGGATTGATACTTTTTAACTTTGCAAATGCTTTTTCGGCGTCTTGCAGTTTGTTTTGTTTGAGGTAAGCCTGAACGAGAAATTGGAGCGAGCGTTCGTGACGCGGATTGGCGTCGGCTACCTTTTGTAGTTCGGCGGCGGCTTTGTCGTTCGCCGGTGGTTCCTGAAGAAAATACGTCAGGCCAAAATCGGTAGTGACATCAGGCTCACCGGGTTTTAGATCAAGGGCCCTCGAATACACCTCGCGTGCAGTCTGAAATCTCACCGCATCCTTACGTGCAAAACCGATGTCGAATTGAGCGTTGCCGAGTGCGACCAGTATCTCGAAGTCCTTAGCATTTAAAGCATTTGCACGCTCCAAAATTCGTACCGCTTCAATGAGCAGGTCAACATCGAGTTTCATCGCCGCATATCTGTACAGCGATATTCCGAGATCTTTTTGAAACGCCAGATTTGTCGGATTTCTGTCGCCCTCGGCGATTTTTGATCTGATCTCCTCTTCGCTGAGCTCGGTAGCAGTTGATGCCGGGGCCGAACTTGAATTAGCCGGTCCAGTTGAAGCCTGAGAAAAGCCGAGCGAATTCCCCGCCGAGCGGTTAATCGAATTTGCCAGCCAAAACCCGACGATAAAACCGCCGATGGCAGCGGCGACGACGAATGCTATTGTGTTTTTGTGCATCTGTTTTCGATCTTACCAAACAACCGGAGCGAAAAAAAAGCGTTGCCGAAGACAAATCCGGCAACGCACAGTTATATTTGAAAAACTCGAGCTATTTCTTCTTCGCATCGGCAGGTGCGATATATGGCAGATCATCGGCACGGCGGCGGACCGGCGGATCGGACGCACGGCGACGGGGCAATTCTGTTGATATGCGACGGTCAACGCTGCCGGCGGGCAGGCCTTTGCCATGGACGGCCTCGACCAGGATGCGCGTTATTTCCTGTGAGAGTGTGCGATGCTCGCCGGCTGCTCGGCGTCGTAACGATTCTTTTAACTCATTAGGTACATACGCACCAATAAATACACCTTTTCGGTTTGCCATAAAAGAAATCTCTCCTGTTGGTTGTCTTAAAATGCTGTGAGGAACCTTTGTTTCTACCTTTGTGTTCGTATTGTCTTATCCTATGTGTTTAACACAAAGTTCACAAAGGTAGGACACAAAAGTCACAAAGAAGAAAATCTTCTTAAATCCAGTTCCCATCAAAATAGCCGTTTTTTACCAAGAAATGAAGCGCGTCTGTAAGCCGAATCTTGTCTCCCGTTTGCACGGGTGGCGATCATTCATCTAGGTCGTGCGTTACCGCACGGCTCGAGCGGCCTACCCGGAAACGCTGCTTCGAGATTTCTCTCAAAGCGTACGGACGGGCCGCCCGTGTTCTAACGTTTCCCTATTTGGCCTTGCACCGCGAGGAGTTTACCTGGCCGCCGATGTTACCAACTGCGCCGGTGAGCTCTTACCTCACCATTTCACCCATCACCTCCGAGGAGGCTGGAATATTCTCTGTTGCACTTGTCGTCGTGTGTTTTCACACACTCCCGGATGTTATCCGGCTCGCTGCCCTATGGTGTTCGGACTTTCCTCTGTTGCTTTCGCAAAAGCGATCACCCGACGCGCTTCAATATCAAGGCTATCGAAGTATAGCAAATAATGTTGAACAAACAAATTATATGTTACTAAAAACCTAAATTTTCAAGATGCTGTTGAGGATGGGACAACTATTTTCGTATCTCGATCACATCACCCGACGTTAATTGCGGATCGAGTGTTTTACCTTCTTTTATTGAGCGGAGATTGAACTCGGTTTTTGTCAACATTCCTTTGTCGTTCTTACGCCGGACTATCGCTTTTTTCGGGTCGCCTTTTACTCCCCCCGACGCGGTAACGGCCTGATACAGGGTTAGGCCGGTGGTCATATCTTTTTGTCCGGCGGTGACGATCTCGCCGCTAATAAAGTATCTGCCGTTTGCCTGTGACGAGCCTGTCACACCCGTAAACGCAATCGTATTGCCCGGATAGACAAGTATATTATCTGTATTTCCATCACGGAGGTCGTATGTCTCAACCGGTTGCAAATGTCCCCGAGTTATCAAAACGTTTGTTGCTTTGGGACTGACGACCGCCGCTGCGCGTATGGCATAAAGCGGCATCGCCTCTCGCTGAAGGCTTTTTTCACCCGCGATATCGACGAGGCCTGAGACAGTTATCTTGTGACTGGCGTATTCGCGAATCTTTACTTCGACCTGCGGGTTGGGAAATAGCGTAATGCTCGATGCTAGGGTGTCTTTGACGCTGTCAACCGTTCGTTCGGCGACGATAACATTGTCGCCCGCGAGCGGATAATCGATCGTTCCATCTGGACGTACTGTGTAATAGCCAGAACCGTTAGATGAATTTTTCAGATTTATAAACAGTATATCGCCGATGCCGATCTTATATATCTCGGTCAGGGGCATCTTGCGGAGATCGGCGGTTTTTGCGATATTAAAAGTTGTTTGAGCTATTGTTGGCCGGATATTGAGCATCGGGGGGCTGTCATCGCGGACTGTTCCACTCGATTTTTGCATGACGAAGGCAACATCGTCCGGCCCCGATTTGCCAGAAGTAGTTTTGATGCTGGTTTCTGCTTGCTTTGCCTTTAGCACCGGACTAGGTGAATACGGATTGTTTTTACCTCGTATCTTGTCCGTCTGACCATATGCCGTTATAGCTGACATGGACAGCGCAAGCAGGATTACAACTGACATTAAATTTGGCACTCGAAATTTTATAGCAAAAAACTTATTCATCATTGGCACTTCTAATCGCTGCATATTACCGAATTAACCCTCGTGGGCACACGTGGATTACGACTAAGTAAACTTTCAAAAGCCCTAGGATTCTAGTTTTTTTAAAAATATTTAACGGTGTTTGGAATTTAGCAGTCCAGGCGGGAAAAGATCGGCCCAATTAGCGAGGTAATGTTCACGCAGAACGGTCTCCGTTTCGTCAGCCGTCTCACATGTTTTTACTCTTTCGATAAGCTCGTTCAAATGACTTAGAGAAATGCCTGAGATTAGACGGCGGATCTGGTGGATGGAATTGACGTTCATACTCAGTTCGCGTGCTCCGAGGCCGATTAGCAGCGGCACATAAAAGGCTGATCCGGCCATCTCGCCGCAAATCAACAACGGAATTCCTGCTGATTTTGCAGCTGAAATAACTTCGCTGATCGCCCGTATTACTGCCGGATGTAGGGTTTGATACCAATCTGCGACGGAATCATTGTCGCGGTCAACGGCCAAAAGGTACTGAACAAGATCATTTGTACCGAGACATAAAAAATCGACGCGGCGGGCAATCTCACGTGCCGTGAAAACGCCGGACGGGACCTCGATCATCGCTCCTAATTTTGGGGAGCCAATCTCAATTCCCTCTCGCGCAAGAGATGCTCGTTCCTCGTCGATGATCGTTCGCGACTGCAGAATTTCACTGACGCCTGAGATCATCGGAAGCACGATGTCGATACTCTGCTTAAAAGCTGCTCTGAAAATTGCTCTAATCTGTGTCCGAAAATAAGTCGAATCCTGAAGGCTAAACCTAATTGAACGGAGCCCGAGCGAAGGGTTGAGCTCGCTCGATAAACCATCTCCAGTTAATTGATCAAATCCGATGTCAAAAGTGCGAATCTTTACCCCAGCTTTGCCCACAATTTCAGCCATTTGATTATAGGCAAGTATTTGTTCGTCCTCTGACGGGATTTTTCCAGGGCGGGTAATCAAAGACTCGGAGCGGAACAAGCCGATACCCTCGGCGCCGAAATGGCGTGCGAGCTGATACGCCTCGGGAATATCGACATTCGCACGGATCGCAATCTCTACTCCATCGAGTGTGGTAGCTTTTTCGCTGATCACGTCCGGCAGATCATTTGAAACCGTATAGGCCGCCGTGATCTTGTCGTAATGTGCCAAAGTGTCAGTGTCCGGATCAATTATTACCTGTCCGTTAACACCATCAACGATGACGCAATCGCCGTGTGAGAAGGTGCGTTCGAGATTCCTGATGCCAGAGGCCATCGGCAGCATAAATTCGCGGGCCAGAATTGACGTATGCGATGTCCAGCCGCCTCGTTCGGTTATGAGAGCGGCGGGATTGCTGTTATTGATCTCAAGGATAGCCGATGGACGGAGTTCGCGGGCAACCACGACCGCTCCGGAGTATGTCAACTGAACCATAGATGGCGAACCGATCAGAGCGGTCATGAGGCGTTCGGCGACGTCCTCAATGTCTAAATACTTTTCACGAAAATGGAGGTCGGCGACCGAATTTTGTTTGGCGAGATACTTATCCGTCACTACCTTGAGCGACCATTCGGCGTTGACCCCGCGATCGCGAATCACGCTCTCAATCTTTTCGACCAGCGAGGACTCTTCAATTATCAAAAGATGAACACCAAAGATACTCGCAACCGGTTGATTGGAATCGTGAGGGTCGTGCGAGGCGATTTCATTAAGCTGGAGAGTGCATTCGGTGACTGCGGACCGGAAACGTAATATCTCAGCATCGATCTGAGATTCCTCCAGGTCAATACGAAAGAAATGACGTTTTTCACCTTGCAAAAATACCACCCGGCCGATACCAACGCCGCGTGATACGGCGAGAGCAGGAATACGCCTTTCTGGTTTAGTGGCAGTTTGTTGCATGGGGTTTAATAGGAATGGTCAGCCGAACTCGGGTCAGAAAACCTACTTAACCGGAGGAGACGGGAACCGGCAATATTTAACGCTACTGGCGATCCGGCCCTATTCGCTGACATCATCGTATCCGCACAGTTACACAGGCGAAACCGACTTGTGCTATTGACCAAAGCTGAACCCGCTGCCGCCGCCCTGGGACGGGAAAAATGGCTTTAGCATACCCGCAAATGCGGCGAGGTTGCGTGTTTGGATCAGAATTTCGCCAGGGCCGTTAAACTCGGCTACCATTCCTTCGCCGCTGAGCATGCTGCGCAGATAGCCGCTTTTTGCCGCCTTGCGAATGTTGTATTGCATATGGCCTTCCCATGCGACCAGATGGCCGGTGTCGATCACATACTGCTCGCCAGGACGCAAGGTCCGGCGAAATATTGAACCAAACGAAGAGACAAGCAATAGGCCGGCACCGGACACTTGTAGGACAAAAAGGCCTTCGCCACCAAAAAAAGATTTTGCACCGCCGAACTTTGTATCGACAACTAATGACATATCGCCCGCGAGATACGAGCTCGATTGGACCATAAACATCTGGTTTTGCATCTCGATTCCGGCAACATCGCCAGGCGCACCAGGAGCAAATGTAACTTCACCGGGGCCGCCCCGGGCGGTAAATGTCGAGACAAAGGCCGATTCCCCGCCGACTGCTCGCTTTAAAGCTCCAAAAACACCACCCTTCATTTCCGAATGAAGATCGATATTTGCTGACATTGAGACCATTGCTCCGGCTTCAGCCGCAATAGTCTGCTCGGCCTGTAAATTTACGACAGCCAGTGCGAATGCTCCTTGATGCTCGATCGCCCATTCGTAACCTCGACCCTGTCCCCTTCCATCTGCATCAAATCGAAACGCCCCACCGCTGGGCTGAGCCGCCGCTTGCTGTTGAGGAGCGGCCTGCAAAACCAGCCCGCAAGAACCGCAGAACTTTGCACCTTCCATCAATTGAGCCCTACACGTCGGACAAATCATACAATGACTCCTTTTGATTTTTCGAGAATGATATCAGCGGCGGTGTCGGCGTTCGAGGCAAAGTCCAGAAAACTTAAATCTCGAGTGCTGACTACGAGATTTGCCTTCCACGCCTCGACGACGGGATTCCAGCAATCGCCCACGAGTACAAGCGGCCGCCTGGCGAGAACACCGGTTGTCAGCTTGTTCCAAACCAGTGAAATTTCGGTAACCGTTCCCATCCCGCCGCGCATCGCGACAAACCCAACCGAGCGTGTAATTAAATTTTGCAGCCGGTCGTAGAAATGATCGGTTGCCACCTTGTCGGTCAGAAACCGGTTGGGTTCTGACTTGAATTGATTCATCACGATGCCGAGCACACGGCCGCCCTTTTCACGTGCGCCACGCGACGCTGCCTCCATTATGCCCAGATAACCGCCGGTACAGATGGTAAAACCGGCCTCGGCGAGCCGGGCACCGAGGGCCTTCGCTTCAATATACTCAGGCGAATTTTCAGCGCATTTCGACCCGCCAAATATGGTTATAATTTTTTCGTCAGAGTTGTTGATCACGGTTGCAAAGACTAAGTCTAATCTGGATTATATCTCCAAATAACCAAACTATCCACTTCACACTATCCAATGAATAAAAATCATTCTATACAGTCGAGCTAAGGCCTGCTTCAATATTAGCTGCTTCTTCCGGTGTCAGATTTCCGGCCTCGTGAATGGCCCGTGTTGTGTTTGTAAAGAGCAGTATCAACATACCCCCAACAAAGAAAACGATCAAGGCCAGAATTGCCTGGCGGTATGAGCCGGTCGTACCGACCACGATAGCAAAAACGAGATTCCCGATCCATGAAGTTCCCTTTTCGGAGATTTCGTACAGCCCGAAAAAAGCTGATTCGCGCGATTTCGGGATCATTTGTGAGAAAAGAGATCGCGATAACGCCTGCGTACTGCCTAACACAAGCCCGATAAACCCTGCCATAATCCAGGCGTGAAGAAAATTGTCCAAAAATCCGTAGGCAAAAATTACAATTCCCGACCAGATCGCGAGGCAAATGATAATCGTGTGTTTTGCTCCGATGATGCGTGCGATCCGCTCAAACACAAGGGCACCGATGAGGGCAAATATTTGAGCGACGACGAAGATCGCCAAAAGAAATGTCGGGTCGCTTGCCAGGCCCTTTGAGATAAACAGCTCCTGCGAAAGAAAGACTGACGAGTTGAGAATTACGGTCTGGATGCCGTCGTTGTACAACAAATACGCGGCTAAAAACAGCAGCGTGTGTTTTAGTCCGTAAAGCTCGCGTAAGGTCCGCCATATTTCAACGAATCCGACGGTGACGAGATTTTTGCCTTCAGCAGTTCGATGCGGGGGGCGGTTACGGATCAATGTGAACGAAATTATCGCAAAAGCTCCCCACCATATCGAGGCCGTAAGCATCGAAATGCGGACCGCGAGGCCCTGATCGATCCCGATAGATTCACTAAAATTTATCAGGGCGATATTTGCTAGCAGCATTATAAGACCGCCAAAATAGCCGGTTGCGTAGCCATAGCTGCTGATGCGGTCGCGCCGGTTTTCGGTTGTGATGTCAACCAAAAAGGAGTTGTAAAAAACATTTGCGGCGGCAAAGCAGATGTTCGAGATGAGCAGAAACAAGCAGCCCCACAAATACGCCGTTCCGGTAATAAAAAATAGCAGCGAACTGGTTAAAACTCCAAAGTAGCAGAAAAATGCCATCATCTTTTTCTTTAGTGGAGTAAAATCCGCGATCGATCCTAACAGCGGCAGCAGGAATATTTGCAGAAATATCGAGGCCGCGAGTGTCGATGTAAATAAATTGTCCGATGTGATCGAACCAAACGGCCCGAGGCTGAGAACAACCCCGTTCGGCCCAACATCGGCCTGTGCCAGGGCCGCGAGATATGGACCGGCAAGCACCGTTACGACGGTCGTATAAAACGCCGAATTTGCCCAGTCATAGGTCACCCAGCCGAAAATCTCTCGCCTGTCGTTTTTCAAAGGTCTGTTTGATTCCATCGCTCTAGTTTATCCGAAGTGCCGCAAATACCGTTCACAATAAAGCAGATGTTAATATTTGTCTAACCCGATTGTTTGCAGAGATGATTGATCAGTTTTCAAATACCCGCCGTTTCCCTTATTATCTATTTTCAGGTTAAAGGCCTCTTATGAAAGCAATGATCCTCGCGGCGGGCTTTGGCACGCGGCTTTTTCCACTCACAATTGACCGCACAAAACCGGCGATTCCGTTTCTCGGCAAACCGCTCGTTGGTTACGTCGCCGAATACGTCGCCAGATTTGGTATTACTGAGATCGTTGTAAATCTGCATCATCAGCCGCAATCGGTCATAGACGCACTCGGCGATGGCTCAAATTTTGGGGTGAAGATCGATTATACCGTCGAACAGCCGGATATACTCGGAACATCCGGAGCTCTCGAATTTGCCCGCAAACATCTCGAAAATGACACTTTTGTGATCGTCAACGGCAAGATCATTACCGATATCGACATTGCGGCGGCAATCGAAACACACAAGCGTTCGGGAGCCATCGCAACGATGGTCTTGAAAGAGAACCACAAACGCGAAAAATTTACGGTCGTCGTTACTGATAACGGTTATATCGACCATTTTGGCCCGCACGCGACACCGGTCACCGAGGCCGAACTGCGTGACACCGAACACGAGATCGTGACTCCGCTGATGTTTACCGGCATTCATATTCTCGAACCAGAGGTGCTGGATCTGATTCCGAAAGGCGTTTATTCTGATACCGTAACAGACATTTACATTCCATATATTAAACGCGGCGGCAAGATCGCAGCACATGTCGCCGAGGGCGATTGGTACGAATTGTCAACCATTCCGCGTTATCTCGACATCAGCCTTGCGATGATGAAGGCTGGCGATGTCCATTTTGGCCGCAACTGCGCCCTGGCCGGTGCAGCAAGCCTAAAGGATTCCGTCATTTGGGACGATGTTACCATCGGCGACGGAGCAACGCTTTATCGGACGATAGTCGCCGATGGCGTAACGATCGAACCAGGCGAGCATTTCGAAAATGTTGCCATCGTTAGGGCCGACATGGTCAGAAGTTGTCAGGAAATACCAGAAAAAGCTTTGAGAGGATACATTCAGGGCGAAAATTACATTGTTCCTTTGAATTAGAAATTTAGATGTCAGATCACGCCGAGCGGCTCACAAATTTTCTGCTCTTACGAGGTCAACCGACCGAGTTTGCATCGCTGACGGCTGACGCATCTACGCGCGAATATTTCCGGATCGGATGGAACGGATCAACCGCTATAGCCTGCGTCTATCCTGAGCCGTTTGATCCAGTCGAACAGGGCTATATCGATGTTACACGACTGTTTGCAAGTGGCGGATTGCCGGTTGCGGACGTATTTGATTTTGACGGAGCGGCTGGCGTAATCGTTCAGGAAGACCTCGGGGACCGACTGTTACGCGATTTTTTGATCGAATCAGTGGGAGCTCAACACGACCGCAAACTCGATGAAGCCATCTCGCTCATCGCGCAAATCCAGGCCCTCACGAACAAGGCATACGAAGTAAACTCAGTCGCCTCAAAATTAAAATTTGATGCAGAAAAGCTGCAGTGGGAACTGGATTTTTTCAAAACGCACTATTTCGGAACGTTTCTAAAATCCCGGCTCTCGGATGCAGATGATGCTGCCCTGTCAGCGGAGTTTGCGGAGATCGCCAAAGAGCTTGAAAGCTATGCAACGGTCCTCTGCCACCGCGATTTTCACGCTGCAAATCTAATGCTCGACCACCGCGACCGGATGCGGATCATTGATCATCAGGACGCACGAATCGGTTCGCCGACTTACGATCTGGTTTCCCTGCTTCTCGACCGGATCACCGAACCGCCGTCTCGCGAATGGCTAGCGGAGAAACGAAAATATTTTCTCAACGTGCGTCTAATGCTTGGACTGCCAAGATTAAATGAAGAGGATTTTGCAAATGAATTTCGTTTGCAGACAATACAAAGATGCCTGAAAGCCGCTGGAACTTTTTCGTTTCAATCGGTAAACCGAGGCAAAACGTACTTTGTGCCGTTTATAAAACCGATGTTCCGCATCTCAATCCGAGCCGCAGAGAGTTTGGGGCGGTTTCCCGCGATCCGGGAGATATTGGGCCGCGAAGTCGAATAATCCCTAGCTTTCAGACCCGCAGGTGATCGCCCCGCCAATTTGTTATAGCAGTTTTGATCTCTTTGCTCGTTGATAGTTTTCCGTCGAGCACCTGAGTGACAAGACCGGCTAGTTCAGCATCGGATGCGAAACGAAGCGAGATGATCTTTCCGGTTGGTAATTCCAATGCCCTTTGAGCCAGATCGGGCGATAGCAACTCATTATAACGAAGCCGCTCCTCCAGACGAATAACGCGATCCTGGGCCTTGAGAGACTGAAGCCGCGCGGTGAAGCTAAGTAGGATGATTGTTAAACTAAAAAGAACAAATATACCGCGGTCCCAACTCGGCTCCTGATAGAGTCGTATGGACTGATAAATTAGATTTATCAGTAGAAGCGGCGTGACGACAAAGTGAAATAACGGAAACCATCTGACGTGATTATTGTAGCTTTGGGTCATAATTAGAGTTTTGTTTTGGCATGCACCTCGGTCGGATTTCCCGTAAAATCCTCGCCCGGATTTACAAATAAATTTTGTTCAAAACGATACTGCTTATCATACAGCTGTTTGTAGCGGCCATCGAAAGCAATCAGATCATTGTGCGTACCGCGCTCGACAATTTCGCCCGCCTCGACCACGAGTATCTGATCTGCACTCCGTATGGTTGAAAGCCGGTGAGCAATTACAAACGTTGTTCTTCCCTTTCGCAGTCGATTTAACCCTTCCTGAATCAAAGCTTCGGATTCGCTGTCGAGGCTCGATGTTGCTTCGTCGAGGATCAATATGCGTGGATCGGCAAGCAATGCGCGGGCAATAGCGATTCGCTGGCGTTGGCCGCCTGAGAGTTTGACGCCGCGTTCGCCAACCACAGTCTCGTAACCGTTCGGGAACTTCTCAATAAATTCATCGGCATTTGCGACCCTGCAAACCTCTTTGATCGAGTCGAGATTTGCCTCGGGATTGGAGAAACGAATGTTGTCGAGAATCGTGCCGTCGAACAGAAAGTTGTCCTGCAAAACCACGCCGAGATGACGTCGGTAATCGCGGAGTTTTACGCTCTGCAGATCGTGGCCGTCAATTGTGATGATGCCCGAGGAGTCAGTATCCCGCAGCATCGTCGCGTCCATACTTACATGAGGGCTGCTACTTGGTTGGATAAAATTTAAAACTAAACTCAGAATCGTCGATTTACCCGAACCGCTCGAACCGACGAGGGCCGTCGTAGTTCCCGCTTCTGAGTGAAAAGAGACTCCATTTAGAACCGGAACGCCGGCATCATACTCAAAATACACATCTTCAAAATCGATTGTTCCTTCAACCGTAGCGAGCGGCATTTTATCTTTGTCCGTCTCATCCTCGGTTGTCATTGCGAGGACTTCGCGAATGCGATCGAGACCGGCGAGCGCCTCGGTGATCTGTGTGCCGATCGACGTCAGCTCGATCACGGGCAATGCCAGCAAAAAGGTAAATGAGATATACATCAGAAAATCGCCCAGCGTCATCGTCCCAGCTTGTACCGCACCTCCGCCGATAACGATCATCACGACAGCGATTGCTCCAATTACGATTGAGGAAAATGAAGAAATTGCCGAAACTCCGGTGACCGTTTTGGCGATATTGCGAAACAGACGGTGAGCACCACGGGCGAACGAGAGTTCCTCACGCTTTTCGGCGGTGTAGGCCTTGACAATACGGATGCCGCCGAGCGATTCGGTCAAACGCCCTGTGACCTCGGCGGTAATCTCTCCGCGTTGGCGAAAGATCGGCCGCAGCACCTTAAACGCATACATCAACGTGCCGCCAAATACGATAAGTACAACCATCGTCGCTGCCGTCAACTGCCAATTTAGATAAAACAAAACACCAAGCGAGATCGTCGCGGTCACAATACTCCCCAGCAACTGTCCGAGCCCAGTGCCGACGAGATTGCGTATTCCCTCCGCATCGTTCATGATCCGCGAGATCAATTGCCCGCTCTGAGTCGAATCGAAATAAGAAATCGGCAACCGCTCGATATGACGCTGCACCCGCATTCGCATATTCGTGATCGCAAGCTGCGCAGCGACACCTAAAATCTGCGATAGAGCAAATGAAGTTACGCCCTGAATGAGCGTCGAAATACCGATTGCCAGGGCGATCCATTTGAGCAGCTCAAATCGCTGATTTACAAAAATCTCATCGCCGATAAATTTTGTCGATGCCGGTAAAACCATTCCCGACAAACGCGAAATCAGCATCAAAACGCTGCCCAGCAAAAGTCGCCAGCGTGCATTCCACATAATGCGGCGGGCCTCGGCCCAGGCGCTCGAATAATCGACCTTCTTCTTTTTCTTTTCTTCTGCCATATCAGTATGACCTCAGTCTGATTAATGTCACCGATCAAGTCAACTTTGGCTACTATTTGCAGGAACATTATGATAGAATTGCACGTATGAGACAACTAATGATATATGCAACGTTATCCGAACTAAAATAAGTCCATCCCGACACCTCGCCCGTAAAAGCACAATGTGCGCGCGCTGAGGTGACGGGACATGGGACAAGATGCAGGTGGCAATCTGTATTTATTGTGAGTGATGACTTTATCCCTGATTAGAACCGCGACGACGTAAACTGCGATCTTACTTTGTCTTATTTTTATAAGGAGAAATAGGGAATGTATAACGGAGGAAACTGAAATATGATGACAAAAGTAACAATTTCCCTGCCCGATTCGGTCAGGAACTTCATCAAGGAAAAGGTGGAAAACGAAGGGTACGGGACCGTGAGCGAATACATTCGCGAACTGATCCGCCGTGACCAGCGTGCCGCGACCGTCCAAACAAACAAGAAATTGCGGGTTGAACGGGAGCCAGGCATTAGGTGGAATGAAATCACCGGCAGCCTAAATGATCCATTTCCAGAATTGTGACGGTGAGTCATCGATGACCGTGCCGTTTTGTTTGTTAGTTTTTTTAATTTAGAATTGTCGTTTTAAGGTAATTTCTATGAAGCAAACTTATATCGATCAACTCAAGGGGCACATCGGCGAATCAGTCGTCGTAAAAGGCTGGCTTTATAACAAACGTTCGAGCGGAAAGCTCGTCTTTTTACAACTTCGCGACGGCACGGGTATCGTGCAGGGCGTTGTTTTCAAACCGAATGACGAGGCGCTTTACGACATAGCCGATTCGCTCGGACAGGAAAGCTCGATCATCGTAACCGGAACTGTCAAAGAAGATACGCGATCCTCGCTCGGTGTCGAAATGGATGTCACCAAGCTCGAAGTGTTGCAAAACGCACACGATTTTCCAATTACTCCAAAGGAACACGGCACCGAGTTTCTGATGGACAACCGGCATCTGTGGATCCGCTCAAAACGCCAGCACGCGGTGTTAAAAATACGGCACACAGTGATCAAGGCGACGCGTGATTTCTTTGACAACGGCGGATTCACGCTCGCCGACACGCCGATCTTTACGCCCGCCGCCTGTGAGGGAACGTCAACGCTATTTGAGGTCGATTATTTTGGCGACGACAAGGCGTATCTGACTCAATCAGGCCAGCTTTATAACGAAGCGACCGCCGCCGCATTCGGTAAATCGTACGCCTTTGGCCCAACATTCCGCGCCGAAAAATCAAAGACCCGTCGACACCTGACCGAGTTTTGGATGGTTGAGCCCGAAGTCTCCTACGCCACCTACGAAGATATGATGGACCTCGGCGAAGGCCTCATACTCGCCATCGTCGAGCGTGTTCTCACCGATCGTCAGGAAGAATTAAAGGCACTCGAACGAGACACCACAATCCTCGAAGCGATAAGTGCTCCGTTCCCACGTCTTCATTACGACGAAGCGGTGAGACTGTTGCAAGAAGGCCACGGTAAGGGCGATTTAGAGAACAATTTTGAATGGGGCGGCGACTTTGGAGCTCCGGATGAGACATATCTGTCGAGCCAATTTGGGAAACCAGTCTTTGTCCACCACTTCCCGACCGCGATCAAAGGCTTTTACTTCGAGATCGACAAGGATCGTCCCGAATGCGCCCTCGGCATCGACCTGCTCGCCCCCGAAGGGTACGGCGAAATAATCGGCGGCGGCCAGCGTTCCGATTCGCTCGAGTATATGCAGGCACAGCTTAAGGCCCACAACCTGCCGCAAGAAACTTTCGAATGGTACCTCGACCTCCGCCGCTACGGCACCGTCCCGCACAGCGGCTTCGGCATGGGCATCGAACGTTGCACCGCTTGGATGGCAGGGATAGAACACGTAAGAGAAACAATTCCATTTCCGAGGATGCTTTATAGGCTGAGGCCGTGATTGCTATTGAAGTGCGAGATGAGTTATTTGGAAAACAATCGACTTCGCATTCATTTTACACCGCTATTTGTATCGGGCGGTGTGGGGATATCATTAGCCGTTTTGGCATTTCTGTTACAAGACGGCGAAGCTCGTGGTTACGCGATTATCGCCTTCCTCTTCTGGATCTCTGGACTAACGGCCTTGTCAGTGCTTACCTCGATTGTGTTCATGGCCTTCGGTCGGTTGCAAGCGGGTTTAGAAATACTCGTGTCCGGTATCATACTTCTTTTGGCTTATATCCTCGTGGCACTCGTAATCGTCTCGGTTTTCGGTGGTGGGGAGTGATAGTTTGGTCTCAGGTTCAAAGTCGTGCGTAATGTCATTGTCATCGCAGGTCCAAACGGGGCGGGAAAATCAACGCTCGCTCCAGCTTTGCTGCGAGATACATTGCATATCCTTGAATACGTAAATGCTGACACGATTGCGGAAGGTTTGTCTGCATTTGCTCCCGAAGGTGCTTCGTTCGACGCTGGTCGTGTAATGCTAGGCAGATTACGTGAGCTTGCGCTGGAGGGAAAGGATTTTGCTTTTGAGACGACTTTGGCATCGCGGTTCTATGCGGTTGGCTTAAAAGCTTGCAACATCAGGGCTATCGAGTAAGCCTAATCTTTCTCTGGCTAGACAATGTCGAACTAGCTATCGAACGAGTCAAAGAGCGTGTTCGTCTCGGTGGCCACGATATCCCTGAGGGAACTATACGCCGACGATACGAACGCGGACTTAGGAATTTAATAGAGCTGTACTTACCAGTGGCAGATTCATGGCGGATTTTTGATTCGTCATTTAAGATTCCTAAAGAGATCATTCGATTTACGGAAGAAGAAGGTGAAACGATATTTGATGAGGCCTTATGGACAAAACTAAGAACGTAGAAAACGGCAATCAAGATTTGTTTGTTAAGTACAAAGACGAGATTACGCCTGCATTCGAGAGGGCCGTACGCGAAGCCCTGCTCAAACATAAACGTGCGGGAAATCCTGTTGCGGTTTCGCAAGACGGACGTGTTGTTTTGCTGCAGCCCGAAGAAATCGAAGTAGATTGATGGCCGGCATCGATCACGTCCGCGAGAATATTCCGTTTCCTTAGGATGCTTTATAGACTGAGGCCGTAATGCAGGATCTCGGTTGCAGAAGCCCGCACTAAGTAAGGGCATCCGTCGATATCAAAAAGCGCCCTTACTTCGTGCGGGCTTCCGCAATGAAACCAGCAACGGTCCTCGGCTTTAGTTTTTTGATTTAGACACATCTGCCTAATTTATGTTGTCCAATATTTACAGCACTATGAAGATCTTCCGCATTTTCGTCCTAACACTTTTTGTACTGACGCTCGTTAATGACGCAACACTAGCTCAGCGGCCGGTTAGAGACCTCCAAAGAACAGTTATCCTGATCGCCCTTGATGGATTTCGCTCCGATTACTTTGAAAAATTCGAGCCGCCGACGCTCAATAGGATTGCCGCCGAGGGTGTACGGGCGAGATGGATGACGCCCTCGTTTCCGACCAAGACTTTCCCTAATCATTATACGGTTGCAACGGGGCTTTATCCTCAGAATCACGGACTGGTTGAGAATAATGTCTGGGATTTTGGCACCACCTTTACGATGAACAAACGCGAAGAGGTGCAAAACAGCCGATGGTGGCTCGGCGAACCGATTTGGGTCACCGCCGAAAAGCAGGGACAGCGGGCGGGAGCGATGTTTTTCCCCGGCACCGAGGCCGAGATCGCCGGTTATCGCCCGTCAATCTGGTGGCCATATGAACACACATATCCGGTCGAAAAGCGCGTAGATAGCGTGCTCGAGATGCTCGATCTTCCCCGTCATAAGCGTCCGACGATCATCACGCTATATTTCAGCGATATCGACAGTGCCGGGCATAGTTCAGGTCCTGATTCCTTAGAGACCCGGGCTGCGGTCGAAAAGGTCGATACGGTCATCAGCAGGCTTGTCCAAGGGCTCAAACAAAGAAAGATATACGACAAGGTAAATCTTATATTCTTCAGCGATCACGGAATGGCGACGGTTGATAAGACTAGGATCGCCGTATTAGACGAGTATTTTGATTTTGATCTGACCGATCGTATCTTGTGGACCGGTGAGATTGTTCAAATATTCCCCAAGACCGGCGAGGTTGATACTGTTGCCAACAAACTCAAAAACGTGGCCTACGCGAAGTGCTGGAAAAAAGGCGAGATGCCCGCGCGTTTCCATTACAATGACGGGCCGCGCGTCGCACCAGTCATCTGTCTGGCCGACGACGGGGCCATCGTGACCAGCCGTCAACGGCTCGCCGATATGAAAGAACGGCCCAGCTTTAGCAAACTGTCAGGAGCACACGGTTTTGATAACGAGCTTGAATCGATGCGTGCAATGTTTGTCGGACGCGGCCCGCAGTTCAAAAAAGGCATGACGGCTGAGCCGTTTCCAAACGTCGATGTTTACGAGCTGATGTGCAAAATACTAAAACTAAAACCAGCCCAAAACGACGGCAATCTGAATCGCGTAAAAAAAATGCTGAGGTAAATGTTTGGTAGAACTCCAAACTATTCCGAACGAATGGTGAGTACCACAATCTCCGGCGGAACCATAAATCTAAACGGCAGCACACTCATTCCGACGCCACTTGTGACAAACAAATTTACACCATTCTCGATCACGTGTCCGTAGGCATATTTTTGACCATACGTTGACGGCACGACCGGGCGGCCAAATACCGGCAGCCAAATCTGGCCGCCGTGGGTGTGAGCGGCGAGGACGAGTTTGAGATCATCTGAGATTGAGAGGCCACCGGTGATGACGGGCATAATGTCCGGGCTGTGCTGGAGAGCGATAATGTCGCCATCGCCGCCGCTTTCAGCTATCAGAGCTCTGGCGTCATCGGATGTCGCCTGCCATCCGCCGGTAAGTTTCAGATGATCTTTGAAACCGAGTATACGCAATCGATTTCCTTCGTTTTCAATAATGGCGATTTCATTCTGCAGCACTTTGTAACCGACGCGTGTAAATCCGGCCGCGACGATCTCATCGTTGTACCAGCCATCATGATTTCCGAGAACTGCAAAGACGCCGTATTTGCTTTGTATTCCGGCTAGATTAGCTGTTATGGCCTCCACCGGCATTTTGAGATCAACACGCTTAACGGATTCGCCCTCGCGTTTTTCAGATACAAAATCGCCGAGCATCACCACGACATCGGCGTTTTGTTCGTTAACCCGGGCGACAACCTCGCGCAGCTTTGCTTCTGTAACATAATTCGAACCGCCATGTATGTCGCCCAGCATCACGATCCTAAGCCCGTCAAAAGCCGGATTCCAGTTTTTGATCTTAAGCGTCGAACTATTGACGACGAGGCGGTTTGGCTCAATGAAATAGGCGTAAGCGAGGCAGGAGAGAAGTAAAACGACACCAATGCTAAGGAATGCAATTATCTTAGATTTTTGTGTTTTCAACATCTGAAAGAAT
>JBBSJK010000051.1:0-25230 GCA_038257355.1 Pyrinomonadales bacterium | reverse complement strand
TGGGATTTGCGAGGTGAGCTTTTGGGAAATTCAAAGGGCTGGATTGGTACAGTTAAAGTTGGCGTTTGATCGCTGATTTTGGGTAGTTTGGTACAGTTGATTTGGCACTTTGGTACAGTTGTTTTTGGCAAATGTGTCAGTATGAATTTTGTTTTGGGAAAACAAAATGGTTCAGTCATTTCAGCGGCACCCGTATAGTGACCTTACGCGTCCTAATCGGCGGCCTCGGCGTTAAAATTATTTTAAACGCAGAGATTTACGCTGAGAAAAATGTTCAACCTGTAAATCTCCGGTCATTATCACGATCCTTAAAGCAAGGGGTTTTCAAAGAACTCTACTGATTGGAAAGTGAGTCACTTTGGGACACAAGTCGCCTTATTTTGAAACACTCACGTTATTAACGGTCAATGTGTTTCCGATCGAGCGTTGGAATTCGGAGATGGCTTTATTGAGGTCGGTCCGGGCCTGGAGTTCGTTACCGCGGGCGGCAGCAAGCTCGGTTTGGCGTTGCAGAACTAAAAAGAATGTTGACGTACCGCCGCGAAACTGCCGCTGTTCACTCGCATAGAGTTCCTCAGCCGCCGCCCGGGCATCGGTCGCCGACGCCAACCGCGATTCAGCCGAGCGGAGCGTCTGTAATGCATTACGGACCTCGGCCTCGACAATTTGTTCCGTCTGGGCACGATTATTTGCTATTTGGTCGGCCTCGACGAGCGAGCGGCCGTGATTTGCTTTGGCGATACGGTTGCCCCACGGCAGCGAAATGGCAACGCCGATGCGATATGACGGATAATCCAGTGCGGCTAAATTCCCCAGAGAATTGAATAAACCGCCTACCAGATTTGGCGGAACGCGGCTCAAACCGGTGGCTGGATTAATTGCCGCTGCCGTCTCGCTGCCGGCGAGTCCCTGGGCAGTATATGTACCGATCAGATCAATCTGCGGTTTTGCCTGATTTCGAAAAAATCGCTGATCGATACTGTTGATCTCAGCGGTCGTCTCAAGCTGACTTATCTCAGGCCGGTTTCTTAACGCCTCTGACACGGCAACTTCAAGCCCGATCTGAGGTACGCCGAGATCGACCGGCGTGACGGGAGTGAGCGGACGAGACCATTCGGCTGCTGTACGGTCAGGTAAAACGAATGTTTTAAGTATATTCTCAGCCCTCGTCACGCTCTCCTGTGCGGCATAAACCGCCTGTTCAAAGGTCGATATCTGGGCATTTGCGGCGACCAGTTCGATCGGGGCGAGCACACCGTTATCGACCAGGCGTTTATTGCTTTCGAGCTGTTCTTTTGCCTGACTAAGGGTCTCGGTCTGTATCTGCTGATTGCGTAGGGCAAAGGCAAGGTCCCAATACGCTTGTTCTACGCCGCTGACGACAGTTATCGCTTGTTGTTTTAATTGTGCGTCGGTGAGGTTAATGTTCTTTTTTGCAATCTCAATTATTCGCCGGTTGTTGTCAATGCTTCGGTTTCGCCAGAGCGGCTGGACAAATTCGAGCGCGAGTGAAGATGGAAACTGTGGATTTAGAAATGAATTTGTATTACTGGTCGTCGTCCGTGACGAATTGAACCTCGCCGAATAGCTGCCGCCCATATAAGGAGAAAAGCCACTCACACCTGCCGAGCCAAAATATCGCCTCAGCGTAACCGCCCCGTTGACAGCACCGCCAATCGCCGATGCGGTCGGAGTTGTCAGGCTCTCATAGTAATTTTCAGAAATGAGGAGCGGATCGTAAATTCCGCGAGCTCCGCTGAGATTTATATCGCTAATCTGCGCATCGTTTCTCGATGCATCGATGTCGTTGTTGTTCTGTAATGCCAACTCGATCGCCTGATCGAGCGTCAGCGGCAATTGATTATCAGTCTCGACGCCCACGCGAGCCGCACTTGGCATAGGGCGCACCGGTGCCTGAAAATTTGGCTGCAACGGTGGGGCCTGGTCCGGCGTTGCGACCGGCAGCGGCAACGGAGTTTGTCCGGTGGCAGACGACAGGACCATAAACAGCAAAAACAAACCTGTTATAAGATGCAAGGCGCACCGGTTCGTTGATTTTTCAAAAATAAAATGCATTAAAAACTATTTCACGGCTTCCCGTCCTTCCGTTGAGGCGTCGGGCAGAGATTTTGTCCGTCTGAGTGATGTAAAGATGCCTTTTACCCGATTTGTACTCGACTTCCAGATATTTGACTCCTGAGCATCATCGAAAATCGAGTAAAACACAGGCACCGCCAGCAATGTCAGCACAAGACACATAGACTGTCCGCCAACCACCAAAATCCCGATTGAACGGTTAGTAGCAGCCCCGGCCCCGCTGCCGAGTGTCAGCGGAATCATTCCGGCGACAAGAGCAAGCGTAGTCATTAAGATCGGACGAAGACGGTCACGGTTTGCCTGAATGATCGCGTCGTAACGGTTTAGCCCTTTTGCGCGCAGTGTGTTTGTATGGTCAATCTGTAGAATCGCATTCTTTTTAACAATACCAAAAAGCAACAATATGCCGAGCGCAGAAAATATATTTAACGTCTGTCCCGCCAGCGCTGTCGAGAGCAATGCAAAAGGTATCGCTAACGGCAACGTCAGCAAAATCGTCACCGGATGGATAAACGACTCAAACTGTGCCGCCAGAATTAGATACATAAACACAAACGATAACAAAAAAGCATAGAGAAAGGATTCGTAAGCTTTCTGCAACTCTCTCGACTGCCCCGTCACGCCGGTTAAATATTCCGCCGGCATATTTAGATCTGCGGCAAACTTCTGCATCTTAGCAACAGCGTCAGATTCCGACGCATTTGGCGGCAACCCGGCTGACACCGTAACCTGGCGCAGACGGTTTAAGCGGTTGATCGAGGAAGGTGAGACGCTCTCATCGATCTTTACCACCCGTTCCAGATCGACCGTGCCGCCGTTTGACGATGCGACGGTAAAGTATCTGAAATTGCTGCGGTCGCGGCGATATTGCTCTTCCGCCCTTACGACGACATCGTATTGTTTTGATCCCTCGCTAAATGTTGATATGTTCTGGCCCGCCGAGAGTATGTTGAGAGCTTGTGCAACGTCGCCGGCCCGGACGCCCAGATCGGCCGCTCTTGTCCGGTCAATCGAGACGCGAATCTCCGGCGTGCCGACCTCGACTGATGTATCGGGGTCTCGGTAGATCGGGTCCTCTTTCATTTTCGCGACAATGGCATCTGCGTACTGTGTAAGTCTCGCCATATCCGGACCGGCAATAAAAAGCCCGACGCCCGAACCGCCGCGGCCGAGCCCGATACTTCCGGCAATGGAGGATGACGCCGAAACAGACACCTGATAATCGTCAGATGAATATTTCTTGGCGATTTTTCGAGTCTGATTGATCAGATCGGCTTGCGATTTTTCCCGCTCCGAGACCGGCACTAAAGACACATTAATAAAGCCGTTATTCGAACCTGAGCCACGTCCAAAACCCGCCAATACGAGCGTATTCTGTACACCGGGCACCTGGGAGCGAATGTCCCGGGCAATGCGGTCCAGTATCGACTGAGTTGCCGACAGCGAGGTACCCTGCGGCCCGCGGACGTTGACCTGATAGAGCGATTCGTCCTCATCGGGCAAAAATGCCATACCGACAAAGTTAAATAAGGGATAGATTGACGCGACTGTAATAACGCAGATCAGTACGACCGCCCACCGAAAACGCATTGCCAGCACAAGCAACCAAGTATATGTAGCATCAACCTTGCTGTAAAACCAGCCGGACTTAGAACCAGCTTCGAGTTCCGGGTTCCGGATTACGGTTTTTTGCATTTCGTCATCGGGGTTGTCTGGAGCATCGAAGTTTCCGACTTCATCTTCATCCGGAACTCGGAATTCCGAACTCGGAACTTTCTTCTTTTTAATCCACCGAGCGGCGAGCATCGGGGTCAGCGTAAACGAAACGATGAGCGAAACGGCAATGGCAGCGGCCGCCGTCAAACCGAAAGACGACATAAATCGCCCGACGATACCGGTCATAAACCCGACCGGAATGAAGACAGCCAAAAGAGAAAGCGTGGTCGCCAAAACCGGCAACCCGATCTCGCGCGTTCCCTCGATCGCCGCCTGAAAAGGATCCATTCCCTTTTCCTCGACATAGCGATAGATATTTTCGAGCACGACAATAGCGTCGTCGATGACAATACCGACCATCAGCGTGAGCGCTAGCATTGTCATCTGATTGAGTGAAAAACCGAACGCCGCGATGGCCGCAAATGCCGCGATTATAGAAATTGGAATCGCCAACGCCGCTATAAACGTTGAGCGCAGATTCCACAGAAACAGAAAAACTATGATAGCGGCAAATAAACCTCCAAGAATCAAATGTTCCTCGATCGCGTTCAGAGAATTTTGGATAAATTCTGACTGATCGCGAATAACCGCCACCTTCATATCCGAAGGCAGATTTGGAATGATCGTCGCCATTCGCGTTTTAACGTTGTTGATGACCGCGATCGTATTGGCCCCGGCCTGTTTACGGATACCGACAGAAACCGAAGTAACGCCGTCAAGCGAGGCAGCTGAGGTTGGCTCGACACCGGCCTTCTCGACACGGCCGATGTCCTTGATCTTGATCGGAAAGCCGTTACGGGTCGATATTACGATGTCGTTAAACTGCTCGACCTCGGTCAGTTTGCTCATCGTCCGGACGCCCAGAGTTCGCTGTCCTTCGACAATGTTGCCGCCCGGCATCTCTTGATTTTGAGAGCGGATCGCGGCCGTGACCTCCGTCACTGAGAGGTTAAAGGCACGTAGGCGGTCTGGGTTTACGTTTACCAAGATTCGCGGTGTTCTCGCCCCCCACATAAAAACCTCGGCAACCCCGTCTGAGCTCTCGATCCTTTTCTGAATCAATTCCTCGACCTGCTGTGTCAGCTCCATCACGTTGCGAGGAGCGCTGATAACGTATTGCAGTATGGGCTGCGAATCGGGATCAGATTTTTGCGCCACCGGCGGATCAGCCGTTTCGGGCAGCCGGTTAACTATTGTGCTGAGCTTTTGCTGGATTTCTTGAAAGGCAACGTCGGGATCTTTTTCGAGGTTAAAGGTGAGAGTCACATTTGAGCTGCCCCGCGACGAGCTCGAGCGCATTTCCTCGACACCGGGAACAGTGTTAAGTGCCCCTTCGACAACGTCTGTCACCTCTGACTCCATCTCCTCCGGCGCCGATCCGGGATTGCTCGTGCGGACAGAGATCGTCGGGAGATCAATCTTTGGAAATCGATCAACCCCTAACGTAAAAAAGCTAAAACCGCCAACCACCGTTAAAAACAAAACAATCACGGTCGCAAAGACTGGACGGTGAACACAAATTTCGGCTAACCACTGCATAGAAATATAAGTTCAAAGTTTAAAAGTCCTAAAGCATGTTTCCAAGCATCAATATCCTCAAATCTTTCTATCTTCGCCATCTTTCATGTGTGAGTCTAATATTCAATCTTGGACCTTGGACTAAAATGCCACACGCGCTCCTTCATAAAGCTGATCGAGATTACCGGTTGCGACGACCTCATCCGCATTTAGTCCCGTCATGATTTGAATACTTTCACCTTCCTCTGGGCCGAGTTGCAGGACGCGAAGCTTGACGATGCCCTCGACAATAACAAAGGCGCGGTACGACTGCGTTGCCTGATGATTATAAACAGCCGTTTTCGGAATAAATACGCCCTGACCGCCGCCTTCTTTATTGATCCTGACGGTGGCGAACATACCTGGCCGCAGAGCATTGTCGCTGTTTTCGATAGATGCTTCGACAATTGCCGAGCGTGAGACAGGATCGACAGCCGGGTTGACTGCCGTCACTGTACCGGCGAAATTCCGGTCCTTATAGGCGTCGATCGAAACCGAGACTCCGCGGCCCATCGAAACAAACGGTAGATCAGCCTCGGCCACCTGTATCTCCACCTTGATAGGATTTGTCCGCAAAATTGTGGCAACTATCGACGCCGACGAGACAAATTCGCCGACGGCGACAGGACGGTTGCTGACAAAGCCGGAAAACGGCGCCCTAATGACGGTGTCGGTGATTGCCTGTTGGGCCACTGCAACCTGTATCTGTGCCGAAACGACCTCGGCCTGAGCGGCGGCGATCACCTGATTGTTCTGACGTGCAGTATTGATTGCGACATCAACTAGCTGACGTGCAGCGTTTGCACGGGTGCGGGTTGTATCACGCTGCGTTCGAAATGTTTCGTAGGTGATCATTGAAACATCACCGGTCTCGGTTAAATTGCGATACCGCTGTTCATTGGCTTCGGCTTGTTTTAACTCGGCGAGTGTCTGCTCATATACTGAGTTAGCCGCCCTGACCTCGGGAATCGTCGAAGCGCTGAAACTTCCGTTTGGCCCGAGTCCAAGTTTGACTTCGGCCTGTGTTACCGCAACACGAGCCCTCGCCACCGCCGCTTGGGCCGATGCCAGTTGCAAACGGGCATCCCGCTCGTCAATGCGTGCAATGATTGAACCGCCGGAAATAAATTGCCCGACGTTTATTGCCAGATTTGCTATTTTGCCGGCGGTTTTTGGCGCGACATCCGAGCTTTCGTCGGCCGTGACGCTGCCGGTCGCCTGGATCGATGCGGCGACGTCACGCGATTCGGTCCGGCCAACCGTAATACTGATTACGGAGCCCTGGGGATTTTCTTCTAGATTAATATTTGTGCTTTCCGCGGAAGATCCGCATGAGATTGTCGCCAGCATTACGCCGGTGACGATCAAAACTTTTAATGGTGCTTTCCACATAGATTCGTGCCTAAAGTTACGTATTTTACAATAGTTGATACGTTCGGCTAACGATATATATGTAAATTTTTGTCAATGAGAATTGTTCGGCACCATACAATCGCCGGAATATTCACAACTATTTGGATTGTGAATTGGGATATGGCTGGTGCTAGAATAGCGGGCAGGAACACAGAGGTTTAAACTTATGCAACAGATAACCGTGACAGAGTTAAAGGCCAGAATTGACGCCGGCGACGACATTCAATTGATCGATGTTCGCCAGCCGGACGAATATGCATTCTCCAAAATTGAGGGCGCCAAGCTTATACCGCTCGGCGAAATTATGAGCCGTAAGAGCGAGATTGACGAAACGCGCGAAACCGTTGTCCTCTGTAAAATGGGAGGCCGCAGCGGCCGAGCGATTGAATTTTTAGAACAGTCCGGGTTTAAAGGCAGTCTCTCCAATCTCGTCGGTGGCATCACCGCATGGTCAAACGAAATCGACCCAACTGTGCCGAAATATTGATTTTCAGTCTTTGTTAAAAATTCTGTAAATTCTCGAGCGCTGTGAATCACCCTTGGGAAATGTTGATAGTGGAAACTGACATTATTATTAAACTCTTTTCAAAAGTTAAGTAGTTTTGGCAATAGATGTCACTTAATTTCATTGTCATTGACACCAAGATCGATTTCATCCGCCAATCTGACGATTATCATGCCTTCACGCACGGTCGTGCGGCAGGCCATAACCGCCTTTTCCTTTTCACCGTTCTGTAACCAGACCTGACAGTTGAGACATTCGCCGTTCCAGCAAAAATTGCCGTACGATATGCTCTCCATTGCCAGATATTGAAAACAGCGCAAGAGCGTATTATTTTCCGGCACCTGCCGCACGTCTCCTAAAATGTCGATGTCGATTAGTTTATCGAATGGCTCAAATATTTCACTAGATGTCATAAGGATTTAACCTATGTTATTGAGAGTGTCGCACGGGGCCGCTAGATTATCTTATCGAAAAGGTGTAATTTTGAACAATGGCACTAGTATTGTACACAAAGCCGGGTTGCCCATATTGCCAACAGGCCAAAGACCATTATCACGAACACAACATCGAATTTACCGAATACGACGCACAAAATGACAAGCGCCGGCAGAATGAGATGCTCGAGTATTCGGGCGGCGACCTGACTGTGCCGTGTATTGTCGAGAATGGCGCATATATCGGTTCTGGGTGGGGCGACCCGCCGCGTGGCTGAACAATCCACCCGGATTGAGCCGGCAGTTAGCCGGACACACGAAATGCGGAATGCAGATTGCGGAATGCGGAATTCCCGATATAAACTGAAGTTTCTTTTGCATTTGGAATTGCAAAGTTTGTGAGTAGCGCTTAGCTTTCTAAACTCCGTACTCCGCACTACTTATGGTTGGTTCGCAAATTAACCAATACAAGATCCTTGAAAAGATCGGCTCCGGCGGCCAGGGCACGGTATACAAGGCTCTCGATACAAAGCTCAACCGGACGATTGTCATCAAGGTCCTCCCGCCGGAACTCACCCAAAAAACGGCAAATTTTAGACGCTTTGAGCGTGAGGCCCAGCTTTGTTCTCAGCTGGATCATCCAAATATCTGCACGATCTACGACTTTCACAGCGCGGATGGCGTTTTTTACATCGCTATGCAGTATGTTGATGGTAAAAATGTGCGTCAGCTTGTCGCCGGCCGGCCGCTCGAATTAAAAAGCGTACTCTCGATCGCCGTTCAGGTCACCGATGCCCTGGCCTACGCTCATTCGAAAAATATTATTCACCGAGATATCAAGGCGGGAAATATTATGGTCAACGAGTCAGGCCAGGTGAAGATTCTCGATTTTGGCCTCGCAAAACTTCTTGAAGACGAACAATCGACGCAAAATGCAGGCGTGGACCGCCAGGAAATCACCGAGCTAGGAATTCCCTACGGCACGGCAACATATGCTGCTCCTGAACAAGCTACTGGCGAGCGTGCTGATCACCGCTCCGATATTTTCTCGACGGGCGTTTTGATATACGAGATGCTGACCGGTATTTGGGCATTTCAAGGTAAAACGGTCATAGACGTTCGCCATCAGGTCTTGTACGGCACACCCAAACCGCTAGCCGACCTCCGCAAGGAACCGCTGCCGCCCCAGCTCCAGCAAATTGTTGACAAGGCCCTATCAAAAGCCCCGAAGGACCGCTATCAAAATATCGCTGTGATGCGCGATGATCTGCGGGCTGTTTTACAGCAGATCGCGGGTGCCCAGCTTATGCCCGGAGACACTTTCCAGCCGGATCATGCCGATGGCGGCACCGTGAAACGGATGCTCAACTGGTTCACCGGCAAATCGGCTCCCGAAGCGAGCTCGGCTACCATCACGCCATCGATCTCTACGACTCCGTCATATACAGCCGACATCTCTATGACCGCTACCGGGACCGAAAAAAAGAGCGTCGCAATCCTGCCGTTTCAAAATCTCGGCCAAGATCCGGCATCGAGTTTTTACGAATTTGCCCTGGCGGATTCCGTGATTACAGAACTCGCGCAAATCCGGTCTATCATCGTCCGGCCAAGTTCGGTGATCGCAAAATATCAAGGCAAACAGGTTGACCCTCGCGAGGCGGGCAAGGAACTGCGTGTTCACGCGGTGCTTTCTGCCGGATTTCTGCGGGCCGGCGAAAAGCTGCGGGTCACGGCTCAGTTGCTTGATGTTTTGACTGGCGATATTCTCTGGAGCGACCGCATTGACGCTGAGGGCGCCGATATTCTCGCCTTACAGGACGGCATCGCCCAACGAATTCTCGAAGGATTAAGGCTCGAGCTGACCGATCTCGAAGCAGAAAAATTAGGCAAACGGGCAACCGACAGTTCCGAAGCATGGGAAGAGTATCTGCGTGGACGCGATAATTTTGGGCGCTTTATCTTTCGCACGATAGACGCCGAGGATTGCGATGCCGCGATGGCCAATTTCAAACGGGCTATCGAGCTCGACCCGCATTTTGCCCTCGCCTACAGCGGCCTCGGTGCGTGTTACGCAAACCGCGTTTTCAAGGGCCTTGGCGAACCCGAGGACTACACCTATGCTGAAGCCGCGTTTAGCAAGGCGTTTTTCTACGACCAGAATGTTGTCGAGGCACGCGTATTGATGGTGATGATCTATATGGCCCGCGGCGAGAAAAAGAAAGCGAGGTCCGAGATCGAGCTTTTGCAGAAGCAATTTCCAAACGACGCCGCCCTGTATTTTGTAAAAGGTGTCATGCACCGTCTCGATGGCGAATATGAGGAATCGCTAAAAGCATACGAAAAGCTCGCCCGGCTAGACCCGGCCGCACGCGCCGTTTCGGCGTATAACAGTGCACGCATTTACATCTATCAACGCGACTTCGACAAGGCCCTTGAGATACTTGATAAGGGCGCCAAGGTCGAGCCAAACCACCCGATGATTAAGATCTTCCGGTCGGCCACTTTTTTTTACCAGGGGAAATTTGATGAGGCGATCGCCCTGATGGACAACGTTCTAAAGGAAAATCCACGAATGGATGGCATTCGGCCGCTATATGCCGAGATCCTCGCCGGTTCAGGCCGCCCCGACGAGGCCCGTGCCCAACTAACCGAAGACGCTCTCGCTCTATCACGTTCAGACCACGATATGGCCTACTGGGTCGGCTCGACCTACGCAATGCTCGGCGAAACCGATCTTGCTTTCAAATGGATCAATAAAGCCGTCCGCCTCGGTAACCAAAACAAACCCTACTTCGAAATCGACTCAAACCTCGACTCGATCCGCAGCGATCCTCGCTGGGTAGAATTGATGGAAAAGGCTAGTATCGAGGACTAAATCTGATAAACAACCGTGGATTAGGCGATGGCTAGACGAAGTTCTTACGCCGAAGTCTCTTCGAAGCTTGCGAGAGTTCGTATTGCGATTGCATGCCAACCCATCGTTCCGGGGTTGATTCAACGCGTGTGGCACAACGCCAGGCATCCGGATTTGGGACTAGCTCGAACTTAGAGTTTTTCAAACACAAACTCATTGCAACCGAGGCCAACGCCGCCGGATTTTACTTTTGTAAGGTTAAAACCGCGTACTTTATAAAATTCGAATATCTCATCCACTGTTGCCACTTCGTATGGGAATCCGCCGACCCAGTCGACAATGTCATACCAGCGGTTCATACCGCGGCTGTTTTTATATTGAGTCCATGAGCGGATGTACTTCGACGGGTTTAGCGTGACAAGCGATTTTAGTAGGCATTTTGCTTCTTCCGGCAATATTATCGCGACCGCAAACGGCGTTTTTAGAACTTGCGGCAGACGGCAGTATGTTTTCTTTATCCAATGCCAACGACGCGCCTGGCTGCCCGTGTCGTTGTAAATGGCGATAAATAGCTGGCCGCCAATCTTAGTCGGAATTACCGCATTCTCAAGTGCTCGCCACATTTCACCGGTGTGATGCAGCACGCCCCAGGAATAAACAATGTCAAATTTACCGAGACTCGCGACATAATCGGCATCGAGCGCCGACCCCTGTTCGACACGCCAATTTGTGTCATTCGCGAAATAGCGGTTGCGAATTTCGTGTGTGCAGGCAAATGAATTGCTGTCAAAATCAAACGAGTGAACCTTTGCTCCTAAGCGCCGTGCCGCCAGCGAAAAAAGGCCACTGCCCGAACCGATATCGAGAAACGTCTTGCCTTCGAGATCGTCGCAGCCGAGCATTTCCTTTAGCGATTCGACAGCGGTCGCGATACGCTCATCATCTAAAACGGAGAGAAACGCGCTCCAGTTCCGGCCAAACTCAAACCGCTCGCCGCTCGCAACTTCATTTTGATGCTGTTGAGAGATTTCCATTTTTTCCGACATAGTTATGTACATATAATTCTATCCCGGCGATTGGGGCGAGGGGTTAATCTCATCAATAAAATACCCAATACACCGCCAATTTCACATATTCACCGCCGACTGTCTGCCAGCCGAACAGTCCGAGCCACCAGGTCGCGGGTTCTGGCGATCCCTCGCCGAGAGGGGCATATACTATGCCTATCTTAACGTCCCGATCGCCCGCAATTTGCTCAAATGTTCGCAACGCCCGCCGCGTGTGATAGGCGGATGTGACGATCACAATCGACCCGATGGGACGAAGGGCGATCTCGTCGGCAAGAGCTTTTGCTTCCTGATCGGTTCCGGCGACTTGTCCGGGCAAAGTCGTGATCGATTCAGGAGCGACGCCGTTAGCGACTAGTTCGCGTCTACCGAGCTCGACAAACGGCATATTTCTCCGTTCGTCCCGCGACCAACCGCCACGTTCGCCGTCGTCGGTAATAAATATCCGCTGAGCAACACCTTGTTTGTAAAGCTCGGCCGCTTTAAGGGTGCGTTCCTTATAGGCCGCTGAACCGCTGAGCACTATGATGGCGTCGGCGGTTGGTAATTGTTTTTCGACGATAAGCCCAATAGCCAGATATGGGGCAATTATCAGCCATAGTGCAATAACAATCGCTACAGCCAGCCCGATCATAATTCCGCGTTTCATCACGGCTTCTCCGCTCCGCCGTCGCTTCGTTGCTTCATTATCGCTCGCAGTTCATCAACCTTCGCTTCCCAACTTTCGTGTGCTATGACATCGCTAACGGCTACTCGTGGTTTTGGGTTAGCCAGCGCGTATTGGATCTTAGCAATAAAATCGTCATGATCTGTACCTACCATACAATCCGCAAGCACCCGAACCTCGGGAATATCGGTTGAGACCACAGGCAGGCCGGCGGCCAGATATTCGCGGACCTTTAGCGGATTTGCAGCTAATGTTAATTCGTTGATAGCAAACGGGTTGAGAGCTAGATCGAAACCTTTGCAATAAGCAGGAAGTTCAGAATAAGGTTTGCGGCCAAGAAAATGAACATTTGGCACATCGTCCAAAATCTTTATCTTTTGCTCGGCATCAACCGCGATCTTGCCAATTAAAACAATCGATCCGCTGCTAAATCGCTCCGCCGTTTTCTTTATCAGCTCATAATCGACCCAATCTGCAAGCAAACCGTGAAAACCTATGACAGGCCTTGGTAAATTGGCGATCTCATCGGGGACCGCCAGTTCAGGATCGAGCGCTGTTCTAAAATGCCGCCAATCCGTGCCGTGACGAATGATAAAAGTATTTGGGTTAAAATGCTTTTTCGTGTCGAACAACCTCTCAGCTGACACGACGACAAAATCTGCCCGCCGAAAAAGGTCGTCCTCGATCTCCTTCAAACCCCGCGATGCACCGGTAAATGCCGTATATTCGTCCACGCAGTAATAGATCAGATTGCTCTCACCCAGACGTCCGGCGATCATACCGGCGGCAGGGTTAAAGACCATATTTACGGAATTCTGAAACCTAAGTTTTCGCATCGCTTTCTTAACCTGGCCAGCGAGAAAGCTCTGATTAATTCTCAATATGGATTTGTTGCCGTACGACGGAAACGCGAGCGGATTGAGCACAAAAATATTAGGCTCGACCTCTCTTACTGGTTCGGCAAACGCCTTTAGTTTCTTATAAATTCGTGAAACATCTTTTGTAGATGTGGTCGGCATGCGGTTTGCGATGGCGTTGATCCAGAGGATCCGATTGTCCTTTGAAAGCACACGCATCAGATGTGTTTTAGACAGCGGATCGCCCGTCCAGTCGTGGCTGAAACACAGGATGTCGCGGCCGCGAAGTTCGGCCGACGCTGTCTTGCTGTTGTTGTCCATCTCTTTTACCGCTTTCATTTATCTCGTCAAAATCCGGCGCATGCCATCACGGACAGAGACGGGCAAACGTTTGTAAGCGCCGACACCTATTTCGAGTGTTCGCTCACGCAGATCATTTAATTTGAACAGGCTCCGATCCTGGCGGTACTTGTAAGTCTGCAAAATTTTGCCTCCGAATCGCCGCAGAAACATATTAGAACCGCCCATGCTGAAATGCGTAAAATCACTCTCGCAAGCCCATTTTATGGCATGCCAGCCGATCAGATCGTTTGGCCGCAGATGCTGAAATTCAGGCATCGAGAAATTGCCGGCGTACTCGACCACACTGCCCGGACAGAAGCGGTAAAAGCTGCCCGCAATGACCTTGCCATCGGTTTTCGCGATAAAGACGCGTCGATTTTCAGTTTGTTCGACGGCCGTTTTCATTTCCTCAAATGTATCAGCAATATTGCCTTTGCGCTCATTCCAATCACAGTGGATCTGATAAAGCTCGGCAAGTTCCTCGTCAGTCTCAAGTTGTTTTATCTCAAGCTTTGCCTGTTTGATCGCCTTGCGTATCTCGTTTCGCCGCGTCTGAGAGAATCCTGCAAAAACCGTATCCGCACCAACCGCCAGATCTAGCATAACAATTGACGTCTCGTCATTGCTCACCCGCGTATGCATGCCAAGTCGCTTAAATTCTGGCATGTCTTCCCAGGCGTAAATTTCGACGAGGTTTGTGGGTTCGACGCCGATCTCATCCAAACCTTTTAGCAAAGCGGCGGCAGCTATTTCGCGGTCAATGCCGCGCAGAAAGGCCATCTGCGGTCGCGAAAACATACCTGACTCGACCTTAACGCCGGTCTTGACACCGGTCAGAACGGCGGCGATCTCGCCGTCCGGCTTCATCACCAAAACAGCAAATCTCTCGCCGCGGACGTATGGGTCGATGAAATAATTCGGGGTCACATAATGCGTGGCAAAGGGAGCGTCACGCAGAAACGCATTCCATTTTTCCGCCAGACCGCCGGTTGGCATTGATGTTAAGACAATGTATTCCATTTACTGTTCGCCATCGATAAATCGCCGCTGCCATATCTCAAAATTTAAGAGCGACCAGATGCGTTCGTCGTGATTCTCTCCGTTGTTGTGCTTTGCAACCAGCCCCCGGACATAACCCGCATCGAAAATACCGCGATCGAGTGCCCGTTTACCAAGTACAAATTCATCGACGATGTGCTTAAATTCGCCGCGAAACCATGTACCGACAGGTACGGGAAAACCCATCTTTGGCCTATCAAGTATCTCTCGCGGCAAAATTCCCTTCATCGCCTCACGAAGTATCCATTTCGTCGTCCGCCCGCGCAGTTTCATCTCACTCGGCATCTGTGCCGTAAATTCAACCAGTTTATGATCCAAAAACGGCACACGACTCTCGATCGAAGCGGCCATCGACATCTGGTCCTGCTTCATCAGCAATTCGTGCAGGTATGTTTTTGTATCCGCATAGAGCAGTTTGTCGAGCAAATCCACTGCGTCAGATTTGGCAAGCCATTCATTTTGCCTCGCATACGGGTTGAGATCGGCGATTTTATCCTTAGTCTCACGCGAAAATAAACCAGACTGCATCGATTTTGGAAAGACACCAAAATTGTCAAAGAAAAGGTTTTCGATATCTGAGTCGCGTGAGAGAAAGGTGCGGTCTAATTTACGATTGAGGGCTGTCGGCAATGTTGCAACGCCACCGCGAACCGCGTCGCGAAAAAATGACGGGGCGATGCTCTCATACTTTTGGCCATAATTTAACAAATTGAGGGCCTTTGAGTAACGTCCATATCCGGCGAGCGTCTCGTCGGCCCCCTCGCCTGTGAGCACGACTTTGACGTGCTCCGACGCGAGTTTTGATACAAAATAAAGCGGCACCGACGCGATAAACCCAATCGGCTCATCCTCATGCCAGACGAGGTTTGGCAGAGCCTCGAAAAATTGCTCAGGCGTAATAGTTATTTCATGGTGATCGGTCCCAAACTTTTTGGCGACGAGCCGTGCGTATTCGAGCTCATTTGCCTCACGTTCGCTAAACCCGACTGAAAAAGTCTTGATCGGGTCTAGGACCATCGTCGACATCATCGCCGCGATCGCCGACGAATCGATGCCGCCCGACAAAAACATTCCCAGCGGCACATCGGCCATCAGCCTCATCTCGACTGACTGGCGAAACAGTTCGCGCCATTCGTCGATAAATTCGGAATCGCTGCGAACCTCGTGTTTTGGCTCAAAACTAAGGTCCCAAAACTCACGGATGTCGATGCGGCCGTCTTTCCATGTCAGCGTGTGGCCCGGCAATAGTCGTTTTACACCGCAATACACAGTTTCGTCCCCCGACGTGCCGTGATTTGCAAATTGATCCGGCAAGGCATTGAAGTTGATCTCCGCTTTGACGGCCCCAATCTCAAGAAGGGCCTTGATCTCGGATGCAAAAAACAGGCTACCCGCGCCGTCGTGGACGTAATACAGCGGCTTTACGCCAAACCGGTCGCGAGCGATAAAAAGTTCTTGCTTTCGCATGTCCCAGATCGCAAAAGCAAACATTCCGCGCAAATATTCGACACAGTCGCGGCCATGCTTTTCGTATAAGTGCAGTATTGTCTCAGTGTCGCTGCGATTTTGAAATGTGTACCCGTCGGCCGTCAGCTCGTCGCGATAATCGGCGTGGTTATAAACTTCGCCGTTGTAAACGATTACGCAGCTCAGGTCGCTATTAAACATAGGCTGTGTACCGTGTGCGACATCGACGATGCTCAGACGGCGGTGGCCTAGGCCGATTTTCCCATCAACAAATACACCTCCGTCGTCAGGGCCGCGATGTTGCAAAATATCACGCATCCGCCGCAAATCTATCTCGTTTATTTGTCTGTTGGAATGGCTCGAAAGCGCGATTCCGTTAATTCCGCACATTTTATTATTTCAGGATTTTTAACCCACAGTCGCAAAGAAACTAGCATGTAAATCAAGGTTTGATAGTTTGTTCTTCGCTGTAAAAAATCTTTGCGTCTTTGCTCCTTCGCGTCTTTGCGTTAAAAATTCTTTGCCTTGCAGACTCAAAGCCGCTGGCACTCTGAGCAAAACTTTCGATCGCCGATTGCGCATCGATCCGGTTCATCAAAAACCTGTCTGTCGCAGCGTCGTTAAAACCGTAAGTGGTCGTCACCGCGCTGGAATAACCTGCATTTTTTGCCGCTTCACAGACATTTTTATCGAGGGAACCGTTCGGATAGCAAAAATGATCAATCCGCCGACCCAACATTTCCTCCAATCGTTTTTTTGATGTTTGCATTTCAAAATCGAGTGCATTTTGCCCGATGTTGGTCAATATCGGATGCGTGACCGTATGCGACTCGACACGGACATTTTCCGCATCCATCTCAAGCGCCTGGGCCCAATTCACAGGTGCAAATTCCATTGTCGGCAGTTCTGGTATCACAACACTGAGGGCATCCGCAATCTCAATTATCTTCGCATCTTTATCAAGATCAGGAAGTTTTTTGAGACGCTCATTGATACGTTTTACCGTCTCCATTCGCGTGGCATCATCGGTCAGATGGGCCTTAATCGTATCCAACTCGCCAAACTCAATATTTACCTCATCTTCTTTTGTATTCAGCAGGACATACCGCATCAGATCGGTCCAAAGCCAAATTTTCTCATCCAGAAAATCGGTGACGGCATAGACAGTGGCGGGAAATCCAAACTTTTTCAAGAGCGGAAAAGCGATGTCAAAAGCGTCTGAATAGCCGTCGTCGATCGTGAGAACGGTCGCATTTGGTGGCAAAGTCTTTCCCTGATTCAAACACTCAATGGTTTCCGCGAGAGGTAGTACACGGTTGTGCCTTTTAAGATACTCAAGATGCGTTTCAAATTCTGCGGCTGAGATTTTACCATGAGCTTTTTCGCGGCCAAACCGATGATAAGTCAGGATCAACACCTTATTCCGGTTCGCCCACTGAAAAGGGGCAAAAGCACCAAAATTATACATTGTTTTGAGTATGGTTTTTTTCACAGGAATGAGCTATTTGTGCTTTAGTGGCGTTCTCTCTCTACGGCTTTGCTCCTCTTTCTTAATATACGTAAAAGCCTGTCTTTTTCAGATTTAAACGGCAGTTTGTAACGCTTGCCGATGGTCGTATCCTGCTTTATTTGCTTTTGTTTACCCTCGGCGATCTGTCTCACTGCTTCGGCTAAAAGTTGCGCCGATGGCTGTATCAGCGAAGCCCGGAAATCCCGCAAAAAATGTTCATAATCTAATCGGTAACGCAAAAAATCATATTCAAGCGGCACTGTCTTTTGCAAAATGATGTCGCCCGTATCAACCTGTGACGCGACGAAATGAACCGTTATTCCGATCTCGTTTTCGTTATTGTAAAGCTCCCAAAAAACGGCCGGGCCGCCGCGATATTGCGGCGCCAGCCCCTGATGAATATTTATCGAACCGAGCTGGGGGATATTAAATACACTCTCTTTGACGATATTTGTGCCATAAAGAATTCCCAGATCGGCCTCCGCCTGGCCAAATAATCTGATCGCTTCGTCCGAGTGATAATTTGCGACCTTTGTCAGCGGAATGTTTAATCTTGCGGCACATATTTCCAAATCGCTTTGGCCTTTTTCGACCGCCGATATATCAGTTGTTTGCCCTGATTTGGCCGCAGATAAAGCGGGAGCAAACTTTTTTATCGTTGAAAGATAACCATCGTAACGTATCGATCGCTTAATTTTTTCAACCATCGGCCTCGGTCTCGCCGTATCAGTCTCGACAAAAATACCGGCGATCTCAATGGTTTCTGACTCGCAAAGTATCTCGATAAAACGCTCCGCACCTCCATGAGTTAAAATTATGACTCTAAATTTTTTCTCGTTCATTTTTATGTCAAAATGCGTCTGACCTAGATTGAGTTTCGGCAATTTGTCAGTTTCACCCAGATTTCGCTGCTTGAGAATATTTTAGGTAAACGATAGCGGGGGCAGAGAGTAGATGGTTTTACGGGACGATAGTTATTGATTGAATTTTTTGGCTTGTGGGCGGCCTGTTATAGTTTACAAGGTTTTACCCATCCTTTGCCATATATTTTTTTCGTGTGTTAGAACTCCGTGAAAATGTCCTGATAAGAACTCAAATAGATATTTTTCTCGCGATAGTAGAAATCGGCTGCAATACGATTGACAATATGAGGCGAACAGCATTAAAGTTTTCACACCAAAAAATTAAATAATTGCGGAGGGAAAATGGTTCGAATAGCGCTTGGTGTGATTGTCGGATTTATCGTTTGGTCTATCGTTTGGATAGGGAGCGATGTGACGCTGGGGGCGGTTTCGCCCGGATGGTTGGGAAAACACAGTGCTGACGCCCAAAAGGCTATGGCAGATGGAACGACACTTGTAACCGAACCGTTGATAGGTGTCATAAATTTGTTGCGAAGCTTTATAACGTCGATTATCGCCGGTTATATGACGGCGTTGGTTGCTGGCGAATACAAACGCTCGACGATGATTCTCGGCATCATTCTGCTGGTGGCCGGTATCGCGGTCCAGTCTATGGCGTGGAGCCTGGCACCGGCATGGTACCACATCCTGTTTGTTTTGTTTCTGATTCCGATGACGATTCTCGGCGGCAGGCTAAGGCGGTCGAGCTAGGGATTTTTTGACAAGGCGAGCGGAATGGGAAGCCACGGGTTTAAGCGGCCGTAAGTTCTTTGATTGAGAGCGTCGATACGCTTTTCTTGTTCGGATTGGAGTTTTCCGGGTGGCAAATCGGCGACGTTTTCATAACAGGCGTGAGTAATACACGGCACGGGCTTGCCTTCGTTATGAACCAAGCACCCGATGCCTTTTTCAAACAGCGGGCAGGCATAGGTTTGAGAATATGTGTCGCCGTCAGATGTCAGAGCGTATTTATCGATAGCGTTTTTGATTCGCTGATTGATCTCAGATCGCTTTGCGTCTGGCTTTCGGTCTAGAATGCGGTTGATAGCAACGGCTTCAAGACGTGATATGTGGACATTTACAAAATGGGCGTCGAGACAGCACGAACCTTTGACTTCGCAGGTCACGCAGCTCTTTGCACGGTGCTCGTATTTATTTGAAATTTCAGATTTGAAATCTTCTTTGAGCTTTTTCAGGCGTTCGAGAGCTTTTTGTTGACTGAGGAGTTTCATAACCATTCAAGGCAAGCCAGACACTTGAACTCCGGTAGCGGAGCCGTGATACAATACTAAAATAGATTTAACCATTTGCGGAGGTATATGCTCAAGGAAGGCGATCAGGCACCCGATTTTAACGCGAAAGACCAGGACGGCAAGGATGTAAAATTAGCCGAACTTAAGGGCCAGCGCGTCGTTTTGTATTTTTATCCAAAAGATGACACACCGGGCTGTACAAAAGAGGCTTGCTCATTCCGCGATGCTGACGATGTTTATAAATCTAAGGGCATTCGCGTACTGGGCGTTTCGACCGACAGCGAGAAGTCGCATCAGAAATTTATCTCAAAATTTCAACTGCCATTTGATCTGCTGGCCGATACCGACAAAAAGATCGTCGAGGATTACGGCGTCTGGGGCGAAAAAAGCATGTACGGCAAAAAATACATGGGCACGAACCGCAAGACTTTCCTAATCGACGGCGATGGCAAGATCGTGAAGATATTTAACAAAGTCGATGTCGCGGCCCACGCCGATGAAGTTTTAGAGGCATTTGGGGAGAAATAACCATTATGAAGAAGTTTAGTTTTATGTCCATAGCAATTCTGTCAGCTACAGTTGCATTAGCACTCGGCTGTCAGAACGCTACGACCACGGCCGCAAATGACGATGCGGACAAGTTGGTCACGACCACCACACCCGCCGCCATCCCGGCAAACACTGCAAATAACGCGTTGCCGGCTCAACAAGACGCCGCGCCGCGTATAACACTCGCCGACGCTAAGTCGGCATTTGATGCGGGCGATTCCGTTTTTGTTGATGTCCGCGCAGAGGCCATTTATAAGGCTGAACATATCAAGGGTTCCGTCAATATTACTCCCGATAAGCTCGATTCGAAACTAAGCAGCTTGTCTAAAGACAAAAAGCTAATCGTCTATTGTTCCTGACCGAACGAGAACTCCAGTGCCAGTTTGGTATCTGAACTAAAACGCAAAGGATTTAATAATGGTTACGCATTGGTCGGCGGAACGGCTGCCTGGAAAAATGCCGGATATCCGATGGCGAAGAGCGAATAGTCAATTGCCGCAAAAGACGCAAAATTAGGATTAATGTTCATGTCGTGCAAATGCATTCGCGGGCTAAATTCTTAGCCCGATGGAAATAGCACACTATCCCAAATAGAGATTTAAACCTCTTTTTTTGCGTCTTTTTTCGGCTAATTCTCTTTCGTAAGGTTGTCGCAGATGCGGCCGGCGGTTTTGCCATCCCAGAGAGGCGGGATTTTATTGTGTTTGGGCGCGTTTTCGCGGGCGAGGACAGCTAAAGCCGTCTCTTTGATCTTTGCCATATCAGTCCCGACTAAGACGTTTGTACCCAACTCGATCGTAATCGGGCGTTCGGTATTATTACGCAGCGTCAGACATGGAATGCCGAGGACCGTCGTCTCTTCCTGTAGCCCGCCGGAATCGGTCAGCACGAGCCTCGCACCGCTGTACAGCCTCATAAAATCAAGATAACCGAGCGGATCGATCAGGCGGATATTTGATTTTTTGATTGCATCGGCAAATCCAAATTCCTCGATCTTTGCACGTGTTCGAGGGTGTACCGGAAAGATGATCGGTAGGCGTTCTGCGACAGCCAGCAATGCATCGAGAATCCCTTTGAAAACTTCGCGTTCATCGACATTGGATGGCCGATGCAGCGTTGCGACAGCATAATCTTTCCCGGTTATGCCGAGGTCGTCGCGCACCTTTGATTTTTCAGCGAGCTTCAGATGATCGAGCAGCGAGTCGATCATCACGTTGCCGACAAATCGGACACTTCCTGTCGGAATTCCCTCATTTCGCAAATTTTCGTCCGCATCCTGCGAGGTCGTAAAAAGTAGATCTGAGATCGAATCGGTAAGAATACGATTGATTTCCTCAGGCATCGATCGGTCTCGTGAACGCAGCCCTGCCTCGACATGCGCGACCTTGATTCCTAGTTTTGCACTGACCAGTGCACACGCAATGGTAGAATTCACATCGCCGACAACCAACACCCAATCTGGTTTATGCTCAAGCACAACCGGCTCGAATTCGGTCATTATCTTCGCCGTCTGTACCGCATGCGAACCCGAACCCACGCCAAGATGAATGTCCGGTTTCGGCATCCCCAGATCATCAAAAAAAGTATCCGACATCGCAGCGTCATAATGCTGGCCCGTATGGACGATCATTGGATCAAACTCGGTAGGCCGCCGTTTCATCTCAGCGTAAATCGGCGCGACCTTCATAAAATTTGGCCGGGCACCGGCTATTAAAATTATCTTTAACATTTTGACTGTAGCGTAGGCGCCCTCGCCTGCAGCACCGGTTCCTCCGGCGTGTTGGAGTCTAATATTTTTCAACTTGAATATTTCACTTTCGTCAGCGTGTTCAAGAAAGACGCTTGGAGACGAGGGCGACTGTGTTCCCGGCAACTTACAGCCTGACAACCTTAGCATTACACGCCACACGAACTTCACTTGACAGTGCATTGCGCGTATCCACAACCAGCTTCGCCAGCCGGCAAATACGTGAATAATCAACATCTGAATGCTCAGTACAAATTATTACGCAGTCGGATTCGGCGATCAGTTCATCGGTGAGTTCCTTATTGTAAAGCGGATCACCGGCCCCGATGGTGTAAGCGTGATCGAAAGTGACCTCGGCGACGAACGGGTCGTGATAATAGACATCTGCACCGTCAGCCCGTAAAAGGTCGATAATCGAGAGTGCCGGTGACTCACGCATATCATCGATGTCTTTCTTGTAGGCGACCCCGAGGATCAGGATTTTTGAGCCGTTGACAGCCTTGCGTTGCTCGTTGAGTGCGGTCGAGACAAGTTCGACGACGTAATTTGGCATTGTCGAATTGACCTGCTCGGCGAGCGATATAAATTGGGAATCAAAGCCATGCTGACGTGCCTTCCAGGACAAATAATGCGGGTCTAGCGGTATGCAGTGTCCGCCGATCCCAGGCCCTGGATAAAACGCCATAAAGCCAAATGGTTTAGTCGCTGCCGCCCGCACTACTTCCCATGTATCGATGCCGAGCGCGTTACAGAGCTTGGCCATTTCGTTTGCCATTCCGATGTTTATTGCTCGAAATGTATTTTCCCAAAGCTTGCACGCCTCGGCGACACGGGCCGACGAGACCGGATACACCTGACCAACGATCTCGCCATAAAGCATAGCTGAGACGGCTGTCGAGTCATCTGAAACGCCACCGACGACCTTTGGGATGTTGTGAGTCTGAAACTGAGGATTGCCAGGGTCAACCCGCTCGGGTGAGAAGGCCAGTAAGAAATCAACGTCCAGCTTATAACCCTTTTCCTCAAACATCGGCAGCAAAACCTCGTCAGTGGTACCGGGATATGTTGTCGATTCGAGTATGATTAACTGGCCGGGACGCATATAGTTCTGTATCTCGCCGCCCGCGGTAAGGATATATGACATATCCGGGTCTTTTGTTTTGCGCAGAGGCGTCGGGACACAGATTATTATTACGTCACAGCTGTTAAGCTTGCTGAAATCTGTTGTCGCCGACAATCTGCCTTCATCGACACATTTTTTAACGTTGTCGCTGGTTACGTCAACGATATATGAGCGACCGGCGACAATCTCAGCAGTTTTTGTTTCATCGACTTCAAATCCGATGGCGTTAAAACCTTTTAGGCAAAACTCAATAATTAACGGCAGCCCTACATAGCCCAGGCCGATGACGCCGACTAGAGCGCGCTTTTCGGAAATACGTCGTTGCAGTTCGTCTTTTATCATTTCGTTATTGTAAACAAGCGGAATTGCGGAGTGAAAAGAAGTGCGGGAAGTATAACGACCCACTATTAAATTATGCCAAGCAGTACGTTTAGTCAAGATTATATTCATTTATGCTAGAATAATGATGTCCAACGCACCTCAATTCTGTACGCGCTGATAATAGGATTTCTCCTTCCTGATATGAATTCCGACATCGCTTCGACTAATCCAGTAGTTAAAGCCGTTATCGACGGCACGGCGCCTCGTCCTGCGCAGATTGCGGCGGCTCGCGGATCCCTTCCGTTACCCCAGACAGATTTACTCGAAATACTCGTAGCATTTTTTGAAGGCACCGATGCCGAATTAAGGGAAGTTGCCCGCGAAACGCTCAAATCACAACAACCCGAGGCTCTTGAATCTACTATCCGTTCGGCTGATGTGGCCCCTCGTGTGCTTGCTCACTTTGCCGATCAGGTTGAACTCCCGGCTTCAATCCATGAAGCAATTCTGACAAATACCAGAACACCGCCGTCGGCGATCACAAAATTTGCCGCAAAAACTCAAAGCGGTTTTCTATTAGATCTAATCTCTTTTAATCAGCAGCTCCTCATTCAAAATCCTGCGATCCTCGACGCGATCCTCGACAACCCAAGTCGAACGCCCGACGCCGAACGTCGTGCCTCAGAAATTAAACGTGAATTCTTCGAAAAGGAACGCGGAGCTCAGCAGATAGCCGACGAACTCCGGGCCCAAGGCAACGAAGCGGCTGCCGAGTTTATCGAGCAGGCCGAATTTACCGACGACCTCGAAGCCTCTGGACTGAGCATTGAGGATGCTCTCTTTCTCGCCCAACATATCGAGGTTCCCGACAACGAAACTGACGACTCGTGGCTTGGCCTCGAATATATCGAGGAAATCTACGAGGAAAGCGAGGAACAGCGAAAAGCGATCTTTGGCAAAATTCTCGGCGAGATGCAGATGGAGGAGGACGAGATACCGGGCGAGCGTATCTCGATGCTTAATCGCATCATGAGAATGGGCGTCAAAGACCGCGTCAAACTCGGTATGAAAGGCGACCGCGAGGCTCGCAACATTCTCATACGCGATCCCAACCGGCTCGTATCGAGTGCGGTTGTAAACAATCCTCGAATCAGTGAAAAAGAGGTCGAGAATATAGCCTCAATGCGTTCTATTTCCGAGGACATTTTGCGCCAGATCGCCTCAAACAGGCAATGGGCACGAAGTTATATTATAATGCACAGTCTGGCCAAAAATCCGCGAACACCGATGGCAAACGTTATGACGATAATGAGCCGTCTGCAGCTACGTGATCTCATCGCTCTGTCAAAAAATCGCAATGTGTCCGACGCCGTACGCAGACAGGCATTGCGGCTTCACTCGGCCCGCTCAGGCGGTGGTCGCGGTTAGAGGAATTTCGAAATCCGACCAGTTTTGATAAAAGATCCGGCCAGATCCGTGAATGTATGACTAGCCGCCCCGATCCATAAACCGGCAAAAACCAGCGCCAAAAAATATTCTCCGAAAATATTGTTGATCAATTCACCGATCTGTCCCCACACATTTGCAAAATCAACAAAACCCGGCAGTGTATTTCCAACATAGACCCCATATAAATACGTCACCAGAAATGCCGCGAGCGTCAACACACCCATAAAATAAACGACGCGGATCAACGCCCCGAACACAAGTCCGTGAGAAAATCGCGAACGATGTTTGAAAAATGAGCGATAAGGAATCCAAATTCCTCTTAGGAAAAACCACCGTGAATA
>JBBSJK010000050.1:0-25464 GCA_038257355.1 Pyrinomonadales bacterium | reverse complement strand
TTATGCTCATGTACTTTCTAATCGGACTTTCGCTCGTCCTCGTCGGCATCGTCGGGCTTCAGTTTTCCTATCTCTTCTATCTAGACCGGATGTTTAAAGAGAGGAAATCATACCTGCGGTCGCTGGAACACAAACACGCCAGACTCGCCAACCGTTTGGAAGCAGCCGAACGCCGTGTCGCCGAACAAAATGAACTTCTGGAAACGATCTACCCTGAGCTAGGCAAGGAAGATGAGGCGTGGGCTGATGTGATTGAGGATCGTTAAATATCCAGATGGACGATTGTGGCTCCCCAACTGCCGGAGAAGTCCGGTGCATTCTTAAACGACTTTACAAAATCAGTCTCAGACAGCACCTTTCTGACTATCTCGCGTTGAACTCCGACCCCTTTGCCGTGAATTATACGGACAATCGAGAAGCCCTTCTTATGGGCCTCGGGAAGATAGGCCTCAACCACCGCCCGGATGTCCCTCGGACTAAACGAATGCAGGTCAATCGAATCAGTAATCTCGATCTCGACCAACTCTGGAAAGGGGTTTTGCGAGTCGTCGTTCATGGTTTTACACTCTTGACCTCGTACTGTGCGATGTCCTCCGGCGGAGTTAATTTCAGTCTATTTTTATCTTTAAAAACTATAAAGCGCTTTTCGTCCATCTGACCCGCTGGATTGCGGAGGCTAACCGAAAATGTTTTGTTGTCGCCTTTGCCATCGACTTTTAGCGGCAGAGTGCCCCAAACTTCGGTGTTCGGTGAACTTCGCCAGACCGTGTAATAACTTTGATCGTATTTATCAAAGGCAAGCACCAGAATGCTGTCAAAATCAGGTTCTACACCATCGATCGGTTTTGAGAAACTGTTTCTTGCGAGAATCACCCAGTTTCCCGGTGCAAGTGATTTGTCACCCGATCCGACCTTATTGGCCGAATCGGCATCCAGCCTTTGCCAGGTGACAAACTTGCGGTTGTTCTGCTGAAAAAATACGATATCTGACGGGACCTGCAGCTCAACCTGGCGGCCAAACAGCCAACCCGCAGGTGCAGGGGACACCGAAGGGTCGAGTTTTACCTGATACCAGATGTCGTATTTTTCTTCGAGTTTTTCTGGCTCGCCCTCTTTGGCTGCTTCGATCTCGGCGTTTTTTGAACGTTTCCCAGTCTTTTGCTGGCCCTTTGGTGCATCGTCAACATCTGGAACTTCCTGCTTGAGCACAAATTCCCACGCCATGATCTCAAACGTAGAACCGTTAGCGAGTTTGAAAAAAATATTTTCCGGATTCATATCCGGCGCTGAGCGTAAATTAGACGCTGCACGGGTAATTCCGGCCGCTTGCGGTGATTGATTTTGATAATTCTCCGCCAGTTGTTTCGATTTCTCGAGCGTGCTGCTGGTGATTACATTTTGAGCTTCGATCCACCCTTCAGTAAACGCTTCGTCATGGGCACGGACGCGAAACCAGAGGACCTTTTCAAAATCCATCTTGTCCACGATATCGAGCCTTTCACCGCGTTTCACCTCAAGCAGATCGGCGGCAACTACGGCATACGAAGTCCGGATGTATGCACTTTTGGCGATGACGGTCGCCGTGTCACTCTCGGCCAAAATGTCGAGATCGACCCCGCTGCAGCCGAGCTGGGCCATACCTGTAAACATCACTACAATCAATAAAAAAACGTAAAATTTCATCTATTACTTCTCTGCAATTTGCGCCATTGATTATAACCCAATTTGTCCAATAAATCCTTTTGCCGCCCCGAGGGTTTTGCTGTGACTTTGAGTTTAGTCAATTGATCTTTGCTCCCGGCCTCGATCCCGGCCGCCTGAATTAAAGCCGTCCAGTCGATCACTTCTGCCCCTAAAATATAACGATCAACGATTGGGACAAGTTCGCGGCGACTTCGCATAGCAGTGATTACAGCCGTATTACCGTCAACTGCATCATTGGGAGATCGGTGTTTATCGAATATCTCATTAACCAAAGTCGTTACTGAAACTTTACTTTTAGAACTGTCGAGTAAAGTCAGATCGGATAAAAAGGCAATCAGCATTCCCCGTGAATAAACATTAGTGTTTGCACCACTCCAACGATTCTTAGATGCCTCGATCAGCGACATTTTACTCATCTTTTTTGAATCAATGTCGTAAGCACGCGACAGCGTATCCAGAAAATCCTCGAACCGCAACTGGTTAACCGCAACCCCCGTCTTTAGTGATTGATACAAGGCAAATCCCTCATAAAACCAGTCATAATTGCCGGTAAGATTAACTCCGTTCGGTATCCAAAGATGAAATATCTCATGTCTTAACTGCTCGTGCAGACGCTGTAATGACTGGGATTTAAATGGCATATCAGTCGAGAAGAGAGTCACGCTGCGTCCGCGTGTGCCGGCCTCCCAATTGCCCAACCCCGCCGGAATCGGAAATTTGTTTATCGAAACACTCATCTGCCTATCCGGCAGCCTTCCTAACAGCCGTTCATACTCATTAAAGATTGATTCGGCCATCGCCGAGGCTTCCGCATCGGAAAAAAGCCACTCGCCGGAAATTGACAGCTTTATCGATGAATCCCCAATCTGCACCTGCTGTACACGAATATTTGAACCGATCTTAAAGACCGCTTTCTCAACGTCAGAAACAGTAAAAACACTAGGTTCGTCTTCAATTTCCGTTGTCAGAATTTTCCAGCCGGATGGAACTTCGATCGTTACCTTCGCTGTTTTGCTGGCAGATTGAGGCAAGAGATCGTCCAGTATTAAGAGCCCGCCGTCCGCATTCGCCCACGATACGTGCGCCGCCGCAGATGATATTGCAAAAGGGGTGAGGTCAATCGTATAGCCAAAACCGCTAATATTGTGGCTGGTCAACTGTTCGCCGGCGGCAAAACGTTTGCGTGAGATGAGATCGCCCTTCTTGTCGTAAAGATCAACTATGGAGAGACGTTTAGTAAGGCCTGTTACTCCGGCGTAATCATCCAAAAACCAGAAGTTTAATGGAATGTTGCGTTGATTGTTAGTTGCAAAATCACCTCTGATTTCCGCCGAAAACTTCTTTTCTGCAGTGATTTTAATTCGAACATCGATCTCCTGAGCTCCTCCAATTGTAAAGAATTGTAAAATCAGAACGAACGAGGCAAAAACCAGTGGAAATGGTGGTAAAATTTTTGACATGAGTCTAAGGTAGGGAATAGAAATACTTTCGCCAAAAGTCTAACCCAAAGTTACTTTCAGAATAGAGGATTTAATGAGTCTTATCAAAGTTATAATTTATGCGATGATCGTGTTGTTGAGCCTTTTATTTTTAGGACGGTTCTTTATTTAACCTTACGAAATCGGTGTTATTTAGCTGAGTTCAGGTTGAACACGCTTCAATCTTGGAATATATTTAAATTAGATTTGGTATAAAAAGCGGTCAGATCGGCCGCTTTTTTCTGTTTGGGGTGCAACTGGAATATGAGTGAATTGCGAAAAATTAAGCGGGCACTGATAAGCGTGTCGGACAAGTCTGGGTTGACTGGCTTTGCCGCCGCTTTGACAAGGTTTGATATAGAGATCATCTCGACTGGCGGCACTGCAAAGTCACTGCGTGATGACGGTATTACGGTGACCGATGTTTCGGACGTGACCGGTTTTCCGGAGATGATGGATGGCCGCGTCAAAACGCTGCACCCCAACATTCACGGAGCTTTTTTGGCGTTACGGGATAATCCAAAACATATCGCATCAATGAACGAACACGCCATCGAGCCGATTGATCTGGTCGTCGTAAACCTTTATCCATTTGAAGAAACCGTCGCCAAAGACGGCGTCAGTCTCGACGAAGCAGTCGAAAACATCGATATCGGGGGCCCCGCGATGATCCGCTCGGCATCGAAAAACTGGCGTGATGTCGCCGTCGTTACCGATTCGCGGCTTTATCCTGAAATAATCGCAGAACTCAATCAAAACGACGGCTCGCTATCGCTCGAAACACGTCAGCGTCTCGCCACACTCGCCTATACACGAACTGCCAGCTATGACCTGGCGATCTCATCGCATCTCGCTAAGCAGCTTTCAGACGATGATCTCGACCGCCTCGAACCGCTGAATCCACTTGGTCATCTGGCGTTCATCGAGATTGAAGACGAAGACGCAACGGTCGACGGGTCGGGAGAGTATGGGTTAACTGACGGGTTGGTAGAGGAGACATTCCCGGCTCTCGATAGCTTATCAATTAGAAAAAACTCCGACCTTCGCTACGGCGAAAATCCGCATCAAAAGGCAGCTCTCTATCGGTCGGGCGAAGGCGGCATTGCCAACGCCGAGCAGCTTCACGGCAAAGAGATGTCGTTCAACAATTACGTCGATGCCGAAGCCGCATGGAATCTCATCCAGGACTTCGACCAACTCGCTGTTACGATCATCAAACACACCAACCCATCGGGAGTTGGAACAGGCACGAATAACCTCGAAGCCTACAAACGAGCACTAGCCACCGACCCAGTCTCAGCCTTCGGCGGCATCGTCGCCTTCAACCAAAAGGTCGATGCCGAAACCGCCAAAGCCGTCATCGAGGTCTTTTCCGAAGTAATCGTCGCCCCTGAATACGACGAAGAAGCTTTGGATATCTTCAAATCCAAGAAGAACCTCCGCATATTAAAGGTCCAAAATCAAAGATCAAAGGTCCAAGATCAAAGATCACAATTCGAATACAAACAGATCTCCGGCGGTTTCCTCGTGCAGGACCAAGACGTTCATCGCCTGGACGCCTCCGACCTCAACATCGTCACCAACCGCCAACCCACAACATCCGAACTCGCCGCCATGCAGCTCGCATGGATCGTCTGCAAACACGTCAAATCGAACGCCATCGTCTTCGCCAACGAAAACCAGACCCTCGGCGTCGGAGCGGGCCAGATGAACCGCGTTGATTCCGTCCGCATCGCCGCCATGCGTGCCGAGAGATTTGACCTGTCGCTGAAAGGCTCGGTCGTCGCCTCCGACGCGTTCTTCCCGTTCCGCGACAACGTCGACGAAGCTGCTAAATTCGGCTCCTCAGCCATCATCCAACCCGGCGGCTCAATAAAAGACGAAGAATCCATCACCGCCGCCAACGAACACAACATCGCCATGGCCTTCACTAACATCAGACACTTTATGCATTGACCCGAATGCTGATGAAAGGCATAATTCGCGAAAGGATCTATATTTCAGTGGGTTTGCTTGAACTGGTTTCGCACGATTGGAGTCATCGTCTCACTCGCGGGCTCAGGAATTTTCGTCGTTGCTCTTATAAACTCAATTATCGGAACGGGTTGCCAGAATCTGGCTCTTCTCACCAAAAACCACGCAAAACACCACAATCTGTGCGAAACATATCAATCTGTGAATATTCTACTTGTATTATCTGTGCAACATATAGTAAAATGTGAAACCCACATGGACAAAAGCCGTGTGAGATCTAACATATGCAGATAGCTGAGATCCCACAAAAACTTAATGGGGTCAAGAGGAGCCAGGATGGCTTTATCGCTAAGTGCCCGGTGCATGATGATACGCAACAGAGCCTGACAATAGGCGAGAATGGCAGCAAGGTGCTGAACTGTTCGGAAGTCGCGCGTGTTGAAGTAGTGGGACATGGGACAGCGAACGCGATGCGAAAAAATGCTTTAAGCTCAATCCCGTCAACTGATTACAGGCAGTTTTGGGAGCATTTTTTGTGTGACATTGTCATACATTGTCATATAGGCAGCACGAACTTAAGCAGTCAGATGAGAAGAAGGCAATCAGCGATCACGAGCTTGTGCCGCAGAGATGCGCGCGTCGAGGTGGCGGGACATGGGACACTTTGTTCGATCGCTTTTCAGCCGGTTCAGAAACTTTTTCTCTTGCAATATCTTGTGCAAGTGTTTAAACTAGACCCAATTAGGACGACTGTTGGAACGCTCAAGGGGTTTTTAATAAATATAAAATCCAGTGGGTGTTTTTTGTTTTTTTTGGGTAGATTTTTCTTTGAGGAGAACAGAAATGAAACGAATTCTATTTACGCTCGTAATGGCGTCTATGGCAGTCTTTATGTCTGCCTGCGACGCTCCCGCCGAGAATAAACCGGCAAACACCAATACCAACGCCGCCAAACCTGCGGCGGCCGCCCCGACCAAAGAGGCGTTGATCGATATGGACAAAAAGGCTACCGAGGCTTGGATCAATGGCGATAAGGCATATTTTGAGGGGTTTCTCTCAGAAAAATTCGTATCGTTCGAACGAGGCCAACGCATGAGCCGGGCCGAATTGCTCCAGATGATCGGCTCATTTAAATGTGATGTGAAAACATGGTCGCTCGACGATCCGATGATGGAAAAGATCGACGCCGACACATACGTCGTGAGCTATAAGGGCACTTTTGATGGCTCATGCACCGGCGAGGACGGCAAGGATCAAAAGATCCCAAGCCCGGTGCGTGCCGCCAGTATATATGTTCGTAACGGCGATAAATGGCAAGGCGCTTTCCACAGCGAAACCCCGATAATCGATCCGAAAAATCCACCTGCACCGCCCGCCGCCGATAAAAATAACGACGCTAAAAAAGAAGAGGCCAAGAAAGACGAGCCTAAGAATGATGACAAAGCCGTAGCGAATTCAAATACTGCAACTGCTCCCGCTAAACCAACCCCTAGTGCAAATACAGAAGCTCTCGTAAAGCTGCACACTGCGGGTTGGGAAGCCTTTAAGGCCAAGGATGCCAAGAAGTTTGACGAAATGCTCACTACTAATTTCGCACTTGTTGACCCTATCGGCGGTTGGATGAGCGGTAAAGCAAACGCCATCAAACAATGGACCGAAACGATGAAGTGCGAAGGCATCACTAAGGTCAGCTTTACGGAGGGCTTTGCAACGGCACTCTCACCGACCGTCGAGCTTCTGACCGGCAAAGGAACGGCCGACGGCACCTGTGACGGGCAGAAGAATGCCCCGATTTGGACTTCGGCAATCTACGTTAAAGAAGGAGACGTCTGGAAATTGGCGTTTATGTTCGAGTCGCCCGCGATGTAATCGCACTTCACAATTAAGGGGGAATCGTTATTTCGGTTCCCTCTTCTTATTTATAAAGGTTTCTATGACCAGATCGTGGCCATCGGTCGTTATTGAGATTGTTCCTCGTTCTCCGGTTGTTAATACGTCAGCACCGGCGGCTTTCCAACGCTCGACGACCTCGGAGTGCGGGTGGCCGTATGGGGATGAGCGACCGACTGAGATCACGGCGTATTTTGGGCCGACCGCGTCGATAAATGCCTGGGTTGACGATGTCCGGCTGCCGTGATGGGCAGCTTTTATTACATCGGCGGTAAGTGGGCTGCCGGCGTTTACGAGGGTTGATTCTGCGCGGCTTTCGATGTCGCCGGTAAGTAAAAACGTCCGGCTGCCGTACGTTATTCGCAAAACAATCGAATTATCATTGTCAGAAACGGCATCACGATCGTCAGCCGGCGGATTGAGTACCTCGACAACGACATCGCCAATCTTTAATACATCACCTCTGACGACCCCTTCTGACTGTACCCCACGTCGCCGCAAAATATCGTCAAGCTGCGTAAAATTGGGATCGTCTAACGGCATTCGACCGAAAATCGCAGAGCCGATCTTGAAATTCCTGGCAACATCCGTGAGTCCCTGAATGTGATCGGCATCGGCGTGCGTCGCGAGGATAAAGTGGATCCGCGAATATCCGCGATGCCATAAAAACTCGGAAACGACAGACTCGCCGATACCGCGCACGTCCGGCTCAAAAGGCTCGGCTTCCTCGTCACGGCTTCTGTATTTTATCCGACCGCCGCCATCGATCAGCATCGTCCTGCCATCGGGAAAGGTGACAAACGCCGCGTCGCCCTGCCCGACATCGAGAAAATCAACATGCAGCCGCCTATCCGGGCGCGGCGAGCTAAATGGGTGAAAAATAATGACGGCAAACAAAATGCCTAAAGCTGCAACAGTCAGATATATTACCGGTCGACGCGTTACCCATGACCGTTGTTTGACCTCAAACGGTTTCCAGCGATTTAGTGCAATTGCGAGAAGCAAAACCGGAACAAAATACAGAAAATAAATCGCCTGTCCATAGCCCGAATAGGCCGGTAGCCGAAAGCTGGCCCAACTATTATCAACAAAAAGACGCGGCAGCAGGAGCATCATCCAATTAAATATCTCAGCGAACATAAAAAACGCCGTCGCGATTATTCCGCTGATCTGATTTACAAAAACAGCGATCACCGCTGTAAAACTCTCTAATGCGATAAAGATGCCGACCCATAGATTTAGCAAAACCGATATGGCCGCAACGCGATGAAAATACACGACCGAGAGCGGGAGCATGCAAATCTGGACGAGCATTGAGACCAGAACACCCTCGAACAAATAGCGGGCGACGGTCTGGGCACTGTTTTTTGCTCGTGTTGCCAAAAACGGAGATTTTGCGAGAATTGCCGTCCATCTTTGGTTTTTTGATTCAAAATGCCAGGCATCAGCATTCCAATAGAACGTTTCGCACAAACGCTTGAGCCAAACCGGAACGGCGGGTGGAAACGGCTCGTGTCTCGTTGGCGTCCAAGTGCCGATTCGCCGCAGCTTTTCGATCAGCGGATAGGCAAGAACCACGATTGCCGCAACGCTTACAAACGTGAGTTGAAATGACGGATTAAAAAGATCGGATGGCCGCCAGACGAGCAAGATTAGAGCGCACAACGCGAGAGCATTCAGCAGGCTGGCCGGCCGGTATTTCACATACGAATAGATCAAAACCGTAAACATCAACGCCGCCCTGACGACCGGCACCTCAGCCCCGACAGCCAGCGTGTATGCCCATAAAATGATCATGGTCACGAGAAATTGCACCCATCGGCGACGAGTAATTTGCCGTACAAATAAAAGCAGCAGCCCACCGATAAACGTGATATGCAGCCCCGAGATGACCAGAATATGAAACGTTCCGCCCTCGCGAAAGAGATCGGCAGTATCTTTATCGAGAAAATATTTATTTCCGAGCAGCGACGCGGTCATAATGCCCGACGCCGGGCCGCTGAGATTGTCCCTAAACTCCTTGATCATCCAAGCCCGCTGGTCATAAACCCATGCCAGCGGTAAAAATACGCTCTCATCGGCGAGCTTTTCTATGAGCAATACGCTCTTAATAGAACCGGTCGCATCGACACCGGTTAAATCTAATATTTGCTTTTTTGGGATGACGCCAGGATTTAAGTACGTCTCCTCACGGTCGAGGCTGGTGGCAATTTTTAGCCTCGAACCGTATTTAACATCTGAAATTTCGAATTTCGAATCTGAGTTTCTTAATTTCAGATCTGAAATTTCTGATTTGAAATTTTCAGGGATTTTATCAGTCTCGTTCACCGGCAAAAACAGCCGAACATTACCCGACACTTTCTGTTCGCGGCCTCGGTGAGTGATTTTGTCAACGTCCAGCGTTAGAAACAAACTATCAACCGACGGCTCGCGGCTCCGCACGACTCCTTCGATCTCGACGGGGTCGCCGGAGCGAATCTGGCCGGTGTCGAATAGAATTTTTAAGCGGTTTGTGGCGACGCTATGCTTTTCGATCAACGCCGAAAAGATACCCGCCGCGACAAATGAAATGAGAATCAGAATGATTGCAAAATTGCGGGAACGAAACAGGAACGACACTATAGTAAAGAGGCCGCAGACCGCTAGCGCCGCTTTGAACTCAAAATCCGCGAAAGACGCTGCGAGTATGCCGGCCGCAAACGAAGACGCAAGCCAGAGCATCAGAAAGCCGTTAAAATCAGGAGATTTACGATCATCGGGCATCGCTGTTTGAATTATTCAGTTTTTATAAAAGGACGAAATTCCAAAAATCGCTCTTCGCTAATTCCGCGAATCAGCATCAGATGTTCTACGCGGCGAAACGGACCATTCTCGGTGCGAAAACGAATGATATTCTCAGCCGTCTTGCCGCCAATATTCGGCAGTTTGTCGAAATCGTCGGCGGATGCGGTGTTGATATTGATTCCCGTCGATCTTGTCGCCACCAGGGTAGAACGGTCATATTCGACCCGTTTAGAACACGATGTCACCGCTCCGGCAAGAATCATCAACGAGACGAGCAATCCACCGGCAACGCGGCCTAACTCCGAAGGTGCAACGGAAATTAGCCCGATGCTAAACGTCGGGTAAGGCCGCCGCCGCCAATATATGTCCTCGCCCTGCAGGGGCGATTCATTATGATTACACATGTTTTGCGTCACACCTACGGCGTGACATTCTGGTTTTCGACCGTAATCCCGACGCTACGCATCGGGCTAATTTGCGATGTGCCTACGGCACCTTTTAATCCTCATCTCCAAGCGCACCTTCAGAAATATCCTGCACATCCTCGTATGCCTTTGGCAAGATCGGCCTTGCCCGCGTGCCGCCGTCCATTTCGCCGATATAACCGTCTCGGACCATGGCGTCGAGGATGGCGGCGGCGCGGCCGTAGCCGATTCGCAGGTGACGCTGGAGCAGCGAGGTCGAACCTTTTTTGGCCTGGACAACACATTTCAGAGCGTCCATAAATAAAGGGTCGCGGCGGCCGGGCAGATCGCCGCTGTCGTCGAGTTCCTCGTCGGTTTTCGTGATTGTAGTGTCGTATTCGGGGCGGCCCTGAGCTTTTATAAATTTGACGACCTTGCCGATCTCGGCTTCGTTGACATAAGCACCGTGAACTCGCGTCACATTAGAATTTCCCGGCGGCAAAAACAGCATATCGCCCTGCCCGAGCAGGCTTTCGGCTCCGTTGCCGTCAATGATCGTGCGCGAATCTACCTTTGACGACACACGAAACGATATTCGCGATGGGAAATTGGCTTTGATCAAACCCGTAATCACATCGACCGATGGCCGTTGCGTCGCCAGTACAAGGTGAATGCCGACGGCACGTGCCATCTGGGCTAGCCGCGTGATCGATTCCTCGACCTCTTTGCCGCTGACCATCATCAGATCGGCGAGCTCGTCGATGATAATAACAATGTACGGCAAATTGCGGTGCGAGTCGCCGTTCTCGTCCCACTGTTCGAGAGCGTTGCGGCGTTTGGCCTCGACATTGTAGCCGTCGATGTTCCGGACGCCGTAACCGGCGAGGTCCTTGTAACGGCGTTCCATCTCCGTCACCGCCCATCGAAGTGAGACGGCGGCACGTTTTGGATCGGTAATGATGGGCGTCGCTAGATGTGGGATGTCGGCATAGAGGCCGAGTTCGAGCCGCTTTGGATCGACCATGATAAATTTCACTTCGTCCGGTTTAGCTTTATAGAGGATCGACATCACGAGCGTATTCACGCCGACCGATTTACCGGCCCCTGTAGCACCGGCGATCAGCAGATGAGGCATCTTGGCGAGATCGGCGACGTATTTGGCACCGTCGATAGTTTTGCCGAGACCGAGCGTGAGCAGCGATTTAGACTCGGTAAACTTGTTTGATTCAATAACTTCGCGCAGAAAAATAACTTCACGTTTGGAATTTGGCACCTCGATGCCGACATAGGCTTTGCCCGGAATGCGGTCGATGCGGATCGACTCGGCTTTGAGCGCGAGGCAGAGATCATCGACGAGGCCCGTGACGCGAGAATATTTGACGCCCGCATCCGGCTTAAATTCAAACGTCGTCACAACCGGCCCCGGAGCGATGTGCATTACTTTGCCGGGTACGTTAAACTCGCCGGTCTTTTGCACAAGTAATTTGGCGACCTCGCGAAGCTCGGATTCCTTGTGGGTAAAGGGTTTAGGCACCTCGGTAAGCAATGCCGAATCGGGAAGCTTGTAGTTGTCGTAGTTTTGGTCCGCGACCATTTTGATCGGTTCTGCCGCAGCTTCTTCCTCCTCTATTGTCGGACCTTTTGTTATGTCGGCGGTTTTATCTTTGCTCTTTACCGGAATTGCCTCGATTTCAGGTTCGATTTCTTTTTTCGTTTCATACGGGTCTTCACGAGTGTCGATAGTTGTGACCGAATCGATTATCTCGTGCTCAAACAACGGCTCGGAACGCCCAACAGCCGCTGCAGCCGCTATAGCCTCCATATTGGCAACCGCGATAGTTGGCGGAATCAGGTCATGTGGGCCGGTTTCGATAGGATGATGGCGTTTGCCTTTTCGCTTGTCCGCTCGCATCTGAGCAGCCTCGATCTGGTCATGGCATGCCGCACGGCGTTTGGCCCGCCATTCGTCGATGTGGATTTTTAGATTCTCACCCGCTACGTCAAAATGGCTGAGAAACCCGGCGAGTGTAAAATTTGTGATCAGCAATATTGAGCTCGCAAAAATTGCAAATAATAATATCCCTGCGCCGATCAAGCCGATAAAATAGGCCGTTCCCTGTGCCCCTGCCTCGCCGACGATTCCCCCATATGCGCCAAGAAGCGTTAACAACCCGGACAACGAAACGGCAAAGAAAATATAGCCCGCAACCCGCGAAGCCCTCGGCACAAGCGTGTCGGATTGGAAAACGCGCCACCCGATCAACACGATCAAAACCGGTATCAGATACGCCGTCCAGCCAAATGTGCTCAGCAAAACCGCCGCAATATTGGCACCGACCACACCGATCCAATTCTTGGTTGTGAGCGATCCGCTGCCCGTCGAGATCCACGAACGGTCATCAGGGCTGCTCGTGATCAAACAAAGAAAAACCAACACCGCAACCGCCGCCAGAATCACCGCAACAACATCATTCCAATGCGAATGCTTCGCCGCCTTCGCCCCACGTTTTTTAAGCAAAGTCGTCCCGTCCGACAGACAAAAATTTATGTCGTCGTCCTGATATGTCTCCTTGCATGTAGGGCAAAATTTCATTCTTAGCGATCCGTGTCTGTAGCCCGCACGTAAGTAAGGCACTCACGATCATTCAACTCAACCGTAACAAAACACCCAAACGATCACACCATCAACCATCCTCAATCAACCTCCGGCAGTTCACCACCCTGTCCATTCAATACATAGTCTACCGCAATTTCAATTTGCCTTTCAGTCCATAAATACCGCGTACTCCATGCCGCGACCACGGCTTTGAGTCATCAGCAATCAGCCCGGCAACTCGGTGCGGGTTACGCTACATTTTTCTTATAGACCAAAAACTCCTTTATAAAATCATCAATATCGCCGTCAAGAACGGAGTCGATGTCCGTTTTCTCGAATTTCGTCCGCGTGTCCTTAACCAATCGATATGGATGCAGGACGTAATTACGGATCTGCGAGCCGAAGGCGATGTCCTGTTTGGTGGCTTCGAGTTCGGCGGCTCCGGCTCGGAGTTTTTCTAGTTCGACCTCGTACAGTTTCGAACGCAATACCTTCATCGCGACGGCGCGATTCTGGAGTTGCGAACGCTGATTCTGACAAGTTACCACAATTCCCGTCGGAAGATGTGTAATTCTTACTGCCGAGTCGGTCACATTTACATGCTGGCCGCCCGCGCCCGAAGAGCGATAGGTGTCGATGCGCAGGTCTTTGTCGTCAACAATGACCTCGATCGTCTCATCGATCTCAGGCGAGACAAACAGCGACGCAAAAGAAGTCTCGCGGCTGCCGCCCGAATTGAACGGCGATATTCTCACAAGACGATGAACACCGGCCTCAGCCGAAAGTAATCCGTAAGCATAATCGCCCTCGACACGAAAGGTTGTGGATTTCAACCCGGCTTCGCTTCCCGATTGCTCATCAATCACCTCGGCTTTAAAACCCTTTTTCTCGCACCAACGCAGATACATACGCAGCAGCATCTGACAAAAATCCTGGGCGTCCGTGCCGCCCGCACCGGCCTGCAGCGAACAGATAGCGTTGTTCGCATCGGTCTCGCCCGACAGCAAACTCTCCGTCTCAGCCGCCCCGACCTCTTTCCCTAACCGCTCGATCAGAGTCTCAAGTTCCGCCGCCGAATCGGCATCCTCAGCCGCAAAATCGAACAGCACCTCGGCATCCGAAACGCCCGTCTCAAAAGCCTTCTGCCGCGACAGGGCCTTCTCGATCCGCGACCTCATCTGAACGACCTTCTGAGCGTTCTCCTGATCGTCCCAAAATCCCGGAGTCGAAATTACCTTCTCGGATTCGTCTAATTCTAGCTGTTTGGCAGGCGCGTCAAAGAAACCTCCCAAGTTGGGTAACTTTCTCTTTGATGGCGTCGAAATTTGTTTGTAGTTCTGTGAGTTCCATTTATTTCTCTTGTCGCCAACGGCGACCATTCAACGATGTGGCTCTATGGGAAAATTCATTCCAGTGAAAACGGCCTGTCGCCAACGGCGACAAACATTAAAGCCTAGGGTGCAGCGAGTCTCCGAGAGGAGCCCTAGATAGCGTTCAAAAAATTTTACGTCCCTGAAGGGGACGAACACCGCCACCGCAATTGTAGTTCGCCTTCAGCGAGCCAACCCTTCGTCGTCATTTTACCTAGGGCTCCGTTCGATTTCTCATTGCACCCGAGACTTTAATGTCTATCGCCGTTCGCGACCGCGTAACGATTCACTCGTTTGCTGTTGCGTCTTGCCCGATCCACAACCGATTCCCGTCCGGATCGTCGAGCCTAAATTCCGTCAGGCCGTAGAAGGTGGTTTCGAGATCGGGTATGTCGAGTCCGTTCGCTCGGGTCTGCTTGTGATATTCCGCGATGTCTTCAGGATAGAGATACAGCACACCCGAACGCGGGCTTCCCGGATGCACATCGATCGACTGATCGACCATCAACCGGCATTCGCCAAAAACAAGCATCGCCCACCGCCATTCATCCCGGCGGCTCTCAACGCTGAATCCCAACTTCTGATAAAACTCAATGCTCACGCCGATATCCTTTACCGGCAGCATCGGTATGAGTCGGTTCATTTTCATCGTTTTCACTTCCTTTCGTTCCTGTCGCGAACGGCGACCAATATTAAAGCCTAGGGTGCAGCGAGTCTTCGAGCGGAACCCTAGGTTAAAGATCAAAATACGATTCTGTCCCAGAAGGGGACGAACACCGTCACGAATGTTGCTCGCCTTCAGCGAGGGAAAACCTTTCTCGCATTTTCCTAGGGTTTTATTCGCTATCGCTCACTGTACCCTAGGCTTTAATGATTGTCGCCGTTGGAGACTCCGAACGGCGACGACGAAAACTTAATATTAACAACCCAATCGTCACCACCGAGCACAACCACGCAAACCAATCGCCGTATCGCACATAAAATGTCTGCTGCCCGTCGGATTTTGAGACGCTCCAGACGCGTGTGTCTTCTTGATACGCGGGTGCCGGGTCTATAATCGCCCCTTTTTCATTGATGTAGGCTGTGATACCGACATTTGTTACACGCAGGACCGGACGGTTCGTTTCGACGGCACGGAAAACGGCATTGGCGAGATGCTGTCGCAGGATCGGTGTCGGGCCAAGGTAGCCGTCATTGGTCATTTCAATGAGCACGTCTGCTCCGTTGCGGACGTATTCACGCGAGAGTTGGCCAAAATGCGATTCAAAACAGATCATCACACCAGCTTTCGCATCACCGACCGGCAAAATATCGTATTCGCGGCCGTACGAAAAATTGCCGACAAACCCCGGCAAAATACCCTCAAGCGGCAGCGGAACGGCCTCGCCAAACGGCAGAAGGAAGATTTTATCATACTGCGCCGCCTCGCGGCCGTCAGGACCAACCATCACCGCCGAGTTAAAATACTTCCCATTCGTCGCATCCGGCTCCGCCGAATTGAACAGCACACTGACGTTATTCCGCCTCGCAAAATCACCGATAAACTCCTGAAATTGCCGGTCGTCGCTGTACATGAAGTTCATCGGGGATTCGGGGAGGATGACAAGTACTGGATGTTCCCGCTCAATCAGGTCACGGTTGTTCGTTATACGTCGAATCGGAAGTTTACTAATTTCCCGATTTGCAACCTCAATCTGCTCCTGACGCATTTGCTCTAATCTAGCTGAATCGAGACCGCTCATCGGCACATTTGGTTGGATCGCAACAACATTTGCGATCCCGGGTTTTCCGTAGGAAATATTGGCAATTCGCAAAATTCCATAACCCGCTAAGAGAACAAACAATAGGCCAACAGTAAGCAGATGTCCGAATAAAATCCGAATATTCTTTTTCGGCTCTACAATAACCAAGAAAAACCCACTTACGGCAACACAAGCGAAGCTCACAAGCCATATCCCACCAGTAGACGCAAAACTTGCGAGAGAAAGATCCCCGAACGCCTGCGAATACCCGATCGCATTCCAATTATTCCCCGTCAGCCAATACCGCAGAAATTCGGTAAACACCCAAACAAACGGAGCCGCGAGAAATGCCCACGAACCCAACCGCCTGAGCAGCACCGAGAGAATGCCCGCGAACAAAGCCGGAAACAGCCCGACCGCGACCGAAACACAGAGCATCAGAAAATACGCTAGCGGCCACGGGAATCCGGCGTAGGTGATCGGAGCAAACGTCAGCCACCAGCATGTGCCGAAGAAAAAGACCGTACCGAATATCCAACCGAGGACGAACGAATGGAAAGTCGAGGCCTTTTCGCGTTCGACGGCCCACATCAGCGGGACAAGTGCGAACCAGGCGAGGAACCAGTATTCGAAATCGGGAAATGAAAGGATCAGCAAAACCGCCGCTAGGATCGCGAGCATGGCATTTTTCCAATTAGGAAAGATTCGATTAAAAAATTTGACCTTCATCCTCAGCGATCTCGGCGATCTCGGCGTTAAAAAATTTCTCAAACGCAGAGAACGCTGAGATCGCTGAGATTTGGTTAGCTAAGTTTTATTCTAACAAAATACTGTCGAGCGCGGATGCTCATCCTTCGTTCACCATTCTGATCGTTCAATTTGACCAAAACAACAATAAACGTCATTTACTCGTGACAAAATCTGTCAGTTGTACGGTCAAAAGGCATCGGTCAGGTCAAACAGCCCTGTGCCGGTAGAGCAGATTGAACGGAAACAGTTCAATCTGAACGATTGTCCTGTTATTACTGAAGTATCCTAAAAATCGAGGTTTAAACGAAGGAAAGCCCGACCTTGGCAGGTCGGGCTTTTAATAGGAAGGACAACTGTAGGAACGCTCGGAAGGTGTTAAAGCACAGTGGCAAACCGCGCTCGGTGTAGTGATGGCGGCGGGGTCTTGATCGGGTGACCAAGCTGGCCGCAATTGTTAATGCACGTAGCGTGCCACGCGGAAAGTAAGGAAAGAAGACCGGACAAGTGACAAGAGGCCTCACTTACTAAAACCCATTATTGACCTTGTGTTTGCTTGCTTCCCTAACTCCTGACTTCTTAACTCAGGCCTCTTGTCTATTGTTTCCCTCTCCCGTCTCCTGACTCTCCCCACTCCGTGCTAATTTAATTTAAAAGCAGGAAACCCGACCTTTTGGTCGGGCTTAATAGGTTGGACAACTGTAGGAACGCTCGGAAGGTGTTAAAGCACAGTGGCAAACCGCGCTCGGTGTAGTGATGGCTGGCGGGTCTCGATTCAATTATCAAGCTGGCCACTATTTATACATGCACGTAGCGTGCCACAAAATCAATCTGGAGTGGGGAATCGGGTGTCAGGAGTTCCGACAAAAGAAAAAAGCCCATTTTATTGAGCTTTTTTGTAACGTAAAGATTTGTAGAGAGTATTACCCGGCGACTCATGACTCGAGACTCACTACTCACGACTAACTATTTCGAGCAACGTTCTGACAGTCTTTGCAGAGCCAGTGCGTCTTGATTCTCACCGCTGATCTCTATGGCTGAGACGACGTAGTTTTTTGCTTGGAGGCAATCGCCTTTCTCGACATAGATTTTTCCGAGGCTGATATGGGCGTCGATGAGACGGTTATCCCAAAAGACAGAGGTTTTAAACGAGCTGATCGCCTGATCGATATCGCCGCGCCGCAGATGTATCTTGCCGAGCAGTAGATAGCTTTCGGCGCTCATCGGCTCGCTGGCGAGCACGCGTCTCAACGTAGCCATCGCCTCGTCGTCGCTGCCGTTTTTTACGAGCGTGCGGGCAGAGGCGAGCAGGCTGTCGGTTTCGCTGATTTGCGGTGTGGTTACGGCGGGCTGACTGCTAAACACTACGGCTACAAAATCCTTACGGGCAGGTTGATTGACGCGTAGCGCGATGTCGCTGATAGTTTGCGATTTTTGCCATTCAGTCTCAAGTTTGGCGTACCGGTTATTATCCGTCAGGAACCGCTGTGCCTGATTGCCAATGTCGGTAGCCGTGGCATCTTTTAAGTTGTCGAGCGATTTCGCCAGGATAAAATAAGCTTCGCCGTCACGTGGATTGGCCGCGATCGCCGAACGCATGTGTGCAGCCGCCTCGACCATATTGCCCGAGTGAAACAGCGCCATCGCGTAATTAAATCTGACATTGGCATCATCCGGGGCCGAGTCCGCAGCCTTTTTCAACAGTTCAGATCCCTCGTTGAGCAGAGCTGCGGATTTACCCGGATTTTTCTTCTCCGCCCGGGATGCCTGAACGGCGATTGCCCCCAATGCGTTATAAACGGTCGTAAGTTTGAGATCCTCGGTCAGCGGGCGGAGCGTGGCAAGGGCCGATTCGTAATTGTCCTGCTGCCAAAATGTGAGGCCGATATAGAATGACGCTTCGGCGTAGTTCTGATCGCTGCATTGGGCTGGCTTGTTGTCTGACTTGGCTCTATCACGGCATTTGATACTCGCACTGACGACTTTTTCAAACGCATTTACCGCGTCTGAGAATTTACGCTGGCCGAGATATAGATGTCCGAGCTCGAGCTCGGCTTCGGAATATGTGCCCTCGGACGAAACTTCGGTATAAAGACGCGATGCGTTCTTAAAAAAGTTTTCCCTTGATTCTGCCGCCGATGCTGGGGTTAGCAATCCTTTAATATATGCCTCAAAGGCCCGGGCCGGCACTTTATTTGCAGACTCGATCAATTGATTTTGCGAGAATGGCAGGGCTTTGTCACGTTGATACAATATTTGATAAGCGATCTGCCCCTGCATCGTTTGCAAATTGCCCAGAGCGTCGTTGAGGCTGATGTCGCGTGTGACCTGACGGCCATCGATGACCTCGCTCATAAAACGGCCCTCGTTAACACGAATAATCTTTGAGGTCACATTTATGGTTGCCGCCGTGTCCGTTCCGGCCGGGACAATGTGATAACGTCCCGCAATGAGCAGCGTCGCGCCGGAGTCGCGGGCAAGTTTTAGCGAGGTTGCGAGGCTCGGTAGCGATGTGAGCGGGATACGGAGCCGCTGTTGAATGATTTTGCGTCCCTCGTTTGAGACGACATTTAGGCTTGGCACTTTGAGGAGATCCGAGAGTGAGTCGGCAAAACTCTCGCCGACCCAGTTAAATTCAGCCTTTCCGGAAATATTCTCAAATGGCAGAATTAATACCACATCGCTCGCCGCCTGTGAAGCCTGTGCAAACGCGGCGTGAGTCGCAAACAGAGTAAAAATAAACGTAAACAGACCTTTTTTCAGCATAAATAGTACCTTAAAATAAAAAATCGCTCAGTTGTGAGCGAATCTATATAAGTCTTATGATGCAAAACTTGTCAATTAAGATGGTATCCGGTACGGGATTTGAACCCGTGTTGCCGCCGTGAAAGGGCGGTGTCCTAACCCCTAGACGAACCGGACACAATATATCGCCCCATTCAAATGGCGAACGATAAGGATATCGGACAGCAGTTTTGTTGTCAAACTTGAAAATGCGTCGTAAATCGAATAGGTTTGAAGCAAATCAATGTTTCTCTTTACCAAGCCCGACGAAGATGCAGTACGACGGTTTCTTACGGATAGTGATGTCGATAGTTTTTCGTATCCGGAGCTTGGAGCCACAGACCAGCAGCCCCCTGCCAGCTACAACGTCGATCACAATCGCGCACAGATGGGAGTAGGCTTCGAAACATTTGAATCGGCAAAAGCAGCCATCAGAAGTTGGAAGATGTTCGATATGCCCTGGGTCGAACTGAAATTTGTCGACACGCCCATCGAGATTGGCAGAACGGTAGCAATCGTAGTAAACCATTTCCGATTTTACTCCCTTAATGCCGCCCGCATTGTCTATACCATCGACGAAACCTACCGCTTTGGTTTTGCTTACGGCACACTCACCGAGCATGGTGAGATCGGCGAAGAAAGGTTTTCAGTTGAGTTAGACGATGCGACAGGTGAAGTTTGGTACGACCTTTTTGCCTTTTCCCGTCCCGGTTCGTTGCTCGCTAAAATTGGTTATCCTCTCAGTCGATACTTACAAAAGTCGTTCGCACGAGATTCTAAAATCGCAATGCAAAATGCGACAACCTACCCGCCGACGGTGGCAAAAAAATCTTAATTTCGTGCTAGAGTAATTTAAAATGAAAAGAGTATTCCTGATCGACTCGATGTCGCATATATACCGGGCGTTTTTTGCCCCGATGGGTATGAAGCAAGAACCGCTGCGCAATAGCAAAGGGCAGGTGACGCAGGCGGTTTTTGTGTTTACAAATATGCTCCGCAAGCTCATTAATGACGAGCAGCCTGAGTATATTACGGCTGTTTTTGACACTGATGTGCCGACGTTTCGTCACGATTCGTTTGCCGCTTATAAGGCAAACCGGGCGGCTATGCCGGATGATCTAGTGTCTCAAATCCCTTATATTATTAAGGTTTGCGAAGCGTTTTGCATACCGATCGTCAAATCTGACGGCTTTGAGGCCGACGACGTTATCGGCACGCTCGCCAAAGAGATCATGGCCAAAGATATGCAGGCCGTGATCGTCTCAAATGATAAAGATCTCTGCCAGCTAGTCGTCGATCCGCACATCATAGCAATGCGGCAAAACTCGATAAATGTTAAACGCAAAGTCCCCGTTCCCGCCATCGAGTGGTGTGATGAAAAATGGGTCGTAAACAAATTTGGTGTCCCGCCCAATAAGATCGTTGATCTGCTGGGCCTCATGGGCGATGCCGTTGACAATATACCCGGAGCTCCGGGAATCGGTGCTGTCGGTGCCCTGAAACTCGTTCTCGAGTGGGGCTCGGCACTCGGAGCGATGGAAAACGCTGACCAGATCCAGCACAAAACCCAACGCGAAAGCCTGCAAAATAATCAGGACATAATAAAGCAATCGCTCGAACTCGCGACAATCCATTGCGAAGTCCCGGTCAAACTCGACCTCGACTCTCTCAAACACTGCGAACCTGATCGCTCTCTAGCTTATGAGCTGTTTCGCGAGCTTGAATTTAAATCTCTGACGAATGAATTCGCCGGTTCAGCCGTCGCTGCTCCTAAAAATTCACCGTCGGGCGGTTTATTCGATACGCGGTCACAAGGCCAAGAGGCAACCGAAACAAAATATTCCATAATCAAGGACCGCGACGGCCTGGATAAATTGGTTCGACGTTTATTTGAGGTCGAACGCTGGAGCTTTCACGTCAATGACACGAACTGCAACGAAAAAGCGAGTTGCTTTGATAAACCGCCGCCGCCCGGCATCGGTGTCGGTCTCGGTAATGGCGAGGCGTTCTACATTGATCTGGACAATTTCGCCGGCGGCGTAGGGGACGCGACCGGGCCGCTAAGAGATATTCTTACCAACGGCTTTCTCGAAAAATCGGCTTACGACGAAAAGCGAAATCTCGGCCCGCTGCTCGCGATGGGCATACGGCCCGAATCGGTCAAAGACGACGTTCTGGTCGCGGCCTACCTGCTCGAATCTACCCGTGCCAGCTATCCGATTGATTTTCTCGCTCAGGTTTATCTCGATGTGGACGTTGCCCATACATTACCCGGCGGTTTTGACGAAATGGCATTTCGCACGGCGGAAAATGCCGATTTTGTTGCCCGTCTCGCGCCCGTTTTACGCAACAAAATTCTTGAGAACGACCTCGAAAAAATTTACGCGGACATCGAGCTGCCGCTGATTCCGATCCTCGCCGACATCGAGCTGACCGGTATGAAGGTCGATGGCAAAAGCCTTAGGACTTTTTCCGAATTCATCTCGACAGAGCTTGCGACGCTGAGTAAAAAGATAACTACAATCGCCGGACGTGAGTTTAATATCGGCTCGCCAAAACAGGTCGGTGAGATATTTGGCGAGTTAAATATCGAGACCGGACGTAAAACCGCGACCGGCCAGATATCGACGAGCCACGACGTTTTGGTCGAACTCGCCGAAAAATATGACATCGCCCAGCACATCATCGATTACCGCGAACTCGACAAACTCCGTGCGACCTACGCTGATGCTCTGCCAAAAATGATCGCGTCAGACGGCCGCATTCATGGAGCGTTAAATCAAACGGTCGCCGCCACCGGCCGCCTCAGCTCGACCGAGCCAAATCTGCAAAACATCCCGGTCCGTACCGAACTCGGCCAGCGAATTCGCAAAGCTTTTATTCCGGAAAAAGGTAATAAACTCATCTCTGCCGATTATTCTCAGCTAGAATTGCGAATTTTGGCGCACATCACCCAAGACCCGCGAATGCTCGAAGCATACAAAAATAACGAGGACATTCACTCACAAACCGCTCGTCTGGTTTTTGGTGCAACAACTGAAAAAGAAATGAAGGAGAAACGCCGCCTAGCCAAGATCGTCAATTTTGGCATCGCCTACGCGGTGGAGGCATTTGGCCTCTCGCAACGTGTCGGCATCAGCCGTGCTGAGGCGAAACAGGTGATCGCAACTTATTTTGAAACGTACAAAGGAATTCGCGAATACATGGACCGCACACCCGAACAAGCACGAAAACAAGGTTACATCGCATCGCTATTTGGCCGCCGTCGCTATTTCCCGTCGATCAACGACCGCAACTTCGCCGTTCGAGGCCGGGCTGAGCGCGAAGCAATAAATATGCCGATCCAAGGTACCGCGAGCGACATCGTAAAGATTGCCATGATCCGCGTCGCAGATGCACTCAAAAAAGAGAAGCTCGATACCAAAATGATTATGCAGGTGCACGATGAACTTTTATTCGAAGCTCCGGAATCTGAGATCGAGGCCGCCTCGGCCCTCATAAAACGCGAAATGGAAGCCGCCGCAACCCTCGACATCCCGCTCACAGTCGAGATTGGCGTTGGCGATGATTGGATGAACGCAAAGTAGGAAAGTAATTTTCTGCATGGCCCTCCGTTTATTCCGTCGCGGCCCAGGCTTTACCTTTTTTTACCAGACCATCGAGTGCTTGTTGAAGTTCGAGTCGTTTTAGTTCTAGTTCGTGATCGTCAGCCTCGGGTGAAACAAATATAGGTTCACCAAAGAAAATTTTTGCCCGCGAGAACGGTTTTGGTATCTGAAATTTATCCCAGCTATTCAGCGCCCAATATTTTTGCACCTCGACATTTAGAGGAATCATCGGATTTCCGGTTCGTTTGGCGAGCAGCGGCGGTCCGGCCTTAGCTTCGTATCGCGGGCCGCGTGGGCCGTCGATTGTAAAGGCCATCGGCACGCCGCGTTTCATCATCCGAATCATCTCGACCAGAGCCCGTGTACCGCCGCGTGTCGATGAACCCTTAATGACGCCAAAACCGAGTCGTTGTATACATCTTGCAGTGTATTCGGCGTCGAAACTAATCGACGACATCACGACCAAACTGCGATTGCGCAGATGATACATTCCCGCAAAGATCCGGTCGTGCCATACGCACATTATCGGCACGTCATAGGTTTTGGCCCTATCTTTCAGGTAATCGACGCCATCTGTCTCGAAACGCAGTGTGTGGCCAATTACCAAAATCAGTGCATAAAACAGCCACCCCGCGAGCCGGATCAACATACGCTCCTTAAAGGTATATCCGTCAAGAGAACAGAATTTATAAACTTTCTCGATTTGTTCCGCCACAGTTAGAGAATAACTATCAACTTGAGGTATTATTTGCAACAACAACTACGGGTTTATCGTACTCCAAATTGCCTCTCCAAAGCTCTTATGCAGCGAAAAATTCTCATCATCGACGACCATGACGACCTCGCAACCGCATTAGAGGAAGTATTTACGCATGTGGGACATGTGGTCAAAGTGATCGAGCGGCGCTCAGAAGCGATTGAGCTAAAGCTAGATGAATTTGATCTCGTAATAACGGATCTTGACATCGATGGACCTATCAGAGCAACTAATGTCAATGGTGACGGCCCAGTCTGCCTGCCTGACTTGCCCGCAGCAAAACCGGGCGAGCATATCAAGGCATTTAAACTGTGCGCCGCTAACTTTCGTCGTGACGATTTTGATGAGAGAGAACTAAAAGATTTGGTTGCAACAGTTCTTGATTACAAGATCAGGTTTGTCGATAAAAAAGAAGTTGTCGCAGATCTGCATGAAAGTATAGAGTTTGATCTACCCAGTGCGATCTCGCTGATGCATATCGTCCTCGAATATCTGATGAAACGCGTCGAAAAACTCGGCGTCATCAATCCCGAGCAGTCAAACCTTTTTGTCGCCCTCGACGAGGCTTTTGTCAACGCCGTCAAACATGGCAACAAATTTGACGCTCAAAAACTTGTCCGTATCTACGCCGAAGTCTCAAAACTGGAGGCTAAATTCACGGTTGAGGACGAAGGTGAGGGATTTGACGTCAAAAATATCCCCGACCCGCTCGACCCCGAAAATATATTCAAAACCTCCGGCCGCGGCGTGCTGTTTATCTATAACATTATGGACGAGGTCAAATATAACGACCGCGGCAACCGGCTGACAATGGTCAAAAAAAGCGACCGTGATAAAGCGGTTCTCGAAGGTTAGTTAAGTCTAATTGACTATTTTTAGAAGTCCGCTTAAATTTTCTACTTTAGTTTTTCCAACTCTGCCCTGATGTCCTGATTTGTCGGACGAATCTTATAGTCCGATTGAACCGTTGCAAAAACGACCTTTCGATTCATATCCAAGATAAATATGGCCGAGCGCGGGATTCCTTCGAATCTCTGGCCGATATAGGCCGGGTCAAACACTCCGTAGGCGTCTATCGCTTTGTGGCCCGGATCGGAGAGCAGCGGGAAATTCACGGCGCCTTTTCCATCCTTCGCGATCTTTTCTAAAGTGACTTTTTGGTAGTCGGCCGTGTCTATAGAGACGGCGTAGAGTACGGCCTTGTCGGTAGGGTTCATCAGAGTCCGCAGCTCGGCCAACTGGCGAAGGCAGTACGGGCACCAATAGCCGCGATAAAAGACAAGAATGGCGGGGCCTTTCGTCCTGGAAAGCTGCACCGGTTTGCCATCTTGGTCCGTGAGCGTAAAATCAGGTGCGGTCTCGCCGACTTTTAAAGCATCGGTATTGGAACGCATCATCGGCATTTTTTCTTGGCCAAACACAGACGAGACGGTGAACAAAACAATAAACAACAAGAGGATTTTGATTTTCATATTATTTTTTAGTGAACGAGATTAATCAATTGCTAAATTCCGTATGTATACAGTTTTATTCCCATGAATACATTAGATATTAATTAGCTGACAGCGGTTAACAAAAAAGTAGTTTTAAAAACGGTTCTACCGGCAAATTAATGGAAAAGCCAAG
>JBBSJK010000049.1:0-25747 GCA_038257355.1 Pyrinomonadales bacterium | reverse complement strand
TTTCTTTCTTCACAGGGGATATTGTGATTTTAAGAGCCGCCCGCTGGTTCTGTCAATTTGCAAGCTAAATACAAGGTTGGTGGTACTGGGGACGGGAATCGAACCCGTACGTCCCTAAGGACACAGGATTTTAAGTCCTGGGCGTCTACCAATTCCGCCACCCCAGCACGCGATTTAGAGATTACCACGCGGGGTAGTCGAGAGTCGAGAGTCGACGGGGAAAGTGAAAAGTTAATAGTGAATAGTGGAAAGTGAAAAAGTGGCTCCTAGATAAACATAGCCCAAAGTCCAAGTCCAAGTCCAAGTCCAAAGTCGAAGATCAAATTAAAAACCCAAGACTTGCCAACCGGAATCGTGTATATTGGGAAAATGAATCAGCTTGCTTGGCTATTGTGGCTAGTTCTGGGTGTGGGCCTGATCGTGGCCGAGATATTTACGCTGGGGTTTGTGCTGCTATGGTTTGGTGTCGGTGCCATCGCGGCTGCCTTGGTTGGGGCTATGGGCGGCGGGTTTTTGCTGCAGTTTCTTGTTTTCGCCGGCGTGTCGATCACTCTCACGGCGATGTCGAGGACAATATTTTCAAGCTATTTTTCTCACGACGACGCCAACGCCATGAAATCAGGGGTCGATTCCCTGCCCGGCAAGATCGGCACGGTATCTTCCGCCAGCACAGGAACTTTGAACGAAGGCGCGGTCAAGGTATTTGGCTCAACGTGGACTGCGTACCCCATCGACGGCGAACACATGCTGATAGAAGGCGAAAAAGTCGAAGTCGTCGAGGTCAAAGGCTCATCAATATATGTGAAAAAAGTCAACAATATCAAGTCGTTGCCCAACTGGCGCGACGACGATTAAATATGCCACTTCCTAACCAAACCATCAAAACATAAAAGTTTGACATCACAATACATGATGTTAATTTCGGGTGGGTAACGAAGATATGGATACTAGAACGTTAGCAAACCGTCGTACTAGCAAGACAATACTGACCCCCGAAGCCGACGTGGCAGATTATCTCGAGCAAAAGCTCGCTGGAAATCGAAAATTAAAGGAGAAAAATCTGATCAACGATCTCCTCCAGAAAGGCGGGAGCGGTTCTGGTGACATGGGACAAGGACTTTAAAAGTATCCCTTATCTAAAAAACTCAACCCTTTGACTCTCGAGGGATAATTTCTGTGGTATCTTCTTCTGCCGCATCCTGATCCGCCGTGTCGTGGATGCCGCCGAGGTCGATTAGTTCGAGCTTGACACCTTCTTCAGCAGGTTCGGTCAGGCTGTCGCCGACGAATTTTGAGATGACGAGGGTTATGTTGTCTTCGCCCCCGTTTGCGTTTGCCAATTTCACAAGAGAAACACAGGCGTTTTGCAGAGCGTCAAAATTATCGAGAACGATCTGCTGCATATCGATTGCGGCAACTTTGTTGGATAGGCCGTCGCTGCACAGCAGGAATACGTCATTCTTGCACGGCGCGACGCGGGCTGAGACGGGATAGATCTCGTTTTGGGCACCGAGGGCCTGGAGGATAACATTTTTGAGCGTGTGCGTTTCGGCCTCTTCGGCTGATATTTGCTGAGCGTCGATAAGCTGCTGGACGAGCGACTGATCCTTTGTGATCTGATAGATCTTGCCGCCGCGAACGAGATATGCGCGGCTGTCGCCAACCTGTATGATATCGGCAGCATCGGGTGTCACGCCGATTCCGGTAAAGGTCGCTCCCATACCCTGAAACTGCGGATCGGTACGGCCTTGCTCGTGAATCAGAAAATTTGCAAATACAGTGGCGTTGTAGAGGCGGCTGATGAGGTAATGATCTTGCTGCTCCGGTGTTAGGGTCTCGTCGGAATCGGGATCGAGCATCTTTTCGCTGACGGTCTCGACCGCCATTGTGCTCGCGACCTCGCCGGCCAGAGCTCCGCCCATGCCGTCTGACACGGCCATGACGATGCCATTCGCGTCGATCTCAAACTTCTGACTCTCGACGACAAATTCGCCATCTTCCTGCGAGCTGGTCCACGACTTAGCGTCCGAGATGTTTAGCAGAAGGTAATTGTCCTCGTTTCCCTTACGGACGCGGCCGATATGCGAGGCGGCATGTGTCTCAACAGTGAACATAATTTAATCAGTCAAGAGTCTATAGAGTCGTGAGTGATGAGTCAAAATCAGAGTCGCTTGACTCTCGACCCAGACTCTCCTCTATGAAAGAGCTTGATCGAGATCCTCTAGAATATCTTCGACATCCTCGATGCCGACCGAGATGCGGACGAGGCCGTCGGTGATACCGAGTTTATCACGAGTCTCGACCGGAACGGATGCATGAGTCATCGACGCCGGATGTGAGATAAGGCTCTCGACACCGCCGAGGCTCTCGCCCAACGTACAGAGTTTTACGGCCTCAAGTACGCGTTTTGCGTTGTCGAGCGAGCCCGTTTCAAACGAGACCATTCCGCCAAATCCCGTCTGCTGACGCCCGGCCAACTCGTGCTGCGGATGCGACGCGAGACCGGGGTAATAAACTTTTTCAACCTTTGGGTGTTCGGCAAGGAAACTTGCGACAATGCGGCCATTTTTGTCGTGAGCTTCCATTCTGACAGCCAGCGTCTTTGTGCCGCGCAGAACTAAAAAGGAATCGAACGGGGAAAGGATAGCTCCGATGGCATTCTGGACAAAACCGATCCATTCCGCGTCTTTTTCATCATTTAACGCGACAAATCCGCCGATACTGTCCGAATGTCCGTTCAAATATTTTGTAGTCGAGTGCACGACAATATCGACACCCAGATCGATCGGCCGCTGAAAATATGGCGACAAAAACGTATTGTCGCACACGACTTTAGCACCGTTTGCGTGAGCGAGGTCGGAGACGGCTTTTAGATCAGTGATCGTCATGATCGGATTTGTCGGCGTCTCGACAAAAACCATTTTTGTATTCGGTTTGAATGCTTTCTCTAGATTTGAAATGTCGGACGTGTCGGCAAGGTCAAATTCAATGCCGTAATCGATCAGAATACTGTTAAAAAGCCTGAATGTGCCGCCGTATGTGTTGTCGCCGAGGATTACATGATCACCCGACTTTACAAGTTTTAGAGTGGTGTCGATTGCCGCCATTCCCGACGCAAAGGCGAAACCAAATTTCGCATTCTCAAGCGCAGAAATATTCCGTTCTAGCGCCGAACGGGTTGGGTTTTGCGTGCGGGCGTATTCGTAACCTTTGTGAATGCCGAGGCCGTCTTGAGCGTAGGTCGATGTCTGATAGATCGGAACGCTGACCGCTCCCGTGGCAATGTCAGGTTCGTTACCTGCATGAATGGCGACGGTCGAAAAACCCATAATAATAATTCTAGAAGCAATATTTGGTAAAACCGTCGTCAAGCGACGATTTTTTGCTATGTTAAGCTAATAAAATACTTAGTTTAACGAAGAAACATCCTATCTTGACAGTGTGAAAAATGCAAATACTTGAGTAAGGATGCTTAAGCCAGCACGATACGTAGATCGCTTGATCTAAACCATATCTACTTCCGCCTGGAAAGGCCCGCTCGTAAACCCTTGCACCGCAACAAAAATTCGTCCTTTTAAATAAATTTTAATAAAAATAGTAATAAGTTAGCCGATATTATGTAAGCATTATGTGCATAAGTTATATTTATATAAATTGTTTAACGTGGAATCGATTTTATTAGTTACTGTCGTAAACTTCGCAGAGCGTACCGGCGATTGAATCCATTAGTTAATAAAGTTATAGTTCGATAGATTATTTAGCCTTGCTCTCTGCACAATGCCCAATGGATATAAACCAACTCGAGGTACTCGTCACCGTCGCCCGTGAGCGCAGCTTTTCGCGTGCGGCCGAGGTTTTGAACCGCACGCAACCGGCAATTAGCCAGGCGATACGGCGGCTGGAGAGCGAGATCGGTGAAAAGCTCTTTGACCGTTCGTCTAAGGACGGAACTCTGACCTTTGCGGGCGAGGTTCTGCTAACACATGCCAAACAGATTCTTAATTTGCGGCAGCACGCCCAGCAGGCGATGTCTGAGATCCGAGATCTGCAGCACGGCAAGGTAACGATTAGTGCAAACGAGCATACAGTTTTCTATCTTCTGCCTGTAATTGAACAGTTTCGCAAACAGCACCCATTGATAAAGATCGAGGTTCAACGCGGGGTCGCCAGTCGCATCCCAAAACAGATCACGGCTCGCGAGGTCGAACTTGGCGTAATTTCGTTTACTCCGAACGACGATTCGCTAAGATCGGTCAGTGTTATGAGCGATGAGCTTGTCCTTGTTGTTTCACCCAAACATCCGTTGGTCGAACGGACAGAAATTTCGATCAAAGAATTGGGCACAGAGACCTTTGTCGCTCATAATGCCCCGTCGCCGTACCGACAAAAAGTCATAGAGTCATTTGAAAAACACAAGACAAAACTCAATATCGCCATCGAACTACCTTCACTAGAGGCAATCAAAAGGCTCGTCGCCAGAGGTGTCGGTGTTGCTCTCGTACCGCGTATCACAGCACGGGCCGAGATTACTGCGGGAATTCTCAAGGAACTTTCCGTAAAGGAAATGAAACTCGAGCGAAAACTGAACATTATCTATCGTAGAAACTCGGAATTGTCCTATGCAGCAAAAGCATTTCTGAAAGTCGCAAAAGAGATTGGTGAGCAGACTTAAATTTGCTATGTATTAGCGGAAGTTTGGGTTAGAATGAATCAAGTTCTAAACGGCAGAGTTTTTATATTAATTCCTTGGCGGTGAATATGGCTGAAATTGATCTCGGTGACGCCCGGTCACCATCGGAGCGGCGAGGTTCGAACCGAAAAAAATTAATCGTAGATGTGCGTTTTGAGGGCGGCGATGGTACAGGTATCGCCAATACACGAGATATCGGCTCAGGCGGGCTCTACATGACCACGACCTCAATCCTCGATACGGGTACGCCAATCTTGATGTCAATCGGCATTGGGGGGCGGACGATGAATATCAAGGGTATAGTCGTTTATTCTGATCCCGGCCATGGCGTCGGGGTCAGGTTTAAGGATTTGGACGCAAATGATGAGACGTTTTTAAACAGCGAATTGGGGTAAGAATGTCTATGCTTTGGACTTTAGACCTAGGACTTTGGACACAATCTTATGTTTAGTCAATTTACGCTTGGCATTGAGGAAGAATTTCAAATCGTTGACCCGGCCACGCGTGAGTTAAAATCGCATGTCTCGCAGATACTCGAGGAAGGAAAACTGCTTCTCGGCGAAAAGATCAAACCTGAGATGATCCAGTCGATGATCGAGGTCGGGACCGGCGTTTGTGCAAATATACAAGAGGCTCGCGAAGATCTATCGACGCTGCGCTGCATTATTTCTACTCTGGCTCGAAAAAAGGGAATGGCCATAGTCGCCGCCTCGACACACCCTTTCTCGAAATGGTCGGAGCAGGAAATATATGAGGGCGACCGGTATAAATTGCTTGTCGATGAGCTGCAGATGGTCGCCCGCAGCCTGCTGATTTTTGGCCTACACGTCCATGTCGGAATACCCGATCTCGAACGACGGATACAGATTATGAATGCGGCCCGTTATTTTCTGCCGCACATACTCGCGCTGACGACCTCATCCCCGTTCTGGCTCGGCTTTAACACCGGCCTCAAATCTTACCGCTCTGAGGTCTTTAAGAAATTTCCGCGTACCGAAATTCCCGATGCCTTTGAGTCGTATCAGCAATATCAGGCTTATGTCGATCTGCTCGTCAAGATGAACTGTATCCAAAACGGGTCAAAGATTTGGTGGGACGTTCGCCCGCATCATTTGTTTCCGACACTCGAATTTCGCATCTGCGATATCCCGACCCGCGTTGACGACACGATCGCTATCGCCGCTCTATTCCAGGCGATCGTTGCAAAACTTACCATTTTGATTGACGGCAATCTCGGATTCCGCATCTATCACCGCCGTTTGATACTCGAAAATAAATGGCGCGCGATCCGCTACGGACTCGATGGCAACCTGCTCGATCTCGGCAAACAAAAAGAGGTCCCGGTGAAAGATTTGATTCGCGAGCTTCTGGAATTTGTCAACGACGTGGTCGATCCGCTAGACTCGCGAAAGGAGATCGAGCACATCCACACAATCCTCGACCGGGGCACATCGGCTGACGATCAACTCAAGGTATTTGAGGCAACTGGCGGCGATTTTAACGCCGTTGTCGATATGCTGATGATAAACACTCTCGAAAACGTGCCTGAGAAATGCTTTGATTGACACGAAAAACCGCATTGTTGACAGCCGCTCGATTTGAGCGGACAATTACCTTTGTTATTTTGAAAAAAAAAGTGTTTGGGCCGTTGGGTAAGCCGGGTGAGATTCCCGCACGATCGCGTCACTGTAAAGCATCTCAAAGGTGCTAAGTCAGAATTCCTGCTCAAACGCATTTGCCAAGTAAGATGTTTCGCGTCAAAACATCGCAGGCTGACACGAGCTTTCAAATTTTGGAAACGCCTTGTTTTTCTGGTCGATGTATGTCGGCGCAGAAAAGCAGGGTTTTTTTAATATTTGGGGTAAGAGTGAAAAAGCTGAATTTTAGGAAAGTGAGAAGTGAAAGTGTTCTCGCGATTTTGTTAGTTGCGGCCGCGTTCTTCGTAGGTTGTCGGAGCAATGTATCGAATTCCAACACAACTTCTCCCGAAACGGTATCGATGCGGCGGGTTACCGACGACCTCGGTCGAACCGTCATAATTCCTGTGAAGATCACAAGAGCGGTCTCGCTTGCACCTAATCTGACCGAAAATATCTTCGCGATCGGAGCCGGCGACCGACTCGTAGGCGTAACGACATTTTGCAACTATCCCGAACAAGCAAAATCCATCGCAAAGATCGGCGACACCATGACGCCAAACATGGAGTCGATAATCGCGCTTAAACCGGACATCGTTTTTGTCTCCACAGCGTCGCAGATCGAAGTGTTTATGACAACCTTGGAACAACAAGGAATTGTTGTTTTCGTCTCCGACCCGAATTCCTTAGATGATGTCTTTCAAAGCTTAATTCAACTTGGCGATTTGTTTGGGACGAGAGATCAAGCAGAGACCTTGGTCTCGAATCTGAGCGGCAGGGTAGGCCAAATTAGCCATTTAGTAAGTTTTGTGGAGCCCCGGGCAGAACGAACGGTGTTGCCTAGGGTTTTTGTTCAGATATCCAGAGAACCTCTCTTTACAATCGGCAAAGACTCTTTCATTACACAACTTATCAAAGCAGCTTACGGCGAATCTGTGACCGCCGATGTCGAGACAGCGTATCCTAAATTAAGCAAAGAAACAGCTTTGGCACTTAACCCCGATGTCATCATCCTATCGGAAAGCGATGACAACCGCTTGCCGAACGAGGTCTTTAGGAATTCGCCGGCCGTTAGGGACGGGCGAATATATAAGGTTAACGCCGATTTACTGTCACGGCCCGGGCCGCGACTGGTTGATGCCATGGAGCAAATCGCAAAATCGCTCCACCAGGAGAAACTTCGAAATAAGTGAGAAGTTACAAGTTATAGGTTAAAACTTTTTAATTATCACTTTTAACTTATTTCGAATGATTGAATTTGAATCGAAAAATCATTATTTCTGGAACTTTATTGATTGCCTTGCTGGGTGCGGCGATCATTTTAGCAGCACTATTTGGGGCTGAGCGGCTTCCTCTGTTCGATCTGAACGAACAACAGATGTCGATCTTGTACGACATTCGCCTGCCGCGTATTTTGTTGGGGGCGTGTGTCGGTGCGAGCCTGGCGGTTGCCGGTGCGGGGCTGCAGTCGCTGCTTAGGAACCCGCTCGCCGAGCCGTATTTGCTGGGCGTTTCAAACGGAGCGGCGCTGGGGACAATGCTCGCGTTTGTGTTCTTTGAAAGTTTTGAATTGTCGCGGCCGGTCCTCGCGTTTGCCGGAGCCGGCCTTGCTACCATTGCGGTCTATCAAATGGCCAAAAGCCGTGCGGGAATGAATGTCGAGCGTCTTGTTTTGTCCGGTGTGATCGTCACGACGTTTCTCTCGTCAGTCATCGTGATGCTGACGACGCTACTCGATGCGGCAAAGCTGCGGAGCTTTACATTTTGGCTGCTCGGCGATCTGTCACAGGCGACGACGAATGGCGTTTATCTCAGTCTCGGTGCCGTTACAATCGGCACGATCATTCTAATGTCACAGGCACGGGCTTTAAATTTGATGATGGTCGGTGAGCGGGATGCTTTTGATTTTGGCGTCGAGGTCTCTCGTGTTCGTGTCCTTGTTTTTGGTGCGTCGAGCCTCGTCGTCGGAGCGGCGGTCGCGGCCAGCGGGTCGGTCGGGTATGTCGGGCTGATCGTGCCCCATCTGGTTCGTCTGACCGTCGGAAGTGACAACAGACTCGTCGTGCCGTTCTCGGCGATTGCCGGGGCGATATTTGTCGTCTTTGCCGACACGATCGCCCGTACGGCAATCGCACCGAGAGAATTGCCGGTCGGTGCAATAACCGCACTGATCGGGGCTCCGATGTTTATTTATTTGCTTAGGAGGAGTTAGATGAATTACACGAATGGCACGAATTAAAAAAAATTCGTGTTATTTGTGTAATTCGTTCCAAAAAACTAATGCTTGAGGCTAGGGAAATTTTTGTTAAGTACGGCGAGACAATGGTGCTCGACGATGTGTCGTTTGAATTGGACGAAGGGAAGATAATTGCCCTGGTCGGACCGAACGGAGCAGGCAAAACAACCTTGATAAAAGTGTTAAATGGGACCATAGAACCGCATTATCATGGGAGACCGATCTTATACGGACAAGACATGCTATCTATGTCCCGAAGCGAAATCGCCCGAAACATCGCGGTCGTCGCTCAGGAAAATGAAACACGGTTTCCGGTGACAGTTGTGGAATTTGTGCTGTCCGGGCGTTTTGCTAACGGGAACGCTTTTGGATGGGAAACTGAGGCTGATGTCGAGTTTGCTAAGGATGCTCTCGCAGATTGCGACCTGAACGGATTTGAAACGCGGCTTATGAATCATCTGTCCGGCGGCGAGCGGCAACGAGTTGTTTTAGCCAGAGCGTTAGCGACGAATGCACGAATTTTGCTGCTCGACGAGCCGACCGCCAATCTCGATCTCGCACATCAGGCGATGATGTTTCGGCTTGTGCAAAGGCGATGTCTCGAGAAAGGCGCCTCGGCTGTGGTTATAACGCATGACCTAAATCTCGCTGCGGCGTTTGCGGACGAGATCATTATGCTCAAGGACGGGCGAATTGCCGCAAAAGGCACACCCGAAGAAGTGTTGACGGCCGAAAATGTGAAACATGTTTTCGGCGTAGATGTGCTGCTGGATGAAAATCCGGCGAGCGGAGGCGTTCGTGTGACGAACGTTTTTTAAGGGTTTTAGCCACGAATATCACGAATCAGGAAAACCTTTAATTCGTGATATTCATGGCTAATAATTGACAGACGAAGCAAGGGAAGATTGGTGAATAAGCCAACGCTGCCCACGCAACCGTGATCGAGAGTGCGGAATGCGGAGTTCGGAGAGCGGAATTAATTTTCCGCACTCCACACTCAGCCATCCGCACTTGAAAGAGCCGGGAACTTTGCTCGTTTGTTCAGGTTTTGAACCATTCTGCGATGGGCAGAAAAGGAGAATCGATGAGAGTTTTTAGTAAAGTGTTTTTGCTTTTGTTTTTTTTTGGCGGTCTTGCTGCACAGCAAAGTTTCACCATATCAGGGCGTCTGCAGGATCTTGGCCGGCCGGTCGCTGATCAGACGATACGGCTTGTATCAGACAACGGCTCGGTCGAGACCCGCACGGACAGTGACGGAGCTTACCGGTTTGAAAATATACCGGACGGCAAATATTTGCTGGTCTATGCAAATAAGCAGGCGAGCGTCGTCGTTCTTAACGGGCAGATTTCTGACGCCTCGCTGGCCGAGGTTGTCGTCGTCGCGGCCGGTGATCGTCAGTCAATCGATCAGGTCTCAAAGACCGTCGATGTGATCGGCGGACAGGAGATGCGTGACCGGGGGGATTTTTCGCTGGTCGAATCGCTACGGACGATTCCCGGTTTTCGGGTTGCACAGTCCGGCGGTTTTGGGCGGGTTGCGACAATCAAGACACGTGGTCTGAGGAATCAGGATACGGCAATTCTAGTGGATGGCATCAGATTTCGCGATGTGACGGCTATAACCGGTGATGCATCTCCGTTTCTGAGTGATTTCACACTAACAAACGTCAGCAAAGTCGAAGTTTTGCGAGGCTCGGGATCATCATTGTATGGAACAAATGCCGTCGGCGGGACCGTCGATTTTCAAACGCCGTCTGCACGGCGGGGCACGCACGGACAGATCGGCGGAGCTTTTGGCGGCCTCGGTCTCGGACGTTTTCGCGGCAACATTTCGCACGGTACAGAAAATGATAGATTTGGCATAAATGCTGGTGTTTCGCGAACGACTTATGCCGAGGGAATTGATGGCGATGACGAGGCAAACAACACAAATTTTCAAATCCGCTCCGATGTAAATCCATTTACAACAACTCATCTGTCCGGGCGTATATTTCTCGCTAATGCGGATGTTCGCCTTAACTCCGGGCCCGATACGCTTGGTTCCCTGCCAGCTGCCAACTCAATTATCATAAACGCACAGCCGAATGTGAATTTCCTGCCCGATGTCAATGATCCCGACAGTCTGCAGCGATCAAAATTTTTTAGCGGCCAATTTGTCGTCAACCAGGTAATCAACAGCAAACTCAACCTGAGCGGATATTATCAGGGATTGAATACAAAGCGGACAAACGACAACGGGCCTCTCGGCGTTGGATTTCAGAGTGCATCGACCAGCATATTTGACGGCATGGTCCACACCGGTAATGTTCATATTAACTGGACACCGAACGACGCCAATCAGTTCCGGGCCGGATACGAATTTGAGACCGAGGCATTTGCTAACGACGGTCTGACGCCCGGCGGGACCGGAAATTACTTCACGCGTGCCGCACAAAAGAGCAATACGTTCTTTATGCAAAACCTTTTGAGTTTAGCCGATGGTAAATTACGGCTTGCGGGCAGCGTACGGGTACAGAGGTTTAGCCTTGACCGCCCGGAATTTAGCCTGGCAAACGCGCCGTACAGCAATTTGACGCTCGACGATCCGCCGGTCGCACATACATTCGACGGTTCGGCGTCATATTTTTTTCGTTCGTCGGGGACTAAACTCCGAGCTCACGTTGGCAACGGCTACCGCGTTCCCTCTTTATACGAGAGGTTTGGATCGTTCTTTTCGAGTTTCGGCACCCCGAGCTTTATCGCGATCGGCGATCCGTTTTTGAAGCCGGAAAAAACTATCGCATTTGATGCTGGAGTCGAGCAAAACCTGGCCGAGGGCCGCATCCTGCTGTCTGCCACATATTTTTACACGCGGCTCAATGACATCATCGGTTTTGGCAATGTCGTGCCAAATATCGGTGCAACAACGAGGCCGTTTGGCGGTTATGAAAATCAGAAAGGCGGAACAGCACGCGGCGGCGAATTTAGCCTAAAAGCGAAGCCGACACGCTCGATGGATATTTTTACGTCCTACACGTTTACAAATAGCATCCAGCGGACGCCGCAGGTGACCGGCAATCCGAGCCTAAAGACGCTTGGCGTTCCCGATCACCAATTCACGCTGGTTGCGACACAACGGTTCAAACGGTTCTGGGTAAATTTTGATTTTTTAGCCACATCGAGTTATTTGGCACCGATCTTTAGCAATTCGTCGTTTGCGACCTATGTTTACCGCTTCGACGGCAATCGTCGGGGCGATCTGACGATGGGTTACACTTTTCTGCTCCGCAAAGACGGAACTAACCTGCGGCTTTTTGTAACTATCGAGAATGTTTTCGATCAGGAATTTTTTGAGAATGGTTTCAAGACAGTGGGAGCAAACGCAAGAATCGGGGTTTCGTATTCCTTCTAACCGACCATGAAATGCAACGACGTGTTATACTTGCAACGGAAAGATGCCTATCAGCATCAAAGACCGTTGTGGATCCGCATCGTGCGAGGTGCAGGTACGAGATGTCGGATTGAATGATCAATAAAGCAATGTGCGCGCGCTGAGGGGGCGGGACATGGGACAACGGAAAATCTGGAGAAAGTGCCGTAAGGCTCTTATTGACATATACATACGCCGCCACATCCCTTTCCCGCCCCCTTACATTGTAGTGCATTTGTCATACAGCCTTGGTCAAAACATACCTGCAACGGGTGAAAAACAGTGCCCGGGAGGGCAGCGAAACGTGATAGAATTTGAGAAACGGAGGAAATGAAATGGGGTTTCGAACGGGTTTTTTGATGTTGTTGGTTTTCACAGCCGCCGGGTCGGGAACGGCACAAAATAAGACGATCACTAACGCCGATCTCGAGAAGTATCGGCAGGAAAGACTTACCGCCGAGCGCGAGTATCGGGAGAATCACGTCCGCCTTGGCATGCCCTCGCCCGAGGAACTCGACCGCCGCAATGAGGCGAGCCGAAAAGAGTTGATGGAAGTTTCGGCCAGGCTTCGCGACTTGGAAGTCGAGCGCGAAACGGCACGACTGCAAGTGGCTGAGGTGTCGCCTGTCAATTTCAATGTTAACGTAACATCCGGAGCTCAGACGCAAGGAATTGCTCCGGCAGTTTTGTGGGGTTTGTACGGACGCGGAACGAGCTTCGCTCGATATCCAAGGTATCGTCAGCAGCCATATTATGTCGGGGGAGGAAGCATCTGGCCTGTGGGGCCGCGAACGCGATCTACCCCATTGATTAAGGTACGTAAACGTTAGTTATGAAAGAAGGTTGGGAAGCAGTTATCGGCATGGAGATCCATGCACAGCTGGCGACGGCGACTAAGATCTTTTGCTCGTGCGCGGTTGAGACGGGCGGCGAGCCAAATGAAAATACATGTCCGACGTGTCTCGGTCTGCCAGGGGCTTTGCCAGTTTTGAATAAGCGTGTCATCGATCTCGCGGCCCGGGCGGCGCTCTCTCTGGGGCTTGAGATACAGGAAACATCGGTCTTTGCCCGCAAGAATTATTTTTATCCCGACCTGCCAAAGGGTTATCAGATATCGCAATACGACAAACCGTTCTCGGCGAATGGCCATCTGACGATCCTGACCGCCGAACGCGACGAGTCGGGCCACGCCCGAGAATGGCGGCCGATGACGATCCATATTCAGCGAATGCACCTCGAGGAAGACGCCGGTAAAAACGTCCACGAAGGACTGCCTGAGACCGATAAATACTCTTACATAGACCTCAACCGGGCCGGAACACCGCTTGGCGAGATTGTCACTTCGCCCGATTTCCGCACGTCCTGGCAGGCGTACGATTATGTCAATCATGTCCGACGCGCACTGCAATGGGTCGGTGCTAGCGACGCCGATATGGAAAAAGGGAATCTGCGGTGCGAGGCAAATGTTTCGGTTCGTAAAGTTGGCGAGACTGAGTTTCGCAACAAAGTTGAGCTTAAGAATCTTAACTCGGTCCGATTTATGCAAAAAGCGATCGAGTACGAGATCGAACGCCAGATCGAGGCTCATGAAAACGGCGAACCGGTCAATCAGGAATCGCGTCTATGGGACGAAAAGAATAACCGGACACGCTTTATGCGGAGTAAAGAGGATGTCCACGATTATCGCTATTTTCCCGATCCTGACCTCCAGCCATTAAAGGTTTCAAAAGAATTTATTGAACAGGTCAAAAGCGGCATGCCAGAGATGCCGGATACTATGCGTGATCGGTTTATCGAGGTTTATGGCCTCAGCTTTGCCGATGCGTCGCAGATTGTCGCTGACAAGGACCTGGCCGAATATTTTGAGACGACGGCGAGGATTACAGGCAATCCAAAGGCCTCATCAAACTGGATACTTGGCGAATTGACCCGTGAACTTAACAGTTCAGGCAAACCGATTGCCCAAAGCCTATTAACGGCAGAGTATTTAGCTGAACTAATTAAAACCGTAACCGCCGGAGCAATCAATAATAATCAGGCTAAGGAAGTGTTGACCGAGATGTTTACATCTGGGTCGAGCGCCCCGGAAATTATAAAACTCAAGGGATTTGAACAGATTTCGGATATTGGAGCAATCGAAAAAATAGTTGACGAAATTATTAAAAGCAATGAGAATCAGGTTATCGCTTACCGAAATGGGAATGAGAAACTCTTCGGCTTTTTTGTAGGTCAAGTGATGAAAGCCTCTCAAGGCACCGCCAATCCCAAGATCGTGAATGAAATCCTGAGTTCAAAACTGCGGAGCTGATCATTAAAACTTCCCTCACGTCTTTGACCTTTAGAAGACAATTTAGATTGAGGCGTTAAATTTAAGGAATAATGAGAAATACTATATGGCTCACCATTGCTGCATTTGCATTATTTATACCAGGCACATTTGCCCAGAATGTTCCGCCGGGATCCACACCTGAACATGCCGCCCAGATGAGGCAGGAAGCTGCGAATCGAGCAGAAGCCAACCGGATCAGTAATCAGATCAACGAAGCAAAATTGCGGTCAAAACGGGATCAACTTTTCAGAGGGAAAACGGTACCCGGGGCGATTGCGGTTGACGTTAAAGAACTCTATCGAACTCCAACGAGCAAGGAACTTAAATCACTGCAAGTGCTGTCCGCCGATCTCGTTAAATTCAAGAATTTTCTAAGTCAAAAAAGAACTGGGATGGTGCGGCTGGTTGAGGATGCGGGATGCGGTGACAGTACAAAGACTCTATCAGCAGCCGACGATTGTATAAAATATTCAATGCCGGGGCACGGATCATCTTATTCCTTTCGCGAGTCAAACTATCGTATCCGGCGGCTGGCAGACCTACATTTTTCGAATGGAAATTTTATGATCACAGGTGTGCTGCAGCATGGCATTCTGGCCGGGATCGGAGATATTCCGCTCGATAATGTCGATGTTAATTCTCGTGGTTTGGAGCCGCTTAACAAGTTTGAGCCCGTTACAGGTTATGTTAAAGCGGCAGAGATTGAGCAGGAAATGGGCTACGGATGGGAAACAAACAGCTTTTACTATTCCCGGCAACTGCGGGCGGTTGATCCGATGACCTACGTGTTAAGGTCAGTGGCGTATCGCGGAAATCTGCAGAGATCGATAGGAGGCGTAGTTTATAACGAGCTCGCCTTTGATAAACGTATTGACATAACCGTAGCTTTTCGAATCATTCGCAGACATGAGGATGGAAGCATTACAATTCTCTGGAAGGAATTATCCCGAAAGAACGCACCAAAAATCAGGCGGGACGATAAGATGGATAGCAATGAAAAGAACAACAAGTCTCAGTGGGCTTATCGTTCAATTAGCTTGCGATAATTAAATGTTTGAAGAAAAGACAGCAGTCGTCACCGGCGGAACAAAAGGCATTGGGTATGCAATAGCGGATCACCTCGCCAAAGCCGGCGTGTCAGTTCTTATTTGCGGCCGGGATCAAGGCGATGTGGATGCAGCGGCTGAGAGACTTTCATCGTCGGGTACCGTAAAAGGAATGGTTTGCGATGTACGTAACGAACCTGAGGTTGTGAGATTGCTCGAGGCAGCCGAAAGAGACTTTGGCGGAGTCGATATTCTGATCAACAACGCCGGAATGGGAATCTTCGGCAAGACAGTTGAGGAAATTTCGGGTGACGAATTCAGACAGACACTCGAGACCAATCTTTTTGGGGTTTACTATGCCTGCCATTATGCGATACCGCTTATTAAGAAACGCGGCGGCGGCTACATTATTAATATCTCGTCGCTAGCAGGTCAAAATGCACATCCGAAGATGGCGGCTTACAATGCTTCAAAATTTGGTCTGAACGGATTCTCTGAAGCGCTAATGCAAGAGGTGCGCCACGATAATATCAAGGTCAGCTATATCTGTCCGGGCAGTGTCAATACTCAATTTGGCAACGACACATCATCGGACGAAAAAGCTTGGCAGATACAGCCCGATGACATTGCTCAGATTGTTATCGATCTGCTCTTAATGAATACACGTGCACTTCCCAGCAAGATCGAAATTAGACCGAGCAAACCGCCAAAAGTCTAAACTATGAGCGGATTTTCCAAATTCTGTAACACGCGTGCGAGATGCCTTTCAGTCAAAGGTTTCACAATAAAATCCATTGCTCCCAGATCGAACGCCCGCTGCCTATGTATCTCTGGAGCGAGCGAAGTGACCATGACAACGGGAATCTCGCCTAAATGGTTGTCCGTCTTTACATATTCTAGAAATTCCCAACCGTCAATCTGCGGCATTTCAACATCCGACAGGATTAGGTCCGGCTCCCAATCGCCTGAAAGCAAAAGTTCCAATGCCTCCGCTCCGTTATTGGCGGTAATCACGCGTAAACCCGCCTGTTTAACGAGATTTGCGGTCTGCCGACGGATGCTCGCGCTATCATCGACAATCAATACCAGCGGAAGCATAGATCCGACGGGTTTGTTGGCAACTTTGGACGGCTCGGCCGTTAGGGGAACCGGTTTTGCAATAGCGAACGGCATCAGGATCGTGAAAGTTGTGCCTCTTTGCGGCACAGACTCGACCATGACTTTTCCTCCACGATTTTCTATACTTTCCCTAACGATGCTCATCCCGACGCCCCGTCCTGCGTTTAAGTCGATCTTGCCAGCGGTAGTCAAGCCACGATCAAATATCAGTTGCGTCGCCTCGCGGTCACTGATCGATTTAGCTTGGTCTGCGGTGATAATTCCGTTTGCCAGAGCTTGTTCTATCAGTTTAGGCGCCGAGATGCCGCCGCCATCATCGGTCACGGACATAACCAGAGCTTCGTCATCAGCCTCGAGCCGAATGCGAATATTTCCTCGTTCGGGTTTGCCGATCATTCGACGTGTGTCGGGCGATTCGATGCCGTGAACCACTGCATTTTTAAGTAAATGAAGCAACGGTTCTACTAACGCATCAATGATTTGGGTATCGATCTCGACCTCACCATTCTCTATCACAAGAATGGCTTTCTTATTTTCGTCAACGCATGTTAGGTGAACCGTGCGGCTGAGACGTGTCTCGAGATTGCCAAATCTGACCATGCGTATATGAAGCAATTTAGCCTGTATCTCATCGGTAAGATTTCTTTGAGCATCGAAAAGTGATTCCAGTATCGCCAATGAATCAGCTCCGCCACCGCCGGTTCCGGTACTGTATTCAGTAAATCTTTCGGCGATAGCAGAACGGTTTACGAGCAGGCTGCGGGATATTTTTATAAGCTCGTCGAGTCGGTCGAGTGAAACTCTAACGATCGGCGTCGTTGTTGTTTTGACCGAATCAAGGCGAGACTGTACGGCCTTATCAGGCAAGTCGTCAGAGTTTGGCTGGATATCGCTGTCCGCTATGACCGGTGATGAAAGCCAGCTCATGACATCGACGTACTGGTGGTCAATATCCTCCGTATTCTCGTCCAGGTCTCTGGCCGCAACGATAGAGTTTAGCCGGTCGGCACACTTTTTGAGATGATTGACCACCTGCGGAACGGCTTCGCGACGCATTTCGACTACGCGATCGAGAATGTCTTCCATCCGATGTGCGATCTCTGATGCCTCTTTAAGCCCTACAATCCCGGCCGCGCCTTTGAACGTATGAGCGGCCCGGCGAACATCCCAAAGGGCGATTTGGTCGCCCTGTGATGTTGACAGTGTGCATAGTCCGTCAGCAATGTTTGTAAGCAATTCGTCAGCCTCAGAGCGGAAAATATCAAGGGTTTCCTCATCAATCTCAAATTCCTCTTCTTTGGCCGTGGAAAGTTCGACGGACTCGTTGTGTAAAATAAATTTATCGAAAGAGGCGTCGACCAAACCTGCCACATCGAATAGAAAATCGTCAGATTGCCAAACTGCGGCCTCGATGCGGGCGACGATGTCGAGGGCGGCGTAGACGGCAGCCGGAGAGATCGTATCTGTATTGGGGAAATTGTCGAGAGACGCTTCGCATTCTGAGCAAAGCTCAGCTATGCCGGGCAATTGGCTCGCTGTGGCTTGGGCATTTAGACGCGCTAGATGGCGACGCGTGACGGTTATGTCCGTCGCGTCACCGCTCTGCGTTAGGATAAGCAGACTGCTCCTGATGGATGCAAGATCGGCCTCGGCAGCCAATACAAATGTTTGTGGTTTTTCGCGGTCCATGGGTGCCGCAGGATTGCGATGAAATTGTTTTTAGCTTACGTCGGCATTGTCGGGAAGGAGATATGTTTCGAGGGCCTTCATCAGAGTCTCGGGTCCAAATGGTTTTGTGACATACCCGGACGAACCGGCCATTCGGCCGCGGACTTTATCAAAAAAACCGTCTTTTCCTGAGATCATAACGACCGGGAGATCTTTGGCATCGGGATTCGAACGAATCTGCTTGCAAACTTCGTAGCCGTCCATTCTGGGCATCGTTATATCAAGTAGGACAAGATCAGGGAGCCCTTCCTCAACCCGGGCCAAAGCCTCGATGCCATCGACTGCGCAGATAACCGTGTGGCCTGATTTTTCAAGCTTGCCCGAGATCAGCTTTCGTACGGTTGGGCTGTCATCAACGACTAATATCTTTTTGCCTTTAGGCATTGCATTATAACTCTCAGATTGCCGACGCATTTCACCTAAACGGATCGCGATCGTATTAACTTGGCCAGCGAGGATCACGTTATTCGGATTTAGCCTCGATGCCTCCTGTAGATAATTTAATCCGTCTTCGAAGTTTTTGAGATTAAAATGCCCGATGCCGAGGGCGGTTAGCTCCTGTTCGCTAAACTCGCGCAGGTTCCATTCGGCTTCCATTCCCGTGACAGCGTGCTGGACGACCTCTTGTTCGGCACGCGAAGTTGATAGCAAAGATTCGATATCTGAAAGAGTGAGCGTCGCGTGGCATGAGGTGCATTGGAAAGCCTGCGGATCGTTTGGTGTTGTGCAGAATGGACAAGTAAAACCCGTGTACGGCCCTGTCGTCTGTTCATCGAAATCAGATGATTCTGTATCATGTTGTCCGGACGGCTCTTCTAAAAGAGACTCAACAAACTCGACTGGTACCTCATCAAGTGCGTGAATATTATTCGAAATATCCGCGGGTTTTTCGTAAACGACGCCGATGGTTGATTCATTTAAGATAAGCTGACCGGCATTTGCAATTGCATCGTTAGATACGCCAACAGCGTTGACGTTTTGAACGTCCGGAACAAATAATTCTTCAACCGAGCGAACCAGGGTGGCCTCGGTCTCAAAATCATAATTTGCGGCTGGTTCGTGTTCTGCAACAGCCTTCGGGTAGGAAGAAAATTCTTGCTCTGATTGAGCTGCCTCTGGTTCAGAAATTGACTCCTGCACAGCATGCGACTCTGCAGTTTCGGAACTAATTTCTACAAGTGATTCTGGCTGAGGCACAAATCCTGCAGTTTCATACTCCTCGTCCACCTCTAAGGTTTGGTATGCTGGCGTTGCGACTTCTTCCTGTTTAGTCCCAAAAGTAAGTGCTAAAAATGCTAGGCCTGATTTTGCAGCGGCGTTATCGGGATCGAGTAGGAGCGCTTTTTCCAGCGCTTCGACCTTTTCGCCGAGGCCGAGAGAGAGATGAGATTTGAGCAGCCACGCTTCGACCGAATCTGGCACTTCATTGACGAAATTATCAAGAATTTCGCCGGCCTTTTTGCGGTCGCCATCTGCCGCTGCCGCCTTTGCTTCTTCGAATACAGCCTTTGTTCTAGTTTGTTTTATTTCCGCTAGCGCTGCCAGCGCATCAGTATTTGTTGGATTTAGACTCAAGGTGCGATTGAGGAAGTCGAGTTTATGATCGTCAGAATGAGAAACTTTGGCTTTCCAAAACCAGGCCATTTCACAATTTTTGTCTTGGACGAGTGCTTGGTCGAGACACTGGTTGGCCAATTGCACATTGCCGTCTTCATTGGCAGATATCGCCCGTTGCACCAACGATTTTGCAAGGAGTGAGTTTGTCGCTTTAAGCCACTCGACGGCGCGTTCGTTTTTGGGATTGATTTCTAAAACTCGATTTAAAAATGCGAGAAGTTCTTCGGGATATTCGCTGATTGAAGCGAGCCACATCCAAGCGTCCTCGCTGGAAGGATCGATGGCCGTGGCCTGAGAAAGCAGTTTGCGGGCGTGATCACGGTCACCGCTTTGAGCAGCCGAGATACCCTTTTTCAGTATCGACTCGAAGTCCCATGATGCAGAGGCTCCTGTATTTTCGAAATGAGTGTTTTCAACTAGCGGAAACGCGGTGACATTGGGTTCGAGTTCTAATCTCATAAATTATTTTACTGGAGAAATTCCGTTTCTGGTGAGGCTGAGGAGGTGATGTGATAAACAACACCCAATTCTGCATATGAGTTCAAAAGCAATATCAATGCCATCAATATTGTCATATTAGATCGTTGTAAAATAGCCTGATTCTGCCTAAAATAAAGGGTGAAAAAGTATTGTGCATTAAGTTCTGCCATGCGGTTGATCTGTCAGTGCTGCGGCACTGACAAAAAGTGTCAGATTTTTTTGACAAAAATTAGTAATTTTCTACGCTTGAATCCTGTTTATGACAGACAATTCGATGTATTTTGACGTGATAATAATCGGCGGCGGACCGGGCGGCCTATCGGCGGCACAATGGTGTGCTGATCTGGGCATGAAGGCAATCGTTCTGGAAAAGGAAGCCGAGTTTGGCGGCCAACTCTTGTGGACTTTCAATTCGATAAATAATTATCTCGGAACCAAACAAACGACCGGCCGCGAACTAAGAGATCGATTTGTCGAGCATGTCGAAAGTACAGGCCTCATCGAACGAATGTGCGGGGTCGAAATCGCAAGCGTCAATCTCGCTAACAAGACGGTTTGTTTGACCGACGGCAAGCAATTTTTGAGTAAAGCGATAATCATCGCAACCGGCGTAAGGCGTAGAAAGCTCGGTGTGCCGGGCGAGAAAGAGTTTGCTGGACGCGGAGTGCTCGAATCCGGAGCCAAAAGCCTGAATTCAATCGTGGGAAAAACCGTAGCAATCGTCGGCGGCGGCGACGCTGCCCTCGAAAACGCCCTGATTTTAAGCAAAACGGCTGAAAAGGTAATTATCATCCACCGTCGTGGACAGTTTTCGGCACGACCGGATTTTATTGAGCGTGTAAGTACGCAAACTAAAATCGCCAGCATCTATAACTCAACTATTATCGAAATTTTTGGAAACACGACGGTTACTGCCATAGAACTGCAAAATACCGCTTCATCTCAGCGTTCACAGATCTCGGTTGATGCCGTATTGATCCGCATCGGAGTTGTCCCCAATACCGAACTGTTTCATGGACAAATACCCTTTACTGGGCCGGAATATATTGGAATAGACACATATTCTGCAACAACCGTTCCCGGTATTTACGCCATAGGTGATGTCGCAAGCCCCTTATCACCGACGATCGCAAACGCCGTTGGACAGGGGTCAGCGGCGGCTAAAGCGATTTTAAAAATCGTTGAATAGGTCTAACGGACGGATATAGGCAAGAATCAACATTCCCAAAAAATTGAATTTTTATCCAAAAAAACGGAATTGACAACTGCTTTTTCATATGCTTTCAGGTTAGAATGGTTGAAAATATGCATAATTCACCTATTTAATCCTGGTGGAACGGAAAATGCATCATTTTAATTTCCAAAACAACTTGTTTTATTTGTTGTCCTATCTGTTTTAAAGGCTTAGAGGAGGATATATGATACGTAGCAGACTAAAGACGATTAGCTTTTTTTGTTGCATCGCTCTGTTGGTTGCCGCTTTTCTGGCTGGCGTGACAAACGCACAATCCGGTACGAGCGGGATCAGCGGCTCGGTTGTAGATCAAGCCGGTTCAGCGGTCCCGGGAGCGACGATTCGGATTTCAAATCCCGAAACGGGTTTTAACCGCTCGCTTACCACTGACAACAGCGGAAGGTATAATTTCGCGTCCATTGCACCGGCGACGTACCGGCTCGAAGTGGAGGCGACTGGATTTAAGAAACTTTTGAATTCCAATGTACAGGCACGTGTGGATTCGCCCATCGATCTGTCGCTAACGCTCGAGGCCGGCTCAATTTCGGCGGTTGTCGATGTAACGAGCGGGTCGATCGAGTCGATTGTAAATACTCAAGACGCGACTCTCGGAAACAATTTTGTTCCCGAGCAGCTCACGCAGTTGCCTACCGATCTTCGCCGGGTCAATGACCTGCTGGCTTTACAGCCCGGTGTTACTGCAGATGGATACGTTGCCGGTGGTCGCAGCGATCAGGCCAATATTACTCTTGATGGCGTTGACATCAATGACCAACAGACCGGCGGGCGTTCCTTCAGCGGAGACCCGACCCAAGGGTCCGCACTCCGTTCGACTACCGAATCTGTCGAGGAGTTTCGTATCACTACGCTCGGTGCTAATTCTAATCAGGGGCGTTCATCGGGTGCCCAGGTTTCGCTGATAACCAAGAGCGGAACCAATAACCTAAATGGCTCGCTCTTTTATTTCAACCGGCCCACTTTTGGCTCGGCAAACACTTTCTTTAATAACAGCGCGGGACGTTACGTAGCCACCGATGATGCCGTAATCGCCGGAACGGCATTAGTCGGCGATGAGAGAATTCCTCGACCGAGTCTGGCTCGTCAGGTTTACGGCGGAACCCTTGGTGGGCCGATCAAAAAGGACAAGTTTTTCTTCTTTTACTCTTACGAAGGACAGTACCAGACGCAGGAGGCGACAGTAAATCGCACGGTTCCCCTGGCGCACGTAGGGCGGGGCGAGATCCGATTTAACGGAACCGGGCCAAGCTGTACCGGAGCTCCAAGCGCGACTGGAAACTGTCGAATTCAACTTGCCGAATTTAATCAAATATTCTCTCAGATACAGGGAGCGAACCCGGCGGCCGTAAGTGTGCTTTCGGCGGCCGCAATGGCTTTTCCGTCTAACAATATGATCATTGGTGATGGCCTCAACACGGGGGGCTTTTCGTTTAATTCGCCGACGACAGTTACGGAAAACACGCATATAGCAAAGCTCGATTACAACCTAAACAGTAAACAGCAGCTTTTTGTCCGCGGAAATTATCAGTATGATAACACCGCCGGCGTCTCGGCCTTTCCTGGAACTCCGCCTACATCTCTTTGGAGTCATCCGACCGGATTTGTGGCTGGTCATAACTGGACGATATCAAATAACAAGATCAACAATTTCCGTTACGGATTTACCCGCCAGGCATTTAGCACGCAGGGCGACTCGAGCGACAGCAATATCAGTTTTCGGTTTGTTTACGCCCCGCGGTTATTTGCGCGAACACTTGATCGTATAACTCCGGTTCAAAACATAACCGATGATTTTACTTTGATTAAGGGTAATCACACGATTCAGTTCGGCGGCAATGTCCGAATTATCCGGAACCGGCGTAATAGTTTTGCCAGCGCCTTTGACTCAGCCGTCACCAATCCTTCTTTTTATGATCAGTCCGGCGGCGTTGTGAATGGCCGGATCACGGCAAACGGATACACTATCGACGGCGGGAGCGTCGCCTCCGTTCAGGCAGCTGCGACGGCTCTAATCGGCCGATTCTCGCAGTATAGCGGGAACTTTACGTTTGATATTGACGGTAGCATATTGCCGGCGGGTTCTCCCGCATCGAGAAGTTTTGCTACCGAAGAGTATGACGTCTATGCCCAGGATGTTTGGAAAATAACTAATAATCTGACACTAACCTACGGTTTGCGATATTCTCTGAGTCGACCCGTGTATGAACAGAACGGGTTCCAGGTCGTTCCCACAGAAAAATTGGGCGACTTTTTTGAACGCCGGACAGCCGCAGCCGCTGCGGGTACCGCTCTAAACGATCTAATTAGTTTCCGACTCGCCGGACCAAAAAACAATGCGCCGGGATTTTACGAGATGGACAAAAATAATTTCCAGCCCCGTGTCGGACTGGCCTGGTCACCTGACTTTGACAAAGGATTTCTCCGGAACATTTTTGGTAAAAAGGGAACGTCGGTTTTCCGCGGCGGATTTGGTATTACGAACGATTACTTTGGCGGACAGTTGGCTGTTAGCTTCGACGGTCTTTCAACCATCGGCTTTACCAGCAGTACAACCATCGCGGCAAATACCTTCAATGTAACGGATAATCCTGCACCGCGATTTACCGGATTTGGTCAGGATATTCGGGCGCTACCCGGTATCCCGGCTCCCGTACAGCGATTTTCAACTGATGTAACGGCCGCCTGTCTTTCGGGTGCCGAACGATGTCCGCAGCGAATCGAGTCGTCGCTTGACGGGACGATTACGTCACCGACGCATTATTCTTGGAATGTTTCATATGGAAGGCAGTTACCAAAAAGCATGTACTTTGAGGCATCTTATATTGGCCGTGCGGCACGAAATCTTTTCGGTTCGCGCGACATTATGGCTCTCAATAATTTAGTTGATCCGGTCTCGGGACAGGACTGGTACACGGCAGCGGGAATATTACATGATCTCCGCCTCGCAAATACGCCGATCAATCAGGTTCAGGCGTTGCCGTTCTTTAACCATTTCTTCCCAAATTACACCACAACCGTAAATGGAGTTGCGCTGAATTCAACGCAACGAGTTTATAGACTAGCAGCTCGTGACGGGTTGCCCGGTCCCGTAGGCGGGGGTTTCGATATTCTCGACTGGACATTTATTCAGTTGTTAATCGATGACCGCGGTATATTCCCAAATGCTTTTTTCCACCCTCAGTACGCGGCATTTTCCTCATTTGGCACGTTTGCCAGTTCTGACTACCACGGAGCAACATTTAGTTTACGCCAACGGCTCGGTAATACCCTCAGTTATGACATAAACTACACGTTTTCAAAATCGATAGATGACGTTTCCGGTTTACAAACTGGCGGCTCATTTGGGACGCAGTTTTTACTTAATCCGCTACGTCCACAAGATAGTCGTGCTCTTTCGGATTTTGACTCGAGGCACGTAATAAACGCCAATTTCCTATTTAACTTCCCCATCGGACGCGGTCGAGCCTTGTTAGGCGGTATTAGCAATTGGGCGGATGCGTTGATTGGGGGTTGGTCACTTCGCGGTATTTTCCGTGGGAACACTGGGAACCCGCTTTCAACGCCATTTGACCAGGCCCAATGGGCGACGAACTGGAATGTTCAGTCTAACGGTACGAGGTTAACAAATGTCGATTTTGGCGCTTTTCGTGATACCCAGAACTTCTTCGCGAATCCGGAACTTGCCTTTAACTCCTTTAGGAATGCAAGACCTGGCGAAACTGGCGAACGTAACACATTACGCGCACCGGGTTTCCAAGCCCTCGATCTGGGACTCTCCAAGTCATTTCAGATGCCGTGGAGTGAGAATCATAAATTCCAAGTCCGTTGGGAGGTTTTCAATGTTCTAAATAAGCAGTATTTCGCCGTGACAAACCAGTCACGTTCGACCTACGGGCTGCCCCAGGACCCCGAGATCAGCCAGGCTCCGTCTAACTTTGGCAAGATCTTTACAGATATCCAGGGCAATCCGCGTCGGATGCAGTTTGGATTACGTTATTCGTTCTAAACCATACGATTTTGAACGCTTAAGGCCGCGGCTAGGTGCCGCGGCCTTTTTTTGTCTCTCGAACTGTCGATCTCGCCGGTTGTGAAAAGATTTTGCTCGCGGCAATCTCGATTGCTAATTTCAGGTTTACTTGGGGGCGTTATCCTTAACGTATTGCTCCAGTTTTTTCTTGTCGGGATGATTTGGCACCTTTTGAAG
>JBBSJK010000048.1:0-25945 GCA_038257355.1 Pyrinomonadales bacterium | reverse complement strand
GGAACGATGGACCAGCCGACGCCTCGATTACAGCGGTTCCCTGATTAATCTCTTTAACTCGTCCAACAATAACGGTTCTTTCAAATGCTGCACCACGGTCTATAACCCGCCGATCCGAAACTGGGTTTTTGACAGCACATTCCTCGACCCGGCCCGACTACCGCCAGGTACGCCATTTTTCCAGTACGTCCAGACGACCGGATTTTTACGGACGAATGATTAGTTAACAGTGAACTATTAGTAGAGTGAAAGGCGTTGCCAACATGAGCGACGCCTTTCTGATTTCTCTTTCCAAATTCTGTTCTCTGACAACTTTTTCAAGTGTAATTTTTTTTGTATTTAAAATTTTCACTGTTTGGGAAGAAAAAAACGGCATTTTAAATGTGGCACGTGCCACATTTTGCATTTGTGTTGTAGCGGAACTTCGATAATTACTGGGTTTTGCAAAATGGTGCTGTCCCACATCCGCCAATTTATACCGTACGTTTGGTACAGTTAAATTACCCCCTAGATCACTAGTTGTGACCTGTTTGGTACAGTTGTTTTGCCAGTTTGGTGAAAGGTGTGTATTTCCAAAAAATCGTTACAATTGACGTCCCGGAGGAGGGCCATTTTGTTTAACTCATGAATGAGTCTCTCGGATCGGAATATGATAAAAAAATTCAGCTTAATCCTCGTCTGCCCACTTCGTTTTGCGAACATTGGCTTTGTGTTATCGTATTGATAACCAGAGGCGGATCGCGTCGTGACGGGGAGTTTCGCGACAGGCGCCGATGGCCCTCACTTACTTTCGGATTATAGACCCTCGGAATCGATGAGAGAACTTTCGCTTAACAATTGCCGGCTTGATAAGCGATATGACGTTTCCGGGCATCTTGGGCGCGGCAGCTATGCGGAGATATATCTCGCCCGCGACATTCTTGCCTCGCCTCAATCTCCGCACAGCACGGTCGTTATCAAAGCGCTCAATGTATTTTTGCAGGACGATCTTGACGACGATCTCGAACGGACATTAGTCGAAAATTTTCAGAACGAGGCGATTGCTCTCGATCGCGTCCGGCACCCAAACATCATCAGCCGCATCGGCCACGGCACTTCCCGCGACCTGCGCGGGACCGTTTTTCACTATTTGGTGCTCGAATATCTCTCTGGCGGCGATCTGCAAAGCCTGGTGCGAAAGCAAAAGCTGCCACTCGATCAGGCGTTTAATTACATTGAGCAAATATGTGCCGGACTCAGCCACGCTCACCGTTTCTCTATTATCCACCGCGATATAAAACCGCAAAACCTGTTGCTGACAAGCGATAAGTCGACCGTCAAGATCGCGGATTTTGGTGTCGCCCGCGTCTCTGTCTCCGATTCGCCGATAACGCGTGTCGGTACAAACATATACGCACCGCCAGAACACAGCCCGATGTCGGCGGGACAGACCGGCATGCTGGCGTTTGCCAAGCTGACGCCGTCAGCCGACATCTATTCACTTGCAAAGACGATTTACACTCTGGTTACCGGCGACTCGCCGAGGGCCTACGCGAATAAAACTATTACTGACATACCTCAATCCGTTCGTGATGAAGAATGCGGCGAGGAATTAGTCAGAGTTTTAAGAAAAGCGACAAATGACGATCCACGTGAGCGGCATCAGACGGTCGAGGAATTTTGGGCTGATCTCGCTGGCGTTAGACAGATTGCAGCGGACGGGGAATTTGGAACGGTTATGGCGTCAACCATTGACGCTCCGCAGCCTCATGTTTCGAGAGGTTATACGCCGATTGCCCCAGAGAGGCCGAGTTTTGATGCGATCCAACCACCAGGCGGGTTTGAGGTTCCAGTTTTTGCCGGCATCTCGTCCCCGTCCGGGCCACCTGAAGTTGGTATTCATAACCCAAAAATCACGGCTGACGCTCCCATAATACAAATCCCCAAAGAGCGGAAAACGATTAACCCGAAATTTCGCCGGTTTGCGATTTTTAGCATTATCGTGTGTCTGTTTACCGGCATTCTATACGGTACGGCGAGTTTTATGCGAGGCCGGGACTTTTTACCCGCGATTATAAGTCCTTTTTACTCTAAGACCGGCGTCGCGAGCACTGACGTCTATCTGAGGCCTTCGCCAAATACAGACAACGAACCGATCGGACTCGTTACAAAAAATTCAAAGGTCCGGATTGTAAATACGCAAAATAATTGGTATCAAGTTGATGTCATCGAGCAGGGAAGTAGCCGCCCCACGCAGGGGAATGCGACTCGCGGCTGGCTTAATGGCAAATATCTTGAAATAAGAGATAATTAAGCGTGAGAGGGAATTAACACTTGAGCATTTTAGATAAAGTCAGACGTTGGATCGATGGCGAGACTGCCGAGCTGGTGCTCGAGCAGGCCGCCCGAGATGCGCAGATCAAGCCGCGCAGCAAAGCCGAGGAATTTATCGTTAAGATCGCCCGCGAAGTCGAGAGCGTCATGCAAAACGAGATGGTCCCGCTGCCGCAAGGCACGACGATCATCCCGAGCGAGTACACGATCTTTCTGAGCAGCGACGACGACAAAGAATGGCAGGGCGTAAAACGAAAAGGCCTCGAACAGGGCCTCTATCATATCCTCGCCGAACGGGCGAGAGAGATCGCCGGAAAGAAAAAACTTGAGACAAAATCGTTTGTCATCGAGCTGCGGATCGACGGCACTTTAGATAAAGGCGATATTCGCGTACAGCATAGCTGGGAAGACTCGACGGGAAATAAAACCGGAGTCTTGGTCAGGCCAAAAGGAATGTCACCCTCTCCCTCAGCGGCCAGCCGCGAGGCTTTACCGACCAGCCCTAACCTGCGTGCCCCAACCGGTGAACCGCCCGCATATCAGAGTCCGGCAACACCGGCTTTTCAGCACGCCGCAATTCAACAGGCTGTTCCGCTGAAGTCCGAGGATGTCGAGGAAATGACCGCCGTAAAATCCCGGTTGTCCGAAATCTATAAGCTTGAGATATGGCGTGGCGGCGTTCGCCAAAACGTAGTGCCGATATATCAGAAAGAGATCGCGATCGGCCGAGGTTCAAAATCAAAGCCCGTCGATATACCGCTCGCCGGGGACGTCGAGATCAGCCGCCGCCATCTGACGCTCGTGACGGATGGTGCAGGGAATTTTTGGGCCGTAAATGAAGGTAAAAACCCGGCCGCGATCAATAATTACGAACTTCCCGCCGGCCAGCGAGTCACCGTGACAGTCGGCGTCCCACTCAACATTTGCAGCTATATGCTGCGTGTCCAGCCGTGATGCCTGCTCGTTGAGGCTGTCTGAAATTCAAATTAAAAAAAGCGGAGCCCATTATTGGTCGGCGAGTTCGCGTTCAATCTGCGGCAGAAATGTCCGTCTCAGCCTCTGAACCAAGCTTTGGGCCTCGCGAACGCCTTCGTTTGCATCTCCTAAATTACTGTTGATTTGATTCATAAGTCCCTGCAGACTCGCCCGCTCGGCTTGTAGTGCTCCACGTTTACTCTCGCGCATCTCCTCGGTTTTTGTTGTTCCTTCAAAGGCGACGCTGCGGTCGATGCTTTGAGGGTAGAGATCGCGATCGACCTGAGCGAGCCGTGCCCTGGTGATCCCTTGTTTTTCGACGAGGTCGATCTGAAATTTTTGAAGGGTCGCCACCCTTTCCTCATTTTTGACCAGAAGCTCCAAACCCAATACCAGTTTTTGCTGCTTTTCGTTAAAGGTAGAGCCGCCGACCTTTTCAAATTTATCGACAAACGATTTAAGCCGTTCGCTGAGGATTTGAACCGAACCCGATATTTTGCTCAGCTCAACCGATATATTAGACATCGGATCTGGCGATAACGGATAGTTTGCCTCAGGGCTCTGTGCGGGAACCATGATAATTCCGAAAAAGAGAAACAAAGGTACAGAAAGAACTGACTTTTTCATCACTATTCTCCTTAAATTTTCAAAAATGATGATTTGAAGATAGCACAAAAAAGGACACGGAGACACAGAGGTCACGAAGAAGAAGCTGGCAACAGTGGTGTCCGCTTTTATGTGATGAAGGAGTTCAGCTTGATCAGGCCGGCAGTTGGTTATTTTTGATAAGGGAGACAACGTCAGAGAGAGCTGCGGCTGCATTTAAAAGCACTTCCTCTGAATATCTATATTTTATTGCATTCTCTTTGTATTCCACCTCGTCGAGAATCATATAGTTCGACCCAGGCCAGACAACGACATCAAGATCCAGATCGATGTAGTCGAGCACACCATTCTCAAACACGGGCGGCATGTTGATATTACAATAGTATTTGCTGAGTGTACCGTCCGGCTCGTGAAACCGAAAAATGTTGTACCAGCGATCAAGCCAATAGTATTCGTATGAGATCGTGCCGCGTTTTATCTCGCCCAGATCGGGATGCGAGACGCTGTCGTCAAACACGCCGCGAAACAAAAGCATCGAACCGTTTCGTTCCAGAAGCTCGCATTGCCAGCTTCGCCGGATGCTCTGATCGTATTTGCGTGAATTGACGGTTATCAGTTGCGGAGGCATTTAGGTTAACCAAAATTAAGCAATAGAAAAAGTGACTCTTTTAACCTGCGTGATTTTGTTTTATGAATTCTATAGAAATGCCATTGTGCTTATTCAGAGGCCGAACGAACGATCAAAACCGAGCAATGAGCATGGTGCACGACCGAATCGGACACCGAGCCGAGCAATAGGCGTTCCCATTGTTTATAACCGTGCGAACCGATCACGATCAAATCGGCTCCAATTTCTTCAGCAGTTTCGACGATCCGGCTGTCCGGCGAACCGAACTGCACATCACTCGAGAAATCGACTTTTTTACCGTCGAAAGCAATCTCAAGTTTTGATTTGGTCGTCTCGATTACCTTAGCGGCATTTTCACGAGCCGCATTTTCCAACTCGGCGGTGTCGGGCAGATAGCCGCCGTAGATATCAATCGCAAGCGGAAAAGCCATATCCACGACACTTATAATTTTGACCGAATCGCCCTCGCTAAGGTTGAGTTTTGTCAGCATATCAGATGCCGCCGTGCCGTACTTTGTGCCGTCTGTTGCTAATATGATCTTCATAAAATTCTCCTTCTGAGATACAAACTTTAGGGAATCTAACACGTCTAAATTCTTTAACACAAAGTGTACAAAGGGAAAACGTTTTTTTTACTCAGCGTTGGCTGTTTCACGTCCTGTGTATGTGATTCTAAGCTTTCTAAGAACCTCTAAAAGCACAAGCCGCTCGGTCTCGGTCAGGCCGGTGAGGCACTCGTCCTCGAGGTCGATCCATTGTTTCTCGACATCCAGTCGTATAGCTCTGCCCGCGTCGGTCAGAAAAATGCGAGTCGAGCGGGCGTCTTCATCTACGCGTGAACTTTTAACCAGATTAATGTCTATCAATCCTTTTGTCATCTTATTGACCGTCGGGGCCGAGACGCTCAACCGCCGGGCGAGATCGATCTGTCTCAAGCCGTCCGTCATCCACAATTCGAGCAGCACAAACGTTTGGCCGCCGTGTAGGCCGATCGCCCCCATATGGCGCTCAAGCGCTGTTCGGTAGGCGGTCGTCACCTTTGCCAAAAGGTAGCTGACAGTTTCTTCAAAAATGATTTTTTCAGGCATAAGCGCCTCTATTATAAAGTTTTAAACAAGCGGTTAGCTCGGTAATAATAAGCATTTAGCACGCTTCTGATAAGCGATTAGCGTGCTAATGATTTATTGTTAGCGTGCTAATATTAAAAACTTAGCATGGTATGGTTTAATATAAAAGCAGGCTAAATATTATTTTATGGAAAACACCGAAAAGCTCAAAAGTGCACGTAATATTCTGCTTAAACTGCACAAATCCATGCTCGATATGGAGCGCGAAATGTACGAGGGCATCCACGGCCCGCTTAACTCCACGCAATTCTTAAACATTCTGCTCGAAGACGAAGATTTTGGCTGGTTGAGGAAATTTTCGATGTTGATCGTCGAGATTGATGAGATGTTCGCTCAAAAAGATGGCGTCGAACAGGAAATGATCGACGCCAATCTGGTAAAAATCAGGGAACTGGTCGAGATGACCGAGCCGGACGAGTATTTTAGAGCAAAATACCAGTTTGCGATCCAGCGGAATCCCGATTCTGCAGAACTGCACAGTGAGTTAAAATCAATCTTGTCAGTACCCAATGCGTAAGCGGGGCCGCTAAACACACGTGAGTGACTAACTTCGCCCGCTCTTCTTCCAATCCGAAAGAAAGCCCTCCAGCCCTTTATCGGTCAGCGGATGTAATGCGAGTTGTTGAATCACCTTAAACGGAATAGTCGCCACATCCGCTCCGGCGAGAGCACAGTCAACAATATGCATCGGATGCCGGATCGATGCCGCAAGGACCTCGGTCTCAAATCCATAATTGCCATAGATCTGCACAATTTCCTCGATCAGTTGCATCCCGTTTTGCCCAATGTCGTCGAGCCGTCCGATAAATGGCGAGATGTATGAAGCTCCGGCTTTTGCAGCTAGAAGTGCCTGAGCAGCCGAAAAACAAAGGGTTACATTAACTTTTGTACCTTCCTCTCGAAAGACACGCGTCGCTTTTAGTCCGTCGAGTGTCAGCGGGCATTTGACGACGACATTCGGGGCGATCTTAGCCAGTTCACGGCCTTCTCGAAGCATTCCCTCGGTATCAAGGGCCGTCACTTCGGCAGAAACGTCGCCCTTGACCATGTCGCAGATAGCCGCGATTCGCTCTTTGAAGTCAATATCGCCCTCTTTCGCTACCAGCGAAGGATTCGTGGTGACCCCATCGATCATCCCAAGCTCATTCGCCTCTCTGATCTCATCCAAATTTGCCGTATCTATAAAAAATTTCATTGTTTTGTAAGTCGTCAGTTCTCGGTTTTAAATTGCCGGTGGTAAGTCTAATTTACCAAGTTAAATCATCTTTTTTCCCCTTGTGTACTCAGCGATCTCTGAGTTAGAAATCCTATCTGACGCGATTGGTGAGTACGCCTATTCCTTCAATTTCAACCTCGCAAACATCACCGCTTTGCATCCGCGAGACTCCCGACGGAGTTCCGGTCGCGATCACGTCACCGGGATTGAGCGTCATCATGTTTGAGATATATCGTATCAGAAAATCGACCGGAAAGACCATTTGAGATGTCCGTCCGTCCTGTTTTAAGACACCGTTAACGCTAGCTGTGACTCGTAGATCCGAAACCTCAAGTTCCGTCTCAATATGCGGCCCGATTGGACAAAAAGTATCAAATGATTTTGCACGGGCAAATTGACCGTCTATTTTTTGCAGATCGCGGGCGGTCACATCGTTCAAACATGTATATCCGAGAACATAATCATTTACATCAGCACCATCGATTAAGTTCTTACAGGTCTTAGATATAACCACCGCGAGCTCACCTTCATGTTCTACTTGAACTGATTGCTTTGGCAGAATGATCTCATCCCCATCAAACACCACCGCCGAAGGAGCTTTCAAAAACAACATCGGCTCCTTAGGAATCTCATTCCCCAGCTCTGCCGCATGGTCCGCATAATTGCGGCCTACACAAACAATCTTTGATGGGACAAAGTTGGCAATCTCAATTCTCATAATGAAGTAATATTAATTAGTATACTGCCAATAGTAAATCACACTGCATGATGATTTAATCCATCAAATATACATGTATAAAAAAGGCACCTAAACGAAAGTGCCCCTGTGTGAACTAAATTTCTAACGCAAACCTTTGTCACGGTGCCAGGGCTTTTGGGTACGGATGATGTTTGCCATCGTGCGGCTCGGGTTGAGGATCATGCGGGCGAATATTCGTACGTAATAATTTGGTATGAATCTCTCTATTGGGCGGATGAGATATTTGTCCAGAGCATCTTCGGTTATCAGGAATACCGTGCCGACGGTCGGGGTGATTACGATGTCGATCCATGTCTGTTTGCCACCTAGACCGACATTACCGAGAGATGCCTGACTGAGCGGGCCGATCTCAAATTGCGTGCTCCAGGCTGCGGACCATGCCATAGCTTTGGCTCGGCTTTTCCAGTAGGCTTTTGAATTGCTAATTGTCAACCCTTTGCCTTTTGGGTCATTGTGAATCTGGATAAATCCTGCAAACGAGCCTTGCAGCGGGTGAGCAATGTAATTTGTAAAAAAGCGTCCGCCATCGTCCCATCCGTGAAGCGATCTGACCGAATCAAAATAGTCATTAAAGAAAGGGCCTTTCAGAGCTGACCGTGTTTTTGGCTGTGTGAATGCATATCCGTGTTGGACGGACATAAAAATCATCGATTGTTTAATCGCGCTTGACCAGTCAAACTTTTGTGACTTCTCTAAGGGTTGGTCTAAAGGCTCGACCGGATCTGGATCAGAAGGGTAGGTTTTAGATTTAGAGAGCGGTGGAATGGGTTTGAATGATTGTGCGGGGAATTTAGATATGATGGCACGCAAACTGAAATTCGGATTATAAACATACGGTTCGAAATCCGGAGCGTCACTTTTCTCTAGTGTAGCCGTTGAGGCTGAATCGGGAGGAGATGCCGCCGAGACTGCAATTTTAATTGCTGACTCCGAATCGACAGATCGCGTTTTTCCAACCATCTCCTGAGCACTCGCGGCAAATACTGCGGCAGCCATCAAAAACGTAAACACTAATACGGATGATTTCATACATTAAAACAGTCACGCTCTGGTCCGGCGGAATTTTTAGCAAACGTCCAAAGCGCAGTCCAAAACAGCGTTAGAGAGAGTACGCAGGTTATATTTCAGATAATTGCCCCATTGGGGCAAAGACCGAGTATATATGCAGTAGAAACAGGCGTATGTTCGATAGCGAACATTCGAATGGATTTGATTGATGCTAAGACTAAAGCGTTTTCTTGAATTGAATTATGGAACTGTTTCCGACACAACTTCTGACGGTTCGCTAATATTATTGAAATTGTCAGTGGCGGTGATGTAATAGTAATAGGTCTTGCGGGACTCTACTCGGGTATCCTGGAAAGTATTTGTTTTCAATAACTCAGGTGTTAATAGCTGCCAGTCTGCTTTAGATATTAGCGGGTCAGTTGAACGATAAATGCGATAGCCGTCTATGTCTTTTTCTGGATTTACGGCGAAGAAAATGGAGATCGTGGTGGGGGAAGCCGCGACTGTGATCGCGGTCGGAGCGCTCGGAGCGAAAGTATCGACGGCACGGAATTTTAGAATATTAGATTCGGCGCTTTCGACTGGTTCGGCTTGTGTACCGACAGATACGGCCCTAACAAAGTAAAAATAGTCTTTGCCGAACTCAAAAAAGACGTCGTCAAAGCTGGTCGAGGTGATCGGCGTTGTGTTGAGCGGTTTTGCAGTCTCAGTTTCTGAATTGGAGCGAAAAATGTAATAGCCGAGCAGGCTTACCGGTGTTGAGCCATCGACATTGGCGACCGGGGCCTGCCATTCCAGCTTGATTGCGTCTTGTGTGGGTACGGCCGAGAGGGAAGTCGGCGCGGAGGCAACCTTCGAGATCGGCTCGATCAGAAGTGAATTTGAGAAACCTGCCCTTTGCCCCGACGAATTTACAAACCGGATCGCATATCTCAGCCGCGCCGCCTGGCCGGCAAACTGGAGCGTGTCTCGATACATCAGAGTTTTCAATGCAAAATCGGCGTCGGTTATTGCATATGCCGCGATTAGTGTGCTGCGGTTTGCAAATTCCTCCTCCGATAACTGGAGCGGCGAATTTGCAGGCTCAGCAAGGCGATATATGTCCGCGCGGCTGATATTTAAAGTGTTTCCCTCAGGAGCATTCCTGGCAGGCATTTGCCAGGATAGAATTACCTGATTACCCCGCTGATAGCCAGCAATCTCAACCCGTTGGAGTACACGCTCTCTCGGCGGAACCGGCACACCCCGTTTACCACAGCCGGCAATAAGTACCAGCATCGACATGATAAATAAAATTTTCAACGCGGCGCCAAAGCTCATTTATTTTCTTTATGGAGTTCCAGATGGAGAGGGGCAGAACCTGAGTTTATAGATTTGCTGATGGCTGACAACTATCAACTGACAGCTAGAAATTACCCCGCAAATTTGTAGAAAATGGAGTTGTGTAAACCGAAGTAAACATTCAGCCATAATAAGATCCCAGGTTAGAGAATAGGGCTCATGCTCAGATACCCCTCCCATCTCTAATTATTACAATATATACTGCCGCAGATCTCTGTCTTCAATCAAGCTGCTAAGACGCTCGTTTACATATTCGGCATCTATCTGTTGATTCTTTTCCTCTAACTCGCTGCCAGCGAAGCTAATTTCTTCAAGTAGTTTCTCAACTAATGTGTGCAGCCGCCGGGCGCCTATATTTTCAGTTAATTTGTTGATTTCCTCAGTCATTTCGGCCAGGCGGTCGATGGCGTCTTCGGTAAAAGTTAATGTAATACCTTCAGTATCGAGCAGGGCCTGATATTGTTTGATCAGCGAATTTTTTGGCTGAACGAGGATGCGTTTTAGATCGTCGATTGTCAAAGATTCAAGCTCGACGCGAATCGGGAAACGGCCCTGAAGCTCCGGAATTAAGTCAGACGGTTTTGAAACGTGAAATGCACCTGCGGCGATAAACAAAATATGATCCGTCGAGACCATTCCGTGTTTTGTATTGACATTTGTTCCTTCGACTATCGGTAAAAGGTCCCGCTGGACGCCCTCGCGCGAGACGTCGGGGTTGCCGCCGGTTTCGCGGCCGGCGACTTTGTCTAACTCATCGAGAAAAATGATTCCGGCGGATTGTGTTCTCTCGATCGCTTTTCTCGTTATCTGTTCCATATCGACGAGGCCTTCCTGCTCGTCGCGGATCATATATGCGCGGGCCTCAGCGATGGTCAGCTTTCGCGTGACGGTCTTTGACGGGAACATATTTCCCATCATATCCCGCAGATTAACCCCCATTTCTTCCATTCCCTGACCGCCGATAAAATCTATAGTCGTGTTTGACCGGTCCTGCGTTTCGACATCTATCAAACGTTCGTCGAGATCGCCGCGACGGAGCTGTTCGCGTAGTTTTTCCCTTGTGCGGGAATGCGGAGGCTCAATTTCCGCATTATTTTCGTCGTCCGGCGTCTGATAACTAAGATCAGATGGCGGCAGCAGAATATCGAGCAGCTTTTCCTCGACATTTTGTTCGGCACGCGGTAGAACTTCCTCAAAGGCCGCTTGTTTTGCCATATCGACACCGACATCTGCGAGCTCGCGGACCATACTCTCGACATCGCGGCCGACATAGCCGACCTCGGTAAACTTTGAGGCTTCGATTTTTATGAATGGGGAATTTGCCAGTCGGGCCAGGCGCCTTGCGATCTCAGTTTTGCCAACTCCTGTCGAGCCGATCATTAAAATATTCTTTGGCAAAACATCTTCGGCGATTTCGGCTGGCAGTTTTTGTCTCCTGATTCTATTGCGCAGGGCAACAGCGACCGCTTTTTTAGCTGCATTTTGACCGACGACATACTTATCCAACTCGGCAACGATTTGCCGGGGCGTCAGGTCATCAAGATTCTTTTTTGGAGCGGTTGTTTCGCCGCCTAGATAAATTGCCATAAGGTAAATCGAGGCATAGCCTCCTGAAACCTTGAGAATTGCTTTTCGGAATGGCGCAGCCATTCCGGTCATCATCGCGGCATAGCCGTTTTAGCAAACTATTTTAGATCTCCTCCACGATAATATCGGAATTTGTGTAGATACAAATCTCACCCGCGATCCGCAACGCTTCTTGAGCGATTTCTTTTGCGGTCAACTGAGTATGTTTCATGAGAGCTCTGGCCGCAGAGAGTGCGTACATACTTCCGGAGCCTACCGAGAGCAGTCCGTCGTCAGAGGAAATGACATCGCCTTTGCCTGAGATGAGAAATGCATCGGTTTTATCGGCTACTATAAGCAAAGCCTCGAGATTTCGCAGATATTTATCGGTGCGCCAATCTTTGCTTAATTCGATCGCGGCCCGTTCGAGTTGTCCCTGAAACTGTTCAAGTTTTGTCTCAAAGCGTGTCAACAATGAGAATGCATCGGCCGTAGAACCGGCAAATCCGGCGAGGATCTTGCCGTCTGATATGCGGCGCACCTTGCGGGCATTGCCTTTTATCACCGTATCGCCCAGCGTCACTTGGCCATCGCCAGCCATCGCGATCTGGCCGTCGCGCTTTACAAGTAAGACGGTCGTGGAACGTATCTTCTGACTTAAATCTTCTGATCGCATAAAAACTAAATCATAAGGCTTTAATTTCAAATGCTCAAATTGACATAAATGGTCTATATATCTGAACATTAAAGAGTTTATGGCAAAGCGCCCGAGAATCGGCATCACAATGCGGCTGGAGATGGAAAGCCGCCGCTTTTATCTTGGGCGTGATTACAGCGAGGCAGTTGAGATTTGCGGGGGCATCCCGGTGCATTTAAGTTTGATACCAAAGGCTGATTATATCGCCGAAGCATTATCGGGGCTGGACGGGATTCTGCTGCCGGGGAGCAATACTGATGTCGATCCAAATTATTACGGCGAGGAACCGCATCCAAGTCTCGGCACCGTCATACCCGAAAAGGATGAGACCGACAGGCTCGTTCTCGATGAGGCTGAGCGTCTAAATCTGCCATTGTTTGGCATCTGTTTTGGAATGCAGGCCTTAAATGTCGCTCGCGGCGGAACGTTGATTCAGGATATCGGTTCTCAAGTCGAGGACTGCATTAAACACGATCAGGGTAATCCGTACACACGTAATTCGCACAACCTGACGTTCAAAGCGGGAAGTATTATATCTGGATTAACGGCTGTGCAAGCATCAACAACGGCGATTCGCGTTAATAGCTCTCATCATCAGGCGATTCGCAACGTCGGCAAAAACCTGGCGGCGACGGCGTGGGCGTCGGATGATGTCATCGAGTGCATCGAAGATACAAGAGAAGATAGATTTGTAATCGGCGTACAATGGCACCCGGAAATCACATTTTCCGATGACCCGGTTTCACAGGCAATATTTGAGTTATTTATCGAAAAATGTAGTTTGGGCAGAAAACAGTAGTGATTCTATCAACCTTCGGCGAACCCCGCGTAAACTCAGCGTCCTCAGCGATGTATAATTATTTAGCGGATATTCATTCCGGAGATCGCTGAGACGGACGCGGAGTTAAGTGAGCATTTTTAAAGGACTCTAGTAATGAAGAAATGACGTTTGATCATGGTGAAGGTATTACGTGCAAAATATCTTGTTCCATGTGAGCAAGTATACAATCTAGGTTAAAGTAAGAAATTAAACTAGTGTTGCCGAAAGCTATTTTTTAACCGGCAGTTAGAGAGCATAATCAATGAATAATCCTGTATTAATTGGGCTGGTGTCGTGGTTTTTTCCGGGTGCCGGGCACATTCTGCAAAAGCGGCCGATACGCGGTGCGATAATTGCGTTGGTCGTCTGGCTGATGTTTGCAATTGCGATCATGAGCGGCGGCGCTCATTATCCGGGTTTTGATTTTAAGGATGGCCAACTACTGTATTTGCTGAATGTATTTGCTAGATTTGGCAACGGCCTCGGGGCGCTGGTCAGTTTTGTGATGGCTGGAACACCGTCGCCGCAGGTTGCGGCGCTCGCGACCTTTGAATATGGCGGCCGCTTTCTCGAGATCGCCGGCCTGCTTAATTATCTTGCCGCCATCGACGCTGTCGATATTGCTGTCGGGAGGAAAAAATGATCCATTTTTTATATCTTGTCGGATTTGCTTTATTTGTCTCGGTAGCTTTTGCGACATTTACTATCGGCACGCCAAAACAGCGAATTTTGTACGGCCTAAAATCCTTCGCCCAATTTGTCGTCGTCAGCCTCGTCCTTGCATGGATGCTTTATTTTATTCCATGGTAAAGCCTCACAACTTTGCTGCATCGGAATCCATCGGCAGGGCAATGATTAGCACGGATTTTCCTAAAATTAAAGGTTTCAAAGACTGGGGATAAACTGGGAGATTTGCGATGCCGCTGGTCGAGACTGAAAGTCTGGTAATAAAAAGCTACAATCTGGCCGAGGCGGATAAGATCGTCGTGCTTTTGACACATGACCACGGCGTCGTTCGCGGTGTTGCTAAGGGAGCTAAAAGGCTAAAAAGTAAATTCGGGAGCGGTCTGGAACCGTTTTCTATTGTCAGGATTGAGTATTTTGAGAAAGAGGTCTCCGAGCTTGTTTCGATACAAAAGGTCGATCTGATCCAGTCAAATTTTGCGGCCGCCAGCAATCCTGATTTTCTACAAAAATTCTCATATCTAGGCGATCTTTTGATCACTTTTTCACCGCCGCACGATCCCAATGAAACGCTTTACCGGATGGTAAAGGCCTGTATTGAGGCTGCCGCTAAAGACTCAAAAAATCTCCTCAGCACCGGTGTTTATTTTGAAATATGGTTGCTCCGGCTAGCAGGATTTTTGCCGGACTGGAGCAAATGCCATGCTTGCGGACGTCGATTTGATGAAACGGAAGAGACTGGAATAGGTACTAATCTGCATCTCATGTGCTCAAATTGTAAGCGTTCATCCACGGGCCGGATACTTGACGGCGGAGGCCGCGCGATAGCGACCGCGGCCGGACGCATATCGCCCGCCGATTTTGCTAATTTTACAGCAGATAAACATGAAGATCTGAAATATCTTTCAAAGATCCTAAAGCAATTGATCTCACAAGCGATAGGCCATGAAGTTATCGGCGAAAAATCGCTCGCGATCAGTATTTAACGGCACATGAAACAGGTAAGCTGGCTCATTTCAAGATATCTGGTTTCGACGATTGTGCCGTATTTTATCTTTTCCTGGCTGCTGTTAAGCGTAATCTTATTCGTCCAGCAGGCTAGCCGTTATTCGGACATTTTCTTTAGCGTCAATATACCCGCAAATCTCATTTGGCAGCTGACGATCGCACTTGTCCCAAATGTGATCGCTTTCACATGCCCTATGGCGATGCTTGTCGGGACTATCATCGGTCTCACAAAAATGCAGGGTGACAGCGAACTCGTCGCGATACGGGCGTCCGGCATAGGAAATTTGCAGATCGCAGTACCGATAATGCTCCTCGGCGTCGCCATGTCGGCCTTTGCATTTGTTGTAAATTTGAAAGGTGTACCAATCGCGGCGTCTCTCGTCAGAAACGTTGCGCTTCAGACCGCCATAAAAAAACTCGAATCGCCAATCGAGCCCGGTGTATTTAATTCTGAGGTCGCGGGCTACACCATCTATGTAAAAGGGGGCGATTTTGAGACCAGCCGCTGGAAAAATATATTTATATACAGTGAAGACAAGGAAAAGTCGATTGTCAGTCTGATAACGTCACGCAGCGGACGGATCGATACGACAGGCCAATTGTCCGAGTTGGTACTCGAAAATGCAACCAGGTCCACACTTCCAATCGCACCCGGCGAGGGGAAATACGTTTCGGAAAGTATCGGCGAAGTTCGATTTGCGATCAAGACGAAACGCAGCGAACTGATTGAGAGGTTAAGCCTTGCAGAACTTAGGCCCGAAGAGCTTGGACTCCAGCAATTGTCCGAATACGCATCGTCAAAAGAGGGCGGCGACCGCACTGAGGCCCAAATATTATGGCAGCGGCGGATCATTCTATCGATCACGCCATTTATCTTCTGCCTGCTCGGGACGGCCATCGTGTTGCGATTTGATCGGGGTGGCCGCGGATTTGGCATTGCTCTCGCCCTAGGGGTTTTGATCGGGTTTTACCTGCTTACATTTCTGGGCGAGCAACTAGCTCGCACCGGTACGATCAATGTTTTTTTAAGCAGCCTGATACCGGTCGCGGGTAGTTTTGCCTTTATAATATGGCTTAGTTTTTCGCGAAAAATCGATTCTTGGAGCGGGTGGAGAACTCATTTACAAGCTTTAGTCTCGAGACTGCCTAAGCGACGGGAAAAACTGCAAACTCGTAATCTTTTTGTTGATCTGACAACCGGACTTCGTGATTTTGATCTTATCGGCAACCTTTTCAAGAATTTCGTGATCACGCTTTGTTTTCTGACCGCGATATTTATAATTTTCACGGCTTTTGAACTGTGGAAATTTGCCGGTACCATCGACGGTGGCTTTTTGCTCCTGTCTCAATATCTCCTTTATTTGCTGCCGTTTGTTTATTTGCAGATCGCTCCGTCGGCCGCCATGATCGGTACGCTGGCCACATACGTTATCAAATCCCGGCAGAACGAGATCATCACCTGGACCTCGGCCGGTCTGAGCGTTTACCGGCTGCTGGTGCCATGTTTTATACTGACACTTTTGCTCGGGGCAGGGAATTGGCTCGTTCAGGAATACCTTCTCCCGCATACAAATCAGAGACAGGACACGACCCGCAACCTGATCCGAAATCGCGGTGTTCCGATCGAACAAACCGGTAAATACTGGGTCGCTAATGAGAAACGCATCTATTCGTTTGAGTTTGCGTCTGATAACGATAAGCGAGTCGGGTCAAAAAGAGGGGAAGCGATGATCGCCCCATCGGACGTTTCAAACGCTTTGCCCACATATGCGTCTGATAACGAAAAGCATGTTTGTACCGCCGGGTGCGTTCGAAACCTGACAATATATGAATTTGCGGATAACGGCGAGAGGTTGCAATTCGTGTACCGAGCCGATTTGGCTCAATGGTCAGGCGGTCGTGTCCGTTTCATCGGCAGTGTTGAAAAAAATGATTTACGCGATGGCAAAATCTCATCGGACACGGCTACAGGTGGGGAACTTATCGAATCGCTAAATCCCTTTGCAGAAATTCGCGAAAAACCAAGTCATCTTAACTCGACCGAGCTAAAAGGCCAGATCGCGACCGCAGACTCGGAACTTGACCGGCGAAATTTGACCGTCGGTCTGGAAAAGAAATACACGACGCTTTTCTTGCCGTTCGTGATGGCACTCTTTACCGCTCCGTTTTCTCTTAGTCTGAGCCGAAAGGGAAAGGCGGCAACGGTTGGTTACGCTATCGGGTTATGGCTGCTGTTCACCGGTACGAGCACGGTTTTTGAACAACTCGGCCTCAACGGATTTCTGTCTCCGGCCCTCGCTGTCTGGTCACCGCTCGTTATCTTCTCGTTGTTTGGCATTTATTTGCTCTCAAAGGTAAAAACGTAACCGATCAACCCTCTTCAAATTTAACACCGTTCTCACGCATAAAATCCTTTAGCGCATCAACATGGATGCAACCCCCGACGTGCAAAAACGCGCTGTCCTGGACGCGGCGGGTTTTTGCCCCACGCTGAACCTCAACATCGACATCAAAATCGAGGTCAAGGTGTTTGGTGAGCGACTGCATGCCCCATACGCGGCCCGCTGTGTCAAAGGCCGGGCCTCCGCTTTGGCCGCGTATACCTGGCGTGCTCAGTTCAAAGGCAATGATCTTGCCCGTTGTATCAGCGACGTGACGCGTGAGCATGCCGTCTATCGGGAATCTTGGCGTTCCTTCCTGTCCGCCAGTTGTCCAGCCGATCGTGTCGGAAACAGCGTCGTAAGCGTAATTATTAAATTCCGGAAATGGGAAGCCGAGTCGGCAGATCGACATGCCCTGTTTCAATTCGGTAGAATCGCGGCCAAAGACCGGATAATTTTCGCAGAGAACCCGCGAAAAGCCATTGAATTTTAATAGTGCAACATCAAGCGTCGGATGGTTGATAACATTGAGGTTTAAGCTCCCCTCTACGCATCCCAGCAGACGGCTGTACAATTCGACGCCCTCGCCGGGTTTGTAGCCGTATTTTCGCTCCAGTTGATTAATTGCGTTGCGTTGATTTTTTCCCGGTTCGATCTTCGAGCGCTCCTCTTTAAATGCCGAAAACCGGTCGGCGATTATCTGGCCATCTGAGAAAACTTTAGCCACATGTGCACAGGTCAACGCCCAGCCATCAGAATTAACAAAAAACAGAGTTGCCGATCCGGGAAGGATCTTTTCCGAACCCCAGATCCGGACGATCGTATGGATTGCCCTTGTAAATCCACCGACCCGCTCAATCGCATCTACAAACATTTATAAAAAATCTCCTTTCTTAATTCTTATAAATATTATAGACCACGCAGTGAATGTTCGCTGGTTAAACCCGGATTACACATCATTACGTACCAATTCTTCTTATAATTTTTCTCAAGAATCACAAATGCGATTACTGTCGGTGTGTGAATGGAGTATAAATCGCAGAGAAAAGAAAAGACTATCTCAATTTTTTAATACTTAATTTGGGTTAAAAACTCTTACGGAAAAGATAAGACATCTTTATAAAAAAGCTTCGGCCATTTCCGCTCAGGCCTGGTTCCTGCTGACCTGTATAGGGGTTAAATCCGCGGTAATTGAGATCGTCGTTATAACCGGCGTAGATTGCAGTGCCGGGGCTGGGCGTCCAACCGAGGACAAACTGTGGGCGGATCCGAGATGAGATGTTGGAATAGTCGAGCCTCGTGCGGGCAAAAAGGCTGCGTGTGAATTGATACGTCGAGCGAAAACTAAAAATATTATCGTCAAATGCCACCCTTCGCGTGTCATCGCGGACTAGCCGCCGGCGGGTATAATTTACTTGCATCTGAAACGCCGTCGTCGGCTGATATCTCACTGATGATTCAATAAAAATAAGGTTTCCAGCCCCTGGGTCAAGTGCCGGTGGTGCCTCGACGCAGACATCCAACCTTCCGCAGCGGTCAAACCATGCAACATAAGGAGCGCTGACACGAGGATACTTTGGCCCGGCGCCAAAGTCGAAATCAAGACTGCCAAAATTCTGGGATAGAACAAAAAGTAAAAATATTTGCTTAACCGGCGAAGCCTCGACAAATCCGTAAATCTCTTTGCGATGACTCGATCTTTCCGAACTCGGGCCAAAAAATGCTCCCGGCTGAGTCGCCGATCGCCGCGATCCAAACTCATGCTCAAACAGGCGTTCATAGCCCAATTCAAAACCACCACCGACAAATATCTGCTTCTGAAATGCGAGCATGCCCTGCGTATTTGACCCCATTCCCTGTGTGCGGGCCTTCCAGTCGTAGGTCACATTTGTCCGATTAAAAAGACGTTTGAAGATAATCGGCTTATTGGGCGCACGGTCGGTTTCAAATCTGATAAATGTGCCTAGATTGTTTGTATCGGTTCGATTTGTAAATCCTACGTCAGCCCGGTAATCTGCGGTTCGACCATTAGCGGCGAAATCCATATACAGATTCCTCCCTGACCGCTGGAGAAATGCCCGGTAGCCAAAGCCGTTACCGATCCGATATTGATTGCGATTGAGGTCCGGATTATAAAAGTTGCGTTTTGAATAGGTACCGACAACCTGAAATTCTGCCACTGTGCTCTTGTCGAGCTTAAAGCGGCCGTCGAGGCCCGCGGTATGATTGTGCCGTTCGATAAAATTATAGGTCGTCGCAAAAAAACCGAGATTATGTTCGCGGCCGACATCACGCTTAAATCTAAGCACACCTATGTCAGCATTTTTATCGACAAAGCGCTCGATCCCGCAAATAATACCGGCATTTGGATTTGTTATTCTTTGCTGCTGACAGCCAAGTAGATTTTCGCGTTCGTCAACAGAGTAATTTCCTGGTGCATTATCCGAAGCGTAGAGAATTCCAAACGTATTTTTTCCGCGTCGCCCAGTCAGTTTTGCCGCAAAGTCCGGATCGACGATCGAGCGGGTATTAACGAGATTCATTCCACTCTGAAAAATGTCAATTCGTTCAAGAAAGAAAGGCCGCTTTTCGGGGAAAAAGATTGGGAAGCGGACATTAGCCGTGCTTACCGGGGCATCCGCCTCGACTTGTGCAAAGTCGGGATTATATGCAAAATCCAGCGTCACCGTCGGCGAAAGGCTAAACTTTGCCGTCATTCCGAAATCGCCTTTGATGCCCTCGTTAACGTAACGTCCGGCCGGATCATTATTGAAGGTATGCCGTGTTCGGCGACCGGTTTCACTCACCGTGAAACTCGGATTTATCTCGAGTTGGCGGGTCGTCTCGATGCCTTCGAGGCCGGTAATATGCCCGGCCTGATTTAGAGAGCCATTTATACTCCGGCTGATCGGCATCCAGGAGTTAAGCTCGTTGTTGTTGGATTTGACCCGGCGAAAAACGTGTATGCCCCAGCGTCTATCCTTCCCCGCTTCATAACGGAGAGATTTGAATGGAATTGCCGCCTCGATCGTATAGCCGTCCTCTGTCAGAACGCCCTTTGATTCAAATACGAGATCGATACTGTAATCCTCGCCGCGGCCCTCGGTCATCGTGCCGTCGGCCTGGATGCCAAACGGATTAAAAAATATCGTATATGCCTGCCGCTGATCGTTAAAGGTATCGAGTTGTACACCAATATGATCGTCATTAAATATATTATCGCGGCGAGAAACTGTGGCACGCACAGTACTGCGGTCCTGTTTTACGCGAAATGCGAGGTACAGATTCTTTGCATCGTAAGCCATCAAGAACTCGGTTTGATGTTTTGGCTGAACATTGTCGCCGGGCTGAGTCTGGATAAAATCGCCAAATAAGGCCGCATTTAGCCAAACCGCTTCATTGATAATGCCGTCAATAACCGGCGGAGTATCCAGCATTGGAATCCTCACTGGTGCGTTTTTTCGGACGTACGGTGCCAGTTCTGTGTCAACATTTGTTGAGGAATCGTTTGCAGTTCTAGTTTCTTTAGACGTTGACTCGACCGACGAAGGGCCCGGCGTCTGCGAATATAACTGACCGGTTGTCAGTATTATAATTATAAAAGGAGCGATGATCGCTTGAATAAAATAATTCAGTTTAAAATGCATGGTCGTTAGTGGCTAAATAAATAATGTGCGACTCTACCGTATAAAATATTGGAGATATGCTTCTCGAAACAGAAACACCGCTGAATTAGAATTCGTGACAAGAAAAAAAAGGAATTAATGACTAATTTAAATTCCTGGTCAGAAAATAAACTCGCTCAAGAATACGTGGTAAAAGATTTTATGTTTCAATAAATGAATGTTCATCAGATCAGGCCAGGTTATCCATATACTAAATTTTGGGTTGTCTTATAATCTGGTAAAATAGTATTCATCTATTTGTTTCGGTTAATTTATGTACTGGATTAATCTGTTGGTGCGGCTGAGAATCTACAGATGCTTTCTTGTGTTCTTTGTGGGTTTCGCTTTGTATTGATTGTGATTAATATCCTTCTTAACTCAGAGCATAGAAAGATTTAAGTGACACCACAGTAATTACCTGACGTATTAATTCTTTAACCATTTAGAGTACATTATGAAAAAATTTGTTGATACTTTCGGGCTGTTACTGCTGTTGGCCTTTACGATCGAGGCGTCGCAGACTGTGCATAATTCTGAGCTTCGCCGATTGGAGCAGCAGGCCAAAAATATAACTATTACACGCGATGATTGGGGAATCGCTCATGTAAAAGGGAAATCGGATGCTGATGCTGTCTTTGGAGCGATGTACGCCCAGGCAGAGGACGATTTTAATCGAATTGAGGTCAATTATCTCAACTCGATCGGCCGCCTCGCCGAGGCCGAGGGCGAACAGGCGATATGGAGCGATCTCAGGCAAAGGCTTTTTATCGACGAACAGGAAATGAAACGTCAGTATTTGGAAAGCCCGGAATGGCTACGAAAATTGATGAACTCCTGGGCGGACGGTCTAAATTTCTATCTGGCAACTCATCCCGAGGTAAAGCCGCGAGTCATAACAAAATTTGAACCGTGGATGCCGCTCACATTTAGCGAGGGAAGTATCGGCGGTGATATCGAGTCGATAAATCTGGGACAGTTACGTGCATTGTATGACAAGGGTTTTGTAGCAGTGAAAGAGCCTGAGGATTTTACAAAAGAGCCGACTGGCTCGAATGGAATCGCTATCTCGCCGGCAAACACCAAAGATAAAAAAGCCTTGTTGCTTATAAATCCGCACACATCTTTCTTCTTCCGCTCAGAACTGCAAATGACCAGCGACGAAGGATTGAACGCATACGGTGCTTCGACGTGGGGACAATTCTTTATTTATCAGGGATTTAACGAGCGGCTCGGCTGGATGCATACATCGAGCGCCGTCGATGCGATAGATGAGTTTGCGGAGGACATTGTCAGAAAACAGGGAAAGATTTTTTACAGACAGGGAAGTGCCGAGCGTCCGGCAACGGTCCGGGAAATTACCGTTAAGTATAGATCGGGAACGGGATTAAACGAGCGAAAATTCACAACCTATCACACCCATCACGGCCCGGTCATTCGTTCTGAGGGAGATAAATGGATAACGATTGGACTAATGAATGAACCGGTCAAAGCACTGATGCAATCGTACGGAAGGACAAAAGCGAAAAACTACGAAGAGTTTAAGAAAGTGATGGAACTTCAGGCAAACTCCTCAAACGCAACGCTTTACGCGGATGCTGATGGCAATACCGCTTATTTTCATCCAAATTTTGTCCCTCGACGCGATACTAAGTTTGACTGGACAAAACCGGTTGATGGCAGCGATCCCGCATCGGATTGGAAAGGCATTCACACGTTTGACGAGTTGCCGCATCTAAAAAACCCGTCGAGCGGCTGGGTTTATAACAGCAATAATCACCCGTGGTCGGCAGCCGGTCCGAGCAGCCCGAAACAGGCTGATTTTCCACGTTACGTCGACAACGGCGTCGAATCCGCACGCGGCCTGCACGCGATCCGAGTTTTGAAGGACAAAAAGGATTTCACGCTCGATTCGCTGAACGCCGCAGCCTATGACAGCTATCTGCCGTGGTTTGAAACGACCATACCCGCTTTAACGAAGGCCTGGGACGGTTTGGCGGCGGCGGATCGGACGAAAGCGGCGTTGGCTGAACAGATCGCGGAGCTGAAAAAATGGAACCTGAGATGGGCGGTTGATTCGGTGCCGACTTCGCTCGGCGTTTTCTGGGCCGATGACCTGATGCGCCGCGTCGGCCCGGCGGCGCGGCAGAGTCGAACGCCGATGGAAGAATATATCGCCACTAAAGCCAAACCGGAAGAGCTTCTGCAATCGCTGGTCGCGGCATCCGACAAACTAAAGGCAGATTTCGGTTCATGGAAAACCGCGTGGGGCGAGATCAATCGCTTCCAGCGACTCACGGGCGACATCGTTCATCCTTTCAGCGACGCCGCACCGAGCATTCCGGTCGGTTTCACGTCGGGAAATCTCGGCTCGCTCGCATCGTTCGGCGCAAGGCCTTTTCGCGGTTCAAAGAAATGGTACGGCACAAGCGGCAACAGCTTCGTCGCGGTCGTAGAATTCGGCAAAACCGTCCGAGCTCAAGCGATAACGGCGGGCGGCGAGAGCGGCGATCCGAAATCAAAACACTTCAACGACCAGGCCGCGAGGTACAGCACCGGCAGCCTGCGTGAGGTTTACTTTTATCCGTCGCAGTTAAAAGGAAAGACAACTCGGCAGTACTCGCCCGGCAAATAGCCGAGGTCCCGGCTCAATGAATGGAGGGCGAGCATAAAAGGCACGAGTTAAGGCTGTAAACCATTCATTCAAGAATACTTCTTGTCCCTGAAAGGGACGCATTTAATAACGTCGGGTGCAACCCGACGACAGCGAACCAATCCAATTCTGTCCCTGAAAGGGACAAATTTGGGCGAAACAGTGACATTCGTCCCTTACAGGGACGTGGAACGCTGAGGGCGGCCGAATGTCGTCGGGATGCTCCCGACGCTATTACATTTGTCCCTTTCAGGGACCTTGAACCGGTTTATTTGCACAGGTTTACAGTCTAACTTGACCGCACCCCGGCGCGAGAGAGCTTTGTATTTCTCAAGTTGAATAGAGAGCCGGCGTTCGGACGCTTGCAGGCGAGTACTTTCACGAACTGTAACGGCCAGTGTACCCGCTCACGGACTTCGGCGGGATGCCGTGGGGTTTCTTGATCAGTCCTTTCACCGCCGACAGGCTTGCGTCAAACGCGTCATCATTATTTTGCGGATCGCAATGAACGGCCCGGTCATCTATAAATGCAGCCGCACGCGGCTTGCCCTGGCCTGTGTAAACGTCGGTATAGGGAAACTTGTGCTTCTCAAGCCATTCGATGACGCGAATTCTTAGTTGGCCGGGTGTGATGCGTGAGCCTTCGAGCACATCCTGAGCACACCGCGACGTAAATACCGTGATCTCCGCGAATTTGGCGAGCTTCTTTGCAAATTCAAGAGCCCCGGGCACCGGATCGCCGAAATGATCGACGCCCCGCCATTTATCGTATTGGGCCAACACGCCGTCGAGATCGACGCAAACCCTTGGTTTTTGTTTTGTGACGGGAACTTTTGGCAAGGGAGCCGGAACGAGAGTTTCCTTCTTCTTGGCTTTCGAGGTTTTTGGCAGCTTTGACGTGCGTGTAGCGATCATCGACTCGATAGCATCTCCGCCTTCGAGCCACTCATTCTCGCCGCCGATCGCGTCGAAATTATAGATCCGCGTGTAATGATGCCGTGTATGATGACGCCCCGGCGTTCGCAGCGTGTAGGGCAGATCGTCCGGCCCGACGACGCGTTTCGGCGGGAACTGTTCGGGCTTTCGTTCGAGATCAAGTTCCTGCCAATCAGCACGCAGATTGTCCGCAAAATCATAAACATCCGCCAGCGGATATTCCTTATCCAGCAGTGTCCAAACGTGGTAACCACCCTCACCATTCGAATCGAACAACATCGGGTCCATACCCATCTCACGGAGCCGCTCCGCCCAGTCGAGAGCCGCCTCAAAATTTGCCTCCGCTATTTCGTCGGCATTCGGTACCGATTCGTCATGCAGATCGACGTCGATCGCGAACCATCTGCATGTTGAATGATCGCTGATCGAATGCAGCCCTATCAGGTGTGCCGGGGATTTGCCCGAGAAATGCCGCTGCAGCTTATTCAACGTGACCATATCCGTACCCAGCTGTCGCCGCTCGGCGATCGGCAGCATGACAACACTTATCTTCCCGTCCCGCAGCGTGTACTGGCTCCAAACGTCACGCCGGTTTACTAACCGCTCCATCGCCCATTCCGCTAGATCGTCGGCATAACGCAGCCACTCCTGCGCGATCCACATCAGGCGTTTGTTATCGGCAAATTCGTAAAATGGTGCGGCCATTAGCTATTGAAGGGGATTCTTACCGCCAAAATCAGTGTGAAATACTTCGACAATCTCTCCATTCAGGATTTGATCGAGAACCCTTTTGACGTCCTCTACCATCTCGACGTGGGTCGTTATCGGTTATTAAATGAGCGTAGAACTAGAATTGAGATCGAACGGCCATCGATATTCTGTTGGGACTTAATTTTTGAATCTGTGGTTACGATAACCTTGTATTCGGCCGCTTCCGCCATTCGCATCAGCTCGCCATTTACCAGATCGGACCAGCCGTTTTCCTGCGTAGTCGAGACATCATGTTCGTCGAAGTAACGCTTCAACCGTCGATCCAGATTGTGGTCAAGCAAGATTTTCAAACCGCCGAAACTTCCTTAATTAGGGATCTTTGCGCCATCTCCAGAACGGCAATTGCTTGTTCGCTAGTAACCGGCGGAAAGCCTTCGAGAAAATCATCGAGACGGTCACCGCCTTCTAGATAGTCGAAAAGATTTTCGATCGGAACTCGAGTCCCCGCAAAAACCGGCACACCGCTGATCTTTCCCGGATTTATTTCAATTACATCGTTCATAAATCCATCTTAGCACGAGAGTCAAATGCAGATTTTTTAGAGCGGCATTAACCCACCTTCTCCCAACCCGTAATAAAAATTTTCCTTCCCCAATCGTCAAACATCTGTTTTGCCGTACGTTCGGTGTTTGTGATCTTGATATCACGTTCTAGCGGCGTCTGGCGGTTGGGCGAAAAATCTGTGAGATACACGACGAAGCCGGGATAATCGTTGCGGTCTTTTTTATTAGTTTTCCAGAGCAGAAGCTTTCGGACCATGGTGTTGCCCTTCATAACCTTAGTGTAAACGGAG
>JBBSJK010000047.1:0-26040 GCA_038257355.1 Pyrinomonadales bacterium | reverse complement strand
TAATCTTATGTTTACTGTAAAAGCCGCATATGCAAACGATATCGAGGTCGAATCAGGCATCGATAAGGTTCGTGAATTCTTTAGCGATATTAAAAACTTTGCTGAGCTTATGCCGGGCATCACACAGATACATACTGATTCCAAAGGTGTCGCCCACCTTAAGATTCAGGCCGAGATTCCATTCATTGGGAAAATGATGCAAAAATTTGCTGTCGAACTGGCCGAGGATACCGAAGACCGCATTGAGTGGTCGCCGATCCGTGTCGAGACCGAGAATTTTCTGCGCTATTCCGCTGATTTTTTCGAGAAAGCAAAAAACCAGACCGTCGTCCATTTCTCACAAATGATCGAGCTTCGCCGCAAATCCGCCCGCGACCTGCATTACCTCGCTGGCCTCGCCGGAGAAAGCCTGATCAGCAGCGAGATGACAAAACGGACCACAGAAATGATCCGTGTGTTTATAGATAAAGCTAAGGAAAGGCTCGAAAAATAGTCGCTTTTCGAGACTGATTAAAGAGTTTATTTGTAACCATGGACGGTCAAGCAGTGATCTACTCAGGTTTTTTCAACGCACAGACCACAGAGTAAGACCCTGAGTTCACTGAGACTGGGGATCGGACCAACCGTAAATTTTAAACTGACCCACTGACTGCTACTAAGGATGAAATTTCCCATAATCCTTGAAATAAAGTAAATTGTATCTTGGCTCTATGCGGCTGCATCTAAGTTTGTGGCCGGCATTTCGGCTGAGGTTAATTTAATGGATTTTGCGACAAAAGAGATTTTTAAGCGTTACGCGAGCATTTTGGTCGGGCGGCCGATCTCGCCCGTTTTTTTGAATATTTTGGTGACGAGCGTGTGTGATATGCGCTGCACCCATTGTTTTTTTACAGAGGAGCTCGATGACCGGCCACGTAAGAAGCTGCAGATGAAGACGGACGAGATCGCTAAGATCTCGGAAACTCTGGGCGGTAATCTGGGCGTTCTGGTGCTCGCCGGCGGCGAGCCGTTTACGCGTAAGGATTTGCCAGAGATCGTGCGGGCCTTTTACGAAAACAATAAGCTCGATTCCGTTTATCTGATGTCAAACGGCCAGATACATCCGCGAATCTTCCCTGACGTCGCCCGCATCATGGACGAGTGCCCGAATTTAAACGTAAGCGTCGCCCTCGGCATCGACGGTATGAAAGACGCACATGAAAAAATTCGTCGCAAAGAGGGAAGTTGGGACAAAGCGATTCACACGGCCCGCACTTTGCAGCAGATGAAGAAGGAGCAGTATCCAAAGCTCGATATTCAGACGTGTACCTGCGTCATGCATTCGAACGAGGACACGATATTTGACTGGTACGATTTCCTCAAGTATGACCTTAAGCCGGACAAGGTAAATATTAACTATATTAGACCTCCATCGGCTGACCCGATCGAGCTGCAGTTTGATCACAAGCGTTACCAACAGCTCTCGCAGATGATTCTCGAAGATACGAAGAGCGCGGCGCTCAAAAACAATTACGGCGGCGATTCCGGCTTTTTCAAGGCCGCGGTCGACATATATATGCACGACCTGATCGCCAAAACCAAAGAGGAAAATAAGGCCCAGCTCAAATGCTACGCCGGTAGCGCTGGTGCGGTCATCTATGACAACGGCGTGCTTTCGTCGTGCGAAAACAAACCGGACGTGCTGAATCTGCGTGATTACGACTGGGATTTTCAGGCCGCCTGGAAGACCGATATGATGAAGGCCCGCCGGATAGAGGCCGGTGCGGGATGCTTCTGCACACACGAATCAAACTGTTTTTACCCATCACTGCCGCTCAATCCCGGCCATTTAATCAAGATCAAACGACTCGAGGGCCAGATGAAAAAGGCCTCTAATGAAGCAGGATTTTTGGCAGGGAAGGAAGTTGCGTTGAAAGCTTAATATGTTGACTTATAAGGCAATGTACAAGTTTATGCCCGATGGTGTCCACGGGGAAGTCCTCGATTTTCCCGGCGTGATCACTTGCGGCAAGGATCTAGACGAAGCAAGGGCTTTTCTCGGCGATGCATTGGTTGATATGGCGGAGACAAATTTGATACTCGGTGAATCATTGCCCCGGCCCGATCCGCTGCAGACAGATTCGGATTCTGACCTGGAAGAGCCTATTCATCTGATTTTGAACGCTGCATCCAAAGTTAAGGTCGTGCCCGAACTCGTCTATGAAGCGGCGTGATCTGATTAGACATCTTCAACAACATGGTTGCCGTCTGTTGCGAGAGGGCGGAGGCCACTCGATATGGGAAAATATTAGGACGAAACGCCGGACATCTTTCCCCGAGGCATAACGAGATCGCTGAATTCACCGCAATAAAAATCTGTAGACAGTTAGAAATTCCAGTTCCGTAATGCCGCAAACCACCCCCAAAATCCTCATCATTTCATCCGACACCGGCGGCGGGCATCGCTCGGCGGCGGCGGCCATCTCTGAGGGCCTCGAAAAATTTTGGAAGGGCAAATCGCCCGTCGTGCGGGTCATCAAGGCTGTCGAAGAGTCGCATCGCGTCACGGACAAACTGGTCAATGGCTACAATTGGGTATTAAAAAATAGACAGCATTGGATGAAATATCTCTACTGGATCGTCAATAAGATACGGCCTGAGACACGCGATTATTTTCACAGACGCTGTATCGGATATATCCGCGACCAGTTTGAAAAATGGTGTCCGCACGTGGTCGTTAGTGTGCATCCATTGACCCAGCACATCTTTGCCCGCGTTCTCCGCGAACTTAATCTAACGGATCAGGTTCCGCTTGTAACTGTTGTAACTGATCCATGTTACGGATTCTGGAAAGGCTGGGCATGTGATGATGTATCACTTTATCTGGTCGCCAATAGCGATGCTCGCGATCAGCTCATCGATTACGGAATTGCCCCCGAGAAAATAAAGGTTTCCGGTATGCCGGTCAACCCAAAGTTCCGTGAGGTTACCGAAAAAGATGCTCAGGACGCCCGTCGCATTTATGGCCTCGATCCTGATAAATTTACTGTTTTTGTAAATGCCGGCTGGATCGGCGGCGGCAATATTCCACAGATATTCAAAGAACTCGTACGCGGCGAACTCGATGTCCAGGCAATCTTTCTTGCCGGTAAAAATGAAGAGCTTCGACTCGAGGCCGAAAAGATTGCCAGAACCGCAAAGTTCCCGGTCAAGGTCATCGGTTATTCCGACGAGATTGAGAAGCTGATGCAATCAGCCAACGTCATGGTCTCAAAACTCGGCGGGCTGACGACGTTTGAGGCCCTTGCCTGCCGTCTGCCGATCATCGCCGATGCGACAACGCCGCCGATGCCACAGGAGGCGGGAACGGTAAGTCTTTTAGAGCGGCAGGGGGCAGGAATTTTGCTCAGGCGTTCGATCGATATTGTTCCGACGATTCAGAATCTGCTTAACGACAACGGCGATTACTCACGTATGAAGGCGGCGACCATCGGGATGACGATGCCGGATTCGACCGATCACATCATTCGCGAGATAAATGCCATGCTTCCGCACCAATTCAAGACGGTCAAAGCTGCTGCTTGAGGTAGATCGAGTGGTTGCAGGGGACCGCTCGAAGTGAGGTCGTCCTCACCGAACTACGCGAAGGACGCCCTTACTCCGTGCGGGCTTCTGCACTTTGTTCCACAGGGTTTTCTCATTTCCGCACTTGTTAGTTTTCGCCTATTTCATTAACCTTTTCTTTGGATTTCACTTAGAGCATTCACGGAGATTGATTAATTGAGCCTTTTACTTGAAGGAAAACGAGCGTTTGTATCTGGCGGAACACGCGGCATCGGGGCCGCCATCTGCGAGGTATTTGCCCGCGAAGGGGCAGATGTCGCATTCAACTACCATTCGCGTGACGATCTCGCTGAGGATGTAAAGAAAAAAATCGAGGCCCATGGCCGCCGTGCTTTGAGTTTTAAGATATCTGTCACCGACCGCTATGGAATGAAGCACATCGCTCGTGAGATAAAGGACGCTTGGGGATCCATCAACGTCCTCGTCAATAACGCAGCCGTTAATAAACCGGATAATTTTGCTACGACAACCGATAAAAGCTGGGATTGGGTCGTTGAAACAAATGTCGGCAGCCTGTTTGCGGTGACAAAGCCGTTTTATAAACAGATGATCCGCGAGCGAGCCGGTTCCATACTCAATATCACGTCAGTCGGTGCCATCCGCAGCCTGCCGACATCGGTCCATTATGCAACCTCAAAGGCAGCGATGATCGGCTTTACCAAATGCCTTTCACGCGAAGCCGCCAATTTTGGGATAACCGTCAATGCGATCGCCGCCGGTATCTTTGACACCGATCTTGGCCACACTTTACCCGAACGCCTGCTTCAAATGCACGATTTTTGGGTGGCAAAAGGAAGAGTCGGCCGCCCAGAGGAACTCGCCGAATACGCCGCCTTTATGACCAGCGACCGCAACAGCTTCATGAGCGGCGAAGTCGTCATCGTCGACGGCGGTGCAATAACCTAAATAATTAAACCCGGTTACGCACTAGAGAAAAGTCCCCTCTTGCGGCTGAGCCGAGGCTGTGCCTCTGAGTCATTAACCGGCCTCAGCGGAAAGGCAAGCCTTTCCGCTCATCACAGCGGCAAAGCCACAAAGAGAGGAGAGTCGTCGATCAATTAGTCTTGACTTCGATATTGGTCTTTCGAGTTGGCACCGCTTTGTTTAAAACGCCGCTGTAATACAGGACCCCGGCGATGATCGCCACAATAATGACAAACGCAATGGCCCAAACAGCACTGCTGCCCGTCCCGCCATCGCCCCTCGTCTCACGCACAACGGTCACATCTTCTTCAAGCACAATTTTACTCATAATTTTCACACCTCATATTAAGTTTACCACTCTAGAGCATCTACGTGTTTGTAAAATTCCATACACAAGAGTAAAAAGGCGAACCGGCAAATGCATCTAGTCAAAATATTCAGGAACTGCGAATTTCTCACCGACGGATTCTGCACCCGTCATCGTCCAATCGTTGGCGGCTGTTTTTGATGATCTAGAGAAAGAGAGCAGTTCCAGTAGGCGACCAGCACGTGTGGTAATATCGAGATATGTTTCGCCGTATTTATCTTGATAATAGTGCCACGACACCGGTTGCGCCTGAGGTGGTTGAGGCGATGATGCCATATTTGATAGGTAAGTTTGGCAATGCGTCGAGTATACATTTTTTTGGCCAGGAGGCTCGAGGGGCGGTTGATAGGGCACGGCATCAGGTTGCGGCGCTGATAAATGCTCGGCCGAACGAGATCGTTTTCACGTCAGGCGGGACTGAGGCAAATAATCTGGCGATCCGCGGTCTGATCGAATCTGTTTGCAGAAGGGCACGCGTGAGCAAGGGCGTAACGCACGAGTTGAATGATACGCCGTTGCTTACTCACGGGCTACCGCACATTATCACCTCCGCAATAGAGCATTCTGCAGTCAAAAACGTCTGCGAGGACCTCGAAAAACAGGGTCATCAGCTAACCTATTTGCCAGTTTACGAGGATGGGTTGGTGCGGATCGAGGATGTCGAGGCCGCGATCACGGACGAAACTGCCCTGATCTCGATTATGACCGCAAATAACGAGATAGGCACTATACAGCCGGTTGCTGAGATAGGGCGTTTAGTGAGGTCACTGCGCGAAAACGGCAGAAAAATCTGGTTTCACACCGATGCGGTACAGGCGGCGGGGAAAATGCCGCTCGATGTCGAGGAGATCGGCTGTGACCTGCTTTCGATCTCGGCACATAAGATATACGCTCCAAAGGGTGTGGGAGCGTTGTACATCCGGCGCGGCGTCCGTCTGCATCCGCAAAATATCGGTGGGCATCAGGAGCGAGAGCGACGCGGCGGGACCGAGTCAGTTCCAAACATCGTCGCCTTTGGCAAGGCCTGTGAGATCGCTCAAAAGGAGTTGGCCGAATCGCCGGAATTTTTACGCAGCCTCCGCGACCGCTTCGAAAACGAAGTCGGTGAGGCAATCACCGACATTGTCCTCAACGGCCACCGCGTAAACCGTCTGCCCAATATATCAAATATCTCATTTCGCTCCGTCGAGGGCGAAGGGCTGCTCATCAACCTCGATATGCAGGGCATCGCCGTCTCGACTGGCTCGGCCTGCTCGTCAGGCTCGCTGGAACCATCGCCCGTCATTCGTGCATTAGACCCCGACGACGAACGCGCCCGCGGTGCGATAAGGTTTAGCTTTGGGCGATTTAATACTACAGAAGATGTTGATCAGGTATTAAAATCGCTTCCCGCAGCGGTTGAAAATCTCCGCCGCCTCTCCCCTGCCAGGCAAAATCGTGCGGCGAAAATAAACTCTTAACTTCCGGCTAATTTTCGCTGCTTTGCAAAGTGATCAAATATTTCAGTCCCGGCTTTGGGCCCGACAAATGGTGAAAGTTCGCTAACCGTAGCCTTGGCGATTCGTTCAATCGAACCAAACGAGCGGAGCAATTTCATCTTTCGTTTTTCGCCGATTCCCGGAATTTCTGAAAGTTCGGAAGAGAAATCACGCTTTTCGCGACGTTTCCGGTGAAATTCCAGTGCAGTTTTATGCGTTTCCTCGCGGACCTGTAGTATCAGGCGAAAGGCAAGCGAATGGCGGTCAAAGGGAATCGGACGGTCTTCGCGGCCGTGGATCAGCAGATGAGAGATTTGTTTGTGTTGTTTTTGCGGTTTGACGAGGCCGACGAGCATAATCTGTTCGAGATCTAGTGCCTGCATCGCGGCGGCGGCGGCGCTGAGCTGACCTTTGCCGCCGTCTATAAAGATTAGTTCGGGCAGTGGCTTTTCCTCGGCGAGCAGCCGTTTATAACGGCGAAAGACGGCCTCATGCATCGATGCGAAATCGTTTGCCCCTTCGACCGATTTGATAATAAAACGGCGGTAGTTTGCCCTGGCGGGTTTGCCGTTTTCGAAGACGACGATACCGGCGACATTCTCTGCCCCGGAGATATTTGAGATGTCGAACGACTCGATCCGCTCTGGGAAATACGAGAGTTCGAGCAGTTCCTGAAGTTCTTCGAGGACCTTCTGGGAATCGGGTTTGAGAACGCGGAAACGCTGTTCAAAAGCAATCTTAGCGTTCGTTTCAACGAGTTCGACGAGACTGCGTTTGGTGCCGCGTTTTGGATCGAGAATCTTTACCCGCCGCCCACGCCGCTCTGTTAGAGCTTTCTCTAAAATTGCGCGGTCGTCAAAATCTTGTGGCACATGTATCTCAAGCGGCACATAATCCGTCGAATAATACTGGGCGAGAACCTCGCCTAAAAATTCGGATGCGTTAAAAGAATCGTCCTCGACTAAATCTTCCCAGAAGAATTCGCGCCGCCCGACAATACGCCCTTCGCGCATGGTGAAAAGCTGTAAGGCGAGCCGCTGATTTTCGCGGTAAAAGCCTATAATATCAACATCGCGGTCAGCCGTGGTCGCCATTTTCTGCTGTTCACTGAGGGCGAGGACCGTTTTGTTTAGGTCTCTATATTTGGCCGCCAGCTCGTACTGTCCGTTTTCCGAATACTGCCACATTCGCAGCTCCAGGGTCTTTGCTAGTTCCTTATTTTTTCCTTCGAGCAAGATCTTTACGTCCGCCGCCGCTTCCTGATACTCGGTTTGTGTACAGAGGCCTTTGACGCACGGACCGAGACAGCGTTTGAGATGATATTCGAGACAAGGGCGCGGTAGTTTGCCATCAATCTCGATCTCGCACGTGCGAAGCTGAAAGGCGCGGTTTACCAGGTTCAAAGTGTGGCGGGCCAGCGCCGCCGGCAAAAACGGGCCGTAATAGTTAGAACCGTCACGCACGATCCGCCGGGTCACAACGACCTTTGGAAAGGGTTCGTTGGTCAGTTTTAAATGCGGATAGGATTTATCGTCTTTGAGGAAAACGTTGAATCGCGGTTTATGTTTTTTGATCAGATTTGACTCGAGTACGAGGGCCTCAACCTCATTATCAACAACAATAAACTCAAAATCGGCGATCACTTTTACGAGCTGTCGAGTTTTTGGATCGTGATTACGGCTAGCGTGAAAATACGAGCGGACGCGGTTACGCAGATTTTTTGCCTTGCCGACATAGATGATCTTTCCAGCCGCGTTTTTATGGATATAAATCCCGGCGGCGGTTGGCAAAGACTTGAGTTTTTCGGCGATAATCACATATTGAGTTTAGCCTGTCGCTCTTCGCTTACAAAACCGGAAAGCCGAAGCAGATCAGTCTCTAGGTTTTGCGTTCTTAGCGGCTTTGCGTAAAACTTCTTTGTGTGAAAACCGTCCTGACCACTTCACCCATTGAGGCCGCTGAGTTTATTAAACGCGGCGGCATTGTCGCGTTTCCGACCGAGACCGTTTACGGCCTCGGAGCGGATATTTTTAATGAGAAAGCTGTCGCCCGGTTATTCGAGGCAAAGCAACGGCCGTCCGACAATCCTCTGATCGCTCATATTTCAGATACGAAACAGATCGATGATTTGTCAGCTCATGTCACTGAACCAGCGCAAAAATTTATAGACGCTTTTTTTCCGGGGCCTCTGACAGTCGTTCTCAAAAAGAAAGAAGCGGTTCCGCTGATTTCGACTGCCGGACTCGACACGATTGGTATTCGAATGCCGCGATTTGCTCTTGCACAACAGTTTCTGTCTAAATGTGCGACGCCGGTTGTTGCGCCTTCGGCAAATTTGTCGGGGCGGCCAAGCACGACGACCTGGCAAGCTGTTATCGAAGATTTGGATGGGCGGATCGATTGTATTTTGCAGTCTGATGCGGCCGAGATCGGACTCGAATCGACAGTTGTTGATTGCACATCGGATATTCCGCTTGTGCTGCGAAGCGGCTCGGTTTCGCTCGAACAGCTTCAAGCCGTCGTTCCTCAGACATCGATAAATGATGGTGTCGAATTCGAATCGCCACGCAGCCCCGGACTGCGTCATCGTCATTATTCGCCTCGCGCTCGTGTTATTATCATCGAAAACATCAACGACTTGCAGTCAGAACCGAACGCGGCGTATATTGGGCTTTCACGGCCCGCGGCTAGGTTTGAACAGGAATTTGTTTGCTCAAATATTGGCGAATACGCTCATACAATTTTCGAGTTTTTCAGGGAATGTGACAGGGTTGGAATTAAAAAGATTTACTGTGAAAAAGTTGACGAAACCGGAATCGGTGTGGCTCTGATGGACCGTCTGCAAAGGGCGGCGGAATAACTATTTTGCGGTTACTATGGCGACCGCCAACTCACCGTTGTCTTTTAGCACGTCTGTCGTAATCCTCTCATCGCGTGTCAGAAGCGAAAGATGTTGAAGCGGGACCAGGATAATCGCCTGCCGTCCGGTTTCTGCCTCAAGTGCGGGTAAAATCTCATTTACACTATAAAACTTTCTTTGCATGCCGGTAGTATCCCGCAGCAGGCGTCCGGCGGCGTAAAACTCGGCATTGTGCGAGACGGTGTGGAGCATCAAGACTCGACTCGCCGCATAGCCGCGTTCATTTGACGTCTGAATAAGAGTTTTGACCGAGTCAGTCTCTGCAAAATGGGGTAAAGCGAAAGTAAGCAGCAGAAAGACAGACGCAAACGTGGAAACGGCTGTCACCAGCACCGCATTTCGCCACTTATTACTGGCCGCAGCCAACTGACAGACAAAGACCGCTGTCAAAATGATTGCTGCGGGAACGGAGGGCAGTATATAACCCGGCAGCTTGGAACCAGAAAAAGAAAAGAAGGCGAGCGGCACGATGAGCCAGGCTGTAGCAAACAGTTGGAGAGGAGAAGGCGTGACGCGGAGACGCGGAGACGAGGTGAAGTGGAGAAATAGATTCTTAGTAAGTTTCCAAAGCGAGGCAAAAAAGAACGGCAGCCAAGGCAGCGTCATCAACGGCAGAACCCACAAAAAGAAATAAAACGGTTGTGGATGACGGTATTTATTTGATGTGAAACGCTGGAAATGATGCTGAACAAAAAACTCGTCGATAAATGCGTATCCGTGCCGCAGATACATCGGCAGATACCATGTCGCTGCGATTGCGGCCGCGAGCAGAGTGCCCCAATATAAACTTAATATAAATTCCCGACGCGGAAACCTGCGTGACAGTAGATAATAAAACCCGACGATCGCAAACGGAAAAACAATTCCGATCAAGCCTTTAGCGAGCAGAGACAATCCGATAAACACATAAAACAGCGTCAGCGGCAGATATCGTTTCTTGAATGTCGCCTCTACGGATTGGTCAAATATAAAAAAACTCACTAGAGCCGCCGTTAGCGGAAACGTGATGATAATGTCAAAACTAGCTCCACGCGAAAATACGATAATGCCGAGGGACGATGCGGAGATTAACGCGAGCCAGTTGGGAAAATCACGCGAGGTGATTTCAAAATTGAGATTTGAAATTTCAGATTTTATCGCGGCCCGGCCGATGAGCCAGAGACTAGTGATCGTTCCAAGTCCGAACAATGCAGGGCCAAGTCGTGCGGCAAATTCATTAACGCCAAACAGGCTGTACGAGGCGATCTGTAGCCAATATAGCAACGCGGGTTTTTCGAACCAGCTAAATCCGCCGAGCGTAGTTGTGACCCAGTCGCTGCGGTCAAACATCTCGCGGGCAACCTGGGCATATCGCGTTTCGTCGGGGCCGAGAAACGGAATGGTGAGGCCAAACAAATAGACAAATACCGTCAGCAACGCCAGGATTATCCAGACATATCGCGGTATGTTTTGCGGCCCAAGCGCGTCGGTCTTTGTATTTTCGGCCATCTTAAATGAGAATGTAAAGTATTGCTGATAATCGGCTTGTAATCAAATTATGGTGGAAAATCGTATATTGCGAGTGGCCGCGATCGGCGTAGGCAGCCTCGGCCGTCACCATGGGCGAAACTATGCCGAGATCGCCGCCGAAGGCCGTGTCGAGATGATCGGCGTTTGTGATGCAAATATCGAAACGGCCGCGACTGTCGGTGCCGATACTAATTGTACGAGCTTTACGGATTGGCGAGATCTCGTCGGCAAGGTCGATGCCGTCTCGATCGCGACGCCGACGGAAACGCACTGCGATATCGCTTGCGCATTTCTCGACGCGGGCGTTCACGTTCTGGTCGAAAAGCCGATCGCCCTGACTCTCGATGAAGCCGACAAAATGATCGCCGCCGCCGATGCATCGGGTGCAAAGCTGATGGTCGGCCAACTCGAAAGGTTTAATCCCGCGATGGTCGCCCTGCGTCCGCACGTGACAAAGCCTCTGTATTTCGAGATCCACCGCGTTTCGCCGTTCCCGAACCGTTCGCTCGATGTCGATGTAGTCCTCGACGTTATGATCCACGACCTCGACGCCGTCCAATGGCTCGTCGGCGAAGATGTGAAGGTATCAGAAATACGAGCGGTCGGCATTCCCGTGATCTCTGACAAAGTCGACGCCGCCAACGCCCGCATCGAATTTGAAAACGGAGCCGTCGCCAACATCACCGCCTCGCGAATCGGCACTGACAAGGTTAGAAAGACACGGTTTTATCAAACGGGTTCTTATGTGGTTTTGGATTACGGTACAAAGTTCGCCTCGGTCACTTCGCTCGATCCGGACGCTGCTCATCCGCTGCTTGGCATATCAATAAACCGATTGGAGATCGATGATGTTGAACCGCTCAGGGCCGAGATCACCGCATTTTTGAATGCGATTGAAAATGATACAGCGGCTCCGGTGACGGGCGAAGACGGACGGCGGGCATTAGCCCTGGCGGTCGGCGTTCTGGATCGAATTAACGCTCACACCGATCGATTGAACATCAAATAAAAACAGCTGTCAGCTTTCGGCTAACAGCTGTTTTTTAAGAAGCGTTGAATTACGCGGCGGCTTCGCTCGTTTGGGCAGCAGCCATTTGTTCGCTGACGGTTTTGAGCCATTCCTGGGTCTTTTTGACTTTTTCGGCACCGTTTGGCTGGTCGAGGATGACCTTTTCCAGGTGGTAGAAGGCCTTGGGTTCCTGGAACATTTCTCTCAGTTCGGCGAGAAAAGGTTCGACCTTGGCGAAGACCATCGTGTGCTCGCCGGCGGTGTCGTTAAACATGTCGGCATCGATCGCACCATGATTGACGAGGGCGGCGGCCATGTCCCAGTAGGACGTGACCATTCGCAGGTAAGGGCCGACTTCGGGGTTCATCATGGTGTTCATGATGTCCTGGGCGCTGGTCGGGTTGAAGGAAAATATCCAGTTACGCGCCTCGCGCATTTTCTCCTCGCGTCGCAGGTCGTAAAGTTTAAGGATCAGTTCAGCAGATTCTGCTTTGCTCATAGTTTTACCTCTCAAAAATGAATTTTAGACTTTTAGTCTATTCCTGCTCGTCTTTTTCTGTCAACAGACAGCGATGCGAGTTAAGATAAATATAATGCACGTTGACGCTCTCGCAGATTCTGATGAAGGAAGAACAGATTTCAAGTTTTTTAGCTGAACGCATCAGCGAAGGCGATTTTCCGTCCGCCGTTTATCTGGTCGCGGAAAAAAGCGAGATAGTCTTGCATGATGCAGTTGGGTTTGCTGTCGTCGAACCGGAGAGGATCGAGGCGGCGGTCGATACGATCTATGATCTGGCGAGTTTGACCAAACCGCTCGTGACCGGTCTGTTGACAGCTCATCTCATCGAAACCGGCAGATTTCAGCTAGACGCCCGGGTGAGTATTTATCTTAAGGAGTTCGATATAGAAGGGAAGCGAATGATAACTGTTTCCGATCTCCTAGCACACACCTCACATCTACCCGCGTGGCTGCCGTTTTATTTGCTCGTTTCGGATGCGACCGACGTGATCGGAGAGATCGGGCGGACGCCGCTTATTTATGGGCAAAACGCTGTGACCTACAGCGATCTTAATTTTATCGCGCTGGGGAAGTTAATAGAACGGGTCACGGGCAAAAGCCTCGACGAGGTGGCGGGTGAAACGATATTTTCACCGCTTGGCCTAGCGGACACGTCTTTCAACCCGGCCTCGGACCGCCGGCGGATCGCGGGTAGTGAGAAGGGAAATGGGTTTGAGAGGGGAATGTGTGTTGAAAAGGAATATTTAGGTGGCTTGGGTTCCGACGCGAAAACCTCGGTCACTGTCGTTCCCAGCATTGACCCGGAGGCGTCCGCTGTCGCAGATCATTTTCGCTCCCAAACTATCTGTGGCGAGGTCCATGACGGGAATGCTTATTTTATGGGCGGCGTGGCAGGTCACGCTGGCCTGTTTTCGACGGCGGCAGAGACTTTTAAGATCGCTCGGCAGTTTTTGCCGAATTACACATCGATCCTCAAGCCGGAAACCTGCGAATCCTTTCGAACGAACTTGACCAATGGCATGAGCGAACACCGCTCATTCGCTTTCCAACTCGCCTCGACGCCGGAATCGACGGCCGGGACGAAGATGTCACCGGAAAGCTTTGGGCATCTTGGGTTTACGGGGACGAGCCTGTGGATCGACCCGGTTAAAGAGCGGGTTTTTATTTTGCTGACGAACCGGACTCACAACCACGATTTGCCGTTTGTTAATATTAATTCGGTCAGGTCCAAATTTCATGATCTGGCAATCGATTTTCTGGAATAAAATTGATAGCAACGAAATGTTCCGTGCGATAATCATATTTGACGCTTTCCCCAAAGTATTGATTAGTCCGGAGAACATGATTCTGATGAAAAACTTTGCCGTTTTTGCGACTATTATGGGGACGCTTGTGGTTGGAGCGTTTGGGCAGACTAATACCTCGACGCGACCGCGTGTCGCACCGACGGCGACACCGCCACAGATACTGAACGACCCGTACAGAAATGTACCTCCGGCCGGACCGCCGGTTTTGTCGAGCGGCCGCAATAGTCCAAGTTCTGTTCCGACAGCTACGCCGCCCGAGGACGACGGCGAGGTCATCCGGATCGAGACCAATATCGTTACGATGCCCGTGTCGGTGCTTGACCGCGACGGACGTTTTATCTCGGGTCTGCAGCAACGGGACTTTAAGATTTTTGAGGACGGCGTCGAGCAAAAGCTTGATTATTTTCAATCGGTCGAGCAGCCGTTTACGGTTGTTTTGTTGATTGACGTCAGCCCTTCGACGCAGTTTAATATTGATGAGATTCAGAATGCGGCGATTACGTTTATCAATCAGCTTCGGCCTGGCGATAAAGTGATGGTCATTTCATTTGACCAGCACGTACAGGTTTTGAGTCCGGCTACAAATAATCGTTACCAATTGCGAAATGCTATTAGAAACGTTCAGTTTGGCGACGGAACGAGCATATACGAAGCAGTCGATTATGTGATTGACGAGCAACTTCGGCGAATACAGGGGCGAAAGGCCGTCGTTATATTCACCGACGGTGTGGATACAACGTCCCGCCGGGCGACATATGAGAGCACTCTGCGGGCGACCGAGGAGGTTGACGCACTTTTTTACACGATCAGATATGACACATCGGGCTATATGTATGGCGGTGGCAATAATTTTCCGCAGCCGCGAGGCCGCAGAGGCGGCGGTACATTCGGCGATATCCTCGGAGCAATTCTTAGCGGAGCTGACCCGAACATAAGTGGCCGTTCCCGCGGCCGCGGCAATACATCACCGGAATATGAACGAGGCCGCAGGTATCTCGAACTGCTCGCAACCAACAGCGGCGGACGCCAGTTTGATGCACAGTCAATTACTAATGTAGATGCGGCATTTGCCGGCATCGCCGAGGAGCTTCGTCGTCAGTATTCGCTTGGATATTATCCGGAGAATGTCGGCAAACTCGGTGACCGCAAGCAGATCAGAATCCGTGTAATGCGGCCCGGTGTCGTGGTGCGAGCCAAAAACAGCTACATCGTCGGTCAAAGCGGCAGGAATCTGGCCGGACGTTAAAAGCCTTTTTTACTAATTAGAGGAAAGGGGAGTAGATAGTTATACTTCCTTTTTTCTGCGTTTTGCATCTTTAATATATAGAATATGCATCGTAGAATCTAAATTTGTAAAAGTTTACAATGAAATCTCTTCTCACAGTCGTTATTTTTAGTCTGACCGCGGGTTTTACAGCGAGTGTTTTTGCGCAGTCCAACCGTACCGAAACCATAATAAATGTCAAGAAAAACCAGCGACAGACTGAATCTGTGCCCACACCTACACCGTTGAAAACGCCCGATTCGCTGCGGTTAAATACGGTCACCGAATTTCCGGACGATGGGGAAATTATTAAAGTCAGCACACAGCTTGTCTCCGTTCCTGTCCGCGTGATGGATAAAAAAGGCCGGTTTATCGGCGGGCTTGCAAAGGATAACTTCAAGGTCTTTGAGAACGGCAAGGAACAGGAAGTTGCTCTTTTCGCAAACGAACACGAGTCGTTTACAGTCGCGTTAGTGCTCGACATGAGCTACTCGACAAAATTTAAGATCGCAGAGATCCAGTCGGCCGCAATCGCATTTATCGATCAACTGCGGCCGCAGGACAAGGTGATGGTGGTTTCTTTTGACGGCGAGGTGCACATCTTATGCGAAGCGACAAACGATCGCAAAGATATCTACAGGGCGATAAAAACCACGAAAATCGCCAATGGCACGAGTCTCTACGAAGCCGTGGATTTGGTTATGAATAATCACCTTCGACACATCGAGGGTCGAAAAGCCATAATTCTCTTTACCGACGGGGTAGATACGTCCAGCCGGCGTTCGGATGATGTGCAAAACCTGAATGACGCAATGGAAATCGATTCGTTGATCTACACGATCAGATACGACACGTTTGCGGATGTCCAAAGAATGAAAAATGGCCCGATGATTCAGAAACCGCCATCGATCACTATCCCGACCACACAAACAGGCAGCAACCCGTTTCCTGCAATCCTCTCGACCATCGGGACACACGGCAACCGGGGCACGACTGTGGAGGAATATGAAAAAGCTGCCCAGTATCTCGGCCAATTGACGATGCGGACGGGCGGACGCGGTTATGAAGCCACCACGCTCGTAAATCTAGCCGAGGCCTATTCTAAGATAGCGAGTGAGCTGCGCGAATTTTATAGTGTCGGTTATTATCCCAGTGAAGACCGGGCTGTCGGTAAATCGAGTATTGTCAAGGTCAAGGTTGATAGGGAGGGCCTCGTCGTACGCTCTCGCGAAGGCTTTGCCAACCGCGAAAAACGTTAAGTTAAGAAAATAATTAGCTCTTTCGTGCATTTTGCGTTTAAAATTCTTTCTCACGTCTTGCGGAATGAAACAAATCGGATAAAATTACCGTAATAACCACCTAACGATGACTTCACAAGCGATCTCAATTGACCTGATTCGGAAACTCACGGATGGTGAGTTGATAACCGGAGCCATAAATGGCCGCTCAGACGGGTTTGAAGAACTTGTCCGCCGTTATCAACGGCCGATCACGAGCTATGTTTTTCGTATGCTCGGCGACTACGATTCGTCGTTAGATGTGACTCAGGAAGTATTCATCAAGGTTTATAATTCGCTTACCAAATATAGCCCAGAATATAAATTCTCGACTTGGCTGTATCGCATAGCTCACAACGCTGCGGTCGATCATATGCGTCGCAATTCGGTGACGCCGCAGAGTCTTGAGACCGAGAATGCGGACGGCTCCTACCAAATACAACTCGAAAGCCCCGGCCTGTCCCCGGAACAGGACCGCGAACGCAGCGAATGGCGCACCGAGATCGATTCGGTCATAAAATGTCTGCCGGCGACCTATCGTGACCTAATAATGCTGCGGCACGGACGCGATTTGAGCTATGACGAGATCGCCGAGGTAACCGGATTGCCGCTTGGAACTGTAAAAAACCGTCTGTTTCGCGCACGCGAGATGATGCGCGATCTATTTATTGAAAGAGGATTTACGGGGGTATAAACGATGAGCTTTAATATGCAGCAAATGCAGCCGACATCTTTGCAAACTCAGGACGAGAGGCAGATGGGAATGTTTTTACATCTGTCGGGCCTCGCCTTTGCACTTATTTTTCCGCTGGGAATCGTCCTGCCGATCATCCTTTGGCAAACGCAAAAGGATAAAATGCATGCACTAGATGCGCACGGCAAAATGGTGACGAATTGGATGATCTCGGCAACTATATACGGGGTGGTAAGCTTTGTACTGATGTTTGTGCTCGTCGGCTTTCTGACCGGTCTTATCGTATGGCTTTTGGCAATAATTTTTCCGATCATCGGCGGTATCAAGGCGAATAACGGCGAAATGTGGAACTATCCGCTGACAATAAAATTTCTCAAATAGATGTTGACCGACGTTACTCACATCATAACTCGCGAATGCCCGGTGGATGAGATCTCAGCCTATATTGATGGCGAGCTCGATCTTGTGCGCGAGATCGAATTGGAAGCTCATTTTGCGCTTTGCCAGACTTGCTCGTATGAGTTGAATCAGCAGAAGCAGTTTTTGTGTGGCCTGAATTCGAGCCTCAAAGCTGAACCTGATATCAAACTGCCAGCAAACTTTACAAAACTTATCGTCGCTAATGCCGAGAGCAATGTCAGCGGGGTGCGTCGGCCCAGAGAACTTTATAACGCGATATTTATTTGTACGGGGCTTTTTTTGTTTGTACTTTTTGCGATGGGTGCCGAGGCGGGCAAGATCTTTGACGGCGTTTATAACACTCTTGGTCAGGCAGCAATAGTCGGTGGTTTTTTTGGCCATCTTGTTTACTCTTTATTTGTCGGCGTGGTCATCGTTTTACGTTCATTTGCAACACAGGTCCCATTTGATATGGTATTTGCGGTCGTCTCGGCGGCGTTTTGTGCCGCCTCGCTCATGTTCGTTTCACTCAAAGTAATGAGAATTCGTCGTGCTTGATTTTACCGATCCCACATAGTAACAGTGAAATACCCATCTGTATTATCTTCAGGAGCAGGTTTCCCCCCAATGGAATGCCTGCACAGGTGTGTACAGCGGCCGCGGCGATTTCCACCCAGACTTGCTCTGATTTTCCTGTTTCTTTTCCTCATCCAACTATTTACTGTTAGTGTCTTTGCGGCAATTCCCGAAATTTCCGTTTCCGATGACCAAAAGACCGTGATCGTTAATGACGCTCCGGAACAGGACGTGATCGTCATCGGTAAATCTGTGATCGTAAATAAACAGGCCAAAGGCGTCCTTGCCATTGGCGGCGACGTGATAGTCGAGGGCCGCGTCGATGGTGATGTGGCAACGGTCGGCGGCAACGTGATTCAAAAGGAAAACGCCTACATCGGCGGGGACATCATAGTTTTTGGCGGTGCCTACAAACCGGAAAGCCAAACACCTCTGCGCGAAGCGGGAAAAGAAACCGTGATGTTTGGCGTGTTTGAGGAAGAGCTGAGAAATTTCGGGCAAAATCCGTCACAGATCTTATCGCCGAGCTTTAGTGTCGGCTTTCTGGCACAGCGGCTCGTTGTCGCTCTTTTCTGGTTTGTCATCTCGCTCGTTATGACGACCATCGCTCCCGGTGCGGTCAGCCGCGCGGTCGCTCGGATTCACCTCTCGTCGCTGAAAATAAGTGCGATCGGTGCCGCTGCGTTTTTGCTTATCCTGGGGCTGATCATCGGCGGGACACTGGCCCTGCCAAATTATCTGAGTGCGACCCTTGCCATAATGGGCATGCTGCTTCTTTTGCTCGGTTATGTTTTTGGACGCGTCGCACTACAGGTCAGCATCGGTAAGCTCGTTCAAAAGCACCTTCTCTCTGACAATAACCGCTCGGAAACCCTCGCAATACTAATCGGTGTCCTTATATGGACACTGCTGCTTTCGCTCCCGTATGTGTGGCTGATCGCCCTGTTTTCGATCTTCGTCGTTGGCATCGGACTGGTACTCACCGGTCGCACGACTCCGAAGTGGCAAAACCCGTAAGGCGAATGCTTGCAGATTTTTACATTTCTTTACAAATAGTCTGAAACCATACTGTTACTATAAACGTCATAGTCCTTGTGACACGCAACTTTTGGATTTAGTGCGCGTACAGATTTCGAGGATCATTAAATTATTATTATGCTGCAGAACATTTTAGTTACCGCTTTGATATTTCTATTTACAGGTATGTTTGCCCTAGTTTTTGGCCAGACGCCTGCGGTTGCGATCAAGCCATCGATCGTCGTCGGAGATGTAGTGACGGTCGGCGACAATAAATTTACGGTTACAACTCAAACCGGGCCGGTTGAGATCGTGATTACCGACAAATCGATTTTCAAACGCATCTCGGCCGATAATCCGAATCTGACCACAGCGACGCCCGGATCGTCAACGGATATCAGTATTGGCGACAAACTGACGGTTACGGGCATCCTTGCGGCTGACGGTAAAGCAATCCCTGCCCGTGCCGTATATTTTATGACCAAAGCCGACATCGATGCCAAGAGCGCAAAGGAAAGCGGCGAGTGGAAAACACGCGGCATAACCGGCAAGGTGGTTTCGGTCAACACCCAAACAAATCAGATCAACGTCGAGACTCGCACTCTGACCGGCACGAGCACCGTCACACTTACACCAAAGGCAGATGCCAAGTTTCTCCGCTACGCTCCTGATTCGGTCAGGTTTAACGAGGCGGTTTTGAGTTCGCTACTGGATATCAAAACGGGTGACATGATGCGGGCCGTGGGCGACAGGAGTACCGATGGGGTGAGTTTTGCGGCGGAACAGGTCATCACCGGGGCATTTCAAACGGTCGCCGGTACTGTTAAGTCAATCGACATTGCCAAGAATGAAGTGGTTATAACAAATCTTGAAACGAAAAAGGAAATCACAGTTGTTATAGGCGAGACATCGATCCTCAAGCGATTTCCGGCGGAACAAGCTGAAATGCTTGCCAGGATGCAGATGATGGGAGCAGGCGGTGCCCGGCCGATGGGCCAGGTCGGAGGACGTCCAGGCGGACAAGTCCAGACACCGGGAGGCGGACGCCCCGGAATGGGCGGGGCCAGAGCGAATGGCGGTATCGAGGATATACTCGATCGCTCACCCAGTATCACCGCTGGTGATCTCAAAACCGGCGATATTATCGCACTTTCAAGTACAAAATCTACCAATATGGACCGCATCAAAGCTATCAAACTATTTGCGGGGGTTGAGCCATTTCTACGTGCGGCACAAGCGACCGGTAGAGGACGACGCGGCCAGGGCGGCGTCGCGTCTGGTTTCACTATCCCAGGGTTGGACGGGATCGAAGGCCCCTAAATTCTAATTCTTTTAAGACGGCCTTTATATAAGGCCGTCATTTTCTTATTTTATCTAACATCAATTTATTATCATGAAATTCATCAGACCCTTTTTATTGTTTGGATTAATATCGTTTATAGCGACTGGTTCGGTATTTGCTCAGGCTGTCGGCAGCGTCGGCGGACAGGTTGTCGATACTGTTGGGGCCGTGATCACCGGAGCGACAGTGACCGTGGTATCCGCGACCGGTGTTCAAAAACAATCGATCAGCAATGCCAGAGGCGAATTTGCAGTGACAGGTCTCGTCCCCGGTAAATATACGGTTAAGGCTATAGCCCCTCAATTCGGGCTTTACGAGAATACTGAGGTAACTATCGCCTCGGGTCAGCGTAATGAGTTGACAGTAGTGCTCTCAGTGGGCGAGATTACCGAAAATGTTGAAGTTTCTGACAACGAGCAGATCTCTACGGATCCGACTAATAATGCGGATGCGACCGTCATAAAGGGTGCTGATCTCGAAGCCCTGCCAGACGATCCTGACCAGCTACGGGCTGCGTTAATGGCGTTGGTCGGAGGCTCGGCCGGTCCGGACGGCGGACAGATATATATTGACGGATTTACCGGCGGCCAGTTGCCGTCAAAAGATCAGATCCGCGAGATACGCATCAACAGTAACCCTTTCTCGGCTGAATACGACCGGGTCGGTTCGGGCCGGGTCGAGATTTTAACACGGCCTGGTTCGGAGAGGTGGCGTGGATCGGTTAACGCAAACTTTAACGACGAGAGCCTCAATTCGCGTAATCCGTTTGCCCTAAACCGAGCACCGACTCAGCAGCGGACTTTTGGCGGAAATTTTGCTGGCCCGATTGTAAGAGGCCGATCCTCGTTTTCGATTGATGTGCAAAATCGGGACGTCGATAACAATACTATCATTAACGCTCAGATAATCGATCCGTCTTTTAACATAATCGGCTTTAGAGAGGATGTCCAAGTGCCGACAAATAATCTTCGGATCAATCCGCGATTTGATTATGCGATCAACGATCGTAACACGCTAATTGTCCGTTACAGTTTCAGCCGAAATACAAGAGAGAATCAAGGGATTAGCGAAACATCACTGCCCTCGCGGGCCTTTGTATCGTCTGGTCGTGAACATGAGTTTCGCATAACCGAAACAATGATAATTAACGAGAAAACTATAAATGAGACGCGTTTTGAGTACAGCAATAATTACAATGAGCAAAATGGCGATAATTCGATGCCTACAATAAATGTGACAAACGCTTTTATTGGTGGCGGAGCGTCTATCGGATTGAGTTTCGCTCAAGAGAAATTGTGGGAAGTAAACAATTTTACCAGCACATCTCTGGGTAGAAACATGCAGCACTCTATCAAGTTCGGCGGTAAATTTAGGCATGTCAGTATAACTGATCGCTCTGAAAATAATTATGCCGGTACATTCCTGTTTCCCGGTGCCCCCGAGATCCGGTCACCAGTCGCATGCAGCCCGGTCGGCCCGGACTGCGTTGTCGTCACTCCGGCTCTCAGCTCGATCGAGCAGTTTCGACAGAATCTTACAGGGTCAGTTGGACCGCGATTTAATCCGACACAATTTAACATCACAACCGGCAACCCAGAGATCGATATTTCTCAATTTGATGGCGGCCTCTTCCTATCGGATGATTGGAAAATTCGCCCCGATCTTCTTCTTAGCCTTGGAGTCCGTTACGAAAATCAATCAAATATTAACAGTAACTTTAACTTTGCCCCGAGGGTAGGTTTTGCCTGGGAGCCAGGAGCCGGCGGAGCGAGAAGGCCGAGATTTGTAATCCGTGGCGGTGCGGGTATCTTTTACAACCGGTTTAGCGAAAACTTTACGCTGCAGGCGGATCGTTTTAACGGCGTCAACCAGCTGAGCCTTTTGGTAAGTGCCAATGATTCCGATCCGGTCCGCCGGGCTGCGGCCATTGCTCTGCTTGCACAGCCGGTTTTTACTCAGACAGGCGTCATAAATGTACCGACAATTGACCAGATTTTGACTGCTCTACCCCAGTCAAATAATATCCGCGGCATATCGCCTACTTTACAAACGCCATATTCGATTCAGGCTATTTTCTCGATCGAACGGGCTTTGAGTACAAAATTCACTCTTAGCAGTACATTTTTCTCCGTGCGGTCTCTGCATCAGCTTCGGACGCGTAATATCAATGCTCCGATTTGTCTGACACCCTCGAACTGTGTCGGAGCGGTCAGGCCTGATCCGACTGCGGGTAACATCAACGTATACGAGTCGAGCGGCACGATTAGACAAAACCGGCTACAGACTTCTTTGGTGGGTAATATTAGCCCGAGATTTACTTTTCGTGCATTCTACAACCTTGGATTTTCGGAGGGTGATACGGACGGGGCAAACAGTACGCCGGCTTATACTTATGATCTGACGGGCGAATTCGGACGATCTTCGCAAGATGTCCGACACAGTTTCTTTCTGTTTGGAAATGTTACTCTTCCGTGGAATGTTTCACTCAGTCCGATTATTAATATCAGCTCTGGCTCGCCTTTTAATATCACGCGTGGCGTTGACGCGAACGGCGACGGATTTCTCAACGAGCGGCCGACATTTGGCCAGTTGCTAAACCGCTGCAACGAGCTTGGGCTGAAAAATTCATTCTGCGATATAACGGGTAACGACCCGACCTCGATCGTTCCGAGAAATTATGGCCAGGGGCCGTCGAGTTTTACGGTTAGTATGCGGTTTAGCAAGAATTTTGGTTTTGGCACATCTGCGGCCGCGAGGGCAGCATCAGGCGGCGGGGCTGGACAGAACGTCATGATCGGCGGCGGCCCGGGTGGTGGCCGAGGTGGCATGGGACGGATGGGCGGCGGCGGCTTTGGCGGCGAGGGTCGTAAGCCGTACAACCTGAACATCGGCGTTTTTGTAAATAATCTATTCAATACCGTCAATTTCAACAATCCATCAGGCACTCTGACAAACAGCCGGTTTGGCCAATCGACATCATCCCGCAGCGGCGGCTTTGGCCCTTTCGGCGGCGGAAGCAGCGGCCCGAACCGCCGGATCGAACTTAACATGAGATTTAGCTGGTAAACAGCTAATCGCGTATAATTGGAAAACAAATAGAGATGAAACATAATATGATTCCATCCCTCTTTTGGTTAGATTAAACTCAGATAACTTATAGAAGTTTTAAATGACGCTGGATTGAAATAGAAAAAATTCGGGGTAGTATTTGTTAAAAAAAAACTTCTGCGATCTCTGGGTTCGCCTCAGCGATCTCTGCTTTAAAGTTGGGATGAATGTAGTCAAGACGACTTTAACGCAGAGGCCGGAGAGAAAGACGCAGAGTTCGCTGAGAATCAAGCAAGGTAATTTAATTAACAAATGACTCTAATGTGTTATCCGGGTTAAAATATTGGGGATAAGTATATGAAAAAATATTTCGGCTGCTTTGTTATTATCACCGTCCTCTCGCTCAATGGAGTGGCGCAACATAATTCTGCTTCTAAACCAGCTGCTTCTACAAAATCGGTTGTCGCTTCTGTCCCGGTCACGCCGCTCGATCTAGCAAAAGCTACGCTCGCGGCGCATGGCGGCGACAAGCTAAAAAAGATGCGGTCGCTGATTATGAAAGGCTCGGCCGACCTCAGTTTTAACGGCCAGTCATTGCCCGGTGCTTTTTCAACAGCGATTAGCGGCGAGAAGTATTATTTTGAAATCGTCACGGCGATTCAACAGCTAAAGCAGACATTTGACGGGCAATATACTTTCTCATCAATACCTGGAATTACGCTTCCGCCCGTTACCAGCCTCGGCTTTCCGCTGCTACCAAAGGTCGGCGAGACCGGGTATATTGTCGCGGCCCTGCCGGATGGCAGCAAGAAACGCAAAGGTTTTCGCATTACCACACAGGAGGGTTTCTATACCGATTTCTATATCAATGAGAAAACTGGCCAGATAAAGACCTACGAATCAAAATGGACGGATGCCAGTAACCGGGCCATTACAACCTCCGTCGAAATTGATGAGTTTGTGACGGTCGAGGGCATTGTCGTGCCAAAGAGATATGCCCAGCGATTTGATCTAGGGCCAATCACAGCTTACGCAAATTTTAAGACAAATGATGTTAAGGTGAATTCGACTATAGAGGATGCGGCGTTTGCGATACCGAAATAACAGTTTTTGAGGCCTGATTTATATACTAAAGCGAGGCTCCTAAAGTAGGCACTCCAATTTTTTATTTTGCAAACCTGCTTGATTTCCACCATTCTATTGTCTCACGCAAACCTTCTTCTAGTCCTACGATTTCTGAATAACCGAGACATTCGACCGCCCTTTGGTTGTCGGCTTGTGAGTGTTTTACATCTCCGCTTCGACTCGCTTGAAATTCGGCGGTCGCATCTGGTGAGTTGGTGATTTTTTTTAAAACGCTGAGCAGGTCGTTTAATGTGATGCGTTCGCCGTTGGCCACGTTCATTGTTTCGCCGAGGCCTTTGGTGGTTTGAGCGGCTTTTATGTTGGCGTCAACGACGTTTGCGATGTATGTGAAATCCCGCGACTGGTTGCCGTCGCCAAATATCACGGGAGTCGTCCCTGTCATCAGAGCGTCGATAAATCGGGAGATAACGCCCGAGTACATTGACGCCGGATTTTGCCGGGGACCGAACACATTAAAATATCTGAGTGCAATTGTCTCGAGGCCGTAAACATTATTAAATGCCCGGCAATATAATTCGCCAGTCAATTTTGCCACCGCGTATGGCGACAGAGGGTCTGGACGCATCGTCTCGACCTTTGGCAGCGTCGGCTGATCGCCATAGGCCGAGCTCGATGCCGCGTAAATAAATCTTTTAACCCCGCTGCTTTTTGCTTTCATCAGCATATTAAAAGTGCCGTTGACACAGACACGATGTGTCTCCTCAGGGTCGTCAACTGAGCGGGGCACGCTAGGTAGAGCGGCCTGATGAAAAACAACCTCCACGCCCTCTATAGCCTTATCAACCGCCTTGTCATCGTTAATATCGCCCTCTATAAATTCAAAGTCACCCTTGATCTCTTCGAGATTATCAAGAAAACCGGTCGTGAAATTATCGATGATGCTGACACGGGCACCTAGCCTGATCAAAGCATCCGCAAGATTAGACCCGATAAAACCGGCCCCGCCGGTGATGAGGACTTTAGTGCTCATAGTTCTACAAATCTAGAATTATAAATTAAGAATTAAATTATAAGAATGAGAGAGGTCGGACAAATCTTATTTTCTAATACTTAATTGCTATTTTGGTTTAACGTCCGACGCCGACGTATTCAAAACCCATCTCCCGCATATCCTTTGGCTCGTATATATTGCGTAGATCGGCAATCTTAGGAGATTTGAGCAGGCCCTTAACCTTTTCCATATCGAGAGCACGGAATTGATTCCATTCAGTAATGATCACCAAAGCGTCCGCTCCGCTGATCGCATCGTATTCGTCCATGGCGTAGGTGATCTCCGGCAGGTAATGGCGGGCTTCGCTCATCGCGACCGGGTCAAACGCCTTTATTGTAGCACCCCGCTTGATCATCTCTTTGATAATGTCCGTAGCCGGGGATTCGCGCATATCGTCAGTTTCGGGTTTGAATGATAATCCGAGAACGCCGATTGTCTTGCCGTTAAGGTCACCGACGAGCTTTTCGATCTTTGGAATCATCGCAATGCGCTGGCGTTCGTTTGCTTGGACGACGGCGTCGACGATCATTGTTTCAACGCCAAACTTGTCAGCAACGGTTGTCAATGCTCGTGTATCTTTTGGGAAGCAGGAACCGCCATAACCTGGCCCCGGATGCAGGAATTTACGGCCGATGCGATTATCCATTCC
>JBBSJK010000046.1:0-26265 GCA_038257355.1 Pyrinomonadales bacterium | reverse complement strand
AAGTCTTTATAAATGTGTTCTAGAATACAGATGCGAGAGTGTGCAGCGATTACAATAATCTCCATCAATACGGAGGAATAGTCATGAATAAGAGCGACGAAGGGAAAACGATTTCTTACTGGGAGGCAACCGAAGATCTACTCGAAGGACAGACGAGGTCTGTAAACACTGGCTACGACGTTTGTGTCGTCGGCGGCGGAATTGCGGGCTTGACTACGGCTTATTTGCTGGCCAGATCAGGTAAAACGGTTTGTGTTATAGATGACGGCCTGATCGGTGGCGGTGAAACCTGCCGAACGACGGCGCATCTTTCAAATGCTATAGACGATAGAATCTATCGGATCGAGAAATGGCACGGCAAGGAAAAAGCAAAGCTTGCTGTGCAGAGTCACGTTCGGGCCATTGACGAAATCGAGCAAATTATCAGAACTGAAAAGATCGATTGCGATTTTACAAGATTGGATGGATATTTGTTTGACGACGGGAACGGCGAAGACGATCTGGTCGAGGAGCTAGCGGCGGCGCACAGGTGTGGGTTATCAAATGTTGACTGGGCACAAACAGAGCTTTTTAAAGAACACAAAACTGGCCGCTGTCTCCGTTTTCCTGATCAGGGACAGTTTCATATCTTGAAATATCTTCGCGGGCTCGCCGATTCGATAGAAGCAAATGGCGGCACTCTCGTCTCGGGTTCGACTGTGACCCAATGGAAAGGCGGCGATAGTCCCGAAGTAAAACTGGCCGACGGAAACACAATCACCGCACCGTCTTTGGTACTTGCGACAAACTATCCGTTGATGAGTAATATGTTCCCCGAACTTATGCCCTATCGAACGTATGTTCTGGCTTTTCGCATACCCGCGAATACGATCGATGCGGCATTGTTCTGGGACACGCAGGACCCCTACCATTACCTGCGGACGCAGCCGGACGGTGACAGCGAAGTTCTGATCGTAGGCGGCGAAGATCACCGTACCGGTCAGGAGAACGATGGTGAAGCAAGGTTCGAGCGGCTGGAATCGTGGACAAGGGCACGTTTTGTCGATGTGGGCGAGGTGCTCTATAAATGGTCCGGTCAGTTTCTGGAAACGCACGACGGCTTGGCGTTTCTAGGCAGATACTCGGGCAGCGAGCCTAACGTTTACATCATCACCGGTGATTCGGGCATGGGGATGACGCACGGGACAATCGGCGCAATGATTAATTCCGATCTGATACTTGGTAAAGAAAACGCCTGGGCGGACGTTTACGATCCTTCGCGTTTAGCGACCCAATCATTGAAGGAGGCGATTCCTGAAATAGTTGCCTCAACAACTCCGTACGTCGATTGGGTGACGCCCGGCGACGTGAATTCAGAGGATGAGATCGGCAAAGGCGAAGGCGCGATCATACGAGACGGCCTGTCGAAAATCGCGGTATTTCGCGACGAAGCCGGAACTCTGAGCCGTCTGTCCGCGGTCTGTACGCACCTCGGCTGTATCGTTCACTTTAATTCGACTGAAAAAACGTGGGATTGCCCTTGCCACGGATCGCGTTTCGCAACCGACGGCCATGTCATAAACGGTCCGGCCCTTAAGCCGCTTGGGCATGTCGATACATAAAAGTTATTCCTTAACGCACACGAGCGATCCTGAAGCAGCACAACCGTCTTCGTCCGCATTGCAGCCGTGTGCACGAATTCACAGGGGCCTGACCCCGATTCCCGTTCTGACTTTTGTTCTTGAGTTTCACACGCCGAATTAGTATTCTCATTGTTCGCCCAACGTGCGGACGTGGCGGAACTGGTAGACGCGCGGGTCTCAGAAGCCCGTGGGAGCAATCCCGTGATGGTTCGATTCCATTCGTCCGCACCAATTTTTTGTTTTTGCAGCCGGTAACAGTTTTCACGCATTTAATAGTTACGTGCTCGCCAAGCGCTATGCCCTGTAATTAGTTAGTATTGAGGCATGAGTTTTCTTGCCTGGATGGGATTAACTGGGGTTCTCCTGCTTCTGATGGCATTGCTATCGGCTTATCTGCGCCGGCTTCCTATCACGACATCTACGATTTATCTCGTTCTCGGCCTCGCAATTAGTCCGATTGGCTTCGGACTACTCGAAGTGAATTTCGTCGAGTGGAGCGTCTATTTCGAACATCTCACCGAGATTGCCGTTATTGTCTCGTTATTCGTTGGCGGCCTAAAGCTCAGGCTGCCCTTTTCAAATCCGGTCTGGTCGGCATCATATCGGCTGGCAGGGCCGGTAATGATGGCCTCAATCGCTGGCGTCGCTGTCTTCTCACATTTCTTTTTAGGCTTAGGCTGGCCCGTGGCATTCCTGCTCGGTGCCGTGCTCGCACCGACCGATCCGGTACTCGCGAGTACCGTTTCTGTCAATAACGCGGCGGATGACGACCGTATGAGATATGGCCTTTCGGGCGAGGCCGGATTTAACGATGGTGCCGCGTTCCCGTTTGTCGTATTTGCATTGCTCTGGATAGAATATGATCGCCTTGGCGGCTGGTTAGCCGGCTGGGCTATGCATCGACTTGTCTGGGCAATCCCGGCTGGCCTCTTACTCGGTTACTACCTTGGCAAAAGTGTAGGCCGTTTGGCGATCTGGCTGCGGACGCGTTATCAGGAAACAAAAGCCCCCAACGATTTTCTCGCTCTCGCGCTGATTGCGCTTGCATACGTTGCCGCCGAGAGTATCGGGGCATGGGGCTTTCTGGCTGTTTTTGCTGCCGGTATCGGCTTTCGGCGGGCGGAAGTGAAAGCTGTCGTTGACAATCCGGATTCGGAACATCGATCAAATAAAGTAACCGACAGAGATAATCGAGAAAGTTTTACCGATCATCCCCCGGCCGAACATCTGGCCAGCAATGCACATTCGGAAGAAGAGTTAAAGGAACCTGCAAAGGCCGCCGGGATTGTCGTTTCGGATATCATATCGTTCGGTGACACCGCTGAACGCTTGCTTGAGGTGATGCTGATCGTTCTCGTCGGCCTATGCCTCGCCATTTACTGGGACTGGCGGGCCCTTCCGCTCGCGCTTACGTTGTTTGTGGTTATTCGTCCAATGGCAGTTATGATATTTTTGATAAAAACGCCCACCGGACGAACGCAGCGATTGCTCATGGGATGGTTTGGCATTCGCGGAATCGGCAGCCTCTATTACTTGAGCTATGCACTTACACACGGACTTAGCGATAACGTTTCGGACATTACGGGCCTGACGCTCTCAGTCGTTGCTCTCAGCATCCTAATTCACGGCATCACAAGCCAGCCGATCCTCGATTACTACAAACGAAGGATTGAGACTGATAAACTGTGACATGGCTTCTCTATGTACAGATTCATTTGAATTGGCTTGCTTTGCGGACTTCGCCGAAATTTTTTTTCGGAGGCGTTTCACATAAAACCGGAAAAACGCAAAAGTGGAACAAAGCGCAGGAATTAACTAAATGTCAAACAAACTTATAACAGCGCTCAAACTGAATCAAGCCGCCTTCGGACTCGATCTTTCTGACGACGCTCTCGACAGGCTTGCTGATTATTACGCTTTATTACAGGAACACAACGAATTCTTAAACCTCGTCGGCCCGTCCACGCCCGAGGTTTTTGCGACCCGCCACATTCTCGAGTCGCTTACCCTTCTGGAATATCTGCCAAACGGCATCTGGTTCGCCGATGTCGGCACCGGCGGCGGCCTGCCGTCAATCCCGTGTCTGCTTGTCCGCGAAGATCTAAAAGCCATTCTGATCGAATCAAAGGAAAAAAAATCAAAGTTCCTAAGGCTTGCGGTTGATAAACTCAAACTAAATTATCGTACCCGCATAGCCACAACCCAATTTCAAGAAGCCAACCCCGGCCACGCTGTGGCCGTCACCTGCCGAGCCATCGATAAATTTGCCGAGAAACTTCCGCGCATTGTGAAATGGTCCGGAGCCAGACAGCTCCTCCTATTCGGCGGCGAAAATCTCAAGAAAGCCCTGATTGACCAAAAGTTCGTATTCACCCAAAAACGAATGCCGTTGTCCGAGCAGCGTTTTCTGTTTGTGACAAAGTCTTAAATCATCTGTTTCTGAGTATTTTTTTTGATAAAAACGGCACAAACAGCAAAATGGCAGAACTCTGTTCAAACATCGAGGAGCCATTATGTCAGCACCGGCGACAGCGGCAACGTCATCATCGCTTGAAAATCCGGAAGTGCCGGCTGTCGAACGCGTCGCATCGAGGATGAGGTTTGTATTAATAATTATTAAAACGGCCTAACCTTCATTCACCTTCAACACCGCCAAAAATGCTTCCTGCGGTATCTCGACGCGGCCGACTTTTTTCATTCGCTTTTTGCCTTCTTTTTGCTTTTCAAGCAGTTTACGTTTGCGTGAGATGTCGCCGCCGTAGCATTTAGCGATGACATTTTTGCCCATCGCTTTGACGGTTTCGCGGGCGATCACCTTGTTGCCGATGGCGGCCTGGATGGCGACCTCGAACATCTGACGAGGAATGAGCTCCTTCATTTTTGCGGTGAGAAGGCGGCCTTTTGAGGTGGCGGTGTCGGTATGAAGGATTAGCGAAAGGGCATCGACCGGCTCGCCTGAGACGAGGACATCGAGCTTGACGAGCTTGCTTTCCTGATAGCCGGACAGATGATAGTCAAGCGAGGCGTAGCCCTTGGAAACCGATTTTAGACGGTCGTAAAAATCGAGTACGATCTCGTTGAGCGGAAGCTCGTAAACCAGCATTACGCGGTCTGTGGTAACGTATTCAAATTTTTTCTGCACGCCTCGTTTCTCGTCGAGCAGCGGCAAAATACCGCCGAGAAACCCGTCATTGGTAAGAATCGTGGCCTCGATAAACGGTTCTTCGATCTTGGTGATTCTCCCCGTATCGGGCATTTTTGATGGTGAATCGATCTCGGCGACTACGCCGTCCGTCGTAGTGACGCGATAACGCACGCCGGGAGCGGTAGTGATGAGTTCGAGGTTGAATTCGCGTTCGAGCCGCTCCTGAATTATCTCCATGTGGAGCAAGCCGAGAAAGCCGCAGCGAAAGCCAAAGCCGAGTGCGGTCGAGCTTTCAGGCTCGAAGAAAAACGAGGCATCATTGAGCCGCAGCTTTTCCATCGCGTCGCGCAGGTCTTCGTACTGGGCCGAATCAATAGGATAGAGTCCGGCAAAGACCATCGGTTTCACTTCCTGAAAACCGGGCAGCGGCTCCGCAACCGGCCTTGCCGCATCGGTGATCGTGTCGCCGATCTCGACATCGGCAACGGTCTTGATAGATGCGGTCAGAAAGCCGACCTCGCCGGGGCCGAGCTCATTGATGGGTGTTGGACGTGGGCGATTGACACCGATCGTTTCTGTCAAATATTCGCGGCCGGTGTTGAAAAACTTGATTTTTGTGCCTTTTTTGACTGTGCCATCGATCACGCGAAACAAAACTATCACGCCGCGATAGCTGTCGTACCAGCTATCAAAAATAAGAGCTTTTAGCGGTGCGTTTCGGTCGCCTTTTGGCGGCGGCACCTTTGCCACAATCGCTTCAAGAACTTCCTCGATCCCAATACCGGTCTTGGCCGAAGTGAGAACGGCCTCGCTGGCATCAATGCCTATGATGCTCTCGATCTGTTCCCGGATGCGGTCGGGTTCAGCGGACGGCAGATCGATCTTATTGAGTACGGGTATGAGTTCGAGATCATTTTCGATCGCCAGATAGGTGTTTGCGAGCGTCTGGGCCTCGACGCCTTGTGAGGCGTCAACTATTAGCAACGCACCTTCACACGCCGACAGCGACCTCGAAACCTCATACGAAAAATCAACGTGGCCGGGCGTGTCGATCAGGTTCAGGACGTATTGCTTACCGTCCTTTGCCTTGTAATCGAGCCGCACAGCGTGGGCCTTGATAGTGATGCCACGTTCGCGTTCGAGATCCATATTGTCCAGCATCTGAGCTTCAATATCGCGTTCAGCGACGGCGCCCGTAATCTGTAGCAGGCGGTCGGCGAGCGTCGATTTGCCGTGATCGATATGGGCAATGATCGAAAAATTTCGTATCTGGTTCAAATCCATAAAACACAAGTTGCGAAGTCAACCACTAAGATTAGCAAAATGGAGACGGTTTCGCATTCGATGCTACTCAGAGCATTGTCTAAAATATTTTTGAATCCAAATTTACAACTGCATCGAACACAATACTGAAACAATAGATTTTGTCGGCGGACTTCATCACAAGAAGCCAGCTTAGCTATTGTCGGATTTGTTTTTACATGTCCGAATGCAAAAAAAAACACAAGGGGATAGTATGAAAAAAAATAAATTGTTGAATAGTTTCGTAGGGTTGATGCTGATTTTTTCAGTCTCTTCAATTCCTGCATTGGCATCCAGCCATGGCGAGGCACCGCTTATCAGTATGGATAGGTTCGCTGACAATACAGATACGTATGCATTTAGAAGCGTTGAATCAGGGCGCTCTGGTTTTGTAACGTTAATCGCAAATTACATTCCATTTCAGGAACCATCGGGCGGCCCGCAATGGTATCGGTTTGACGATACTGTTATGTATGAGATCAAGATCGACAACACGGGTGATGGTATCGAGGACATTACATATCAGTTTGAATTTAAAACACAGATCGTAAACGGGGACACCATTCTGGGCCAATCCGCGGTTAATCAAGACGGCGTTATCAGCAATCTGACCGATGCGGATTACAACATGCCGCAAACTTATACAGTTCGACGAATGACCAACAATTCAGAGAAAAATGCTCGTTTTCTCGGCCGTGGATTTGTAACTCCTCCGGCAAATATCGGGCCTAAAGTGACTCCGAACTATGAAGCTAATCTCGGCCAACCTGCCGTTTTTAACCTCACCGGCGGTGGAAAGGTCTTTGCGGGACCCCGTGATGAATATTTTTATATTGATCTCGGCGGCGTATTTGATGCTCTAAACCTTCGCTCCGTCGGATCAATTGGCGGTATAGATTCCACCAAGAGTTATAACGTAAGCACGATCGCAATAGAAGTTCCTATTCAGGACCTTACTAGGTCCGGCGCGATCCCGTCTAGCTCCACCGCAAACGACGCAGTCGTCGGTGTGTGGGCAACCTCGAGCCGCCGTTCCGTAAAAGTTATCAAAGCCGACGGCACGAGCGACGGATCGGGTGAATGGCGTCAGATATCACGCCTCGGCAACCCGCTTGTAAATGAACTCGTTATTCCGCTTGCTCTGAAGGATGCGTTTAATAGCCTTTCACCTCAACTGGATGGAACGATCCCACAGGTCGTTGAGGCTATAACCGACCCCGAACTGGCCAAGTTATTGGCTGCGGTATTTGGAATTACCATCCCGCCACCGCCGCGAAATGACCTAGTTCAGATTTTTGGTACGGGTATTCCGGTAAATGCAGTAACCGGACCTACCTACACCACTTTCCTTTCAGACGGGATCGCACATGAATATCTGCGATTAAATGTAGGGATCGCTCCAACACCGATTGGCAGTCAGAATCGTCTAGGACTGCTAGGTGGCGATGTCGCCGGATATCCAAACGGTCGACGTGTATTTGATGACGTGGTTGACATATCTCTCAGGGCGGTGGCGGGCGGCACGCCTTTTACACCGGCGACCAACATTGCTCCGAATAACACTCTGGGCGATGGTGTCAGCTTTAATCCAGAAGGGCCGCTACTGACGCGTTTTCCATACCTGCGTACGCCAAATCAGGGTAACCAGCCGCGTCCATCGAGCACCCCGACGACGACATTGACTCCTTAAACTGTCGGTAAGGGTCCGAGAATAACCTCGTTTTGGGCCTGTGACCAGAAACTTTCGAGTTTCCTGGTCACAGGTTCCCCTCTAATTTCATAGGATTATACTCATATAGGTAGGTTTTTGTGCAAATAAAATCAGTAAATTTTGTAGTCATTACAGTTATTGCGTTGCTTGTCGGTATTAGTGGAGCGTGTTCGGTAGATTCAGCTTATACAGATACGGCTAAAGCTGCGGGAAGCGTTCCGTCGCTTACTGGAAATGCGGAGATGGATGCCGCTTTAAAAATGATCGAAAGGGCGCCCGACTCTTCGACCGGTTATACGCAGCTTGCGATCATACATATAAAAGAAGCGAGGCGGACTGGTGATTTTGGATTGAATACCAAGGCAGAAACAGCGGTTAACCGGGCCCTTGAGATCTCACCCCAGGACGGGCCAAGCCGTAAAGTAAGTGCATCGCTACTGCTTACGTTCCATCGCTTTGCCGAAGCTCTCGAACGCGGCAAACAGCTCCAACAGGAATTCCCAAATGACTCATTCGTCTATGGTATTTTGACCGATGCTAACTTTGAACTAGGTAATTATGATGAGGCGATTACCGCGGCCCAACAGATGGTCGATATAAAACCAAACAGCACGTCCTACGCGCGCGTTGCTCAGGTTCGGTCTTTAGCAGGAGATCACCAGGGCTCGGTTGATATGTACAAGTTGGCAGCCCGGACGACTGACCCTAAGGATACTGAAGGCCAGAGCTGGTGTCTGGTCAAACTCGGTGATGAATATTACAAACACGGCAAGTTTGTCGAGGCGGAAAAGGTTTATGACGAAGCCCTTTCGATCCTCCCGGACTTTTATATGGCTCTGGCTGCAAAGGGAAAAATCAGGGCCGCTCAGAATGATTTTGACGGAGCGGAACAATTTTTGACTACTCTGCTCGCCCGTGTGCCTAATGTTGATTCGACGATATTGCTCGGCGACATTTACACAAAAAAAGGTGAAACCGAAAAAGCGAAAGCTCAATATGATCTCGCTGAAGTGATGGAAAGCAAAATCGGCCCAAACAACGATCAGAAACGATTAGCACTGATGTGGGCCGACCAAAATATCAGGCTGACCGACGCACTTGAGATCGCACAAAGAGAGCAGGCCGCCGTCAAAGATATTTATACTGAGGATGCTCTCGCCTGGAGCCTATATAAAAATGACCGGTTAAAAGAGGCTAAGGAATCAATCACGCGGGCGATGCGTCTCAAAGGGGTTGATGCTCGGATACTCTATCACGCCGGTATGATTGAGAAAGATTTGGGCAACCGCAGCGAGGCTGCCAAGTTGCTAACCGATGCTCTAAAGCTTAATCCAGCTTTTGATCTCATCCAGAGCGAAATGGCTAAACGTGCGTTAAATGAGTTGAAAGGGTAATGATGATGCGATTAAACTGTCGATTATTATTCCTTTTCATGTTGCTAGCGACAGGTAGTTTGCTGTCCGCTCACCCGCTCGGAAACTTTAGCATAAATCAATTTTCGCGGATTGAGGTTGCAAAATCCGAGATCAAGATATATCAGGTGCTGGATATTGCCGAGATACCAACTTTTCAAGCATTATCTACTATAGATGTCGATAAGAACGGTACACTTTCAGATGCGGAACTCAAAGATTATCTGTCGAGCCTTTCGCTTGACTACATATCTAAACTTTCGCTCTCGATCAACCAAAACCCATTATCATTGAGTATCACAGACAAGAACATTAGCCTCATGTCTGGAGATGGCGGCCTGTCCACGCTAAGACTCGAATGGGACCTGATTTCACCATTAACCGAAGAGCAGTCAACCGGGAAAGTCTCATTTCTAAATAATAACTACGAAGACCGCATCGGTTGGCGGGAGATGATCGTAAACAGCACTGCCGGCGTAAATGTCTATGACAGTTCGGTTTACTCGAGTACGTTGTCTGATGAACTCCGCACGTATCCGGAAGATTTATTGACGGCCCCGCTAGCAGAAAGATCAGCACAATTTTCGATCACGAGTGGAACAATTCCGGAAAATACCGCTGCTTTGAGCGGCCGCGACGGACGTCCGGCGACTGCGGTACAAACCGACCGGCTAGCCGAGTTGATCTCGGTGCGTGAGATCACGCCGATGGTCGCTCTCTTTGGGCTGTTTATCGCAATGGGTCTCGGTGCAGCCCATGCTATGTCGCCGGGACATGGCAAAACGGTTGTCGGTGCATATTTGGTCGGATCCAAGGGGACAGCAAAACATGCCGTCTTTCTCGGACTAACCGTGACGATCACACATACATTGGGTGTTTTTGCACTAGGCCTCATAACTCTGTTTGCCTCTAATTATATTTTGCCGGAACGTATAATGCCGTTTCTAGGCTTTGTTTCCGGCTTGCTCGTATTTTTTATAGGGATTTCGCTATTTAAGGACAGGCTCTTTTCACTGCTTGGCTGGAATAAGGAAGTTCACGATCACCACCAGCATCATGAGCATCACGAACACGATGGCGGGGAGCCTCACTCACACGATGGCGGAGCTACCCACACGCATGGCGGTTCTACCCACAGCCACGCCCTGCCGGATGAGATAACCTGGCGAAGCCTGCTTGCCCTCGGCATTTCCGGCGGATTATTGCCCTGCCCTTCGGCACTTGTCTTAATGCTGGCGGCGATATCGCTTGGCCGCGTCGGCTATGGGCTCGTGTTAACTATCGCTTTTAGTGTGGGGCTCGCGGCGACGCTGACGATAGTCGGCCTAATCTTTCTCAACATTCGAAATTTCTTTGGTAGAACGGCTCTTGCAAATAATCGTGTATTTCAGGTACTTCCGGTTTTCAGCGCCTTTGTCGTCGCTTTTGTCGGAGCAGTGATATGCTATAACGCAATCGGGTAAATATATATGTACGAAATGCTGCTTATTATGACCTCGGCATCGACGGTTGCCGTACTTGGCTTTGGGTTTCTGCTCGGTCTAAAACATGCGACGGAGGCAGATCATCTGGCCGCAGTGTCGGCGATTGTCTCTGAGCGTCGCAGCCTCTGGAGTTCGGCCCTGGTCGGCGGTCTGTGGGGTTTGGGGCATACGATCTCGCTTTTTCTCGCCGGGATCTTTGTTCTTGTTCTAAATTTTCAGATCAGTGAGAGCACGGCTGGCTGGCTGGAGTTTGGTGTAGGCGGAATGCTTACTCTGCTCGGCCTGAATGTTCTCAGAAAGGTGATACAGGGCGGTACATTACATTTTCACACTCACGAGCACGGCGATAATGCGCACGCTCATCCGCATGTTCACGAACATACCAATCACGAACATACTCTAACTCATAAGCCCGCAGGACAAAGCCCCAAAGCTTTGATAATCGGTATGGTCCATGGCCTCGCCGGCAGTGCCGCCTTAATGCTCATTGTAATACCTACGATCGCCTCAAAGACAATCGGATTGCTCTACATCGTTATATTCGGAATAGGCTCGATAGGCGGGATGATGTTAATGAGTTTTCTCGTCGGTCTGCCTTTTCATTTTACTGCGTCACGTCATAACCGGTTTAATCAGGTTCTGCAAACGGCAGCAGGGATGTTCAGTCTTGTCATCGGCCTGTGGATCATGTATGAGAAAGGTTTTAGTGAAGGGCTGATTTCGTAAACTAAGACATTAAACTCAAATAGAAAGGCTATCCGAAATTATTTTCGGATAGCCTTTCTTCATAATTCTCTTACAATTCATTATTCAAGACCAACAAAGTCCAAGTTTGAAACGTTGTCGGTGATCTGCACGACTTGGGATGAGAATCGATAACGTCTCGACGAAACGGTTATGGTGTACGAGCTGCCCGTCTCAACATTATTAAAGGTGTATAAGCCGAACGAACTCGTCGTTGCGGTTCGTCTGACATTGTTTGAGTCGATCAGTCTAACCAAGGCATTTCTAAGGCCTTGACCACCCGGTGTAGTCACTCTTCCGCCAACAGTCACGAGCTGTGCCGCCGGTTCTGCGATGGTCACGGTGCCGAACATATATGTTGTCTGCAAAAGTGACCCGAAAGGGCTCGAAACACTAAGCGGCGTCGGCGATGACACTAAGGTTATAGGCGTTGGCCCGGACGGAGCTCCCGGTGCGACGTCAAAAGTGACGGTTATGACTTGCTGGTTTGGCGGTGACATAGTAAACGAATTAGTTGCATCTACTAATATACCGACTCTGCCAGCAGCTACTTGATTAACGTTGAGCGAAAGGGCCGCTCCGGCAGGGGCACCCGATCCGAGAGTAAAAACAGGATTGCTAAATATTTCCGGCTCAAAGTCGACTGTAAAGCTGGCCGCAACCTCATCACCTTGTGAGTCAAGTTCGATCGAAACAGTGACCTGTTCGCCCGGAGTTGCGTCGGTCGAGACAACACGTAACGTACGGCCTCCAACAAAGGTTGTAGTGGTCGGGTTCGCACTTGTTTGAACGGTATTAACGATCAAAGCTGCAAAACCAAGAACAAAGACTAGCGAGAGCAAAGCCAATCGGTTGACGTTAGTAAAAATTCTTATTAATTTCATTATAATTCTGAATCCCTCCCGGTAAAAGTCGGCACAAAAGGGTGCCAATTACGTTATTGTTAATAAAAGTATCTTAAAAATAAGACGACAATTTTCGAAGATGATTAACCAAAGGCAAAAAAGAGGCCGGGTAAATCAGATCGGGCGATCCTTTAATATTATGTGATTCGGATGCTCGTTTTGTCAATATTTCGCGGTTTATCTCAATTTGAATGCAGGCTCTGCGAATTCAACGTCAGACTCAACGGCCTCGCTCGTGGTTTGGAGCTAAACTCTGTTCAACCTAAAATGCCCCGCAGAGTACGCAGAGCCAGTATAAAAAGGTCTTCCAACTGAATACTCTCGTTCATCGCCGGTCGAGGTTACAGCCTATTTCTCTTTCGCTATCAGCCTTTCTGACGACCCGTCGGGATGTGTCTCAGTGCCGATCAGAAATGGTGCATCGGTGTGGCTGTCATCGTCCGGCTCAAGCGCAGCATTGAGGACATCGCTGATCCATTTTGCAGGAATTATCTCCAATTCTTCCAGAACATCGGCCGGTATTTCCTCAGTATCGGCTTCGTTCCGGGACGGGAGTATGATGCGGCGAATACCGGCCCGGTGTGCCGCTAATATTTTTTCCTTGACGCCTCCGACCGGGAAAACAAGACCTGAGAGGGTGATCTCACCCGTCATCGACGTATCGGAACGGACTTTTCGGCCAGTAAAGAGCGATGCCATCGCGGTCGCCATGGTGACGCCGGCACTCGGGCCGTCCTTCGGGATCGAACCTGCCGGAACGTGGACGTGGATGCCGCTATCCTTGATCCTATCAGCGTCGATGCTAAATTCGTCGGCGTGCGACCAGAGATAGCTGCGAGCAGCCTGCGCAGATTCTTTCATCACGTCGCCAAGTTGCCCAGTCAGCGTCAGGCCGCTGCCGCCGGGCAAAAGCGTGGCCTCGATAAACAGAACCTCGCCGCCCATCTCCGTCCACGCCATACCCGTCGCAACACCTGGCGGCAGTTCTTTTCTCGCTTCCTCCGGATAGACACGCGGCGGGCCGAGATAGCCCTTAATCTCCTCGGCAGAGATATTTACTTTTTCGGTCAATCCCTGAGCGACCTTGAGGGCGACTTTTCGGGCGAGATTGCCAACTGTCCGCTCGAGCTGGCGAACGCCGGCCTCTCGCGTATATCTTGAGGTTATGAGATTTATCGCGTCGTCGGTTATTGCAATCTGCTCGTCGCTCAGGCCGTTTTCCGTGATCTGACGCGGGATGAGATATTGTTTGGCGATATTGAGCTTTTCGCGGTCGCTGTAACCAGCTAGCTGAATGATCTCCATCCGGTCGCGCAGCGGCATCGGTATAGGCTGCAGCTGATTGGCGGTCGCGATAAAGAAAACTTTTGACAGGTCGAACGGCAGATCGATGTAATTATCGCGAAAAGTATTGTTCTGCGCCGGATCAAGGATCTCAAGCAGCGCCGATGCCGGATCGCCGCGAAAATCGTTACCAAGCTTGTCGATCTCATCTAGCATCATTACCGGATTATTGACCCCGACCCGCCGCAAAGATTGGATAATGCGTCCCGGCATCGCTCCGACATAGGTGCGTCGATGGCCGCGAAGCTCCGCTTCGTCACGCATTCCGCCTAGACTGAGGCGGTCAAATTCGCGTCCCAAAGCTCTCGCGATCGAACGTCCGAGCGACGTTTTACCAACTCCGGGCGGGCCGACGAAAAGGATGATCGGACTTTTCGAATCCGGCCGCAGCTTGACGACGGCAAGAGACTCGAGAATGCGCTCTTTGATGTCGTCGAGGCCGTAATGATCTTCGTCGAGCGTCTTGCGGGCTTCGTTTAGATCAAGTTTTTCCTCGCTGGACGTTTTCCACGGCAGTTCGAGAATGTATTCGAGATATGTGCGGATGACGTGATAATCGGGGGCGGCCTGCGGCAGCTGCTCCATGCGTTTTAGTTCGCGGGTCGCCTCTTTGCGGACATCGTCGGGCAGATCGGCCGCTTCGAGACGCTCACGAAGCTGGTCGGCCTCGGCCTTTTCACCGGTCTCGTCGTCGCCCAACTCTTTCTGGATGGCCTTCATCTGCTGCCGCAGGACGTAATCACGCTGCGATTTGTCCATCTCGTGCTGGGCCTCGTTGGCAATCTTTGACCGGATCTGCATGATCTCGACCTCGCGGGCAAGAGCGGCGTGTGTCAACGTCAAAAGCTCATCGACGGTACTCGATTCGAGCATTTTCTGTTCGGTCTCGACACCGAGGTCCATTACAGAAGCAAGGAAATAAGCAAGCTGGACTGGATTTTCCTGTGTAGTGACCGCCATCCGGATTTCAGGTGGAACCTGCGGCAACAAGGCCAGAGCCTCATGAATCATGCCCTGGATATTTCGTTTGAGAGCCTCGATCTCCTCTGCATCCACGCGGCGTAGCTCGGGCAGTATCTGAATCTTTGCCTTAAGAAACGGTTGCTCACCCGTCCATTCAATGATTTCAAACCGATCCATCCCCTGCACGATCAGCTGCATTATGCCATCGTTCCGAATCATGCGTTTGATATTGACGACCGTGCCAATCTGATAGAGGTCGGTTGACTTGGCGTCATCACCGGTGACGTTTTCGGTCTTAGTTGTGATACAGCCAATGAGTTTTTCCTCGGTGGCAAGTGCAGCTTCTACTGAACGTGTCGAACGTTCGCGGCCAACCGCGAGAGGTACGACTGTTTCCGGGAAAAGGGTAGTATTTTGCAACGGCAAAACGGGTATTTCAAATTGCAAGGGCACTTTCACTGCGGGCATCTCGGTTTGGTTTTGTTTAATTTCTTCTGCCATAACTTTCAGAGGTCGTAGAATTTGTTCTACGTCGCTTTCCGCAAATTAATTATTAACAACCCATTTTCAAACATATGCTCGATCGCCGCTCCGTCAATTGGTGCGGGGAAACGGAGAGTTTTTTCAAAACTGCTGTACGATATCTCCATCTGCTGATACGACACGCCAGCGGCACACGAGCGATCCTTCCGGCAGCCGGCGATGTACAAAGTGTTGTCCTGAATTTTGATCTCGATCTCCTCGGCGCCGACGCCCGCGAGTTCGACCTTGACGACCCAGCCGTCCGGAGTCTGATAGACATCGGCCGCCGGATACCAAAGCTGTCCGCTGCGGACATTCTTTGCTGTGCCGGTAAACTGAAAAAGTCGGTTAGTGGATTTGGCCATTTGTCGGTAGTCAGCGGTCGGTAGTCAGTAGTCAGTAGCTACTGCCTACTCCAGAATGAACTCCCGCTCGAAATTTCTTCGAGAGTTTCTGCGATCTCGCGTTCATCTTCGGTTTCGAGGGCGACATCGGCCATGGCGATGATGCCGGCCAGTTCGCCTGTGCTATCTATAACAGGAATGCGACGTACTTGTTTGTCGCCCATCAGACGTATCGCTTCGAAAACAAAATCTTCCGGCCCAACCGTAAATATCTCGGTCGTCATCGCCTCGGCCACTGGCATCGCCGCGTCCATACCCTCGGCAACCATGCGGACAACGATGTCGCGGTCAGTAACGATGCCGATCAATTTCCCGTCATCAACGACCGGCACTGCGCCCATATCGCCGTCACGCATCATCAGAGCCACCTCGCGTATGCTCATTGACGGCGTTGCGGTACGAACGCTCTTTGTCATTATCTCGCGGCACCGCATACGCGATATTCCCGGCTTGTCAGCTTCACTCATGACCTCACGGCTCCTTTACTGTATTTTGTTAGACGGGCGGAAATAAAGCAAGTATTAACCAAAAAGTCGTTACCGCTCGCGAATCTGATTTTCAGTAAATTCGATCATTCGCTGTAAAGCGACATTAGCGAAGTGCTTTGTCTCATCCTCGACATTTATCTCGTTGACGACATTCCCATCGAGCAGATTTTCCAATACCCATGCGAGGTTTTGGGGGGCGATGCGGTACATTGTGGCGCACATGCAGAGGTCGGGTGCAAGCAGGCGTATCTCTTTGTCGGGGAAGCGGGCCTGCAGACGGTTGACAAGGTTTACCTCGGTGCCGATCGCCCATTTTGAGCCCGCGGGCGAATTTTCGACGGTTTTGATGATAAACGAAGTCGAGCCGTCGAGATCGCATTTTTCGACGACCTCACGCGGACATTCGGGATGAACGAGAACCTGCATTCCGGGATGGTCTTCGCGAATCTTATCCACATGCCACGCCTTAAATCGACCGTGTACTGAGCAATGGCCGCGCCAGAGGATTAGTTTTGCTGAGTGCAACTGCTCCTCGGTGTTGCCGCCGAGTTCCTCGTGCGGATTCCACAAAACCATCTTATCGAGTGGAATGCCAAATTTTGCACCCGTGTTTCTACCCAGATGCTGGTCTGGAAAGAAAAACATCTTGTCAAAATCACGCAAATAAATATCAAACAGCGGAATGGCGTTAGACGAGGTGCAGACTACGCCGTCGTTGCGACCGCAAAACGCTTTGATCGCGGCGGACGAATTCATATACGTAATCGGTGCTACCTTATTTTTCAAAACGCCGATATCGCGCAGCTGTTCCCACGCATCCTCGACCTGATCGATCGTCGCCATATCGGCCATCGAGCATCCGGCACCGAGATCGGGCAGGATGACATGTTGTCGGTCTTTGCCTAGAATATCTGCCGACTCCGCCATAAAATGGACTCCGCAAAATACGATATACTCAGCGTCGGTTTCAGATGCCATCACTGATAATTGATACGAATCGCCGGTTAGATCGGCATGGCGAATCACATCGTCGCGCTGGTAATGATGACCGAGAATGACAACGCGCGGCCCAAGTTCCTGACGGGCAAGCTCAATTCGCTCGTGAACCTCCTCATCCGGCATTACGAGATAATCTTCGAGAATTTGTGGTTTTTCAAGTACGGCTGGCATCACATCCTCCAGCGAAAATGATGTCATTCGGCGGGCTAATTAGCAATCTAGGACAACATAGAATGTAAACTCAATTTATAGGATGTTTGTTAAAGACTGATTATTCGGTTCTGCTATGCTTTATTATGGATGCTTCGGCCAGATAAACCGTTAATTCGCAGACATCTTTTACATAATCACCTATCCGCTCTAAATGCTTGGCAACAAATAATAGCTGTGCGGCACTCGTGGTTGTGGTAGGGTCATTGATAATCATTCCGATCAACTCGCTAAATACTTTCTTGTAGCTTTTGTCGATCACGTCGTCCTGTTTGATAATCTGGCGGGCGCTGGCGGCGTCCTCTGCGATAAATGCATCCAAAGCGGTACGGAGCATCTCAACGGCATTCTCCGACATAATCGTCATTTCTGAGAACTGCCTCAGCTCCGGCTCATCATTTATTATCAAAACTGCCTCGGCAATATTGCCTGCGTGGTCAGCTAGACGTTCGAGGACCGGAGTGATCTTAGCTACTGAGATAACCAATCGCAGGTCATGGGCCGCCGGTTGATGCAGAGCGATAATCTCGACGCTCATGCGGTCGATCTCGAGCTCCATCTGATTGATGATCTTATCGTCTTCTAAAACATCCTGAGCTAATATGCTGTCGCGGGTTGTGAGCGCGGTCATAGCCCGCTGGACGGCGGACTCGGCCTTGCCGCCGAGCAGGAGCACTTTGTCGCGAAGAGTATCTAGTTGTTGATCGATGAGCCTGTTATCCATTTTATCTATCTAAATATTAACACGGTAAAAACCAAAACTAGCCCCGGGGTGAAATTTATCCGAATCTGCCAGTTATATAATCCTCAGTAAGTTTCTCATCGGGGTTAGTAAACATTTTCTCAGTAGGATTAAATTCGACGAGTTTGCCGAGCATAAAAAAGGCCGTTTTATCTGAAACACGGGCCGCCTGCTGCATATTGTGGGTGACGATGACGATCGTGTATTTACGTTTTAGTTCGACGACCAGTTCCTCGATCTTCTGGGTGGCCATCGGGTCGAGGGCTGACGCTGGCTCGTCCATAAGTATTACCTCTGGCTGTACAGCCAGAGCACGGGCAATGCATAGACGCTGCTGCTGACCGCCTGACAGGCCAAAGGCCGAGGTTTGCAGGCGATCCTTGACCTCATCCCAGAGTGCGGCATCGGTAAGTGCTTTTTCGACGCGTTCGTTCAGATCGGTTTTGCCGTTATGTATTCGATTGATCTGAATTCCGTAAGCGACATTGTCAAAGATCGATTTTGGAAACGGATTTGATTTCTGAAAAACCATCCCAACTTTTCGGCGAAGGGCGACAACGTCGGTTGACGACTCGTTGATGTCCCTCCCATCGATCAAGACTTCGCCCAAGACACGCGTGTTTGGAATCGTGTCGTTCATCCGGTTGAGGGTGCGCAGAAATGTTGATTTGCCGCATCCTGAGGGGCCAATAAATGCAATCACCTGATTTTCGGGAATCTCAAGCGTGATGTCATACAGGGCCTGGGCTTTGCCGTAGTAAAAATCTAAATTTGAAACACTGATTTTGCTCATTTTTAATGAAAAGTATAACGAAAATTCCTGTATTTAATACCCTTTCCTCGTCGTGTACCGGACTATGATGTTGATAACCAAAATCATTCCGATCAGCACCAGAGTCGCGGCCCAAGCCTTAGCGTGCCATTCCTCGAAGGGCGAGATGGCGTAATTATAAATCTGCACCGGCATAGATGCCATTGGTTCGTCTAGGTAAATATTGTAAAACCGGCTGCCAAATGAGGTAAATAACAGCGGTGCAGTCTCACCCAGTACGCGGGCGACAGCGAGCATCGCACCGGTGGCAATACCGGTTTTTGCCGCTGGGAGCACAATGTCCCAGGTCACGCGCCACTCCGGAGCACCGAGAGCGAGGGCACCTTCGCGCATCGATTTTGGGACGAGCTTGACGATCTCTTCTGTTGTGCGGGTGACAATCGGGATCATTATCAGCGCCAAGGCTATAGACCCAGCGAGGGTAGAAAAATATCCCTGCTGCAAAACGACCAGAGCATAAACAAATACCCCAAAAACGATTGACGGAATCCCGATCATCGAATCTGCAACGAACCGCACAGTCGTCCCAAACAAGCCGCTGCCGAGCTCGGCCAGATATGTTCCGATGGCAATGCCGAGCGGAATGCCGACGAGAGAGGCGAGGCCGAGTAGAATAAGCGACCCGAGGATCGCGTTTCCTATGCCGCCGCCTTCACCGACTGGTTTTGGTGTCTCAATCAGAAACTGAAAACTGAGAGACGAGATGCCCTGAAACGATATGTAACCTAAAATGAGTACCAATATACCGACCACGCCAAACGCACACAGCGCCGTCAGCGTCGTCATAAAGGAATTTACAAATCGTCTTTTATCAGCCATTCAATTAAATCTCATGCAATATTCTGCGTTTTTCTACTGACGCTCAATATCAAAAGTTTTGCTAGCCCGGTTACGATAAATGTCACGACAAACAGGATCAATCCCATTTCGACGAGGGCACTCAGATATAGGTCGCCGGTCGCCTCGGTAAATTCGTTGGCGATAACCGATGCGATAGTGTATGCCGGCTCAAACAAAGACACGCTTATCTGCGGGCGGTTGCCGATGATCATTGTGACGGCCATCGTTTCGCCGATCGCCCGTCCGAGACCGAGAATTACAGCGCCCGCGATACCCGATGAGGCATTTGCCAGGACGATCTTTGTCGTTTCCCATTTCGTAGCACCGAGCGCAAGTGCTGCCTCACGCTGTGTGACCGGCACGGCCTCGAGAATGTCGCGAACGACCGCCGTAATGATCGGCGTTATCATAATCGCCAAAATAAGACCGCCGGTAAACATCCCTATTCCGGTCGGCGTACCTTCAAAAAAAGGCAGCCAGCCGAACGCCGACTGTAGAGGCGGTTGGACATAAACACGTAAAAAAGGAGCGAGTACGAATATCGCCCACAAACCATAAACGACGGACGGAATAGCCGCCAGCAACTCGACCAAAAAGCCGATTGGCCGCGCAAGCGATCTCGGTGCCTGCTCTACCAGAAAAACCGCAACGCCGATCGACAGCGGAGTCGCGATCAGAACCGCTATCAACGACGAAACCACTGTCCCATATATAAATGGCAGGGCACCAAACTCGCCTTTTATCGGATCCCAGACCTGGCCGTAAAGGAAAGCAAATCCAAACTCCCTGATCGAGAGCCATGATCCCTGACCGATCACGATAAGCATCGTGACGACAATGATCAGAATCAAAGCCGCGCAGGACGTAAGCAAAATACGATAGACCTTGTCCGCCGATGAAAATCGGCGGCGGCTTTCGCCCGCAGTCTGAGTGTTTTGATCGGACGTGTTAGGCATTATTTCGATGCGTTTTTGTATGGGGTGCCATTAAACGAGACTTGAGCGATCTTTGCCGACGCCCGTCTAACCATTCCCTCAGGAAGTGGCGAATAATAAAGAGGCTGTGCAAATCGCTGGCCGTCATTGATTCCCCAAGTCAGAAAATCGACTAACGTTCTGCCGACCGTCTCGTCGGGCTGATCCTTGTAAAGCAGTATATAAACATAGCTTGAGATCGGATAGGCATTTACACCGGCCGCGTCTGTGATTGAGGCCCGCAGATCGTCGGGCGTTTCGTCGAGCGTCTCAGCCGCCGCATTTGTAACTGTTTCAAATGTCGGGACAACAAAATTTCCGGCCTTATTTTTAATCTGTGCGACGGGCATCTTGTTCTTTACGGCGTAGGCGAGTTCGACATAGCCGATGGTGTTCGGCGTTTGCTTTACCTGCCCGGTCACGCCCTCGTTCCCCTTGCCTCCGAGCCCAACTGGGAAGCTCGGGCTTGTGCCTTCACCGACCTTTACTTTCCACTCGGGGCTAACCTTTGACAGATAGTTAGTGAAAATCGCTGATGTTCCGCTCCCGTCAGATCGATGTACTACCGTCAGCGGCACAGATGGCAAGGCTACCCCCGGATTATCGGCGCTTATTCGCGTGTCATCCCATGTTGTTATCTTGCCGAGAAAAATGTCGACAATCGTCAGAGGCGAAAATCGAAGCGGTTGCGAAACACCTTCCAAATTATAGGTAAGGACGACTGCACCTAGTATCACCGGAACATGAATGATTTCAGCCGGTGCCGATTTGAGATCGGCATCACTCATCACAAGATCGGAGGCTCCGAACTGTATAGTCCGCTCCTTCACCTGCTTGATGCCGCCGCCGGAACCGATTGATTGGTAATCGATCCGGACGTCTGAGTTTAGATTCCCATATTCGCTGACCCACTTTTGCATCAGCGGATTAATTAATGATGAACCTGCCCCCTGTATCTTGATATTATCGCCCTGGCCACGCCGTCCGCTAAAACAGGACGAGGCGATTGTCACGGCAAGTAAAAAAATGCAGAGAAAAAAATATCTGTTCAAAGGCATATGGTACAACTCACAAACGGCGACATAAGGTGCTCGAATGATTATAGTTCCGTGTTACTCTCGAAAAGATTACATTATACTTAATTTTTTTAAGCGGACCGTAAAACCCCTTTGGTCTGTAACGTTTTGGTAACATTCCGCTAATATCCCACCTTTAATTAAAGCGAACTCCAACCATGGCGTTTTCATCTTAACTACGGCTGATGCTGGATAGCAATTAGCGGTAAAACGCATTAGAATCTTGGAAACAAGGACTTCGGGGGATATTATGATAAAACGAATTTATGGCAGAAAATTGACGGTCGCGGCTTTGGTTGCAACGATGTGGTTATTGCCTATTGCGGCAATTGCACAACAAACAAGGGTTGTTGCGCCAAGCAATAAATACAAGATTCAGGACGACATTCAGCTTGGCCGACAGGCATCGGCTGAGATCGAGAAACAGTTTCCAATGATCAACGATCCCGATGCTGCCGCCTATCTCGAGCGAATCGGACGCAACCTTGTCAGCGCTATACCTACACAGTATCGCCAACCGGCATTTAACTACAGATTTAAATGGGTCAATGCCAGCGACCTCAACGCTTTTGCATTGCCCGGCGGGCCAATGTATGTAAATCGAGGCATGATCGAGGCGGCCCGAAACGAAGGCGAGCTGGCCGGTGTGATGGCACACGAGATCAGCCATATCGCACTTCGCCATTCGACGGCCCAAGCGACAAAACAGGGCAGTGTCAAGAATCAACTCGGAACCATTGGTTTGATCCTCGGCGGAGCGATCTTTGGAGGCCAAATCGGCCAACAGGCCGGAACAATTATAGCGACGGCGTGGCAGACGAGCTACAGTCGTGAATATGAGACGCAGTCTGATACGCTCGGATCTCAAATTTTGGCAAATGCGGGCTATGACCCGCGAGACCTCGCAAACGTTTTTCAGACTATTGCTAGCCAAAATAGAGGCGGCACTCCAGAATTCTTGAGCAGTCATCCCGATCCAGGCAACCGGTACGATAAGATAAATCGCGAGGCGGCCTTTTTACGCGTTTCGCCAAATCCGATAAAGATAACTCGTGATTTTGAACGCATACAGGCCCGGTTCCGAGCAATGCCCCGGGCTCGGACCATGGCTGAGATATCAAAACAAGGCCCAAGCGGCCAGGGAACGGAAAACCCGACCGCATCTGGACGATATAGTAATAATGTCCAGTTTCCGTCGACGCGTGTCCGCACGTATTCTGGTGCGAACTGGCTGCGTGTCAACGTGCCATCCAACTGGCGAGAGTTTGCATCACAACAAGGCGTACAATTTGCACCGGAAGGCGCTTACGGCAATCAGGGCATCACGCGTGGCGTACTGATGGGTGTTTACTCCGGCCAGAGCAATGACCTTCTTAACGACACCCAATTGTATGTAAATCAGGTGTTGCAGGGCAACTCCTATTTGCAGCTGCAGAATCGTCTGACCAACCGAAATCTCGCGGGCCGACAGGGGTTAACAACGCAGCTTTCAGGTCGTTCACCGGTGACCGGACAGATCGAGGTCGTCAACATATATACGACCCGGCTTCGCAGCGGCCAACTGCTTTATGCCGTAACAGTAGCACCGAGTAATGAAAGCAGATACTACCATAATGCATTTAGCAGGTTGTTGAGTTCGATACGTTTGAACGATTAGTTATGACTCGATGAAGCGTTTTGATAGGCCAGCATTCGCTCGACGTATTTGGCTATTATATCTATTTCGAGATTGACGGCATCGCCGGGTTCTAGAGACGACAGATTGGTCATTTCCCAGGTTTTTGGAATGACGGCGATGTCAAAATATTCGTCAGCTAAAGAGGCGATGGTCAGTGAAATGCCTTCGACGGTTACTGAGCCTTTGTGAACAAAGTAGCGTGCGAGTTCACTTGAGAAACCGATCCGAACTGTCCAGAAATCTCCCTGCGGCTCGGCCGAGACAAATGACCCACGACCGTCCACATGCCCCTGAACAATATGACCGCCGAGTCGTGTTGCAGGTGTGACAGCTCTTTCGAGATTGACTGGCGAACCTTTTATTAAATTTCCAAGAGTGGTGCGGGCAAGAGTCTCCGGCGACATATCCGCCGCAAAAGTTGACTGTGTAATATCGAGCGCCGTCAGACAAACACCGTTGACCGCGATCGAATCGCCATCTGCGATGTCACCGGTGACGAGTTTGGCCGCAATTACTATACGAACACCGCCCGCGTTATCCGCGATGCTTTTGACAGTTCCTAGTTCCTCAACTAATCCGGTAAACATATTTTCTTTCGATTCAACCGACGTGATTATATCTGTCGCAAGAGAGAATTGTAAAAATCGACTGGTTTTTGGCCGCTTTTGATGCTGAAATAAAAGTATGGCAAAAGCAAAGGAAAACGAAATTCAGCCGCCAAAACTGCGCCGCAGCGAAACCGGTGAAACAGATGTCAGCTCTCTCGCTGATCTGCTCGAGTGGTTTTTGATGTATGACGAACGCACGGCGCGGATCAGGCATTTAAACACTGAAGAGTTATTTCAATGGAAACAAAAGGACGATGCGGCCAATGGCGTAACGATATATCCATTTGAAAACGCTGAAGCAAGACTCGCGGTGGGTGCATTTCAGGCGCTTGCCGAAAACAATTCCGAACCTCTGCTGAAACTCTGGATCAGCGATCTGCTTGAGGCGATACAGCAATCCCATAAAACCAAAACCGAGATCGCCGAGTCGTATGGTTTAGACGCCGATCTGGATTCTTTTGCGATAGCCAAAGCCGAAAAGCTCACAACCAACGCCGAAAAACGTCTCTACCTAACAAGCTGTTGGTTAGAAGCACTCTGCACTGCCGAAGCGAGATTTTTAGGTTGGGTGTATCAAGAGTTGTACGGCCGGCCGTTTGCCGCCTGATCGCTTTCTCAGTGTAATTACTTCAACGTTTGGCATTGTCTCATATCGCCGGACTGCATTCCCTTGGTAAACCATTGCATACGCTGCTGGGCGGAACCGTGGGTAAAAGAGTCCGGGATGACGTGTCCCTGTGTCCGTTTCTGGATCATGTCATCTCCGACTGCGGAGGCGGCGCGAAGAGCTTCGTCGATATCGCCGGGTTCGAGGCGGTTTTGTTTTGCAGCAAAGTTTGCCCAGATACCTGCGTAACAATCGGCTTGCAGTTCGAGTGCGACGGAGAGGCGGTTGTTTTCGCCGGCACGCTGTACCTTATCCATCATGCCCGTCAGATTTTGGATGTGATGGCCAAATTCGTGGGCGATGACATAGGCTTGGGCAAAATCACCGGGAGCTTTGAACTCACGTCTTAACTCTTCAAAAAAAGCAAAATCGAGATAAAGCCTTTGATCGCCGGGGCAGTAAAATGGCCCGGTTGCGGAGCTTGCGTACCCACAGGCGGAGGAGACCTGGCCGGTGAAAAGTGATAAAATCGGATCCTGATATCTAACGCGGGCCTGCTGTGGCAGTATTTGTCTCCAGGTATCTTCGAGGCTTCCCATTATCGCTCCGACAAATTGCCGGTTCTCATCCTGCGAAACGGATTTGTTAGCAGTAGTTCCGGGTATGGGGGCATCATTCTGTGCCGGACCGGTTTGGAGCAATTGGCTCGGGTCGCCGCCGCACATATATATAGCCACTGCGAGGATTACAACACCGATCCCGCCGCCCCCGACGGCTATACCGCGTCCACCCATTCCACGCCGGTCATCCACATTTGTACTTTGTCTTAGATCTTTCCAACGCATAAAATAGCCCTCTCGTACCGGTTAAATAGTCATAACGTGATCTGATTCTAGCACCTTTACAACTGACGACGAAGAAAATCGGCATCTTTTCGAGCCATAAAACAAGTATAGTTAAACTTCAAATGAGGCGTATGTCTGATATATTAAATATCATGCTAAATCTTGACAGATGTAGATTTAGGGGATTATGATTCAGGGGCGTTTTAGTTTCGTTCCCCTCTCACGTTTCCGTTTATCAGGAGGAAATAATGATCAAACTAGACATAGTAAATCTAGTCGCCGAGCGAACCGGCGTCCCGAAACAAAAAGCCGAGCAGGTGGTCGATTCGCTTTTTGAAGCAATGAAGGCCGCACTTGCCGAGGGCAAACGTATTGAGCTGCGTGGATTCGGCGTCTTTGTCGTTAAAGCGCGAAAACGTGGCGTCGGCCGCAATCCACGCACCGGCATGGAAGTTCCGATCCCGGCCGGCAAGACCATAAGATTTAAGCCCGGCAAGGAACTTTCGGCCAAGGCAATCAATTAGATTTAATGTTTTGGCTGTATGACAGACCTCTGGGCCTGTCGATCAGTCGAGCGTCGATTTCAATCAAGCGATGTGCAGGCGGTAGCCTGTTCTGGTTTTTTGATCGTAGATCGCGAAGCCCTATACTATGGGTTTGCGGACTACGATTTTTTTATTAAGGCTCACCAATGACAGACCCCGATGCTATAGAACCTCAATATTTTTACGAACGGCCGTCGATGCGTCCGACGGCGCGAACCTGGATAAAGCATATTCTGTTGCTTTGTGTCACGTTTTGTACGGTT
>JBBSJK010000045.1:0-26996 GCA_038257355.1 Pyrinomonadales bacterium | reverse complement strand
CTCAAATACGACTCGGTGATGGGAAATCTCAAAAATGACATTTCGGCCGACGGCGATACGATTAAGATTGATGGCGACAACTTTCGCGTTTTTAGCGAGCGGGATCCGGCTCAAATTCCCTGGGACGAAGTCGGTGCTGATATTGTTATCGAATCGACAGGTATCTTTACAAAAGCTGAGGACGCGGGTAAACATCTCGGCGGCACGGTAAAAAAAGTGATTATTTCTGCACCTGCGAAGGGCGAGGACGTCACAATCGTGCTGGGCGTTAACGAGGGAATGTATGAGGCGGACAACCATCACATCATTTCAAACGCTTCATGCACGACCAACTGTCTTGCTCCGGTCGCCAAGGTCATGCACGAGAATTTTGGAATCAAGAATGCGTTGATGAATACTATTCACAGCTACACAAACGACCAGCAGCTGCTCGATCTGCCGCACAAGGACCTGCGACGCGCACGGGCCGCCGCTTTGTCGATGATCCCGACATCTACCGGAGCAGCAAAGGCGGTCGCTCTTGTGATACCAGAGCTGAAGGGTAAATTTGACGGCATCTCAGTCCGCGTTCCGACTCCAAACGTATCACTCGTCGATGTGGTTATGAATGTCGAAAAAAGCACTTCCGCCGAGGAGATCAATCAGATTCTTAAAGATGCCGCAAACGGCCCAATGAAGGGCATTCTCGCCGTCTGCGAAGAGCCGCTTGTCTCGATCGATTTTAAGGGAAACTCGCATTCCTCGATCGTTGACGCTGAAAATACAAAGGTTATCGATGGCACGTGCGTCAAGATTCTTTCATGGTACGACAACGAATGGGGCTACTCATGCCGCGTCCGCGATCTGGTTAAATTTGTTGCCGGTAAAGGGCTTTGGAGTTTTGATCAATAAGATTGACGCTCAAACCGCGATCATCACTAATGAACAAAAAAACCATAAAAGACGTGGAAATCGCTGGGAAACGTGTTTTCATCCGCGTTGATTTCAACGTGCCGATCAAGGACGGAAAGATCACGGATGATACGCGCATTCTGGGGGCATTGCCGAGCATTCGTTATGCTGTCGAACAAGGTGCCAAAGTTATAATCGCATCCCATCTCGGCCGGCCGATCAAAGACAAAAAGAAAGCAGAGGAAAAGGGAATGCCGTATGATGCGGCCAAATACAGCCTGCGTCCGGTTTACGACTATCTGGCCAAAATTGATGGTCTAAATATTAGATTTGCTGAAGATTGTGTTGGAAAGGCGGTAAACGAACTAACTGCGAAATTACAATCGGGGGAGATACTATTGCTCGAAAATCTCCGTTTTCACGCCGAGGAAGAAAAAAACGATCCACAGTTTGCCAAGCAACTTGCTATCGATATTGACGTTTATGTAAACGATGCATTCGGCACGGCCCACCGAGCTCACGCTTCGACTGAGGGAATCACGCATTATGTTGACGAATGCGTCGCCGGGCTTTTGATGGAAAAGGAGCTGAACTTTCTCGGCAAGGCCCTCGATGACCCGGAACGGCCATTTGTTGCGATACTCGGCGGGGCCAAGGTCTCGGACAAAATTCCCGTAATCGAATCGTTGATAAACCGTAAGGTCGATAAACTGCTGATCGGCGGAGCGATGGCCTACACATTTTTCAAAGCTCAGGGTTTCACCATCGGTAAATCACTCGTCGAAGACGATATGATGCCAAAGGCCCTCGAGATGGAACAAATGGCAACGGATGCCGGCGTCGAGCTGATCTTACCAACCGATCATCAGGTCGTAGATTCATACGATCCGCTGAATTCCCGCAAAACGATTCCCATTGCATTTACAAACACCGGCCTTGTCGGACTCGACATCGGCATCGAAACCGCCGCTCTATTTACACACGCTCTCGAAGGGGCCAAAACTATCGTCTGGAACGGGCCGATGGGTATGTTCGAGGAAAAACCCTTTGACGAAGGCACTGTCGCCATCGCCACAGCAGTCGCCGAAGCGACCGATAACGGTGCCACCTCCATCGTCGGCGGCGGCGATTCTGTCTCGGCAATTAATCAAGCGGGCCTCGATGACCGGATTAGTCACATCTCGACCGGCGGCGGAGCGACCCTCGAATTCCTCGCCGGCGACACTTTGCCCGGCGTCGCGGCGCTGGATGACAAGTCGGCAAAGTTGGTAGGTGAGAAATCACGTAGATAATCTCTGATACTTCGACGACCTGAGATCTACACTTCGATCCCGTTCTGCGATGTCGCAGACGCGTGTCGTTCCCGCCAATCTTAAATCCGGCTGAATACGATAAAATTTCCCCACATCTGTTAATAAAAACCTGTGCTAAACTTTCTTTAAATCCAATGAAGCCTTTCGCAATCGAAGTAAAAAATTCGCTCCTAATACTTCTGGGTATTTGGTCGGCTGCGTTTGGGCTGAAGGGGTTCTTGCTTCCGAGCAGCTTTATCGACGGCGGTGTGACGGGTGTCTCGATGCTCGTGTCAGAGGTTGCCGGGATTCCGCTATCAATTCTCCTTGTACTGATAAATTTGCCGTTTATCGCAATCGGATATCGACAGATTGGGAAACGATTCGCGTTGAAGAGTGCGCTTGCGATAACCGGGCTCGCTCTGTGTCTGCTTTTCATAAAGTTTCCAGAGGTCACTTCGGACAAACTGTTAACAGCAGTATTTGGCGGACTTTTTATCGGTGCCGGTATCGGACTTGCGATTCGCGGCGGGGCGGTGCTCGACGGTACGGAAATTGCGGCTTTACTGGTCAGTCGAAAAAGCCATATGCTCCGCGTCGGAGACGTTATTTTGATATTAAACGTCTTCATCTTTCTCGCCGCGGCCTTCATTCTGGGAGTCGAGTCCGCGATGTATTCGATTCTGACATACGTTTCGGCATCGAGAACGATTGATTTTCTGCTTCACGGCGTCGAGGAATATACGGCGATCACCATCATTTCAACAAAAAGCGAGGAGATCAAGATTGCCATCATGAGCACTCTCAATCGCGGTGTCACCGTTTTTAAAGGTCATGGAGGCAGGGGCAGTACTGGTGTTAAAGAATCTGAACATCAAATACTTTATTGCGTAATAACCCGGCTCGAGATCGGCAGCGTTAAAGCAGTTGTTATTGGCATCGACGATAGTGCGTTTATTACGACGCATACATTGTCCGATGTGCAGGGCGGATTACTTAAACGTCCGATGCTGCATTAAACCGCGTGGCTCGCGCCACTCGTCGGCGCAGCCCAACGCTCAAAGATAAAAGAGCAATCGTCGCGTCGCCCAAGAAAGGTATAAATGCGGCGTACCTAAGCATCGAGCAGACACTCAGACGCCTATCGAATGCGGCAGCATAGTTTATTCTGTACTCCACCGCGAATTCATCAAATTCCTGACGATTTTTAATTGCTTTTACAACGGCAACCGACGCGATCTTTGAGCTCTCTAGAGCGAGCAAAATGCCGCTTCCCGTAAAAGGATCGATAAATGCCGCCGCATCGCCGACAGTAATTAAACCGTTGGCCGGAACGAGATCGCCGCGGCCAAACCGCTCTATCGGGACGGCCAGCCACGGTTTGGCGATATCAGCTTTCCGCATGGCTTCTTTGGCACGTCTATTGGTAAAAACAACTTCTCGCATGACGCTCTCAGCATTGCTGCCCAGCCGCTTAGTATCATCTGACGATGCTATAAAACAAAGGTTGTAGAGATCACCTTCCACACGATTACATCCGCCGTAACCACCGCGATAGGAGTATATCTCGCATGAATTATCTCCGATCCCGGCCCCTCTAAGGTGAGTTTTAAAGGCGACAAATCTGGCGGGTGCTTTCTCGAAAGTCAGATTCTCGACGCGTCTCGCGAGCGAACGCGTGCGGCCCGTCGCGTCGATCGTGAATGTTGCCCCAACTTCCTTTTCGGATCCGTGTCTGTCCCTGAGATTGATGCCAACGACCCTCTGATTTTGGATCATCAGTCCGGCAGCATTTGTTTCTTCGCGAATATTAACGCCCGCAATTCTTGCCTGTTCGAGCAATTGTGCGTCCATCTCGGCACGGCTCAAACCAAGAGCGAGCGAACCGGTTTTGCCAAACCATTCGCTCGGGATAGTTACTCCCTTGCCGTTGCTGGCGAAAAACACAGTTTTAGTAATGTCAGTTCCGGCGGCATTTTTAATAGCGGGCATCACGCCGAGTTCGTCAAAATGGGTGAGACATTCTGGCGAAATGAACTCGCCGCAGAGCTTGTCGCGCGGAAATCTTTTCTGCTCAACCAATAAAACGCTCAAACCAGCTTTAGCGAGCCGAATCGCCGCCGATGACCCGGCCGGTCCGGCACCTACGATAGCTACATCAAATTTTTCGATCAGATCACTCATCTATTCTCTAAGTACTGAACGCCTGAGTTCGTGCGGGCTTGTGAAGACGGCCTGACAAGATTAGGCGGTTTGCTTTCGATGGCTCAACCGTGACATCGCGAAGTCCCGCTTTTTTTGCAAGTGCGAACATTTCGTCCCTGGTAAAGCTGCGTAGTATCGAGAGAGATCCGTCCTCACGCGTGAACGGCTGCAGGAACAGACCGGCGATATGCTTGTAAAAATAGTAGGCGAGCGGATCGCGATTGAGATCTATAACAAAGATGCGCTCGCCTGCCACACGGCCCATTTCATGGAGCAAATCGACGGCCTGTTTGTCGCTGAGATGATGTAGAAAAAGTGAGCAGATAACATAGTCAAAGCTTCCGTCCTCAAACGGCAGCAGCAGGGCATCACATTGCACTGCGTTTATTTTCGCTTCACGTATCCCGCTTGCAGCTTCCGCATTAATCTCGGCACCGACGAGAAACGCATTGCGGCCAGATGTCCACTTCCCAAGTTCGCACAGCAATTCGCCCGCTCCGGCCCCGACATCGAGAACTGAGACCGACGATTTTCCGCTCGCCTCGATAGCCTTAAAGACCGATCGTCTCATAGCCCGGAACTCGCCGAAAATACGATGGATGTACCACATTTCGCGGTGCCATTTCTCATATTCTCCGGCTGTGTAATCGCCGGTGTCGAGTCGTTCGAGCTCGTAGCTGCGATGTTTAAACCGGTCGAACATATTAGCCAGCATACTTCTGCAATACGATAGCGCTGTTTTTTGAGCCAAATCCGATGCAATTGCAGAGTGCGACATTTACGTTGCCCTTTCGAGCGACATTGGGAACGTAATCGAGATCACAGTCAGGGTCTGCTTCGTCGAGATTAATCGTCGGCGGTATTACGCCGGTCGTCATAGCACAGAGAGCGGCGGCGATACCAGCGGCCCCACTTGCTCCTTGCGGATGGCCGATTTGGGATTTTGTGGCCGACATTGGCAATTTGTATGCGTGATCGCCGAGTGCGATCTTGACCGCCGTCGTCTCGATCTTATCGTTCAGAACGGTGGATGTGCCGTGTAGATTTACATAATCGACTTGCTCACTTTCGATTTCGGCGTCTTCCAGAGCCATCGACATCGCACGCGCCGGTTCGATGCCGGAATCATCCAGCCGGACACGATGATATGCATCACAGGTTGCACCGTAGCCCGATATCTCGGCATATATGTTTGCACCACGATTAAGTGCAGAATCCAGGGATTCGAGTACGTAAATATATGAGCCTTCGGCAACGACGATACCGGACCGCCCTTTTGCAAAAGGCCTCGACGCTCGATGCGGTTCGTCATTCCAGTCTCTAGTCAAGACAGTCATCAAGTTAAAGCCGGCCAAAATGCCGGGAGCGAGCGGTGCATCGACGCCGCCAGCGATCATCACGTCCTGACGGCCTAGAGCGATATGCTGGGCAGCGTAAAAAATGGCGTCAGTCGAACTGGTGCAGCCGGTCGAAACGACATGCGATAAACCGCGAAGGCCAAAAGCCATAGAGATTTCCGAGGAAAGTCCACCGTGTGTCGAGGCAGGAATAATATAGACGCTGGCGTGTGTCTTGGGCCCGATGTACCAGTATTCGTAATGCTTCTCGGCAAATGCGAGTCCGCCGCCGCCGGTCCCGATCTCAACACCAATTGAACGTCTTTTGTCGAGTGAGATATCGGCAGTGTCGATACTGGCGTCGGATAAGGCTTCCCGGGCGGCGGCCAATGCAAGGGGAACGGTTCGCGGTACGTGCTTGCGGTCTTTTGTACTCAGTTGCGATTCCCAGTCAAAATCACGCACCTCGGCAGCAATTTTCACTGCCGAATCAGAAACGTCAAAACTTTCGATTCGTCTGACGCCGCTGACACCTGTCTGGAGCGAATGCCAAAATGCTTCGCGGCCAACACCTATTGGCGTCGCACAGCCAATACCAGTTATCACAACACGACGCGGACGCGAAAAGTTTTGCAGCATAGAAAGTTTCCCCTTGAATGGATGATTTGAGAATAACATCGCGTGATAGGTTTCACCACGCTTTCGCCTTTAAGAATGTATTTTGTTAACTTAATTCTTATGAGAAAACCAGTCATAGCCGGAAATTGGAAAATGTTTAAGACGCTTTCCGAATCGGTCAGCACCGCGCTTGAGCTTAAACCGCTCGTAGCTAATGCAAATCATTGCGAGGTCATCATCGCTCCCGTATTTACGGCTATTAAAACCGTAGCCGATCGACTCGAAGGATCAAACATCAGGGTCGCAGCCCAGAATTGTGCAATTCAAAACGATTTTGGCTCCCACACCGGAGAGATTACCCCCTCGATGCTTGGGGATGTTGGCTGTTCGCACGTCATTATCGGGCATTCCGAGCGTAGGCAATTTTATTCCGAGACCGACTCTTTTGTAAATCAAAAGACAGGTGCAGCTCTTGCCGCTGGGTTGACACCAATCGTCTGTGTTGGCGAAATGCTTCCCGAAAGGGAATCGGGCGATGCCGAAAAAGTGGTCAAAAGCCAACTGATAAGCGGTCTCGATGGTTTGACAGTCGCCGATATGGAACGTATCATTATCGCTTACGAGCCTGTCTGGGCGATTGGTACGGGTAAAACCGCCACGCCTGAACAGGCTCAAGATATGCATCTCACGATTCGAACATCGGTTGAGTCGTCGCACGGGGCCGATGTCGCAAACAATCTGCGGATTCTGTACGGCGGTTCGGTCAAACCGGACAACATTGCAATGCTTATGTCGCAGCCCGATGTTGACGGAGCCCTCGTTGGTGGGGCAAGTCTCGATGCAGTAACTTTCGCCGGAATCGTGAATTATGAAAGACGGTGAAAAGTGAAATGTTAAAGGTAAAGGGGCTCTCGCCCTATTCCCTCACTATTCACTATTCACATTCACTAAAACAATGGTTTACATTTTATACGGATTATTTTTTCTCTCGTGCCTGGTGCTCGTTGCCGCGGTTTTGCTGCAGCCGGGCAAGACTGATGCTGGAGCACTTTTTACAAGTAACGTTTCGAGTACCGCTTTTAGCCCACGCGGTACGGCGACTGTGCTTTCAAAAGTGACGATAGCGGCGGCAACGACATTTATGTTATCTGCGTTGCTGCTGGCCATGCCGGCATTGACAGGCAATGTATCAGTGTTGTCGAGCAACCCCGAAACAACGACTGAGGCACCCGCCGCAAATACCGATGCCAACGCAAACGTCGCGGTTCCGACAGATGCTAATGCCAATACCGCTGCTCCGGCTGATACGAATGCGAATACCGCTCCGGCCGCTGATGCAAACGCAAATTCAGCACCGGCCGCAGATGCTCCGGCAAATACTGAGCCGCCGGCGAATAACTAGTTCTTTGTAATTTAACCCTTGTTCGATTTGGATAAAATTTCAAATTTTTGAAATTTAATCTCTCAATTTTGCTCAGGTGGCGTAATTGGTAGCCGCGCACGTTTGAGGGGCGTGTGGAGTAATCCGTGCGGGTTCGAGTCCCGCCCTGAGCACCATCTTCCGTCAAGGTCAGTATCGCCTTCGTCACATGGCGGCACGACATCTATGTTAGACGCGTGCAGGCTTAACTGGTATTGCTTAACCGTTCCTCACCCAGCGTTTCTGACCCTGAACCAGATCCTCTTCCTGACACTATCATCGTTCCCGTTCCTTCATCTGTAAACACTTCCGCTAAAACTGCATTCCGTTTTGTGCCGCTGATAATGTGAGCAGAACTAACACCGCGTTCCAGCAGGGCAATGAGGCTTTCGAGTTTTGGTATCATCCCGCCGGTGGCGCGTCCCGATTCGATCATATGACGGGCATCGGCGATGGTGATCTGCGAGAGTTTTGTATCCTCATTTTCTTCATCCAGATATATGCCGTTGACATCGGACAGAAGTATTAACTTCTCGGCTCCGAGGCTCGCGGCTATTTCCGAAGCGATCGTGTCCGCATTGATGTTAAATATCTTGCCGTCGTCGTCAGCCCCGAGCGACGATATGATCGGCAGATAACCGCTGTCGAGCAAAGTATTAATCAGCGAAGCGTCAACCTCGACGACATCGCCGACGTGTCCAAAATCGATTTTCTCGGTTTCGCCCGTCTGTTTATTTACTACATTTCTCGGCGGTCGTTTTACGGCATTTACAACACCGCCGTCGATTCCGGACAGCCCAACTGCCTTGGTGCCGCGCCGTCGGAACTGAGCAAGTATCTCGGTATTTATCTTGCCCCGAAAGATCATCTTGGCCAGATCGAGCGTATCGTCATCGGTAACACGGCGGCCCTCGATGACGGTCTGTACCACGCCGAGTTTTTGAGCGAGTTCTGTCAATTGCTTTCCGCCGCCGTGAACAACACAAACGCGGATACCGACCTGATGCATTAGAGCGAGTTCCTCGGCGAGCGACGCGAGATTTTCTTTATCTTCCGTGACCTTGCCTGAAAACTTAACGACAAAGGTCTTGCCCTGGAATCTTTGGATGTAGGGCAGCGATTCCCGCAAAAGATCGAGTGTTTCAATGTTCATTTTATTAGCCTCGACATGATTGCCTTTTGGATATGCAGCCGATTCTCAGCCTGATCGATCACGACCGAACGCGATGAATCGATCACGCCGTCGGTAACGATAACGTTACGGCGAACCGGCAGGCAATGCATAAAGATCGCACCGTCTGATCGTGATATTTTAGCCTCATCGACAATCCATTTATCTCGCAAATTTCGACGGAATTCAATATCTTTATCGTTTGCTCCATAAAATTGCTTGCCGCCCCAGCTTTTGGCATAAACAACAGCGACGCCGTCAAAAGCAGCGTTCACATCGTGAGTAAACTCCACGCTTCCACCATTTGCGGCCGCCTGCTGACCGATCTCATCGATCAATTCGTCGTCAATCTCGTAACCCTTAGGATGAGCGATCCGCAGATTGTGCCCAAATTGTGCCGCCGCAAGGGCAAAACTGTTTGGGACGGCCATCGGCAGCGGTTTTGGATGCCATGCCCACGTGAGCAAGACCTTTTTCTTAGCAGTTCCGGCGTGTTCGCGGATGGTCATCATATCTGCCATAGCCTGACACGGGTGATGCATCGCGGATTCGAGATTGATGATTGGAACCGTCGCATATTTGGCAAAGGCATTGAGAATCGGGTCGGTACGTTCCGTCTCCCAATCCTTTAATTCCGCAAATGTCCGAACGCCGATTGCTGAAACATAACGTTCGAGCACACCTACAAATTCAGCCAGATGTTCGGTTTTGTCACCGTCCATCACAACGCCGTCACGGTGTTCGAGCGTCCACGAAGTGCCGCCGGGTTCGAGAATTACTGCATTGCCGCCTAGTTCGTAAATCCCAACCTGCATCGAGGCCCGTGTACGAAGCGACGGGTTGAAAAAGACGAGGGCGACGGATTTGCCGGCCAACGGTTTACCGGTCACACCATCGCCTTTTATCTTTTTCGCCAAATCGATCAGATCCGAAAGCTGAGACGACGAAAAGTCAGATGTTTTTAGAAAATGGTTCACGCGGCGAGCACCTCGACAAGCATATTTATTTCGTCAACGCTAACGCATAACGGCGGCAGCAAGCGCAGCACATTCGGATTACTCGATGTGCCGGTGATGATTTTGCTTGCAAGCAAATGACTGTGAATTGGACTGCACTGACCGTCAAATTCAATCCCAATCAAGCAGCCTTTTCCGTGGATCGCCTTAATTCCCGGAATATTGTTCAGAGCTGCACGCAAGTGTAATTCGACGCTTTTCGCATTCGCAATCATTTTTTCTTCATTAATAGCTTCCAGCGTTGCGACGACAGCCGCCATCGCGAGCATTCCGCCGCCAAAAGTCGTGCCGAGATCATTTAGTTTTATGCTTCCGGCTATTCGCCCGTTAACCAAACACGCACCGACCGGCACGCCACTGCCGAGTGATTTGGCAAGTGTAATAATATCCGGCTCGACTCCATCGGCTAATGGGCTGCCGGCAAAAAACCAATTCCCGGTGCGGCCGATGCCGGTTTGCACCTCGTCAAAGATCAGGATAATTCCACGTTCGTCGCAGAGTTCGCGGAGTGCGCGGAAAAATCCAGGTTCCGCCTCGATTACACCGGCCATCGACTGGATCGGTTCGAGCATAATCGCTGCTGTGTCGTGGTCGGCGACTGATTTGACGCTTTCGATGTCGCTAAAAATTGCCGAGACATGGCCGGGGACATTAGGTTTGCCTAGATCGCGGTATTTACCCAGAAATGTCGCCGAGATCGAGTCCGCCGTTCGTCCGTGAAATCCCCCGGTAAACGTGACGATCTTATCTCGGCCGGTTGCCATCCGGGCCATTCGCATGGCGTTTTCATTTGCTTCGGTTCCGGAATTGCAAAAAAATGCTTTTGTCAGCGAATCGGGGGCGACGGAAACCAGCTTTTCCGCAGCCTTTGCTCTAATGCCGGAATATACGAGATTTGAATAGAACAGAATCTGCTCTGCTTGTTTCTGAATCGCTCTGACCACGTGCGGGTGCGAATGCCCGGTCGCACAGACAGCATGACCGCCGTAAAGATCGAGATATTTTTCGCCTTCGCTTGTCCATATCAACGCCCCTTCGCCCCTCTCGACGGCGATGTTCATCTTGGCGTAGGTTGCGAGTTGAAAGCTGTCTTCCAGATGGGTTATTTGTTCTAAATTCATCTATAATCTTCAGAAGTGCTGAATCAGTTGGCGGCATGATTTGGAGCCTTGAAACACACACATCTCTCAAATTGACTTTAGACTTCTAAGGGTTGCTACCAGTGAAAACCAACCCGGTAGTTTCTGCCAGTCCAAACATCAAATTCATATTCTGTACCGCCTGTCCGGCGGCACCTTTCACCAGATTATCTAGGGCGGAAAATACGACGACTTGTTTTCCATTCGAATGAACTGCAAGGTCGCAAAAATTTGTATTTTTTACCCAGTTTATGTCAGGAGAACCCTCAACGACGCGTACGAAGAACGAATCCTCATAAAAATGACGAAATAAATTCTGAAGGTCTTCGTTTGTCAGATTGACGGACGTTTCCATATAACACGAAGCAAAAATGCCGCGGGCCAACGGTAAACTGTGTGTCATAAAAACCAGTTCTTGGTCAAACGTGCCTACACGACGCAAGTGCTGTTCTATCTCGGGCACATGCTGATGCGTAAACGGTTTATAGGCGTAGAATGAATTCATCCGCTGCGGATGATGAGTATTCGCGGCTGGCTTTGCACCTGAGCCGCTCGATCCGGTTTTCGCATCGACGATAACTTTGCCGCTCAGCAAACCGCTCTTGACCATCGGGGCCAGAGCGAGCAGGGTCGAGGTTGCAAAACAGCCGGGGTTTGCTATGTAACCGGCCGAGGTTATTGCCTCGCGGTTCGTTTCCGTCAAGCCGTAAATAAATTGCTTCTGAAGTGCGGCGGCAGTATGGACGAGCTTATAAAACTGCTTAAAAATATCGGGGTCATCGATACGAAAATCCCCTGAAAGATCGATTGCCTTAACATTCGCAGGTAATTGCGGGATCAAACTCAGTGCCTGCCCGTGTGGCAAGGCAAAGAATGCAATGTCTATATCATCAAGGGCCGAAAGATCATCCGGTGCCTTTGAGAAAATGAGGCTGGTTAGCCCGTTTAGGTTTTTATGGACTTCGCCGACAGCTTTGCCCACGTGTTCATTTGCCGTAACCAATGCGATCTTAACATTGGGATGGAACAGCAATATCCGCAGCAGTTCGCTGCCCCCATAGCCCGAACCGCCAAATATCGCCGTACGCAGACTGTTCATAACACTCGATAAAATCTAGAATAAAGATAATTTAATACTGAGATATTTCTTGGGATTTTTGCGAAAATCGTCGAGAAGTTTTGTTCCCTCGCCAGTGAAAGTGGCCACATTATTAGCAGTTTGGTTGATGCTGTTATACAGAGTTTCATCGGTGACGAGTCTGCCAATCGTACCCTTACCCGCCTGTGCATCGGCAATGATAGATTCAACGCGAACCATTGTCGAATTAAAACGGTTGATCGCATCGCGGGCATCGTCATACATTTTCTCATCGCGAAATATCTTCCCGACCGTTCCTTTGCCAACTTTCAGATCAGTCGTGATTGATTTAACGTCGTCGGCTATCGAAGAGATTTTTTCGGCTGAGGTTTTTAGTTCAGATACTGCGTTTCGTGTCTCGATGTATAATGCTTCATCATTAATAAATTTACCGGCTGAACCGCGCCCGGCTTTTATATCAGAGGAAATTGCTTCGAGCTGAGAGACGGTTTTATTTAGATTTTGATAAAGCTCGTCATCGTTGAGCAGGCGTCCCGCCGTTCCGTCACCTGTATTTATCTTGTCGATAGTCGTCTTTAAGCGCGTCATCGTGTCGCGCGTTTCTGACACAGCTCCGTCCAGGCTTTGATACAGCGAATCATCATTTATCACACGGCCGAGTGTGCCCTCGCCCTGATTGGCTTTATTCAAAATTTCGTTGGCCGGCACCGCCAGCCGATTGATCTGTGTCAAAAGATCGTTACCCGTGGCTGTCAGTTGATTAAGCCCGATCGACGGACTGGTCGCGAGCACGGCATTATCATCGACAGGCGATCCCTTGATCGTGCCAGGCGAAATGTTGATCATCTTATCGTTGCCCAAAACGGATGTCGCGACAAGCTGGGCGGTCGAATCGGTGCGAATCAGCTCATTTATCGGCTTGTTATCGAGTAACTGCACCACACTCAATGTAGCCTCGATTCGCTCGCCGGGCGGTGAATCGGGTGGCAGAAATTTGACATCCTCGACTTTGCCGATAGAGACTCCCGCGAGTTGAACATCAGCCCCCGAATGTAAGCCGTCGGCGCTGTTAAAGCGAATCTTGAGATTCATCTTTTTCTCGAACGGATTAAAATTACCACTCGAGTTAAGGATCAAAAAACCTGTGATCAAGAGCGCAGAGAGCATAAAAATGCCCACTCGCAACTCACTAAATGCTAATTTTTGGTGGCTTCTTGGCATCGGTTTTTATTTACCGCGAATAAATCGACGGATATACGGGTCCTGGGAACTGCGAAGTTCTCTCTCTTTTCCGCTAAAAATGATATTCCCCTCTTTCAGCATCATCACCTCGGTGTTTATAAGCGAATATGATTCGCCTTCGAGTTCGAAATGAACAAAGCCCTCGCGGTCAATTACGGCATATTCAGACGAAATATAATCGAGATTATTCATCTCGTGCGTTACAAATATAGATGATACATCTTCGATATCTCTTAGTTTAATCGCCAGCTCGCAGATTGTCCTTGAGGTTGGCGGATCGAGACCGGCCGTCGGCTCGTCAAATAGAACGATGCTCGGATTACCGACGAGTGCCCGGGCTATACCAACCCGACGGCGCATGCCGCCCGAAAGTTCGCTCGGCATTTTATCTATCGCGTCTTCGAGATCGACAAACCGGAGCATCCGCCGGACCTCGTGCTCGGCCTCCTCTTCGCCGATACGTTGCTCATGCAGACGGTAAGCAACATTATCATAAACTGACAGCGAATCGAACAGAGCACCTTCCTGAAACACCATACCGATGTTTTTGCGTATGCGCATCAGCTCAACATCGTCAAAATCTGTTATGTCTTCGCCCTCAACCAGTATCTGACCGCCATCGGGCTTGATCAGTCCGAGGATTAGATTTATTATCGTCGACTTTCCGGTTCCCGAACCGCCAAGAACAAACTTGGTTTCACCGCGCCGGACTGAAAAACTGACCTTGTCGAGAATAATCTGATCGTCGAATGCGAGATCGACATCACGAAATTCGATCGCAGGCAAAAGCCGTCGTTTGAGCGCCCCTGAGACATGTACGCTGTATAGATCGATATCTGTTTCGTTATCATCCTGGTCTTCAAAAAACATAGATAAGGGGAAAAGCGGTTCTCTAAAATAGCGTACTGTCCATCAAAGTCTGCATCATTTTTGACAGAAAAAAATCAGCAATAATTATATTTATCGACGAAGCCACAACCGCCTGTGTAGTCGAAGTACCGACTCCGACCGTGCCGCCGGTAGTATTGAGACCTTTATAACATGAGATCAAACCAATTATCAGGCCGAAGAAAATCGGTTTAATTATTCCAGTTATCAGAGCTCCAATATCTGTTCCCGTACGAACGGATGAGATATAGACATTGGTATCGAGGCCGTAAAGCTGATTTGCGACGATCCCTCCGCCGATCAACCCAAAGAGATCGGCCGCAATTGTGAGGAGCGGAAGCGTAATAAGCAAGGCGATAATACGCGGCGTCACGAGCTTTCTGACCGGCGATGTGCCAAGCGCCCGCATCGCATCGATTTGCTGAGAAACAACCATCGCACCGAGTTCGGCCGAAATTGAGGACCCAACACGACCGGCAACCATCAATGCAGTTAAAACCGGGCCCAGCTCGCGAATGAGCGACGTCGCCACGCCTTGTCCGGCATTGCTCTGTGCACCGTAATATGCAAGTGTCGGATATGCCTGTAGTATTAAGACGCCGCCTGTAAAAAACCCTGTCAACACGACGATCCCTAACGATCCAACTCCGATCTGATCCATCTGTGTGATGATCTCATTAAAATATCGGGGCTTTTTTCGAAGGCCCTTGAGGGCACGCCACAACAGATTAGTGATCGCCTGCAACTCAAAAAGAAATTGTGTGATCAGATTCATCAGGAAACGACGGAAAAGTGTGTTTCCTCAAGAATATAACGAACTAGTTGCAAACATCAAACAAAAGAATGGCCGATCTATTGAGACCGGCCATTTAAGACGACGGAGTAATTTGGTAATGCTTCTCTTTTTAATCCGGACCGACGGTTCGATTGACGGATCTCCGGTTTTCAAAATTTTCACGCCGCTGTTCAAACCGGCGTCTAAGGTCGCGAAAGCGTGTTAGCTGCTCCGGGGTAAGCACACGCCTGACGGCAAACTCATTCATAAACCTGATCTTCACGACCACGGCCTGAGCAAGTTGAAACTCTTTTAGTCGCGCCTGAAACTCAGTTTCATTGACTTGATCGGCATAGATCGCCTCATCGAGAGCACGGTTTGCTTCGCGAAAACGTCGTTGAGCTTGTTCCATCAAAGGCCTACGCTGAACGTTAATACCTCGGATCTGTTGGGTCTGCTGACGCGAAAGCCCAAGCTGTCTGAGCGAATTTGCCCGATTGTCCTGCGGCTGATTTACAATCGGACCTGGCTGATCCTGGCGGCGTTCAATAGGCGGCCTGCCATTCTGTGCCATACCAGTGGCGACAAATAAAAATAGAACCGCGGGTACTGTAAATACTCTGAAATAATCTCTTAGTTTCATAAAATTCACATTTAATTTAACCACCATCCCCTAACTCCTGGTCAAAAAGATCGGTAAGCCGCAAAGACTTGTCGTCGCTCTCGACATAATTACTCAGAACCGGTACCTGACGCAATTGCGGTGCGACCGGCGGGGTCTCGGTGTTCCGCGTTTGAGCGGTCACCTCTTTATTTTGCGTGCTGGGGTTTGACCGGCGTTTTCTCGTAGCCTTAACCGGTTGGATTTCTCGAACCGGCGTCATAATGTTTGATGCAGAAGTCTCAATGGTATTAGGAGCATCCGGAATCTCGACCGTTGCAATATCGCCGCGAACCGTATCAGGCAATTTTTCCTGAGTGACTATAGATGGGATGGTTGGCTCATCGACTATAACGTTTGAGGCGATCGGTTGCTCGCCTCGCTCGAGAAATGTTAACGCCGCAAATCCTACACCCAAACATATAATTAATGCCGCCGCAACCGTTACCGGCCAGCCCGAACCGGAAAAAAGCCCTCGAAGTCCGTCTAAAAATCCAATCGATTCATTTTCCTCGATGACTTTAGGCTTTTTCGGTGCATACGGAATAACTATTTGCGGTGTGGCCAAATCGGCAAACTCTTCCTTATGCCACTCAAAAACTGAATAGCGGGCACTCGAAATGGAGGCAAATTCATAGGTACACGACGAACATTCGAGAAGGTGAGACTCAAAATCACGCCGTTCAGCCACACTCGACTCGTCGTATATATACGAGACAATCACATCCTCGAATTTACATATTGATTTGTTACCGTTATTTAACATTTCTTCACCACTTTAGTTGGGTCAAATGACCTCTACCGGCGTCCTTTCGAGCTTCATCTTTAGTTGCTTGAGGGCGGTATACAATCTGCTTTTTACCGTACTTAGCGGGAGTTCCAGCGTTTCAGATATTTCCTGAAAAGTCATTTCCTCAAACTCCTTCATCACTATCACCTGCCGCAGATCAGATGGCAGAGCAGCAACAGCCTGTCTCACCAGCGTCATTCGCTCTGCTTTCTCCGTCGTTCTCGCCGGTGATAAATGCGGAGAAGCGACAAATGTGCGATCCGGCTCGCCGTTCGCGTCATCGAGAAAATCCTCGGCCCGCGATTTCTGCCGTCGCTTGGTTGTCAAACATTGGTTGACCGCAATTCGGTGCAGCCATGACGAAACTTTTGCCTCTCCGCGAAATTTCGCAATGTTGCGATAAGCAGCGATAAAGGCCTCCTGAGCGGCGTCGCGGGCATCATCTTCGCGTCCGAGCATACCAAAGCAGAGAGCGAAAATCTTCCGTTCCCACCTTCTAACGATTTCGCCGAAGGCGTCAGGATTTTCCAAAACTGCCAGTTCGACAAGCTGTTCATCCGTTAAATTTATAAACATCCACTCGTGATACCCGCCATTTTCACACGAGAATAATAGCTCAAAACAGCATAAATGATGCGAAACGCCTTCCGCACACAATAATTAGACGCTCAAATGCCTCAGATAGTCTGGATTAAATATCTCTTTTTCCAGTCCAAAATTGAATTTTTCTGATTGAAATTTTGGTTGCGTTTCTCAATCACTAACCGCCGGGGGTTGTGAGACGGCCGCTGATCCTGACTCCGGCCGCGATCGGCCCGATTACCACGTTACCCGTTTCGTATGTGGTGGTGGGCATAACTTTTCTATTTTAGACTGGCACGGAAAAGAAGAAGAACTCAAGCCAGGGGTAGATAGCAAAAATGAGACGTATAGAGAATGTAACTCTAGCCGGTTTTAGTAATCTCGACGGTTGGCCTAGTAAGCCCGGGCAAAAAATACCCGCTGGTTTGAGGTTTCGCCTGAATATATGCATTTGCCTGACTCTTCTTCAGACTCGAGCGGTATGCAGCGGATTGTGGCTTTTGTTTCGTTTTTGATCTTTTCCTCGGTTTCGGCGGTGCCGTCCCAGTGGGCTAGTATAAAGCCGCCTTTCTCAATTTGGATTTGAAAATCTTCCCAGGTGTCAACGCGATGAGTATTTTCCTCGCGGAATCGAAGAGCTTTTTGGTAAATGGCTTTCTGAATCTGTTCGAGGAGGATTTTCACTGTTTCCACGACGGTGTCGATAGCGACCGTCTCCTTGGTGAGCGTGTCGCGACGGGCGACTTCGACAGTGCCCGCTTCGAGATCGCGCATGCCGAGGCCGAGACGGATAGGGACGCCCTTTAGCTCGTATTCGGCAAATTTCCAGCCCGACCGTTGATTGTCGCTGTCATCATATTTGACTGAGATGCCGGCGGCTCTTAGCTCTTCGACCAGTGGATTTACTTTCTCGCTGATGGCGGCAAGGTCCTCGGTGGTTTTGTGGATAGGAATGATAACGACCTGAATCGGTGCAAGTTTTGGAGGCAAAACGAGGCCCTGATCGTCTGAATGTGCCATTATGAGAGCTCCCATCAGACGCGTCGAGACGCCCCAGCTCGTCGCCCAGGCGTATTCCTGCTCGTTCTCTTTATTGACGAATTTTACGTCAAAAGATTTTGCAAAATTTTGTCCGAGAAAGTGCGAGGTTCCTGCCTGCAGAGCTTTGCCGTCCTGCATAAGCGCCTCGATGCAATAGGTTTCGACGGCACCGGCGAAACGCTCGTTTGGCGATTTCAGTCCGCGCAGCACCGGCATTGCCATCCATTCTTCGGCAAATGTCGCATAGACGCCGAGCATTCGCTCAGTTTCTTCGACCGCTTCCTGTTCGGTCGAGTGTGCGGTGTGGCCCTCTTGCCAAAGAAACTCAGTCGTTCTGAGAAAAAGCCGGGTCCGCATTTCCCAACGGACTACATTACACCATTGATTGATGAGCAGCGGCAGATCGCGCCAGGACTGGATCCAATTTTTGTAGGCGTTCCAGATGACGGTTTCAGAGGTCGGGCGAATGATGAGTTCCTCTTCGAGTTTGGCGTTCGGATCTACGACGAGGCCTTTGCCATCGGGGTTTGCTTTGAGACGATAATGCGTGACGACCGCACATTCTTTTGCAAAGCCCTCGGCGTGCTCCTCTTCTTTTTCCAGAAACGATTTTGGCACAAAAAGAGGGAAGTAGGCATTCACGTGACCTGTTTCCTTGAACATATCGTCGAGGACGCGCTGCATTTTTTCCCAGATAGCAAAGCCATACGGTTTTATCACCATACAACCGCGAACGGCCGAATTCTCAGCCAGATCGGCCCGTTTGACGATCTCGTTATACCACTCGGAATAGTTCTCCGATCTTTTTGGAAGTCCTTTAGCCATAAAAATTTGCCACCGAGGGCACAGAGCAAATGATAAGGCAATTTCGACGCTGAGACAATTTGCGTTTATTTTTCGTTGGAATTATTGTTATGCTTTGACCGTATGGCTGTCGCAAAATTAAAAGTAAAAGAACCGCGACTGATGACCTTCGCCGCATATCTCGAAAGGGAACGGGCGGCATTTAACCGAAACGAAATATTTACTCGCTTTAGGATGTTCAACGATACTTTGTCGGATTACATACTTGTATCGCAGGACAATCAGTTTATCGATCGATTTGTCCGCCAAGATGACGACACTTGGAATCTTCACGCATATATCCGCCTCGACGCGGTTTGTGAGATCGATGCTATTGACTGTAAACTCTCTCTATCCGAGGTATATCAATGAGTTCTCGGGCAAAATCATTAAATTCCTAAAAGAGATCGCTAGTATAAAATGAGCGAATTCCAATTGAATTTTCAGGATACCGCGACTGCATTTGCGGACAAATCTGATTCACAGTTAAAGGAGAAGTATCGAATCTTTAAGCTGCTGAATTCGCCATTTTTAAATGCGATCGGCACGACGGCGGCAAAGTTTGCATTGACACTGGGCCTGCCTGTCGAGGGTTTGATACGATCGACGATCTTTGAACAGTTTTGCGGCGGCGAGACGATCGAGGAGTGCGAAAAAACGATCAATGTCCTCGGTGGGTCGCATATCGGGACGATCCTCGATTATTCGGTTGAGGGAAAATCGACCGAGGACGATTTTGACCATACAAAAGAAGAAATAATTCGCACGATCGAGCGGGCAAAGGATGACCCGAATATTCCGTTTGCTGTCTTTAAGGTGTCCGGTGTGGCACCGCTAGGGACGCTGGAACGCTTAAGCAAAAAGAAAAAGCTTGATGCCAAGAGCCAGGCAAAATGCGAACGTATCCATAATCGAGTCAATGACATCTGTGAATATGCCTATTCGCTCGGCCAACCCGTTTTTATCGACGCCGAGGAATCGTGGATACAGGACGCGATCGACCGTCTTGCGGTCGAGATGATGGAGCGTTTTAACCGCGAAGGCCCGATTATTTTTAACACAATCCAGCTATATCGCACCGACCGGCTGCAGTATTTGAAAGATGCCCGGCGACAAGCTAAAGCCGATGGCTATATATTGGCCGTAAAGCTCGTTCGCGGTGCCTACATGGAAAAGGAACGCGATCGGGCGGCCGAACTCGGCTATCCGTCGCCGATTCACACAAGCAAGGCGACGACCGACGCCGATTACGATGCGGCAGTCGAATATTGTCTCAGTCACATCGACGATATTGCGTTTGTCGCCGGAACGCATAATGAGGCCAGCACGAAACTGCTGGCTGCCAAAATGCACGAACGCGGCATCGCTCACGATCATCCGAATGTCTTTTTTTCACAGCTTTACGGGATGGGCGACAATATCTCTTACGTGCTGGCAAAGGACAATTATAACGTTTCTAAATACGTCCCATACGGCCCGATAGCCGACACCGTGCCCTATTTGATACGCCGTGCGGAGGAGAATTCCTCATCCGCCGGCCAGGTTAGCCGCGAACTGCAAATGATTGCTAAAGAGCTGAAGCGACGAAAGCTCGACTGAACTTTTGAATCGGCGCATCGTAAAAACAAGCGTTATGTTTTGCCCAAAATGCGGAAAAGCTGATCAGACGCAGGAAACCTTTTGCCGCCAATGCGGCGTTTTCCTTCCCGACTTTTCAAAGCCAGAAAAAGCCCCGCAGACACCCGAGGAGCACGTCAAAATCAATCTGGTTTTTAGCGTGATGACAATAATTGCGTGTTTTGCTCTCGTGATACTGCTTTATTCTGTACTCGGCTTTCGTGCCGATACGCATTGGCTGATTTACGCGACCGCAGGGTTGCTGACCGCGATGGGATTCTGGCACACGCAGACGTTGTGGCGCTCGATACTGCTGAGGCGGCATTTTAAGAAAAATAAACGTCCTCTCGAACCTGAGATGGCAAGCGGGACCGTAACAACCAGCAAATTGCTCGAACGTCCTGATTTTGAAAACATGGTTCCCGCAAGTGTCACCGACCGCACTACCCGGCATCTCGCTGAACCTAAACTCAAATCATCGAAATCCGAGCATCAATCTAACTGAACGGTCTGAAATTTCGCTGCCCTGATCGTTCTTCCATCGATGCAAAGGTGAAATTTCTGGTTCGGTGAGCGGTATATTCGCGATCCTTGCGACCTGTGTGCTCTCAAACGCACGGTTTGTAAGTGCAATATGCGGGTTGCTTTGCATTAATACGGACGGGTTGGCGGAGGCTATTTCGGCAGTCTCGACATCAGGGTAAAAATCGTTGTAAGCGGCAACGTGCCAGATTTTATCTCCATCAATTTGTTCTATTTCGAGCAGCCTCAACAATGCAAAACCGGCCTCGAGCTGGAATACCAGAAAATCACCCGGCTGAAAATTCTGCGACATAGATACGAGATTAGCATACTGCCCACGTCTGCTTATAAAATGAAAACCTATGAATACTGATCCCGACAATCAATCGATGCTCGATATCGCTATCGCAGAGGCCCGCATCGGGCTAACGGAGGGCGGCATTCCCATTGGTGCCGCTCTCTTTGACGGAGCTGGCAATCTGCTCGGACGAGGACACAACCGACGTGTGCAGGAGAGCGATCCGTCGATCCACGGCGAGACGGATGCCTTTCGCAAAGCCGGACGTCAGCGCAGCTATCGTGATTGCGTCATGGTCACCACGCTCGCCCCGTGCTGGTATTGCAGCGGACTGGTGCGGCAATTTGGCATCGGAACGGTGATAGTCGGCGAATCGGTGACCTTTCAAGGCGGTATCGACTGGCTGCGCGAGAATGGAACCAAAATTGTCGATATGAATTCGGCAGAGTGTTTAGAGATGCTCGGTAAATTTATCTCGGAGTATCCTGAAGTTTGGAATGAGGATATCGGGGAGGAGTAAGACCGGTTCGCCAGAAAATACAGATTCGTCAAAACTCTCTGAAAGTGGCAAAATCTAAATATGGATTATTAGAGCGGATCCTGAATCCGCCGTCATTTGGCAACAGTTTAACGACTACGGATATAATTTTATTATCTAAGAATTTACGAAAATTTTATGAAAAAAGCAGTAATAATTAGCGCGGCGCGAACGCCGACGGGAAGATTTCAGGGATTATTAAAGGGATTTTCAGCTCCCGATCTTGGGGCAATCGCAATTAAGGAAGCGGTCAAACGTGCCGGGATCACAGGCGATCAGGTTGATGAAGTAATTATGGGCTGCGTCGTGCAAGCCGGTATTGGCCAGGCACCTGCAAGACAAGCTGCAATTAAGGCAGATCTTCCGCCTGAGGTTTCGGCCCTGACAATAAATATGGTCTGCGGCTCGGGTTTGCGTGCGGTGGCGCTGGCATCGCAGGCAATCCAACTCGGCGATGCTCAGTATGTTGTAGCAGGCGGTATGGAATCGATGTCAAATATTCCGTATGCTCTGCCTGGTGCACGCGACGGTTATAAAATGGGAAACCAAGCTGCCGTCGATCTGATGATTCACGACGGACTTTGGTGCCCGTTTGAGAATTGGCACATGGGCAACACCGGCGAGATAGTGTCTGAAAAGTATCAAATCACTCGCGAAGAGCAAGATCATTTTGCCTTTAACTCGCACCGAAAGGCCCACGAGGCCCAGCAGGCGGGGCGTTTTGCTGATGAATTGATTCCGATTGAAATCCCGCAAAAAAAGGGCGATCCGGTCTTACTCGATTATGACGAACCTGTCAGGCCGGAAACGACGGTTGAAACGCTTGGCAAATTGCGTCCGGCGTTTAAGAAAGATGGCGGCACGGTTACGGCCGGCAATGCTCCCGGCGTAAATGACGGGGCCTCGGCCTTGGTTGTCACCTCCGCCGCTAACGCGGAAACGCTCGGCATCACACCGCTAGGACGCGTTGTCGCGTGGGCCAGCTCGGGTATCGAACCAAAATTAATCATGATGGCACCGGTCAAAGGCGTTCAGAATGTGCTGGCAAAGGCAGGCTGGGATATGAAGGATGTTGACCTTTTTGAGCTTAACGAAGCATTTTCCGTCCAGGCACTCGGCGTGATGCAGGAACTCGGCCTCGAAATGGAAAACGTCAATGTTAATGGCGGTGCTGTCGCTCTCGGACACGCCATCGGCAACTCTGGCGGACGTGTTTTGACGACGCTTTTGTATGAGATGAAACGTCGGAATGTAAAACGCGGCGTCGCTGCACTGTGTCTCGGCGGCGGTAACTCGGTTGCTCTGGCGGTTGAGCGTGATTGATTGGATTTCCGCAACTATATTAAGGGCACTTTCGTAATAAGTTGTGGTTTTGGAGGAACTATGACGGGTAAACAACATGCCAGGTTACTTGGGCTTTTCTTTTGGCTCTTTACGGCTTTCAACCTTTTGATTGTGGCGGTTATCGCGGTCCTCTATATTTCGATTTTCGGATTCGTTTTCACACAGGCCCCGCAACGGGCAGGCGATCCTGATCCGGCGGTGATAATGACGATTTTGATCGCTGTTTTTGCGTTTGTTCTCATCTTTACCGTAATGTTTTCTATACCCAAAATGGTCGCGGGCTACGGTCTCCGGAATGAAAAAACGTGGGCGCGAGTTTGGTCAATCGTCGCGTGCGTGATGGCGGTCATGTCATTTCCGCTTGGAACCGCTCTTGGAGTTTACGGCCTGATCTTTCTGCTCGGCGACGAAGGAAAACGTTATTTCGAAAGTATCGAATATGGACGGCTTACTTCGGAAAATCCCTCATTGTCAACGGCACCGCCACCTGATAGCTGGCGATAAATGCTTAGAATCGAATGAATCGGGCGGCGAGACGGATAAGTCTTGTCGCCTGTTTGTTTTGTCTTTGCGGCTTAGTTTATTCTAGTTGTTAAAACTTGTCAGAAGCGAGAGTGACTGAAGCTTTTTCATCGAGCCTGAAATCTCCAGTCACTGTCGTTCACGATTCTGATGCGACAAACGGAGATATTAACTATATATGAGTGAAATTATCGGAGTTATAGGCGCCGGAACGATGGGTAACGGCATCGCCCAGACCGCGGCGAGTTCTGGATTTGATGTAATCATGTGCGATATTTCTGTGGATTATGTGGATCGCGGCGTCGCCAATATCAGCAAAAGCCTAGATCGTTTTGTAAAAAAAGAGACGATGACCGAGGATCAAAAAGACGAAGTTCTCAGCCGGATAAAGATAACAACCAGCCTCGATGATCTGAAAGATTGTTCTCTCGTGGTCGAAGCAGCATCGGAGAATTTTGAGATCAAAAAACAGATCTTTGAAAAGCTCGATCAAATCACATCGCCGGACGCGATTCTTGCTACTAACACGTCCTCAATTTCCATCACAAAGATCGCGGCGACAACCAAACGTCCCAACAAGGTCATCGGAATGCATTTTTTCAACCCGGTGCCACTTATGAAACTAGTTGAGGTTATCCGTGGAATTGCAACATCAGATGAGACTTACGCGACCGTCAAAGAACTTTCTGAGAAGCTCGGAAAGGTGCCGGTCGAATGTAACGATTCCGCTGGATTTGTCTCTAACCGGGTGTTAATGCCGATGATAAACGAGGCGATTTTTGCCCTGCACGAGGGCGTTGCGACTAAAGAATCTATAGACGAAATAATGAAACTCGGTATGAATCACCCGATGGGCCCGCTAGCACTCGCTGATTTTATCGGCCTAGATGTGTGTCTGGCGATCCTCAATGTCCTGCACGAAGGACTCGGCGACCCCAAATACCGTCCGTCTCCGCTTCTAAAAAAATACGTGGACGCCGGATGGCTGGGACGTAAAAGCGGCCGTGGCTTCTACGACTATCAGTGACTGATTCACCCCAGAGACACCGAGACGACTGAAACCTACAATTCTATATTTTTTATCTCTGGGTCCACTGTGTCTCTGTGGAGAATCTAATCATTTATGCATCTAAATCTCCGTACATTTATAGCCTCGCTCCAAAAAGAGGACGAAATCGTTCAGATCGAGGCTGAAGTTGATCCGTTCCTCGAGATTGCTGAAATACATCGCCGCGTGATTGACGAACAGGGCAAGGCGTTGCTATTTACGAATGTAAAGGGTTCGAATTTTCCCGTCGTAACCAACCTTTTTGGCACCAAAAAACGCATTGATCTCGCGTTTGGCCCAAAACCTTTGGAATTTGTAAAACGAGCCGTCAATGCCGCAGAAAATCTGCTGCCGCCAAAGCCGAAAAAGCTTTGGGAATATCGTGATCTAGCTTTTTCAGCTTTAAAATTTGGCACAAAGGATGTGAGGCGAGCACCGATTCTGGAAAGCCGTCAATCCGAAGTTGATCTGGAAAAAATCCCGCTTTTACAGCTTTGGCACGAGGACGGCGGACATTTTGTGACGCTGCCGCTGGTTTATACAGAGAGTCCTACGAGCGGAAAGCACAATCTCGGCATGTACCGCATCCAGCGTTACGATAAGACCTCAACGGGAATTCATTGGCAGATCGCCAAGGGCGGCGGATTTCATTATTTTGAGGCAGAGAAAGTAAATAAACCTTTGCCTGTGACCATTTTTCTCGGCGGAGCACCCGCGATGATACTCTCAGCGATCGCCCCGCTGCCCGAGGATATTCCAGAACTGATGCTCGCGTCATTATTAAATGACGGAAAAATCACCACGACAAAAAATCCGCTTGGGGACGGTCGCCATCGTCTGATCGCCGAGGCTGAATTTGCCATCTGCGGCAGCGTCGCACCTCATACACGCCACGCTGAGGGCCCGTTTGGCGATCATTATGGATATTATTCGCTCTCACACGATTATCCTGTATTTCGGGCCGACGCAGTTTTTCATCGCAAGGATGCTATCTATCCGGCAACTGTAGTCGGCAAACCGCGTCAGGAAGATTTTTTTATCGGCTCATATCTTCAGGAACTTTTGTCGCCGTTATTTCCGCTTGTGATGCCAGCGGTCCGCGAACTTTGGAGCTATGGCGAGACTGGGTTTCATTCGCTGTCGGCAGCGGTTGTAAAGGACCGGTATGCGCGTGAGGCCTTGTCAGCTGGTTTTCGCATCCTCGGTGAAGGCCAATTGTCGCTCACTAAATTTTTGCTCCTGACCGATACGCCGCAAGATCTAAAAGACTTTAAATCCTTGTTCGAGCACATCCTCGCCCGCGTCGAATGGCACCGCGACCTATTTATCTTTAGCCAAACAGCTTTTGACACGCTCGACTATGCGAGCGGCCAGATAAATCACGGCAGCAAGGCGATTTTGATGGGTTTGGGTGAGGCAAAGAGGGAATTGACGCGTGAGTTTAGCGGCGAACTGCCCGCTGGTATTGCGAAAGCAGAACCGTTTTGCGCCGGTTGCCTGGTGGCCGAAGGTGTTAGTTATCAAAACGAAAAAGATTTGGGCGAACGCATCGCAGGTTCAGGTAAATTCGACGATTGGCAGGTTGTCGTCATCCATGATGACATCGAGTTCGCACGCTCGGAGGATAAATTTCTGTGGGCAACCTGGACGCGATTCAATCCGGCGACTGATATTTTTGCAAAAGAAGTGAACACTAAGAATAATCATATCGGATATACGGCTCCGATTATTATCGATGCGCGGATGAAGCCATGGTATCCAAAAGAAGTCGAGGCTCGCGAGGATATTGTTAAGCTGGTAGATGGACGTTGGGGGGAATATTTTGCTTAACTTTATTTCGCTTGGCTTTACTGTCACAGGTCAAATATTTTTTTGAACGCGGATTTAGCGGGTTTATAGAAAATATACGTCCATTTATGTGCCAAATCCGTCTAATCCGCAAACGCCGAAAAATGGATTCTTTCAGATGTTGAAAACACAAAAATCTAAGATAATTGCATTCCTTAGCATTGGTGTCGTTTTACTTCTCTCCTGCCTCGCTTACGCCTATTTCATTGAGCCAAACCGCCTCGTCGTCAATAGTTCGACGCTTAAGAT
>JBBSJK010000044.1:0-27960 GCA_038257355.1 Pyrinomonadales bacterium | reverse complement strand
GTCCAGTAGAGATCTTTTGTGTTGGAACGCGAGAGCAAGTGCGGTTCGATATTTTCGGCGCGCATCTTTTGGGTTTGGATGTAAACCTCGAGATTGATGTCGAGGCCGCCGTATTTTTGATTCGCAGCGTCGTTGAGATAATCGAGCGGTTGCGGATCGCCGTCTTCACGTTCGAAGGCGGGCGTGCGGAATGGAGCGAGAGCCTCCATCGTAACGACGAACGGCGAGATCGTGGTCGCGAAATTCTTCGCGAGGAACGGCCCGAGCGGCTGGTATTCCCACGCTTGTATATCGCGGGCGGACCAGTCATTGACGAGGCACATTCCGAAGATATGCTGCTCCGCCTTAGTGATCGGTATCGGTGAACCCTGCTCATTGCCCTGACCGACGAAAAACCCGAGCTCCATCTCGTAATCGAGATTCTTCGCCGGAATAAAGACCGGCGGAGCGTCGGCGTCGCTACGATTCTGCCCATGCGGCCGCTTCACGTCCGTACCCGAGACCACAATGCTCGAAGCCCGCCCGTGATACCCGATCGGCACATACTTATAATTCGGCAGCAAAGGAGCATCCGGCCGAAACATCGACCCGACATTAGTCGCGTGATAGATCGAACAGTAGAAGTCGGTGTAATCGCCGATCTCAAATGACAGCTCCGGTTGCGCACGTTCTATCGGTACGAGGAAGTACTTTGCATCTTCGATCGTCTGCTGCTCGGCGTCGTCACGCAACACCGCGAAGGCCGCGCTCCTCAGGTCCGCGAGGATCGCCGTACCGTAAACCTCTGTCAGGAAGGAGAGGTCGCATAGTTCGATCTCCTCTGCGAGCTCGTCGAATTCAGTGCCAAGAAGCCCCGAGACAATTGCCTGGTGCAGGTCAAAGATCTGATCTCCAATGGCTATGCCGATATGCGGCGCTTCGCTTTCTGGGGATCGCCAAAACATACAGAACGGCAGATTCTGTATCGGAAAGTCCGTATTCGGATCGTTGGCGGATTCGACCCAGCTTTTGAGGTTCGGGTCATGAGTTTCGTTAATTTCGTAAATCATCGTGTTTTTTTTTTAGAAGCGACTAATTCAATAGCGTCGGGTGAAACCCGCGAAAACGGCAACAATCTGCCTGGTCCTGAAAGGGACGAACCTTAACGCCAGATATATTGTTTATCGTAATCCAACTCATAGGTAGAGACCAACCAAGTCTTTTTGTTTGTCGCCTTCAGTGACCAGTCTGTTGCTTTCTGCACGGCCCGCTTAATTCCGTTTCAGATCATTTCTAATTCGGGCATTCGTGGCTAAAAATTAACGCTTCTTGCCGACCGTTGAGTCCACTATTGCACGCATGTATAAACTTTTAAAATCCTCCCAATCAGCCTGTTCCGCCGTCCGCAGCCCGTACCAGTTGTTCTCGAAATTTTGCGTGAGCCCGTGCATATTCTCAAAAAGATCATTATTGCTCCGCACATCTCGGAGGTAGTCGCGATTAGTCTTGTGCCGGGCAAGGCGGACGATTTTGCGGTCGCTCAAGTCGCACAGCAGGGCAATGTAACCCTTTCGGATCGCCGCCCGCAGATTGCCCTCGTGGGCGAGTTGCTCGGCCTCGCTAAACAGGTCTGTGGCGGATTCGTCGGCTCCGATTCGCTCGCCGAGTATCACGCGGTCGCGTTTTTCATTATAGGTTTTATCCCCAAACCTGCGAAATAAGAACGGAGCTACCTTATAGGCTAAAAATCCGATAATTGCGATCAAGAGAGTGTAGATGAGTATCTGCAGGCCAAATTGAAGCGAACCGATTCCTGACGGCATGGCCGGTGAGGCATTGGGCCGCGGAAAAACGCTTGCCAGCCATTCTAAAAACTCACGCCACCATCTTGCAAATAGGCTTTCCTCCTTTGCCTGCGGCTTTTGAAACTCCTCACGCCGCAGTATCTCGGCCAGTTTTTGTTTGTCTTGATCTTTTGTTTGATCTGACTCGGCAGTTTTGTCGAGATTGCCTACAGATTTGGAAATGCCTAACAGCCGCTCACTGATCTCCGTCAGGATAGCTCCACGTCTGGACTCGTTGGGCTCATCGGTAAAAGCTTTAAGATTTAGACGAAGCCAATTATTGTCAGTCTCAACACTGCCGCCGGGCCATTCAACCGTTTCGGTCGCGGGAACATCTTGTTCGATCCCGGCGATGAGCTTGAGTTGAGCAGCAGTATCATCTGATTCGAGAGTTTGAAACAATACTTCGATTTTGGACCTCGCGGACTCTATCCTTGTATTGTAATCGGTTAGCGAAGCGGCAAAACCAGTGACGGAAAATACAACCAACGACATCAACAAAAAAAACAATTTCGACGCCAGGCCGCCAGGCTGCAGGGACGCAAGGTAAAAGCGTGCTAAAAATAACTTTCTAATTTGAAAATCTGAAAAAATCATTCGTCATCTTTGATTCAAACTCTTAGATTCAAAAAAAGGCCAACTTTGGAGTCGGCCTGTACGTCGCTTTCAGCGACTGTGGACTGTGTTCAGATAGACTAGAGTTACACTCGCTCCGCTCACTTCGCCCTCGTAAGTAATTGAATGTCGCCCTGGGGCGGCAACAGACTATTTAATATCCAGATCGAACGGCATCATCAACATAGCTTCGCCGCGCTTCATTTTGTCAAGCATGGCGGCGAACCGGAATGAGCGTTTGACATCGGCGGGCAGCGAATCAAGCACGGCGGCCTGGGCCTGTTCCTGCTTTAACTGGGCCGAGGTTTCGTCTCCAAACCACGTTTCCAAAAAAGGCCGGGGTTCTGGAAAAATAACTCGTTTAACATCTTTGTCCGCGGGGAGCGAGGCGAGTTCTTTGGCGATTTCGATTGCCCTTTCGAGGCCGCCAAATTCGTCGATCAGGCCGTTTGCTTTGGCCTGTGTGCCAGTCCAGACGCGGCCCTGGGCGAGATTGTTGACCTCTTCAGCAGTTTTATTTCGGCCGGTTGCGACCTTAGGGACGAAGTTGTCAAAATAGATGCTGTTTGTCTGGGCTTCCATTTTTGCTCGTTCCTCTGGCGTCCATTTTTCGGTCGCCCGGAAAATGCCCGCGTTCTTGCCGCGCATAACATATTCATTGGTGATTCCCAACCAATCATACAGGCCTTTAACGACCGGTTTGCCCATAAAAACGCCTATGGAACCGGTTACGGTCGATGGCTGGGCGACGATCTTGTTGGCGTTGCAGGCGATGTAATAACCACCGGAAGCCGCGACGTCGGACATCGAAACGACAAACGGCTTTTTCGCCTTGGCGTTCTCGATTGAGTGCCATATCAGGTCGGAGGCGAGGGCCGAGCCGCCGGGTGAATCGACCCGTAAAACGATGGCTTTGACCGATTTGTCGGTTGCGGCGTCGTCTATCGCCTTGACAAGAGTGTCCGAGCCGGCCATTTCACCGGTTAGAGGACTACTCGATGAACTGCCGATATTTATTCCCCCCGAGGCGTAGATCACGGCTACCCTTTCACCATTGTTGAGACCAAGACTGTCTGAGGGTATATCGCGGTATTTGCTGCCACTGATCGTTCGCAGTTTATCGTCAGCTTTGTAGCCGAGTCTTGCTTTTAAATCGTTATCGACCTGATCACGATAAAGAGCACCGTCGATGAGGCCGATTGAGTTTGCTTGTACGGCGTTATACGGAGCGGCGTCAACCAAAGCTCTTACGTCTTCGATAGATTTTTTTCTCGATTCGGCGATCGCGGTCGTGAAACGCGAATAAAATTCGTCGAGCAGGGCGTTGATGACCTCTCGCTGGCCTTCGCCCATTTCGGTTTTGGTGTATTGGTCGGGGGCATTCTTGTATTTTGGGCCGATTTGTATGACGTCGGCCTCGATGCCGAGTTTATCGAGCGAGCCTTTGTAAAACATTGCTTCGGCCGCGAAACCGTTGATATAAATGTCGCCTGACGGCGGCAGAAAGACCTTATCGGCGGCGGTTGCAAGGTAATATTCGCGATTGGTGCCGATCTCCATGTAGGCATAAACGGGTTTGCCGGATGTTTTGAAATCCTTTACAGCGTCGCGAAATTCATCGGCTTTGCCCCAACCCATGCTGGGAAAATTGATGTCGAGCATTACGGCCCCGATACGATTATCGATCTTAGCCTTGCGGAGTTGGGTAAGCAGGCCAGAGAACGACTGGGCCTGTGTTATCCCAAACGCCTTAGCGAGCGGTTCCTCGGCCACATAATCGGGCAGAGCGCCAGACACGCTGAGAACAAGGACGCTGTTTTCAGCGACATCGGGGCGCCCCATCGATCGTGTGGCGAAAATTATACCGACGACCGCAACAATAAAAAGAGCGAAGAGTATTCCGCCCAGGAGTAAAAAGATTTTTGCTGTTTTTGACATTGCCATTGTTAAATATATTACGTCAGATCGGGCGAAAAGTTTAATAGAAATAATTTATCGAGTGTGCCGCAATGACCCCAAAGTGTCAGATTAGGACAGACGATAAACTATTGTATTTACAACTATTTTCTAATATTTGAATTTTTTGCGGCTTTGCGGCTTTGAGGCTTTGCGTTAAAATCATTCGTAATGGCAAAGAAAGGCTCGATTCTGATCTGTGACGACGAAGAGATAATGCGCGACGTGCTCGAAACGATACTTTCGGGCGCCGGGTATAAGGTCGAATTGGCTAAAACCGGCGAAGCGGCGTTGGAGATGTATTCGCACATCCCTTTTGATGTTGTGCTGATGGACGTTTCGATGCCGGGGATCGGCGGTTTAACAGCTCTCGAGGGGTTGATAAAGATGGACCCCGAAGCCGTAGTGCTGATGGTGACAGCATACGCGACCTTTGACACCGCGATCTCGGCTTGGGAAAAAGGTGCAGCGGGCGTTGTCAGGAAGCCTTTCCAAAACGAGCAGATAATTGCCCTCGTTGCCAAAGGCATCAGAAAACGCCGTAAAGAAGAAGAGCGGCACAATCTGCGGCAGGCGATGGTCCGCTCGGTCAATCGTGACGGCTTTATCGGACGCTCTGAGGCGATGGAGACTGTTTTTCGCCTCGTCGAAAGGGTCGCACCGGCACGCTCTACCGTTCTCATTACGGGCGAAAGCGGGACAGGAAAAGAGCTTGTCGCCAAGGCTATTCATGAATCCAGTCCGCGTTCACAGGATCCTTTTGTCGTCGTAAATTGCTCTAACATCCCATCCGAACTGCTGGAATCAGAGCTGTTCGGCCATACAAAAGGTGCGTTTACCGGTGCGGTCGCCGCCAAGAAAGGACTTTTTGAGGTTGCCGATACCGGCTCGATCTTTCTCGACGAGATCGGAGAACTGCGGCCGGAAACACAGGTGCGGCTGTTGCGTGTGATCCAGGAACGAGAGTTTACACCGGTCGGCGACACGACGCCGGTAAAGGTCGATGTCCGCATCATCGCGGCGACAAATATCGATTTGAAAGAGGCTGTCAGGAACGGCCAGTTTCGCGAAGACCTATATTACAGACTTTCGGTGGTGCCGATGGAGCTGCCGCCGCTGCGCGACCGCCGCGAAGATATTTTACCGCTCGTGGTTTATTTTATTAAAAAATATGCTGCCGAGAATGCCCGTGAGATTTCTGAAAATGTGCGTCCCGAGGTCCTTTCGCTGCTCGAAAACTATAATTATCCGGGTAACGTGCGCGAACTGGAAAATATTATCGAGCGGGCCATCGTCATCGCCCCAGGTGACGAGATCACCGTCGATTGCCTCCGCCCCGAGGTTCGCGACCCCGAACTGGCCTTTAAGATGATCGTCGCCACCGAGGGCGTTTCAAGCGACATCGACCTCGCCCGCGGTGTAAATTTTTACGACGAGGTCAAGCGGTTCGAGATCGACCTCATCCGCCGTGCCCTCGACCAGACCGGCGGCCACCAATCTCGCGCCGCCCGCCTCCTCGGCCTCAACGCCACCACGCTCAACTCTAAGATCAAGAGCTACAACATTCACGCCCGAACCGAAGTCCGATAACAGTGTCTCAAAATTCATAATTTCGGGATAAATCCGATATTCTGGTTCATAATGTTTTTTTTTAAGACGCTAAATTGCGTCATTACTAGGTTTTAGGTGGTGATCTCTTGTGGCACGATTTTTGTGTTATGACATTATATCCCTTGCAGATTTTCAAGAATAAATAAGAAAGCAAACGCAGGGAGAGAATACTTACAAGTAAGGAGAAGTTATGAAAAGGTTTTTGTTAGGAATTTTTCTAATGGCGATCTGTTCTATGATCGGATTGGCCCAGACATCAACGGGCAGTCTGACAGGAATAGTTTCGTCGGCTGATGGCAGTCTGCCGGGAGCGACCGTTGTGGCAACGGATAACAGCACCAAAAGAACACAGACGGTCACAACAAACGATTCCGGAAGTTTTACTTTCCCGCAGTTAGAACCCGGAACTTACACAGTTAGAATCACGTCGAGCGGTTTCAAAACGTTTATCGCTAACGAGGTGAAAATTGACATTGGCCGTGAGTACAGCCTGAATCCGTCGCTTGAGATTGGAGCCATCGAGGAAACGGTGACGGTTACCGCCGGTGCCGATGTGATCACTGCGACGACAGCACAGGTCAGCAATACTGTTAGTGCTCAGCAAATTTTGTCGCTACCGCTTATTACGCGTAACCCACTGTCATTGACGACACTGCAAGCTGGCGTACAGAGCAACCCATTCCAGAACACTACGATCAACGGAATGAGAACGTCGTTCACGAACATTACACGTGACGGCATCAATATCCAGGACAATTTCATTCGCAGCAACGCGACGGATTTTGCACCTGGACGCCCGACTGTTGACGATACCGCCGAGTTCACCATCATTACCGGTAATCAGGAAGCTGATCAAGGTTACGGTGGAGCTCAGATTCGTCTAACGACCCCACGTGGCGGCAAAAACTACAGCGGTGCATTGTATTTATACAATCGCAACTCTGCTTTTGCCGCAAACAATTTTTTCAGTAATCGCTCAGACCAGGAGCTGCCATTTCGCAACCGTAATCAGTTTGGCGGTAAGATCGGCGGACCTCTTCCGCTTCTTGGTTTTGGCGAAGGCGTTCCTGCTCTTGTGAGAGATAAGGGATTTTTCTTTTTTAGCTATGAAAAGATCATCGATCCCGTTTCTGGCGGTGCTACCCGCACCATTTTGACGCCGACAGCCCGCGCTGGAGCATTCCAGTACAACCGGACTATCGCGGGCAATCCAATAAATGCAAACGGCGTTTCCTGTCCGTCAGGTTCAGTTGGGAGTGTTTGTATAATTACAGATTTTCTCGCCTTTGCGAGGGCGTCGAATTTGCCAAATACGGCCGGTGCACCTATTCCGACAGCGATCAATCCAATTATTCAGTCGCGCATTATTGATCAATTACCGGCAGTGAGTAATCGCACAGGTGGTGACAGTCTGAATACTACCGGCTTTTTCTTAAACCGGGCTTCTGACCAGAGGGGCAATCGATATACGGGACGCATCGATGTTGACCTTACAACTAAGGACAGCATTAACGGAGTTTATGCTTTCAACGACGAACTGAATATTCGCCCTGATATCGACTCAACCGGATTTAGTCCTATTCCGACAGCATCGCAGACATCGGGTAACAAAACGTTGGCGCTGGCGTACCGGCGGATCGCTTCAGAAAGAATAGTCAATGAGGTTCGCGGCGGAATATTTTTTAGCGACGTTCCGTTTCAAAGGGATGTTCCCAACCCACCGGACTATCTACTGGGCGTACAATTAGTTTCTAATCCTGAAATGAACTTTCAGAATCAGGGCCGCAGCGTAAAAACATACAATATACAAGACAACGTTGACTGGATCCTCGGCAACCACTCGCTAAAATTTGGCGGGCAGATGCAGTGGTTCAGGCCGACCGCCTATAACTTTGCAGGTACCGCACCGCTACTGTTTATTCAGCCGGTTACAGGTATCACACCTACATTTGTCACAGGAAACTTTTCAGGTGCCGGCGGCATCAGTAATGCACAGTTGGGAACGGCAAACTCCTTATTGGGATTACTCGGCGGTTTTATCGTTCAGGGACAGCAGACGTTTAACCTGCCCAGTATTGATAGCGGAGCCTTTGGAAGCGGCCCATCGATTCAGCCATATAAATATGAGAATCACTCACTATATATAGCTGACCGTTGGCAGGTTACAAATAATTTCACCCTCAATCTGGGAGTTCGTTATGAGCTATTTCCCGGATTGCGGCTTGGAAACGGGTTAGCTCTCGAACCAGTCATCAATGGTGATCCGGTTGCAGCAGTCCTGGATCCCACCGGAACCTATCAGGCTATCGGCGGTAACTCAGGCCGGGAGAATGCGTATTACAAGACGGACTATAACAATTTCGCACCAAATCTTGGTTTTGCGTGGGCACCGACCTTTAGCAGCGGCATTGGTAAATTCCTGCTTGGCGAAAGGGTTGTTATTCGCGGCGGTTACAGCCGTGCCTTTGGTAACGATCAAATCGTGACCGGAATTAACAATGCGGCCAGTGGTAATGTGGGGCTTGCCAGCCGAGTCGGGTTTATATTAAACCCAGTAACGGGCAGCAATCTTTTAAATCTTCGTTTAGGCGTAGATCCGATAGCTGCCTTTACGGCACCAGCATTTGTTCCTCCACCATTCACATTTATCCGCAACAACACGACCGGAATTTCAGGTACGGCTAATTTTGGTACCGTCTTTGGTATTGATCCGAATCTGCAAGTCCCGTCGATTGACCAGTACAGCTTTGGTGTCCAACGCGAATTCGCGGGTAATATGGCCCTAGAAGTTCGTTATGTCGGTACCCGCAGCGATAATCTGCCGCGTGCTATCGACTATAACCAGATCGACATTTTTAGTAATGGCTTTTTGGCGGAATTCAATCGTGCATCGGTAAATTCCAGTTTAATTGACGCTGAAAGAGCGCGTCTGGCGGGTACCGGATTGACTACAGCGCAAGTAAATGCCATCCAACCTGCTGGAATCTTCTGTATTTCACCGGCACTTACGGGCTGTCAGTCTTTAAACATATTCCAGAGTGGCGGAACCAGCAGTACAGGGCGGATTGCCGTCGGAGGTGCCGGGAATCTCACGGCAGCGACCCTCAACACAAACATTCAGAATGGAACCCCGGCCGACCTTGCATTCAGCATTGTTCAGCTCGGCTTTAACAATACGCGGAATCTGAATAACCCGACGGCCGTGCCTTTCATTAACTTCTTACCGAATCCATCGACCGGTGTTGCCGATCTTTTCGGTAATTTTGCACGCTACCGGTATAACTCGTTGCAGGTCGAATTGCGTCGCCGTTTTTCACAGGGATTGTATTTCCAGACGAACTACACTTTCTCTAAAAACTTGACGAATGGCCAGGGAAATACACAGGCCCAGTTTGAGCCGAATTTGGACAATAATAATCCTGATCTGGATTATCAGCGTGCAGATGCAGATCAGACTCATACGTTTAACTTCAATGGTGTTTACCAACTGCCGTTTGGCCGTGGCAAACGCTTTTTGAATCAGGGCGGAGCCATCGATCGCATCTTCGGCGGGTTTGAATTTTCGGGAATCGTGTCAATTGGATCGGGCGCACCGATCACATTTACCGATTCTCGTGGTACGTTGAATCGTGGTGGCCGATCGGGCAGACAGACGGCCAACAGCAGCTTGACGAATGCTCAGATTCAGGATTTGGTCGGTATTTTTGAACGGGACGGTAGAATCTATTTTATCAATCCCGATGTGATCAATCCTGCAACCGGGGCTGCCTCAAACGGCTTTGGATCTGATCCCTTCGCCGGCCAGGTGTTTTTCCCTGTCGCACCAGGTCAAACAGGCAGTATGTCCCGTGCGATTATCAATGGCCCCATGACCTGGAATGTTAATGCCGCATTGTTAAAGAACATAAGGCTCGGATCGGAGGCGTCAACGCGTCTTCAAATCCGTATGGAAGCATTCAACTTGTTTAACAATGTGAACTTCTTTAACAACACCCAGTTTTCGAGCATTTACAGTGCGACCTTTGGACAGGTTACGTCCGCTGGTGCCTCACGCACAATTCAATTTGCTGCCCGCTTAGAATTTTAAGAAAGCGTGCTAGTAGATCATTAGCGATTGGTGATGTCCCTAGGGGCATCACCTTTTGCTTTACATGCCGAGGTTGTTGGACAATCGTTAATGTTAATCAATTACATTTTAGCCTGATTCAGGCTATAATTTACCTCACGTTCAGTTCCGTCGGCCCTGAAGCAGACACATTTCTGCCAGCCGAGTATTACAGTTCAGAAATAGATAGCTGTCGGAGATTATAAATATGAAAAACAAGCTTACCCTGCCATTCCTCTTATTTTTGTTTTTGCTTATCCCCCCATTTGCCAATGGGCAGAAAATGAGCGCTGATGATGTAATCGCCAAGCACCTGGCATCAATCGGCCCGGCAGACAAACGTACCGCAATCAAATCACTTGTTGCCGTCGGCGAAGTCAAAGTTGAGTTCGTCACACAAAAAAATCAACCTACTTCGGGACGGATCGTGATCGCGTCAGACGGCGAAAAAATGTTTCTCGGGATGAATCTAAACGCATCCGATTACCCTCAGGAACAGTTTGTTTTTGACGGTAGTAAGACGGCCGTAGCCAATATCCGCTCTGGCTCCCGGTCCGTTCTTGGTAACTTTATTAAGTCAAATACCGCAATTATATCTCAGGGGTTATTGGCGGGGACATTAAAAACATCCTGGGCGTTAATAGATGCGCAGGATAAAGGCTTCAAAATAACTATGTCTGGTAATAAGAAAATCAACGGCAAAGAGGCCTACGCACTAAGATTTAGTCCGAAAGGCGGTAGTGATGTGGATATAACGATGTTTTTTGACCAGAAAACATTCCACCATGTCCGTACCGAATATAAGCGAACGTCGTCTGCCAGTATCGGGCGTACTATTGAGGAGTCCTCCCGCCAGAGCGAAACGCAATTAAGCTTTATTGAGGATTTCTCGGATTATAAAGATTTTCATGGGATATCACTTCCTCACAAATATAAACTTCTATACACGGTCTCAGGGGCTAACGGTACGACAGAGGTCATTTGGACTTGTAACCTCTCAGAATTTGCCATCAACCAGGCTCTCGACCCAGCCTCTTTCCAAACTGGAAATTAGGAAATTTATGGTTTCGCCGTAATTAAATCTGCCGGACCCTTTGTCCGGCAGATTTTTTTTTGGACGGAATATGTAGAGCGAATTCACCGGCATTAAAATCCAAATAATTGGATTCTCTGCAAAATTTTAGACAAATCTGGCGCGCAAGTTAAAAATAATTTTAGGCTAATCCCCGATGGTTCCCCATGTAGCTCGTGCTAAATCAAGCTGATAAATCTTTGTTACATTCTTTCGGTAGTATGGCACCAAAGTTGCGAAATGCTACTTCGTACAACTGTATCCATTTATAAAATTTATTTTGCTTTTAGGTATTGCTCTCCCGATTTGAGTTGTCCGAAGGTAGTATTGACGAAGAACAACGGCAATTAGTTCTTCGCTGATTTACCTTTATATATCGGACAAATTTGGATGGCAATCATTTTTGAAACATATTTGGCGCACTTATTTTTGAGTGAGATCCTGATTTTATTTTTGAGGAGGAAAAATGAGAAAGTTTACCAAACTGATAGTGGTCGGTCTTGTGCTGCTCTTGAGCCAGGCCGTCATTTACGCACAGACGACCGGGTCTATAACGGGCACGGTTGTCGATCAAACAGGGGCCGTGGTTCCTGGTGCTAGCGTCGTCGTTAAGGGCGAAGCGGGCCAGGAATTTACGGCGACAACCAATTCCAGCGGGTATTACAATGTACCCAGCGTTGCCTCGGGGTTTTATACCGTGACGGTAACTGCATCCAACTTTAAAACTTCGCTTGTCCAAAACGTCAAGGTTGACGTCGGAACGCCTGCAACCGTCAACCCGGTTTTAGAAGCAGGCCGAATCGATGAGACTGTCGTTATCACCAGCGGCGGAGAGGTTTTGCAGACCGAAACGGCTACGGTCGGCACCAATATTACAGGTCGCCAGATCACCGAAACGCCGATCGCCTCGCGAGATGCGCTCGATCTGGTCGCTCTGCTGCCCGGTACCGCCACCGTCGGACGCCCTCGTGCGGCGTCCATCAACGGCTTGCCAAAGGGTGCTATCAGCATCACGATCGACGGCGTTGACGTCCAGGATAATGCTCTGCGTTCATCGGACGGATTTTTTACATACGTTCGCCCGAGGATCGACGCGATCGAAGAAGTAACCGTTTCGACCGCAAATCCGGGATCGGAGAGCAGCGGTGACGGAGCTGTACAGATTAAGTTTGTGACGCGTCGCGGTACAAACGACTATCGCGGAGGCCTGTTTTGGCAGCATCGTAACACCGCCTTAAATTCCAATTACTGGTATAACAACCGCAACGGGATCGATCGGCAGAGAATAATTCTCAACCAGTATGGCGGCAATTTCAGTGGCCCGATCCCTTTCCTTAATTTTGGCGAAGGCGTCGATTGGTTTAATTCCGGCAAAAACCGGCGGTTTTTCTTTGTCAACTACGAAGAGTTCCGCAACCCTAATGCGGTAACCCGAACGCGAACCGTCCTTACGCCGGAAGCTGCGGCCGGCAATTTCTCGTACGTCACAGGTGGAGCGGTTCAGACCGTCAATCTGCTGACAGTTGCGGCGGCAAATGCCCAATTGAATACTCTCGATCCGACTATCTCGTCAATTTTTGCAAGTATAAATTCGGCGGTCGGAAGCACCGGCACGATCACTCCGATCACCAATAACCCAAACCGCCGATTATACAATTTTACAAATTCAGGCAGCGATCTGCGTAAATTCTTGGCGGTCCGCCTGGATTTTAATATTACCGACAGCAATTCGCTCGAATTTGTCCACAACCGCCAGGAGTTTGTACCGAGTTCGGATTTTCTCAATTCGCGAGATCCCATCTTCCCGGGATTTCCGTCTTATGGGCAGGGCGGCGTGAGAAAATCGGTCGCGATTGCGCTGCGGTCAACGTTATCGAGGAACATCATTAACGAGGCCCGCTATGCTCAGTCGTATGGCAACACAGACTTTTTTGGCACCATTTCATCAGCGGACTTCGCTTTCTCACGAGGGTTCTTTCTCGATTTCGGCGCTGGCGGTGTGACGAGTCCTTACAACAATAATTTTGCACAGATTCGCGGAACTCCGACATATGATTTTACCGACTCGGTGACTTACGTTGCGGGAAATCATACAATCAATTTTGGTGGTCAGTACAAAATGATCAAGACGGTGCAGTCAAATAGAAATCGCATCGTGCCGACGGTCGGATTTGGAATTAATGCTGCTGAGGGAACTGCGTTTACGATGTTTAACGCCGCAGCTTTTCCGGGAGCGACCGCCGCTCAATTGACCGAGGCACGCAATCTATATGCGCTGCTCGTGGGCAGGGTTTCTACCTACGGATCGAATGCCTATCTGGACGAGACCGGAAAATACGTCGAGAATGGTTCTTTGACACAGGAATTTGACGTCCGTACTTACGGTCTATTTGCACAGGACAACTGGCGCATCCGCCCGGGGCTGTCGGTGAGCTTTGGTATTCGATGGCAGCCGCAAGAGGCATTTAAGATCAGAACGGGTAACGTAGGTAAGCTTGCGGATCCAGATCAGGTCTGGGGATCGTCGGGGCCTGGCAACATCTTTCAGCCGGGTGCAACCGGCGGATCGGCCCCGCAGATCGTGCTCTACCAGATCGGTGAGAAGGCCCACGCTGATGATATGAACAACATTGCACCATCGGTCGGGTTCGTATGGAGCCCAAGTGCCACCGGCGGGATCGTACGTGCGATGTTTGGCGATGCCGGTCGCAGCGTTTTTCGCGGCGGATACTCGAGGGCGTTTGTCCGTGAGGGATCGGCCCTGCAGACGACCATCACCGGCAACACGCCGGGCGGTTTGTTGACGCTCAGCCGAAGCGCGACGATCGGAACCAGCCTGACGCTGGGCACCAATCTGCGCGACCCCAATAATCCGAATCTGATTTCGCCCAGTTTTAACGAAACACCGAACTTCCCATTTTCATTGTCCACCGCAAATCAGGCGCTTGCCGTCGATCAGAATCTTAAGACGGGACATGTGGATTCGTTTAGCTTTGGCTATCAGCGAGAGTTGGACAAGAACACAGTGGTCGAGGTTCGCTATGTCGGCAACCGCGGACACGGTGTACATCGATTAAATTTCATTAACGAGACCAACACGATTGAGAACGGCTTTGCCTCAGAATTCGCTCTAGCTCAGGCCAATCTGTATGCAAATATCGCAGCCGGCCGCGGCAATTCGTTTGCGTTCTTTGGCCCCGGTACCAACACGTCGCCGTTGCCGATTATGTTGTCGTACTTTAATACGGCAGCTACCTACACTCCAACAAATCCGGCTGTTTACACGGCAAATAATTTTGCCAACACGTCGCTCGTGTCCTTGCTGTCGCGAAACAATCCGTCGGTTCTCGGCTTTGTCGGAAGCGGTTCGTTTGAAAACAATGCCACCCGACGGGCCAATGCCATCGCCAACGGACGTCCGGCTAACTTCTTCCGCGTTAATCCGGAGAATCCTGCCGGTGCCTTCCTGCTTGCAGCAGATGCCCGCACCTGGTATGACTCGGCGGTTTTTGAGTTTCGACGACGTCTGTCAAACGGGCTTCGCGTTCAGGCAAACTATGTCTTTGCAAAGGCCCAGTCAGATGCTTTCGCCTCAAGCGGCAGTCAGCAGTCCAACTACACACTGAGAGATCAGGGACTGGACCTTGCTAAGAACGTTCAGGTATTTGATATTCGCCATGCTTTTAAGGCCGATATTACGTATGATCTGCCATTTGGGCGGGGACGTTCGTTTATGTCAAACTCACACTGGCTCGCCCAAGGTGTGCTTGGAGGATGGACGATACTGCCAACCATCAGATGGCAGAGCGGCTCGCCGTTCTCGCTCGGAAATGTTTCGCTCGTCGGAATAACAAAACAGGAGCTACAGAAAGAGATCAGGGTCAGAAAAGGCGCTGATGTAGTCACATTTTTACCCGACGACATTATCCTCAACACCCAGCGTGCGTTCAATATCGATATCACGACGCCGTCGGGATACGGTAACACTTATGGCGGCGCACCAACTGGTAGATTTATCGCACCTGCGGGAATCGGCAATTGCCAGTCGAGATTTGGAGGCGAATGCGGTTTCACCAATCTGATCCTCTACGGACCGAGCTTCTTTATGTTTGATATGGCGGTATCGAAGAAGTTTATGATCGGCGAACGCCGCAATGTCGAGCTTCGGATGACGATGCTTGATGCGATAAATCGCACCTCTTTCCGTGTGGGTGGTTTTGGAGCGGACGTCGTTAATCTCGGTGTCGGCGGATCAACATTTGGTCAGCTGCCGGCGGGTTCGGCCTATCAGGACCTTTCGACAACGAATAACCCCGGTGGCCGTATGATTGATTTGATGCTTCGTATCAACTTCTGATCCTCGATGATCGGTTTGCTATAAGCTACTACGAGGCGTTGGCGGGTAACCGGCAACGCCTTTTTTCACCGATTAGCAGGAAATTTCTGCTAATATTAATAATAAATGGCGGGTATCATTATGCATAAGAGACTAGCATTGGCCGCGATCTTGGCCTTTTTCGCGTTCGGCAGTGTCGCCCTGGCCCAGATCGGTAGGGGACTTGGCGAAGCGACGGATCTGCGGCTTAATGGAAACAATTTTATTGCCGGGACTGTTTTTTTGCCGACCGGCCGACCGGCCGACCGGCGGATCGGTATCCGCCTCGTCTCGCCTGCTCACGGTGAGTTTGTCGGAACGACCGATACCTATGGACAGTTTATTTATGGCGGTGTGCCGGCCGGACTTTTTTTGATCCAAATTGATCGCGAAGACGAATTTGAACCGGCAAACCAATCGGTCCAAATTACGCGTGATCGAGAGGAACCCAGCCAGGTTTACAACCTATCGATCCGTTTAAGAGAGAAAACGCCCACCCCCGCCAAAACCAAAAGCCCTCCAGTCGTCAATGTTGCCGAGCTCGGCGTTCCCAAAAATGCCTTAAATCTTTATGCCGGTGCCGTTAAGCTGTCAGAGGCGGGCGAACATCACGCGGCAGTTGAGCAGCTAAAGCTCGCGGTCGCAGAATATCCTGCATTTGCCAATGCGTTCAATGAGATGGGGGTTCAATATCTGCGTCTGAATAACCTCGAAAAGGCAGATGAGGCTTTGCTGGCGGCACTGAAAATTGAGCCCGATGCTTTTGAACCATTATTAAATCGTGGGATCGTCCTGTTTCGGATGAACCGTTTTGCTGATGCCGAGCCTGTTTTACGTTCGGTTCTCAAGATGAAAGATCAGTCTGCGTTCGCACATTTTTATTTGGGGCGAACGCTGGCAAAAATGCAGCGGTATGATGACGCTGAAAAAGAGCTGCTTGCATCATTCGCCATCGACGGAAATGGGATGAAAGAGGCCCATCGCATATTGGCGATGATGTTTATCGACAAGGACGACAGACAGAGTGCGGCTACTGCCCTCGAAACGTATCTGCGGCTCGTCCCAGCCGCCCCTGATGCGGAAAAACTCAAACAAGCCATCCTCCAACTCAAAGCTGCGGGCAATCCGCCGCTCGGTCCCCGATAATAGACCAATATAATAACCGGCGGACATCTCGATTAAAGTAAGTAAGGACAGCAGATGGTGGTTGTCCTTTTTTGCCGTCGTGAATGAGGCTATACTGATATTGAACCTTACCGGCAAATGAGTATTCCCGTCGATTCACATGCAAATTTATCTCTAGTGCCGCTTGGGGCGGGCGATCTGATCGACCGGGCGGTGCGGTTTTATCATAAATATTTTTGGACGTTTATTGCGATCGCGTCACCGCCTGTCATTGCCGGGACGATGATTTCGGTCAGTTGGACATTCCTCGGCCGTGAGATGTTTGCCGTTAGCCCCCGCAGTGTAGGAGCCGAGAATACGTTTTATTATATTTTTCTCTGGTTTGGCAGCGTGTTGATTTGGCTCACTGAGACGATCGCGACGTTGGTTGTGATGGGCGGGGCGTCGCGAAATTTTGTCCGGCATCTGCTGTTTGGCGAGGCGATCACTTTTAAAGAGACTTATAGCAACGCCTGGGACCGGCTGGGCGGACTTACGGTTGCTTCGTCGCTGATTGTCATATTGCTCGGGTCGATCGGCTCGGCGATTTTTTATTTTGGGTTGATTATCGGGGTCATATTGATCGGTTTGATCGTCTGGGCGGTAAGTGTTGTACCGGTGGTCGCCGTCATTTTGTCGATAAGTGCCGGTCTCGCGGTGGCATTTGCAACGGTTTGGTTATTTTTTCTGGCGGCGTCGCGTCTGGCGTATGTGCCGCAGGTGATGCTGGTCGAGGGACAGGGAGTTTTTTCGGCAATCGGCCGGAGTTCAAGCCTCGCCGGGGGCAGCGTCCGGCGTCTCGCCGCGTTGTTTATTTTTTCGACCGTGGCGGCATACTCGGCACTCGCTCTACTGTACGTTCCGCTCGCCTGGTATGCGGCGGCCAGCGGCGTACAGATAATGAGTTTTGACGCCGATGTCATACCGGCCTGGTACGAGGTCGCCTCAAACCTGATTTGGCAGATCAGTTTTGTATTGCTGTCGCCGGTTTGGATGGTCGGGCTGTGCCTCTTATACGTCGATGAACGCGTCCGGGCCGAGGGCTACGATATCGAATTAATGGCCGCCGCACGTCTAGGCGAGATACCATCCTTACCCGAAACATATGTCAATCCCCTAAATCCCGCGCTCTCCAGTTCGATGAATGCCGCCCCGCAACGGACCACGAAGGAAAAATCACACATCACAACTTTAGGCCTGAGAGATTAACACATCTCTAAAGACATTGGTGCTGTATAAGAACGTAATCTAGCGGGCCGTAAGAGGCGACTATTAGCTTTTAAGCGGTTTACAAAATAGATTTGTCACTTTCTTATCATAGTTGGCACCGCTCACCGCAGGGCCAGTAGGTATCGAAACTTCCTCCGGAGGTGGATTTTCGATGTGAATATTAGGGGTTTGGAATTGGCTCTTTCCGGCCGCAGGAATGCGGGTCATCCGATCCCGGTTCTGACGGCGGCGAAGGGAAACGACTTTTTATGTTTACTTAACCGGTCAGTTCGTTTATAATCACTTCGTTTGCCACGTTAGGCGATTTTGTTGATTGCGGCGAAGAGGGCAGACGTCAGAGGATTTTTACTTAACTGATAAGGGTCTGAAACAGATCGAGATTTTTAACGGGTCCGAGCACGATTTCCGCGAAATGAAATTTGGTGCTCCCCGCGTTGGAGAGGCTAAAATGCCTTTCCGTAAAGAGATTCCTGCGTGAAAAAATTCAATACTTGTCCTTTTGGAAAACAGTCCAAATCAAGCTATAAAACTAAATCGCGTGCGACGCTCACCTCGAGTTTCTGCCTTAGTCTGTTTTAAATCCACATAAACGACGTTTCTCTTCGTCCTCAAAATCCAAACTGGCAATTCGAACCCAATTTTTTGAGGAAATATCAGTATGTCAAAAGAAATGATAGTCAGCGTCAACGGACGCGAAAAGAAGATCGCCATTTTAGATAATGGTAAGGTCACGGAATTTTATATCGAACGAGGCGAGGAAAACTCAGGCGTCGTCGGCAACGTTTACAAGGGCCGCGTGATGCGGGTCTTGCCCGGAATGCAGTCTGCTTTTGTCGATATCGGCCTTGAGCGCGATGCTTTTCTCTATGTCTCGGATTTCTTTGACGAAGAAGAAGAGATCGAACGCGTCGTCATGGAAAAAAGCAAGAAAAGCTCGCCCGAGGAAGCAAAGCGCGAGGCCAACGATCAGATCGACCGTTCGCGCATCCAGCGTGAAAAACAGATGGAGGCCGTCCAAGAGATCGTCGAGCCGCTTGGCGATTCAGATACCGATAGTGATGATTCACCCGAGGAGATCGAGTCCCCGGCCACCGCTCAAACTCAGCCCCCAGTTAAAGAGAAATCGACCAGGACTCGAGGCGGTCGCGGGCGAAAGACCAAAGAAGAAGCTCGGCCCGAACCCGAATCAACGACCCCTTTGTTTGAAGTCGAGTTTGATAACTCCGGCTTCGAACGTATCAGCGATGACAGCGAAACGGGCGAACTATTTAAAGACGCCTATGTTCAGGAAGCTATAATCGATCGTGTCCGCGCCATTGAGTTTGATATGGAAACTACCGAGGGTGCTGCTGTCGGATCTCTTCTTTCCGAAGTAGCTGATAACTCTGGAGAATTCGAACGGATCGCTGACGAGGACGAGGAAACACCTACACCTGCTAAGGGGCGCCGAAAAGCAAAAGCCCCTTCCGACGAAGTTACTGAAAAAATCCCTACAAAACGCAAGCCCCCTGCGAAACGGGCAACAGCATCTAAAGGTAAATTCTCTAAATCTTCGTCCAAATCAAAAAAGACGATCCAAGAAGACAGCCTCGGTGATGCAGAAGCAAGCCATAAGGAATCCGATAAAAATGCCGATATGGCTGTAAGACGTGGGGGACGCGGACGTCGTCGTGGCGGCAAGACTAAAAATGAAGAAGGTGGTGATGACATTGTCGATAATCAGGAGATGATCGACGATCAATCTGAAGGCCGAGACGAAAAAGTTGAAACCGGTAAAGCACCAGTTGAACCCCCAAGTGATGAACGTGAGTCAGAACCGCAGGAAGATACTTCTGACGACCGCGGTAACCAGTCCACTGACGACCGTCCTCGAGGGCGTGATAGTCGAGAGACCCGTGACAGCCGCGATACTCGCAATAAAAGGGGCGGCCGAGGCCGCAACGACCGGCCGACTGGTGATCGGTCGAGCTCTGACCGTTCAGCAAATGAACGACCAAGTAATGAACGGCCAAGTGCTGATCGTCCAAGTGGGGATGGCAGGCGTTTTGAACGGAATGACCGTAATGATCGCGGCGGCCGACCGCCGATGCCCACGATATCCGATCTTTTGAAAGAAGGGCAGGAGATTTTGGTTCAGATAGCCAAAGAACCGATCGCTAAAAAAGGTGCTCGAATCACATCTCACATCGCTCTGCCGGGACGCTACCTCGTTTATATGCCGACTATCGAGCATCTAGGCGTGTCGAGAAAGATCGAGTCCGCAAGCGAGCGCAGTCGACTCCGCACATTGATCCAACGGATCAGACAAGATGCCGAGATTACTTCTGGGGGCTTTATCGTCCGAACCGCCGGTATTGGAGTTTCGGAAGAAGATTTAAAAAACGACGCCAAATATCTGGCGCGAATGTGGGCTGATTCGAAAAAAGGCTCCGAGAAAAAGCGTTCACCGGCGATGGTTCATCAGGACCTCGACCTTGTCCACCGTCTGCTTCGCGATCAGCTTGCTGACGATTTTACCGCCATCCGCGTCGATAGCGAGGAAGAATATCTTCGCACGGTAGAGTTTATCAATCTAATTCAGCCGCGGATGGTCAACCGCATAAAGCTGTACACGCGCGATGAGCCGATCCTCGAATATTACGGTGTTCAGGAAGAAATCGACAAGGCGTTAAAACCCCGTGTCTGGCTCAAATCCGGTGGCTATCTGGTCATTAATCAGACCGAGGCGCTCGTCGCCATCGACGTCAACACCGGCAAATTTGTTGGCAAAGGCAATGCCCGGCTTGAGGACACGATCACGCGAACAAATATGGAGGCGGTCGATGAAATCGCTCGCCAGATACGGCTTCGCGATCTCGGCGGCATCATCGTTCTTGACTTGATCGATATGGAAGACCGCCGCAACCGGAACAAGGTCGCACAGGCTTTGCAGGAGGCTCTCTCGTCCGACCGCTCGCCGACTAAAGTGCTGTCGTTCAACGATTTCGGGTTGATAATCATGACTCGCAAACGCGTCAAACAGTCGCTTGAACGCACTATGTGTGCCCCGTGCGACTATTGCGAAGGAGCTGGCTGGGTTAAATCGCCTACTACCGTTTGCTACGAAATCCTTGCCGAGGCACGCCGTCTGTCAAAGAATGTCGAGGATGTCAGGCACACGACGCTGAGGGTTCATCCGGACGTTACACAGGCATTTCGCAGCACCGAGCGGGAAGTGCTTGATGAGATTGAGGCCTATCTCGGCCACATCGACATCGCCTCGGATAAATCGGTGCATCAGGCCCAATTTGATTTTGCATTTGTTTAATTAACCGCTAAATAAACTAAAAGACGCGAATTAGGAGATTCCTTATTCGCGTCTTTTTCGCGCCGCTAGAGTTGTGTATATCTGCCGAATTTTTAATCAAAAAGGAGATCGTTCCTGTGTCAAAATTAAGGGTTATGGTTTTTTAATATATAGTGATTTTTAGTTTTTTGTCGAATTTTGCGATTGTACCATCAGCTCATTTTTTACCGCGATTGGTAACAGGAAATGGCCCGTAGGTGAAAGGTAATGCCGATAGGTGAACGTTTTTTGAATGACAGGGACGGCTTGACAGACCTCCCACACATTTGTAGCCTCTACGCCGTCAAGTAGCGATCTGACTGCACCGGCAAACTGGGAGCTGTCGGCTTTTGCTTCGGAGGCGGAATGGTCAATCAACTTGCCGTTCGTTTAGGCCGAGACCTCAACGCCGGCGTCGCATTCTACGGACGTCAGGCCGGCGTAGCCGATGTGCCAAAGATTACCGCACCGCTGATGTTCCACTACGCCAGCAACGACAAGGACGTCAACGCCGGCATCGCCGCCTACGAAGCCGCTCTAAAAGAGAACAGGAAAAAATACGAGAGCTTTATGTACGAAGGTAAACAGCATGGCTTTCATAATGACACCACCCCACGCTACGACGATGAAGCCGCCAAACTCGCCTGGGAACGCACGCTGCAGTTTTTTAAAAAAAATAACTAGGACACTAGTAACCTCAAATTCGAAATCTGAAATCAGAAATCTTTGGATATCAGAATGTCCATTTCTTAACCAGCAAAAAACGCGTTAATTTTAAAGAACCCAGTCGTTAAGACTGCAAAAAAACATTCAATTAGTTACAGCCAAAAGGTTTGATGATCAATGCTTGTGGTTAAAACTGTCTTTTATGTTTTATGTTTCGAGATGTATTTGCCGAGAACTCGTTGATAATGGTCGTTTACGACGTGATAGCATTCGCAGGAGAAATTTTCTAGGCCTTTTCGGTCGAGAAGTTTGATTTTGCCGCGTGAGTATTCGATGAGTTTGTTTTCCTGGAGTTTGGCGGCGGCCAGTGAGACGGATTCCCGTCTGACGCCTAATACCTGGGAGATCTGGTCGTGGGTTATTATGAATAGATTTGTCTGCTGATGGTCATGGATGTAGAGCAGAAACCGGCAAAGGTGTTGCTCAACCGCATGCAAACGATTGCAAATTGCTTTTTGCGATATCTGAGCGATCAGGATTTGGGTAAAATACATGCAAATGTCTTGAAAATCGCCGCACGCAGAAAATTCGCTTTTAACGTCTGATGCCTTCATGCGGTAAGCGTCGCCGCTATAGAAGGTGACCGCGCGGGTCGCCATACTCGCCTCGGCCATAAACGTCGAAACGCCGACGAGCCCCTGGCGTCCGGTTAGACCAACCTCGATCGAGACACCCTCGTTAGATTCGTAAAACAAACCGATGATGGCTGTCGTGGGAAAAAAAATGTGATGGCGTTTTGACTCGGCCTCCCACAAAACATCGCCCGTTTCTAAGGAGACTAAATCGAGTGCTGGTCGAATTTTTTTGAATTCGCTCTCAGGCAGGGCCGCAAGAAGTTGGTTTTTTAGTGCTCCGTCCAAAAGCTTTGTGATTGGCATTCAACTCCTCTCTCCTTAGATATATTGCTAAAAGGTTCGCGTAGCCTAACTATATATTTATCTTTGCTTCAGTCAAATCCGCAGTGGTAAATGTGAAAAAAAGCACCCAAATGAAAAAAAACGCCGGAATATGCAATTCCGACGCCAAAAAAACAAAAAAGAAGAATTTTTACAGCTTAAAGCCGCCGCGGGTCAGCATGGATTCAAAACCGGATTTATCGACCGCTTTAACGTAAGCGTCCATCGGTTCGACGAGGCCGTTTTTGACGTGTTCAAAGAGGGCATCGTTGAGCATTACCATACCGAGATTTCGACCCGTCTGCATCGCCGATGGTATTTGGAATGTTTTGCCTTCGCGTATCAGATTGCTGATTGCGGGTGTGATGATGAGAATTTCGAGAGCGGCGACGCGGCCACCGCCTTTTTTCGGGAGCAGAGTCTGGGCGATGACACCCTTTAGCGACTCAGAGAGCATAACGCGGATTTGCTGCTGACGGTCGGCAGGGAACTGATCGATAATGCGATCAACCGTCGAAGGTGCGGTCGTCGTGTGGAGAGTACCAAATACCAAATGCCCAGTCTCGGCGGTTTCGATAGCGATCGAGATCGTCTCGAGATCACGCATTTCACCGACGAGCAGGATGTCCGGGTCTTCGCGAAGTGCAGCACGCAGAGCGTCTTTAAATGAATCTGTGTGATTATGAACCTCGCGCTGATTTACCAGGCATTTCTGATTTTCGTGTGTAAACTCGATTGGGTCTTCGATCGTGATAATGTGATCTTCGCGAGTTTTATTGATCGAATCGACCATCGCACACAGCGTCGTCGATTTGCCCGAACCAGTCGGCCCGGTCACGACCACGAGGCCCTTCGAGAGATTACAGAGGGCCATGATCGCTTTTGACAGGCCGAGCTGCTCGGCGGTCAGTATCTTGGACGGGATGATGCGGAAAACACCGCCCATACCCTTGCGATCCATAAAAACATTACAGCGGAATCGGGCGAGGCCAGGTATTTCGTAAGCAAAATCAGTATCGTGTCGGGCTGCAAACTCCTCCTGATTCTTTGGCGGCATGATCGATGTCAGGAGATGGCGCATCGCATCGGGGTTGAGCTTGGCAACGCCAGATTCCAGCTCCGCCATCTTGCCGTCCTTACGGACCATTGGCGGCATGCTGACTGAGAGGTGCAGGTCCGATGCTCCGAGATCAGCCATTTTCTGAAAGAGAACATCCATCTTTGCAGCTTCACCGGCATTACTGGCGGCCGGGGCAAACTCAGCCTCAGCAGTCGACGGAACCTCGGCGACCGGACTATCAGGGAGCTCGTCTAATAATTCCTGAGGATTAAATGGCTCTTTTACCTGCGGTAAATATTCGCATTGAACAATATCGTCCCGCCGCCCGGCCGGTTCGTAGGTCGCCGTGTCGGAAAAAACGGTTTGATACTCGGGATCGTTAAACGAGACTATCTCTATCTCGGGTTCGCTATTTGACGGCATATACTCTGGGGCTGATACTTTGTCATCGTAGATAACATCTGCCAAAGTTGCCGTTTCGACAGCCTCGGCCGTGGTTGCGGTGTAATTGAGCGATGAGCTTTCGAGATCGTAGGACATCGCCGGGGGAATCGAGGGCGCAGGTGGAAACGTGGAGTTTTCAAAAACGTGTGATGAGTCAGATGGTGTGTCTTGTTGCTCCGTCTGATATTCAGGAGAATCCGGCAACGGCTTTGGCACCTGGATCGAATCGTTAGAATCGACGAGCATTGGCCGGATCGTCACGATAAACCCCGCCGGTGATTTTTGCACTGTGAAGTTAAAATTGCCAAGATTGTGCGGATGAACAAACTCTACTTCAGAGGTGTGCGGCAGGGACATTTTTATGGGCGGAGGTATCAGCGGAAAGACCATCGTGCTGATCTGTGTACCCAAAAGAGGAGAACTGGCAACATCCATTGTCCCGCTTTCAGAAACTAAATATGGGTTTTTGTCCGGTTCGAGACGCAGTTCGTCGCTGCACGAAGAGAGAAGACGCTTAAGATAATCGTTTAACATTTCCATAGGTTGAGGCAGGTTTTAATTAAGCAAAATGCTAAGAGAGATAGCCGTTGGGAACGACTTGTCGATAAGAATAACATAGTTAAACTATGTTTGTCACCAATTAATTGTAGTCAATTGGAGCGCGGACATCTTGCTTGCCAGTGATTTTTACAGGCTGGCAAGGTGCAAGAGCTTAAATTCAGCTCCAGTCAGAGTGTGATAGATTCGCGATACTCGCCCCATACTTTACGGAGGCGGTCGCTGATCTCGCCGACGGTGACGTGGGCTTCGACGGCGGTGAGGATGCGGGGAAGGAGATTTTCGGTGCCGTCGGCGGCGTCTTCGATGGCTGATAGTGCTGTTTCTGCGGCGGCGGTGTTTCGTTTGGCTCGGACGGCTTGGGTTCGTGCGATCTGTTCGAGCTCAATCTTTTCATCGATCCGCTGGATCGGGATCGCAATTTCCTCGTCAGCCTGAAACTTATTCACACCGACGACCACGGCATCTTTGGACTCGACCGCTCGTTGATAATCGTATGCCGCCTCTTGTATCTCGTTTTGCACGTAGCCGGTCTCGATGGCACGCAGCATACCGCCCATCGCGTCAATTTTTTCTATATAGTCGCGAGCAATTTCTTCGAGACGGCTCGTCAATTCCTCGATTGCATAGCTGCCGGCAAATGGATCGACTGTGTCGGCGACGCCGGATTCGTGTGCGATTACCTGCTGGGTGCGAAGAGCGATGCGGGCGGCATTCTCGGTCGGCAGCCCGAGAGCCTCATCCATCGAATTAGTATGCAGGCTCTGTGTGCCGCCAAGAACGGCGGCTAAGGCCTGAATAGTTGTGCGGACGACGTTAACCTCAGGTTGCTGAGCAGTGAGCGTCGAACCGGCGGTCTGAGTGTGAAATCTGAGGGCGAGCGATTTAGGGTTTACGGCATTAAAGCGGTCTTTCATTATCCTGGCCCACAGACGGCGGGCGGCACGAAATTTGGCGATCTCTTCGAGCATGTTGTTGTGCGAATTAAAGAAAAACGAGAGACGCGGGGCAAAATCATCGACCTTGAGCCCGACACTTATCGCGGCGTCAACATAGCAAATGCCATCGGCAAGAGTAAAGGCTATCTCCTGGGCGGCCGTCGAGCCGGCCTCGCGAATGTGATAGCCTGAGATCGAGATAGTATTCCAATTCGGCACCTCGGCTGCACAGAATGCAAAAGTGTCGGTAATTAACCTTAACGATGGTTTTGGTGGATAAATATACGTGCCGCGAGCTATATATTCCTTTAGAATGTCGTTCTGAATTGTTCCGTTGACCTTATCAAAACCGACGTTTTGCTTACGAGCGACCGCCAGATACAGACACAATAGCGTCGAAGCCGTCGAATTTATCGTCATTGATGTCGAGACCGAATCGAGCGGAATGCCGCCAAACAAAGTCATCATGTCATCAAGACTGTCGATTGCGACACCAACCTTGCCCACCTCGCCCGCAGACATTGGATCGTCCGAATCCATCCCGATCTGCGTCGGCAGGTCAAACGCCACGCTCAGCCCGGTCGTGCCTTGTGAGAGTAGATATTTGTAGCGCGCGTTCGATTCCTCAGCGGTCGCAAACCCGGCATATTGCCGCATCGTCCAAAAACGGCCGCGATAAAGATTGCTTCTGACGCCGCGTGTGTATGGGAACTCGCCCGGCGCACCGAGATCGTAAGCGTAATTAACGGGCCTGGTATTTTCCGGGTTAAAATCGCCCGGCATTTCTATGCCGGATGAAGTTTTAAATTTCTCTCGCCGCTCTGTCATTGCGGGATTAGATTAGCATAATGCGGCCAATTCGACAGCCGGATAACACTTACTGCCGGAAATTTTACTAACAGTTTCGCTTGAATCGTGTTGAGTCCATGTCTGGGACCGGAATTATTTACAATGAATCCATTTAGTGTCCATCGGATCAAGCCGACAGGTTGTCATGTCGCGCTCAATTTTGACTATTCTCATTGTCTTAATTAGCATTCATATATCAAATTGAACTACTACAACTACTACACCGAAATTGAAGACACATTTATTCGCCGCCGCGGCAAGAATCTTTTCCTCAGCCCGCTCGACTGGGCGCTGATTGAGGTTTGGCAGGAGCGCGGAATACCGCTGCATATTGTTCTGAGGTCGATCGAGTCTGTATTTGATGTTTTTGATAAGCAGCCACCCGGAACACGTACAATCAAAAGCCTGTTTTACTGCCGCGAAGAAATAGAGGTGCAATACACCGAATGGACGACCTCGCAGACGGGACAATCCGTTGAGGAAACCGTGAATGCGGCGGCGTCCGGCTTTTCTAAAGAGGCCATCACGGCTCACATCGCGGCCGCCATCGACGCCTTTAATGGCATTACGATCAAAGAATTGCAGGAAGAATTGGCCCGCGCCGCCGTACGGCTCGATGAGGTCGCCGCAAATTTGACCGATGATTTTGAAACAGTTGACGCGACGCTCGGCGATATCGAAAATCTTCTCGACCGGGCGATGCTTACAAATTGGAATAATGTGCATCTAAAAATATTAGAGAAAGAGGTTGCCGGGCAGCTTCGCCAATACAAGGCCGAAATGGAGCCCGATGCGTATAAAAATACGTTTAACCTGATGCTGCTCAAACGGCTCCGCGAGGAGGCTGGCATTCCTCGTCTCGGCTTGTTTTATTTATGAGAAAGTTGTTTTTGTTAGTCGTATTTGCATGTGTTTTTGCCGGGGTTTGTATCGCTCAGACAAAGCCTAAACCCCGTCCGATACCAGCCGGTGTACCGGTAAAAGCGATGGGGATCGAGGCATTTGGCGGGAGTGTCGAGGGCCGGACCTATCGCAACACTAAATTCTCGTTCGATATCACGTTGCCTGGTAATTGGTTTATCGCGGGAACGGATTTCGATAAAATCGTTAAGGAAAACGGCTTTGACTTAAGCTTGAAAACACCCGTGGCCACACAAAAAACGGCAAGCCGGACAAATCGCGAGGCCGATATTCTGATGACCGCCTTTCGCTC
>JBBSJK010000043.1:0-28140 GCA_038257355.1 Pyrinomonadales bacterium | reverse complement strand
CGTGATCTTATCGCTGAATCCTGGTTAAAAAGATTTTTTGCCGATCTTTTCATGCGTAGCGTTTACTTCCATGAGGGCCGCCGAGCCGTAGTATGTGTGATATTCGGCGATCATTTCGCCGTTGATTATCACCGGATCTGTAGCAACTAGTTTTTTGGCTTCTTCGATGCTGTTGACCGGTAAGATAAACAGACCTCGCCAGCCATCAACTCCGTCGAGTGGTCCCGCCAGAGCAAGCTTGCCTTCGCCCACGAGCCGCTTCATATTAGCAAAATGTCCGGCGAACATCGCGTCGCGTTCCTTTCCTTTCGGCATCGTTTTCGGACCGGTTTTTAGAATCACCAGCACATATTGCCGCATTCCGTAATCATCCGCTCCGAGCTTTTTGGCAAGTTCAGAGTCAAACTTGGGCTTAACGGGTGTTGATGACGATTGCCCAAATGCGGCTAAAACACTAAGTGAGAAAATTGCGAAAATAATGGAGATTTTTGTTGCGTATTTCATATTGAATACCTCTAAGATGTCTGAAAATTCTAGCACATTTTTGTTGTTGATGATTTGTCGATATTATAGACCAATAAAAATATGAAACGAACCGTAAAAGCACCAATTGGGACGGAACTATCGTGCAAAAACTGGCTGATCGAGGCCGCGTATCGGATGTTACAGAACAATCTAGATCCGGATGTGGCATTTGACCCGGATAATCTGATCGTTTACGGCGGTCGTGGGCGAGCGGCGCGGAATTGGGAAAGTTTTGATGCGATACTGCGTTGTCTGCGCGATATGGATGAGGATGAGACGCTGATGATCCAATCGGGAAAGCCCGTGGGTGTTTTTAAATCTCATACGGACGCCCCGCGTGTTTTGCTGGCAAATTCGAATATCGTGCCGCACTGGGCTACACAGGAACAGTTTGACCGATACGAACGCGACGGTTTAATGATGTATGGCCAAATGACAGCGGGAAGCTGGATTTATATCGGTACACAGGGTATTTTGCAGGGCACTTATGAGACTTTTGGGTCGCTGGCTCGTCAGCACGGCTGGAGCGACCTTGCCGGAAAGTTTGTTTTGACTGCCGGTCTTGGTGAGATGGGTGGGGCACAGGCACAGGCGATCACGTTTAACGGCGGCGTCGGATTGCTCGTCGATGTCGATCCGCGACGAATAGAACGGCGGCTGCAATTAAAGCAGCTTGATGTCGTTGCTAATAATTTAGACGATGCTTTAAGTATAGTTGCCAAAGCTATTAAAAATAAAGAACCTAAGTCTGTCGCATTGTGCGGCAATGCGGCAGAGACACATTGGCAATTGCTCGAACGCGGCATCATTCCAGACGTCGTCACAGACCAGACTTCGGCGCATGATGTATTGTACGGATACATTCCCGCCGGATTGTCGATCGACGAAGCAGACGATCTGAGAATGTCAGATCAAAACGAATACGAGAGCCGAGCTATGGACTCGATGGCGAGGCATGTCGAGGCGATGCTTGAATACAAGAAACGCGGTGCGATTGTCTTTGATTACGGCAACAACTTACGCCAAAGAGCCAAAGACAACGGCGTCGCTAACGCATTCGACTATCCTGGCTTTGTTCCGGCGTACATCCGCCCGCTCTTTTGCGAAGGCAAAGGCCCATTCCGGTGGGTGGCTCTCTCCGGCGAGAAAGAAGACATCTACAAGACCGACGAAGCGATTATGAATCTCTTCCCCGAGGACGATCATCTTGCCAAATGGCTGACGATGGCGCAGGAAAAGGTTGAATTCCAGGGCCTGCCCGCACGCATCTGTTGGCTCGGCTACGGAGCCAGAGCAAAGGCCGGATTGAAACTCAACGAAATGGTCGCCTCAGGCGATCTAAAAGCCCCGATCGTCATCGGCCGCGATCATTTGGACTGCGGCAGCGTCGCCTCGCCCAACCGCGAGACTGAAGCTATGAAAGACGGCTCGGACGCCATCGCCGATTGGGTCTATCTGAACGCGATGATCAACGTCGCCGGCGGTGCCACATGGGTCTCGCTCCACCACGGGGGCGGTGTGGGAATCGGCTATTCGCTCCACGCCGGCCAGGTCATCGTCGCCGACGGCACCCCCGAGGCCGCCGCCCGCATCCAGCGAGTCCTAACCACCGACCCGGGAATGGGCATCATCCGCCACGCCGATGCAGGTTATGAAATTGCCAAGGATTTTGCGGAGAAGAATAGTGTTAAAATTCCTATGGAGGGATGAGTTATGACAATCGACAAATTAGAGTTGCCCACACTTGACGAAGAATCTGCTATCGAGGCGATTGAAACTGTCGGAAGCCTTGCTGATAAAAATAATATCGAATGGGCTTTGGTCGGTGGGTTGGCGATGATCTTATACGGGAGCGATCGGTTGACGAAAGACGTTGACATCATTGCCTCCAACTTACTTCCCGCCGGTTTTAATGTCGCCGGAAAGCTCCGTCAGGGCGGCAAGCGTTACGAAGTTCCGACAAAAAAAAGCGTAACCAATGTCGATTGGATCATTCGCAACGATGGTTTTAAGACAATGTTTCAAGAGGCTCTCGCAGAAGCTGTGAAAATCGATGGCGTTCCGGTTTTAACTCCCGAATGGCTGGTGATCCTTAAGTTCATCGCAGGCCGGTTCAAAGATCAGGAAGACGCCGTCTTTCTATTAAGCCGCAAGGGATTGGTGGACCGCGGAAACATTAAGGAGAAAATTATTAAACATGTCGGTCGCAACGCCTGGGAACTCGCTCGACACGGCTACAAACGCTGGTTCGATATGGCCGACGGCCGCACACTAGAAGAAGAACGCAATGAAAAAGACGGTTATATTGACTCGTAGAAAGCCGTTATTTTAATCACCGGCCCCGCCGACGCGGGTTATGAGATGGCAAAAGATTTTGCCGCGAAGAATGATGTGAAGGTGCCTATCCCTGAATGTTGCCAATTAAAAGTAGTTTTTGTCAGGGTCGGTCAAACTTAAGTTAGGAGTAAGGACAAATTGTTACTATCTTGACCGCGAGGGAAATCGAACAAAGCCGAACACTCCGATGAAAGCCCGATTCATGGATTACGATACGTTTTATCGGTATTCGCAAGAAGAAAAAAATGGAAATGCTCAGCTCGGATTTTGGTCCGTAAATCACTTAATTCCTAATGTTATTTCTTTCGTCGATCACAACAGAACAGCACCTGTGCTAACCACTGCCCCGGTATACGCATCATCCGCCACGTCGGCAGCCTAGGGATCAAATGACTAATAGACTCAAAGCATCTCTGTTCCTACTTTTGCTTTCGCTCTCAGTGAGCGGTCAAACAAATAAGCCGAAGGAAACTCCGCAGTATACGAGCGGTTTCGTCACGGCAAACCGGATCAAGCTGCATTACCTCGATTGGGGAGGCACGGGCGAGACAGTGCTATTTATCTCGGGTGTTGGCAACGGCGCTCGTAATTTCGACGAGATTGCGCGAAAGCTCACGGATAAATATCGCGTACTCGCCCTGACGCGACGCGGTTACGGTCAATCGGACAAGCCTGAGACCGGCTACGACGTACCAACGCTGACCGAGGACGTGCGCAAATTCCTTGACGCGATGAAGATTGACAAGGTGAATCTGATTGCTCATTCGGCGGGTGGAAATGAGTTGATCCAATTTGCGAGCACGTATCCGAAGCGAACGCTGAAGCTTGTCTTTCTCGATGCCGCTTATGATCGGCGGGAGATCGTGACGCTCGAGAAATCTAATCCGCTGCCGGATCTCAGTCCGCCGCCATCGACCCCGTTGAAAGTAAAGATCCAAGCCGAGTTTTTCCGCTACATGGACGTGTACGAACCGACGTACAAAAAGATAAAGGTGCCTGCTCTAAGTTTCTATGCGATCTTCGAGGAACATTTTGATGTCAAACCTGAAATGGACGCCGCCACAAAGGCCAAGGCTCAAGAGTGGGTTGAAAAGATCCTTCAGCCTTATCAGTTCCGCAACGCCGAGAAGTTTCGGACGGAAGTAAAGAAAGCCGAGGTAGTAATTCTTCGCGGCACAAACCACTATTTCTTCGAAGATCCGAAACAAAAGGATGCTGTGGTAACACAGATTCGTACGTTTCTTGCTAAAAAGTGAAGATTGAACAGATGTTATTTTAGGTTTTGCTCCGTAATAAGGGAGAACAAAATTGAAATGCATTTTCCGCTCTAGGTGTCGGTTTTGGATTTTGCGGCTGATTCGAACTTTTGAGAACCCAAGCAGGGTCGATACTACAATTTGTAGGGCAAAGCTGGTGTTATTCATTGTTTCCTCAGCTTTGTAACGACCCTGCTCTTCTCAGTCAATACTTCCCGTTACGTTTACACGAAAACCTCCACCGGCCCAGCGGGCGACGGATAATACTACTGATTTTCTTTAATGAACTTCTCAAATTTCTTTCGTTCCCGGTGATCCGGCAATTTCGCATTGAAGAGTTTGTATTCGTTTGCCGCTAACTTTTTTGTTCCGGCGAGTTGGTAAAGATGGGCGAGCTGCAGGTGTCATCCCAACACTTACGATTGCAGGTAAGCCAAATTTTTAGAATGTAGAATGCTGTAAAATAACAATGTTGACGTAGAATTATATTGTGCCAACTATTTTTGAGCAGACATCGCGGCCTGACAATACGCTTTTTTTTAGTCGCGGGGATAAAAACGATCCGCGGCTTGGCTCGATTGTCCATACCGATTCCGAGCATTATGCTGCGGCCGATATTGTCATCCTCGGATGCCCGCAAGACGAGGGCGTCAGGCGCAATAACGGGCGAGTCGGTGCCGCCGCCGGGCCGGATGCCATCCGCGAGCAGTTTTATAAACTAACGCCCTTAAATATCAGGAAGAAAGTATTTGATCTTGGAGATGTTCAGATAGGCAAAACGCTTGAAGAAACTCACTCAACTCATTTTAACGTTGCCTCTCAAGTTCTGCGTGACGGCAAGAGGATTATCGTCCTCGGCGGCGGTAATGATATTTCATATCCCGACGGCGCGGCGATGGCCGAGGTTTTTGGCGCAGAATGGTGGCTCGGTATCAATATTGACGCGCACCTCGACGTCCGACTCGCCGATGAACGAAACAGCGGTACGCCGTATCGTCAACTGCTCGACGAAAACCTGCTGCTGCCAAAATTCTTCTACGAGGTCGGCTACCAGACCCATTTTGCATCGCCTGTCTATTACAATTACATCCGCGATCTGGGCGTTAACCGGATCTCCTTAGAACTGCTCCGTTCACGCGAAGAGGCCGATCTCGAACTGCGCGAGAATATTCGTGAAAAATTCATCAGCCAAAGCTCATCGCTTAACACATTTTTTGGCTTCGATTTGGACGCCGTCCGCTCAGCCGACGCACCGGGAACATCTGCCCCATCGCCGCTTGGATTGCGGGCCGGAGAGTTTATCCAGCTTATTAAATATGCAGCATCGCTCGCAAATACTAAAATCATTGAGTTTAGTGAGGTCAATCCCACATACGATATCGATAATCGAACAGCAAAGCTCGTCGCGATCGGGATGCATAGGTTTTGTTCGGGTGTGGCGTAAATAGCGCCTCGCATGAATTCGGCATGGTGCCGCCTACCTCCGTCCTGTCGCCAGTCGGTAAATTAGTAAGACCACGATCGCACCGATTATCGATGAAATGAAGCTCGGAATGGAATTTCCGATGTTGTCGAAACTAGAGATCATCGGATAGCCGACATACGTTCCTATAACGCCGCCAACAACCGCTCCGACTATTCCGAGCAATGTCGTCAACAGAACGCCGCCGCTATCACGGCCCGGTAAAATCAATTTCGCAAGATATCCAGCTAAAAACCCCAAAATCAACCAAATAATCACTGAAACCATAACGTTATTTCTCCTGACATAAAGCGAAAATCATCTCCGCGAATGCCGATAAATATCGTCACGACTCTCGTTTCGAATTAAACGAACTGAGTCGAGACGAATGCCCCTTGTTTATTGGAAGAACCGATATTTACATCTTATCATCTTTTTTCCGAAAGAATCGGCAACGGTTGTGCCGAATGAATGTAAAGTTAAGGCCGTGTTACAAGCTAGACAGATTCCGGTGTCTAGTGTAGTATTTCCAAACATTCTTCAGGAGAAACTAAATGAGATCAATGCTAACTTTTACATTGCTTGTCTGCGCGCTGTTTTGCATTAACGCAACCGCGTTTCCCTTCCTATCAAACAGCACAGCCGAAACGCGTTGCGGCTGGTTCGTCAACCCGACGCCCGCTAACGCTTGGCTCCTCGATGCCCACGGCGAATGGATTATCTCCGTCCAAGGCGGCTACCAAGCCGAAGGTGATTGGCCCGAATTCAAAGACTCCCAATGGGTTAAAACCAACATCAACTACGGTTACGGCTGTGCGTGTATGAAAGTTAATGTCAACAAATCCGAAGAAAAGGTCATCAACATAATTTCTGCCTACGCTAAACCCCTGTCGGCTTGTCGTAAGGATAAGGCTTTGAAGGGGAAGGAGCCGAAGGAATAGGTCGAAAAATTTGAAGAATCCAAACGAACAAATCCCTACTAGTACTTTACGCTACTAACTGCCTAAGCATCTGGAAGAGCCCCCTTGGGGCAATCAATTTGTGATCTTAGCAAACTTGACAGATGCTGAGTAACTTTGTCATTCTTTATGTTCGCTTTTCTCTTGAAAGTGTGAAAGGTCTAGTCTCTTAGCTCAGTTGGTAGAGCATTACCTTGACAAGGTAGGGGTCAGCAGTTCGAGTCTGCTAGAGACTACCATTTTTTTGATAGTGAATAATTGATAGTTAATAGTGAATAGTTTTTTATTCACTGACGCTCATCAGTTGCACTCAATTTTTCGATAAGATGCTTACGAAGTACTTTGCTGATTTTATAACTACTACGACACGCTTCTAATAGCGTGACAAACGCAGTTTCCTTCGGGAGACGTGCAAAGCAAAGTCGCTCTTATCGGATCAAATCTATTTTAGTAGTAGTGAACGAGTAAATCGTTAATCGTAAATAGTGAATGGTAAGAGCGGCGGATGTTTTCGTTGCGGCTTATTTTGTTTGGACTGTGCATCGTTGATAGCCAGATCTGCGATTTCCATTTAACTATTTACTGTCTTATGAGCGAACTGAACGTAAAATACGGAGACAATCAGCGTTTCATTCCGGCGCCCGCGACGGTTTTAGATGCGATAAAAGCGTTTGACCGCGATGTCCTGAAGAAATCACTTGCCGCTAAAGTAAACGGTAAGGAAGTCGATCTGAATACGGAATTGACTCAGACGGACGAAATACTATCGATCGAGGCTATTACATCGGACAGCCGGGACGGGCTGGAAGTTTTGCGTCACTCTGCGGCCCATCTGCTTGCGGCGGCAGTTTTAGATTTATTTCCCGGGACAAAGCTCGGTATCGGCCCCGCGCTGATGGAAGATCCGCGTTATGGTTATTTTTATGATGTGATCGCCCCGCGTCAGTTGACCGAGGCCGATCTGCCGGTAATTGAGAAAAAAATGCGGTCAATGGCCAAGCAGGACCTTAGATATAGGCGCGAAAATTTTGAAAAGGCCGATCTATTGCAGTTGTTTGAGCAACGTGAAGAACCGCTTAAACGTGAATTGATCGACGAAAAAGTTGATGGTACGGCGAGCGTTTATCACATCGACGGTTCCCCGTTCATTGATTTTTGCGTCGGACCGCACATTCCTCACACAGGTAAGCTAAAAGCGTTCAAATTGCTTGCCCTCTCCGGTGCTTATTGGAAAGGCGATGCTGAGAATGAACAGATGCAGCGGATTTACGGCACCGCATTTGCGACTCAGGACGAACTCGATGCATGGCTCAAGCAACGTGAAGAGGCCGAGAAACGTGATCATCGCAAACTAGGCCGTGAACTTGATCTATTCTCAATTTCCGACGACTACGGCCCAGGATTGATCCTCTGGCATCCGAAAGGCGGCATTATCCGTATGGAGATGGAGCGTCTCCTGCGTGAGGAACTCGAACAGCGCGGTTACAGCTTTGTGTTCACGCCGCATATTGCCAAGCGTGCACTGTGGGTGACGAGCGGGCACGAGGGCAATTATTCTGATTCGATGTATGCTCCGACGAGCATCGAGGACGAGGAATATAGGCTCAAGCCAATGAATTGTCCGTTTCACATCGGGATTTATAAATCTTCGCCCAGATCGTACCGCGATCTGCCGCAACGATACTCCGAAATGGGGACGGTTTATCGAGCCGAGCTGTCTGGAACGCTGCACGGGCTGATGCGTGTTCGCGGGTTTTCGGTCGATGATGCTCACCTATTTGTGCGGCCCGATCAGGTTAGCGTAGAGGTTTCGGATTGTTTGGATTTTGCGATTAAGGTTTTTGAGACGTACGGTTTTGACAAGGTAAAATTTGAACTCTCGGTTCGCGGTGCGGCCGACAATAAAGGCTATCTCGGTGCCGACGAAGACTGGGCGAGTGCCGAGGAATCGCTGGCGGCGGCACTCCGCGAAAGAGAGATTTCGTACGAGCGCATCGAGGGTGAAGCCGCGTTTTACGGGCCAAAGATCGATATCAAGATCGAGGACGCTATCGGACGCGTTTGGCAGCTGGGCACGATTCAGCTTGATTTTAATCTGCCGGAGCGTTTTGAGTTGGAATATACCGGCGACGACAACCTTAAACACCGTCCGTTTATGATCCATCGGGCTCTGTTCGGCTCGATCGAGCGATTCTTTGGCGTGCTGATCGAGCATTATGCCGGTGCGTTCCCGTTGTGGCTTGCTCCGGTTCAGGTTACGGTGCTGCCGATCACGGATCGGATCAATGAATATGCTGAAAGTGTTGCAGCTGAGTTAAGATCAGCGGGGTTCCGTGTGGAATCGAACACGAAATCTGATAAAATTGGTGCTAAGATACGGGATGCCCAGATGCAGAAGATACCGTATATGCTAGTTTTGGGCGATCAGGAGTTGGAGAATAACCAGGTCGCAGTTCGCGAACGCAGACAAGGAGACATCGGTGCGATGTCGCTCACAGAGTTCAAAGAGTTGATAACGCAGCAAAAATTGCAGCGCAGTCTCTAAGACGGGTTTATTTATTTAGGAGGCACATATCGCTAGAAGATTTGGTGGAAATAGATTTAAGCCGCGGTTTCGTGAGCCGCTTCACCGCACTAATGAGCGTATCCGCGTTCCGTCAGTGCGTGTCGTAACCGAGGACGGTGAGACATTGGGCGTCATGGACACCCGCGACGCGATCCAGGAAGCGAGAAAGCGGGGTATCGACCTCGTCGAGATCGCTCCAAACGCAAAACCGCCGGTATGTAAGCTGATTGATTACGGCAAATTTCTTTACGAACAGAAGAAAAAGGCCCACGAAGCGAAAAAGAAACAGGTCACGGTCGAGGTCAAGGAGATCAAGTTTCGGCCTGGTACGGACGATCATGATTTCGACTATCGAATGGAACGTGCCAGAGGCTGGCTCGCCGGTGGTGACAAGGTTAGGGCGACCATCGCCTTTCGCGGACGCGAGATGACGCACCGCGAACTTGGGTCAAAAATTCTCAAGAAATTGACGATCGATCTCGCTGATCTGGCCGATGTCGAGGTCTTTCCAAAGATGGAAGGCTATCAAATGTTTACTATCTTCGTGCCAAAGAAATCGAAGGTGGCGGTGGAGAAGAAACCTGCTGAACCCGAAGTTGATAAGAAGGCGGAAAAGGCTGAAAAGGTGGAAAAGACAGAGCCCGCCGAGAAGAAAACAGTTAAGAAAGAGCCGGTCGCCAAACCTAAGGCCGAGCCGAAAGACGACGAGATTTTTTAGAATGTTCTGCCTAAAAAGCGGAGCCATGAATACACGAATGAAATCAGAATAGTTTGTAAATCGTGCATTCATGGCTATTTATAGGGAAGGAGAAAATTATGCCAAAGTTAAAAACACACAAAGGCGCGGCAAAGCGTTTTCGCTCGACAGCATCGGGCAAATTCAAACGCGGCCACAGCCACGCACGTCATATTTTGACAAAGAAAACGAGCAAACGTAAACGTAACCTCGATATCGACGTTTTGGTCTCTGAAAGCGATCAGAAACGCGTAGAGAAGATGTTGCCGTACGGTAGAGGTTAATTAAGTAAAAAGGCAAAAGTAATAAGGCAAAATTAAGAAGTTTCTTATTTTGACTATAAACTTTTAACTTTTGCCTTTTCACGAATGAAAGGAGTGAACTATGCCTAGAGCAAAACGTGGAAATAAGCGTCTTGAGAAACGCAAAAAAATATTAGCCTTAGCCAAAGGCTTTCGTGGAACTAAATCAAAACTATACCGCTCGGCCAAAGAGTCGGTCGAACGAGCATTAAACTTTGCTTACACCGGCCGTAAGCTGAAGAAGCGTGACTTTCGCAAACTGTGGATCGTCCGCATCAATGCAGCTTGCCGCCTGAACGAGATCAAATATTCCCAGTTCATTCACGGCCTGAACCTGGCCGAGATCGAACTGGATCGCAAAGTCCTCGCCGATCTTGCCGTCAAACAACCTGAGGCGTTTGCCACCATCGTAGGTCAGGCGAAAGATGCGATCGGAAAACATCAGCAAGCAGCTGCTTAGTTAAGAAATATTTAACCACAGATGACGCAGATGGACGCCGATTGGTAATTTCTAATCCACGTCCACTGTCTAAATCTGTGGTTTTATTTTATGGAAGCTAAAGAAGAAATCGAAAAGATTCAAACTGCGTTTAACGAGGATTTTAGAGAATTCGTTGACGTAGGCTTCGAGTCGTTATTCGGAACTACTGCGGAAGAACTTCGAGGTAGGTTGTCCGAAATAAAGATACGTCACACCGGCAAGAAATCAGCCATTGCTGGCGCAATGAAGCTTATTGGCAAGGTCGCGCCGGAGGAGCGCGGTAACTTTGGACAGTTTGTTCAGTCAGTCGAGAAAGATATCACTTCTAAAATCGAAACCGTCGATTCTAAGTTAAATGAAGTTATTTCAATAGCAAAGATCGAACGAGAGCGTCTGGATGTCACGATTCCGGGCCGGCGGCCGCAGACGGGGCATTTGCATCTCATCACGATCCTACGGCAAAAGATCGAGGATATTTTTGTCTCGATGGGTTACGCGATCGAGGATGACCGTGAGATCGAGACTGATTATTACAATTTCGACGCATTAAATATTCCCGAGGGCCATCCTGCTCGAGAATCTCAAGATACGTTTTACACAACGGAAGGTTTTGCGCTGAGATCTCAGACATCGACCGTGCAGATTCGCGCTATGAAACGACGCGGCGTGCCGATCCGCATTATCGCTCCTGGCAAAGTTTTTCGCCGCGACACGCCCGATATGACGCATGTCCCGATGTTTCACCAGATCGAGGGCCTGTGCGTTGATAAAGGAATCACGATGGCCCATCTAAAAGGCACGGTGACGGAGTGGCTCAAGCGTCTGTTTGGGGAGGATACGATTACGCGTTTTCGCCCGTCGTACTTCCCTTTTACCGAACCAAGCGCTGAATTTGATTTCTCGTGTTTCAAATGTCACGGAAGTGGTAAATTTGTTGACGAACGTTGCCGCCCGTGTAAAGGATCAGGCTGGATCGAGCTTGGAGGTTCAGGTATGGTCCATCCGAATGTTCTGAAAGCGGTAGGAGTCGATCCGGCCGTTTACTCGGGTTTTGCTTTTGGATTTGGCTTGGAACGTATGTGCTCGTTGATGTATTCGCTCGATGATATTCGGCTGATGTTCGACAACGATGTACGGTTTTTGGAGCAGTTTAAGTAATGCCCCGTTTTTATCGAATTATTTTTCGGCATTGTCGTAGAAACTAGAGAATGGGTGGTTGGACCTGTCGAAATTGTGGGATAGAAATGGATAAATGGGGCAATAAATTTATTTCTGGAGACGAATGAACATCAGCTACAATTGGCTAAAAGACCTGATCGAAATCGAACTGTCGCCCGAAGAATTGGCTAAGAAACTGACGAATGTCGGCCTCGCAGTCGAGGGCATTCATACGCATGGCGACGACTTGGTTTTTGATATAGATCTGACATCAAACCGTCCGGATTGTCTGTCGCATCTGGGTGTTGCCCGTGAGATTTCGGTCTTCTCTAATTCAAAATTTCAAATTTCAGATTCCAAATCTGAGGATAAAAAGTCGGATGTCAAAAGTTCTGAATTAGTAACAATCGAAGACTCTGATCTCTGCAATCGGTTTACTGCGCGGATTATCAGAAATGTCTCGATTTCGCCTTCACCTCAATGGCTGGTTGATCGCCTCGAAGCGATTGGTGAACGTTCGATCAACAACGTTGCTGACATCACAAATTACGTAATGCACGAGCTCGGTCAGCCGATGCATTCGTTTGATCTGGATAAAATGAGTGAGGGTCGGATCGTTGTCCGGCGGGCTAAGGCGGGCGATACAATAACGACTTTAGACGATGTGAAACGTAAACTTGACGACTCGATGCTGGCGATATGCGATGCCGAAAAACCCGTGGCGATTGCCGGAATTATGGGCGGACTCGAATCTAGTATCACCGAATCCACGTCTAATGTATTACTTGAGGTTGCGTATTTTGACCAAGCAAATATAAGGGCTACATCGAGAAAACTTAATCTTGCTACTGAGGCAAGCTATCGTTTCGAACGCGGTGTCGATGTTGAAAATCTAATACGCGCGTCAAATCGTGCGACCGAGTTGATCTGCGAACTCGCCGGCGGACAGGCCGCTGAATTTATTGATGTTTATCCAATCAAATTCACGCCCAATGAGATCGATTCGCAAGACATTTCAGCGGCTGTTAAACGTTTGACTGGTTTGGACGTTTCGACTCCTGAGAGTGTGCGCATTTTAAATGCACTCGGAATCACCTCGGAATTTGACTCTAAAATCTTAGATTCTAAACTTCAAATTTTCACAACTCCCTCATGGCGTCACGACCTTGCGATTGAGCAAGATCTGGTTGAAGAAATTGCCCGGCATGCCGGATACGAAAACATTGCCTCCGAGCTGCCGCCGGCGTTTGGGGCCGGTGAATATCAGCCAACGGAGAAACGTGAAAAATTGCTCAGACAGACAATGGTCGATATGGGTTTTAACGAGGCACTTTCGTACAGTTTTATTGATACAAAATTTGATGGCGTATTTGCGGACCTGCCGGATTTAATTGATGAAAATATTGAGGATAAGTATATAACTCTTCAGGATTCCGTGATCGAAGGAGCCATCCGGATGCGTCCGTCTATTTTGCCGGGGCTGCTCGATGCGGTAAGGCTTAATCTAAATCACCAGCGGCGCGACCTGAGGCTTTTTGAGCTGGGCAAGGTCTTTGGGGCTAAATCCTGCGAAGATAACCTGCCGAATGAGCAGACATCTTTTGCATTGGTTATCACCGGGGGCGAGATTCATGAAAATCGAGCAATACCGGCCAGTCAATTAGATTTTTACGACGCAAAAGGCTCAGTCGAGGCGGCTCTCGATGCGGCTGGCGTTAGTGATTTTTCATTTGCAACAACTGAGTTCAGGCATTTACGTGTCGGGCAATCGTCGTCAATATCAGTTAGCGGCAAGGTTGTCGGCTCTGTGGGCCGGATTAATGACGAGATCGCGGGAACCTATAAATTCAAACAACCGGTCTATGCGGCGGAGCTAAATCTCTCTTCCATTTTGAATGTTCCTACTAAAACAGTAACTTATCGCCCGCTTGCTAAGTATCCCGGCGTGGTACGCGACGTTTCATTTGTCGTTGGTCGTAAGACTACTTTTACTGAAATTCGTGAAGCTATACTTGAACAAGGTTATGAGCTTTGTGCAAATATATTGTTTGTAGATATTTACGAGGGAAAGGGTTTAGCACAAGATGAACGTTCGATGACCATCAGGCTGGAATATCGCAGCGACGAGCGAACCTTGACCGAGGATGAGGTTGAGACTCTCCATACACAAATCATTTCAGAAATTGAACAAAAATTATACATAAAACCCCGATTTTGAGAAAACCTTAATCTTTTACTTGAAGTTTTGCCAAAAACTATTGATAATCAAAACACAGTTTTTACAACCCAAAATTGGAGACAGCTAAATGAATGCCTTAACGGGAATGGAAAAGTTCTCGCATCTCGAGGACAAGATATATCTCACAATCGAGTACGCCAAGAAAATGCGTGATGAGAAGGATCGACTTGAGCGCGAATCTGGTAACTTGAAACGCGATGCCGCCGATGCTATCGCAGAGAATAAAGTTATGGAGGAGAAACTCGCCGTTCTTTTGTCTGAGAGAGACACCATACAATCTAAGGTCGAGGCGATGCTCGAAGCAATTACCATGATCGATTCAGACGCAACTAAGACAGTTGCAAGATAAGGTATAAAATTAGGACGACAATATGTCGGAACAAACGATAAAAGTTGAGATATATAATCAAACCTACAGCATCCGCTCCGATGGCGATAACGAATACATTCAGGATCTGGCCGAATATGTTGACTCAAAGATGAGAGAGATATCGTCGGGCACGATGACGGTCGATTCGCTAAAGGTTGCGATACTTGCTGCCCTCCATATCGCCGATGAATATTACCAGCTAAAGCACGCTCATGCCCAGAGCGACTCTCAATTAGGAACTCGCAGTTCTGAATGCTCGGAACTCCTGGATCGTATCCTCAAACACCGCGAACCGGAGCCACAAGTTTTAGAAATACATCAATAAGACTTAAGTGAATGAGATAACTGGAATAGGAGATGTAGAGCTATGAGTGAAACTAATTCTCAATTTCCCCATATCCTCTTCCCCAGTTCCTGCTTCTGTGCTAGTATCCAAATTGGCGAAGGAAATTGACTGCGTTCCCCGTTAACGGACGCATATATAATTGAGCCAACATATGAATGCCGGGAGGCTAACGCCGGTTTCGGTGCGTTTCTTTACGTGAGAAATCGCCATAGACACCGGCTTTGATGCTTGAAAGAGCAGAAAGCCACCCACCTGTAACTAACAGGTTCAATTCATACGTTCGCACGGTTTCGCGGTTCTCATTCGCCAATAAATCTTTCTCAGCCAATCCGCTTACGCTGGCGGTTCTTCCATTTCCCTTTCCAGTTCAAGCCTTATTTCGTCAGTCATTTTAGCTGCTTCGAGTGCAAGCGGAAGCTCGGCGGTTCGTGCAGATAGTTTTTTTAGGGCTAACTCTGAATCTGCCAGGCCGCCGTGCCGGCTGGCAGCAGCCTCTATCATTTGCATGCGTGACTCTGCCTCGGCCTGCATTAATTTGGCCTCTTCGTTGATCTTTCCGATTTTTTCAATATCTTTAAAAATCTCGGCTTGAAATTCTACAGATCTGGCACTTTTGAGTTGTTTCAAAGAATTTTGCCGCCTTTTTGCTAGCAAAAGCTCGTTCTTCGAAGATTTGATTATTCTGGTAGCGGTCAGTCGTGAGGCAAGTGTCTCGCGATAGGCGTCGGCGAGAAGCAGGTCGCTCGCCTCGACGGCCTTTAAGGCCCGTTTCTCGTTGGACTTTAGTTCATGGCGGAACCAGCCAATTTCCTCAGCTTTAATGCCGTCAGCCGCGATCCGCTCTCTCATCAGCTTTGTCCATGTCGAACGCTTTTGGAAAAGTACGGCAGAAATAATTGCTCCGGTGATAAAACCCAGAATCGTTGCGATGATACCCACAAACAATATAACTACGGCGGCCGGCGGGTTGCTCGTCGTGAGCAGCAACAAGAGAAAAGTGGCTGCAGCCGGTACCGCTGTCATTAACACCGGTGCAGTTACGCCTCCGATTGCTAATTTTCTACCCCGGGCCATTTCGCTTTTGGTTATCTCGTACATACCTGTCAGGTGTTACAAGTCTAGCGCAACCGATATAGAATCACGGAAACGGCAAACACACTTTTGGCATCATAAGTTTAGTATTTGCGTTGAAATATATTATTATTCTTGAGGTTGATCAGTATCTTATGATAGAGCGGACTTTTTTGCTGAGTATTCTCGCTTTCACGGTGTTGGCCGGCGGAGTATTTTGTCAGAAACCTGAACAAAAACAGCTTGTCCGTACAGTAACGATCCCGATCTCAATTTTTACAAAACAAGAACTGCGAGACAATCAGGCCCAGGAATTTGTTCAGGCCGACCGGTTGACAGTCACAGAGAACAAGGAAGAGCAGCAAATATTATCGATTCGCAGCGTGAGCGATTCGCCCCTATCGATAGCTTTGGTGATCCAGGAAGACCTTTCCTCGACTTTCAATCTCCAGATAAAAGATATTAAGGAGTTTATCCGCGGTTTGCCGGACGGAACACGAGTTATGGTGGCGTACAGCCGCAGCGGATCTATTCAAGTACGTCAAAGTTTTACCCCCGATCTCGATAAGGCGGCCGGTTCGCTGCGGATTGTTGCGGGTAGTTCTTCATTCGCTCCACGCAGTCCATACGATGGTGTTCAACAGGTCTTAGGAAAATTTGACGGAGTTCCAGCCGGGCGGCGTGCGGTGTTGCTCTTTTCCGACGGTCTTGATACGTCGCAGGGTTTGACACTCGCATCGATCTCCCAGAGCTTTGATCTGTCACAAGCTGTTCTACAGGCCCAGCGAAAGAGCATTGCCATCTATTCGTTTTACTCGCCGACAACCACGACCGAGAACAGCAGTTCGATATTTACCTTTGCCGCTCAGGGTGCACTCGCTAAACTGTCCGAGGAGACCGGCGGCCGTGCATTTTATCAGGGAACGATGGCACCGATTAGCTATTTGCCATTTTTCAAAGAACTAAATACATCGCTTAACCGTCAATTCTCACTCACATATCTTTCGACGCGCATGAAAAAGGGCTATCACAAGGTGGTAGTCCAAAGTACGAACCCTGAGATCAAAATTGAGCATCCTAAAGGGTATTACTACCGCTAATTAGAAACTTTTGTATTACAGGTTTGGCAGATTAGAACATCTTCCTTAATCAAAAGCCCTATCCAGAAAAGCGGAAAAAAGAAAACCAGCAGTGCCGCAAATGTAATCCAACCGCCGGTCGAGATTCGTCGGTCTATTCGCGGTTGATACTGACTCATACAATGCGGACAGCGAAATGGCTGGGTCAAATGCTGTGGCTGATGAAAGGCGAGTGGAGCCTGACCGTAATTTGAGGTTGTCTGACTAAATTGATCTTTTCCAGGCTGAAGTCGATCAATCGGAACCGTCCTGCGAGCCTCATTTTGCGTTTGAAATTCATCCGTTTTCCAGGCATACGGCCTAGGGGCAGAATAATCATAAGGGTTGTCGGCCAGCGGCTGTTGCTGAACCATAAACTTTGTCCCGCAAAATCTGCAGAAGTTAGTTTCGGGAGTGTTAAGTTTTCCGCAGTTTTGACAAGGATTCATATCGGACGTTTTTTATCGTCTACATTCACTTACGAATGATAGCAAAGAATTGTTCGTTATCGAAGATCACAACCGGCAACTCTGTTAATTGCAGTGTCGTCTAACAATCGGGTAATCTATAAATACAGCCTCCCTCGCACGCTTTAAAATATGAAAAATCTGTTTGTTGCCACCGTTATAGCACTGTTGTTATCAATTTCCGCCGTTTCTCAGCAATCCGACTCCGCCCTGCGCATCGTCACTGAGAAAGACAAGTTGAGCCGCGGCCTCGACGGTAAACTGCATACATTGACAGCCGCCGAGCACTTGTCCCGTGGTGAGACGTACTTTCACAATAGGCTATTTCCGCAATCACGTGAACATTTTCAAAAGATTCTCGATCTATATGCGACTGAGCGTGAGATGTCAGGTGCGTTGTTTATGACCGGTCGCTCGGATTATTGGGAACTCGATTATAAAAAGGCGATTCCATTTCTCGACCGTGTTGCACGCGAATTCCCTGCCACTAAAGACGGCCGTGAAGGCCTCTCATTCAAAGGTGCCTGCCACATCCGTCTCGGTAATAACGCTGAGGCCGCAAAAATTTACGAGCAGTATACCGTAATGTATCCAAACGGTGAACGTATCGGCGGGGCATATCTCAATACCATTGACGCCCTCCGCGAGGCTGGAAAATATGACGATGCAAACGCCTGGGTCGAGAAGGCACGCCAGAGATTCCCCGCCCATCCTACCGAGGCAAACGCATTGCAAGGCCGTCTGCGCATGGAGATTTATCGAGGCAAATGGGCCGAGGCGGTTGCGACCGCCGATACGATGCTCCTGATAAATGAATTCGCCGGTTCGATGACGAGTGCTGACGAAACCAAATATCTAAAAGCTCTTGCACTCGAAAAATCTGGCAATAAACAAAAGGCAATGGACGCCTATGCGGCAATTCCAAATAGTTATGCATCGTATTACGGCGGACTGGCTTCAGAAAAACTTGCTAAAAATGGTGCCAAATTTCATATTCCGGCCCCACTTACTTCAAGGCAGATTGCCGATAGCCCCGTAAAATACCGCACCGAGTTGTTGCAACAGGCTAAAAAGCATAAGATTGATCCGCGATTTGTTCTTGCAATAATGAAGCAGGAAAGCTCGTTTCGTACGGGTGTTAAATCTCCATCGGCCGCCCGCGGCCTGCTACAACTAGTCATAGACACCGCCCTTAAATACAATACAAAAGCCGGTTACCCCAATCTACAGCCCGATGATCTTTACCTGCCGCAGACTAATATTGCCATAGGCAGCGAGTATATAGCCGATTTAAAAAATCAGTTTGGAGGCCTGCTCGAAGCTATCGCCGCCAGCTATAACGGGGGTGAGGAAAACGCAGTTCGCTGGTTAAACCGCTCAAAGCCAAAAGAGCCGGGCGTGTTCGCATCAGAGGTCGGATTTGCCGAGACGAAGCATTATGTTTTTAAAGTAATGACCAACTACCGCATATACCGAGTGCTTTATGATGAGAATTTGAATAGGAAGTTGTAAAAAAAGACTGCCCTTTCAGACAGTCTTTTGCAGTTGAATGTTGTTGACAAAATTTACCCGATAAACATTTCGTCTTCTACATAGACGCGGTCGATCCGTTTTGGGGCGGGGGCGAAGAGGACTTCGAGTCCGCGACGGACACCGGCCATGATTGCGGCGATCTCGCGGGCGGGGACGACAATCTTCTGATTTACAAACTCGGTCGTCGAGGTCACCTGATCGTTCGTTCGGTCAATGGTGTTGCTGACCAATTGGACCTTATCCCGTGCAGTTATAGCCGTCTCACCAACGAGTTGCCGAAGCTCGGCAACCTCATCCTTGATCAATTCCGTAGATTCGGCAAGGTACTTGGTCGCCGTGGACAGATTGGCCGATATCTCGTTGAAATGCACCGAGATCTCTTTGCCCTGAACACCGATGGCATCGACCTTTGTGATGAGCGGTTCGATGCGTTCCTCAATATTCTTGACTGTCGCAACCACCCGTCTCACCGTCATCGCAATAGCGATCAGGGCTATCGCCATCACTACAAACGTGACAGAAATAACGATCGATGAGACCATCATCCAAAACTGAGGATCGTTGGCATTCATAAACTATAGTTTAGCTCTTCTTTTCCGGATCGTCGATGACCGGATAGCTCGCACGTCCTTCGGTCATAGCACTTGTTTCGTTTTTACGCTTTTCAGCTGTATAAGCGTCCTTTCCAGCCTCGATAGCGGCCGAAAATGGGTTAGCCGTGTTGGCCGCGACGCTTTTTGCCTTTTCGCCTAATTCCGAGGCTTTTTCGGAAGCGGTCTGATAAAATTCTGTCGCCTTTTCGCGTGAAACTTCGTAATAATCACCCGCTTTCTCCTGCAACTGAGCGGCGGTTTCCTTGCTCTTCTCAATTCCCTTACGGGTCGCGTCAGCTATATCGCCACGGAGTTCCTCGCCCGATTTTGGAGCGAATAGTAACGCCAGAATCGCACCGATCCCACCACCAACCAGCAAATAAGTCAGCTTAGTAGACGCACTCGCTTCTTCCCTTTCATATTCATGTTTCATAAGCACCTCCCGCGTATTCGAAATACGCCAATTAAAACTAAAAACTTCTGTGTGTTAACTATAACAAAACTTTGAGTTTGGAGCAAAGAAATTTTTAGTATAGGCGAGGTAATATTTAACCGTACTTTGACTACGCAGCCCTATTATGTTCACAAGTTAGACCGAACTCCTTATTTTTAACCGGATTTTGCCTCCGCAGACCAACCCGCAACTCAAAGCAGAACAACTCCGCCTGAACTCAATCGTTCGTAAAAAGAGCTAAAATTGCTAAATAATTTGACCTCTCCAAACAATGGAGGAGGCAGGATGGATGAGAATCTGTTTACTCTTCCCAGTCGCCTTGCCCTTCGCGTTCAACGTGGTAGCCGGCAGATTCGAGGTGAGTTTGGACATCGCGGGCGTGTTCGTTGTCGCGGACCTCAAGCAGCATTTCGATACCGACGCGGCCCAACGGGGCAAGCCACATTGCACGTCGATGAAAAACCTCGATTACGTTGGCACCCGACTCGGCAACAGCATTTAGCAAAGCGGCGAGCATTCCGGGGCGATCCGGGACGAGTAATTTGAGCATTATATAGCGGCCCTGACGGACCAGCACCTGTTCCAGGACACGTGCGAGCAGGTTGGCGTCAATGTTGCCGCCGCAAAGTACGGCGCAAACGGTGTCATTGGGCGTGACCTCTATTTTTTGGGCGAGCAGGGCGGCGAGACCTGCGGCACCGGCGCCTTCGACTACAAGACGGTTGTTTTGAACGCAGAAAAAAATCGCTCTCGCGATCTCTTCTTCGCTGACCTCAACGACCTCATCTATGAGATTCTTGATGATCGGCAGCGTCAGTACGCCCGGGTTTTTGACCGCGATACCGTCAGCGATGGTCTGGCCGGGTTCGGCGATAATTGGGTGGCCGGCTTTCAGACTCGGATTTACCCACGAGACATTTTCGGCCTGGACGCCGATGATGCGGACATCTGGCTTTAATGCTTTGACTGCCGTCGCGATGCCGGAAATGAGGCCGCCGCCCCCGATCGGCACAACGATTGTTGTTATTTCGGGTAGAGATTCGACGATTTCGAGTCCGATGGTTCCCTGCCCGGCGATGACGCGTTCGTCGTCAAATGCATGGACGTATGTATAGCCGTGCTCGGCCTGCAGTTCGCGTGAATAATCCACCGCCTCGTCAAATGTCGCTCCATGCAGCACCACATTCCCCCCAAAATTCTTTGTCGCGGTTATCTTTGTCAGCGGTGCAGTCACGGGCAATACAATGGTTGATCTAATGTTATTGAGCGAGGCAGCGAGAGCTACGCCTTGGGCATGATTTCCGGCAGAGGCAGCAATAACACCACGCTTTTTTTCGTCGTCCGTGAGTCGTGAAATCTTATTATAGGCACCGCGAATCTTAAACGAACCGCTCCGCTGCAGACATTCAGCCTTAAGGTGTGCATTCGCTCCGATATCACGCGAAAGGCGGTCGTCGGCAAGAATGGGCGTCGGTGTGATTATATTTTTCAGTATTCGATGTGCATCCTGAATGTCGGAAAGTTTGACTGTCATATCTGTCTCGGAATTATAGCAAAGGCCGACGAAATAGAGTATATTTGGACTAAACTAGTCTGGAGGAGATAAATGGAATTATTTGGTGTGGGTGCAATATTTTTACTGTTTTTGGGAATCGCACTTCTGACAATCGCGTGGAAGACGGTCAAAATCGTGCCGCAATCGAGCGTTTTGCTGATCGAGCGGTTAGGACGCTTTCACCGTGTCGCTAACAGTGGCCTGAATATAATTATTCCTTTCTTTGAAGCTCCGCGGGCGTTTTATTGGTCCGGCATAAGGCCGGGCACAACCTCGATTGACCTGCGCGAACAGTTTATCGATATGCCGCCTCAGCCTGTGATTACACGTGACAATGTGACGATTAACGTCGATTCGGTCGTCTACTGGCAGATCACTGACGCGACAAAATCGGTCTATGAGGTCGCGGATCTGGTCGGAGCGATCGTGCAATTGACAATCACCGGAATGCGCTCAGTGATGGGTGATATGGATCTCGATCATACGCTTTCGAACCGCGATCAAATCAATGGCAAACTACGTATGATCCTCGACGAAGCGACTGATAAATGGGGCGTCAAAGTGACACGTGTCGATGTTAAAAACATCAATCCGCCCGAGGATGTTCGCATTACGATGGAAAAGCAGATGACCGCCGAGCGCAACCGCCGAGCCCTCATCCTGACCGCCGAAGGTGACAAACAGGCCGCGATCACACGTGCCGAAGGCGAGAAACAGGCCGCCGTGACCCGTTCAGAGGGAAACAAACAGTCAGCGATCCTCGATGCCGAGGGAGCGGCCCAGGCACGTTTGACAAACGCTACCGCCGAGGCCCAGGCTATCGCCCAGATTGCCAGCGCGATCGGCGACCGCAAGCAAACTGCACAATATTTAATAACGCAGCGTTATGTCGATTCAATGCGCGATATGGCACGGACGCAGAATTCAAAGGTGATCTTTATGCCAATGGAAACTACCGGCGTTATGGCCAGCGTCGGTGCATTTAAGGAAGTATTTGCTGCAACAGGCGAGAAGCCTGAGGAACTACCCAAACCGCGTTCACCGCGAGAACTGGAGAAATAAACTATGTTTAAACTTTTCACTGTCCTATTAATAGTTACGGTTGCGGCTCTCGCCGTAAGTGCTTACAAATTTGGCTTTATTTTGAATTCGTCTCCATCCGAGCCGACCACTGAGAAGTCTGTACATGAATTCACGATGCGAGATATTGACGGAAAAAGCGTCAAACTCGATGCATTCAAAGGCAAGGTCTTGATGATCGTAAACACTGCCAGTAAATGCGGTTTCACACCTCAGTACGAGGGTTTGCAGGCCCTGTATGCGAAAAATAAGGATAAAGGGTTTGAAATTCTCGGTTTCCCGGCAAACAATTTTATGGGACAGGAACCAGGAACAGAGGCTGAGATAAAGGAATTTTGCACATTGAAATATAAGGTCACTTTCCCGATGTTCGCCAAAATTTCGGTCAAAGGCGAGGATCAGCATCCGCTCTATAATTTCCTAACAAATAAGGAGACAAATCCTGAATTTGCCGGTGAGGTCTCCTGGAATTTTAATAAATTTCTCATCGACCGCAACGGAAAGGTTGTGGCTCGTTTTGGTTCGAAGGAAAAGCCGGACGGTGAGGCTGTCGTGGCGGCGCTGGAAAAATATCTAGCAGCCAAATAGGCTAAACCGAATACGTCAAATAGTGTCTGTGCAAAAGCCACCGCCAGAGATATTAGCCACGAAATTCACTAATAAGGTGTTGAATCTTAATCTTATTGCTGCATTTGTGGCTAAAAATTCGTCTTAAACTGCTCATGTCCATTCGGCCCGTTAATTCTATTGCTGATTTGTTATGAAGGTTGTAAAGATCGTTTTTGTGTTGTTAGTTCTCGCTGTGATCGTGATCGCCGGTTTCTCCTATCGGATGTTTAGTTCGCTAAACGCCGCACACGCTCATAATAAATCTACACAATACATAAGGATTGAAAAAGGCTCGCCGCCGCCGGAGATAATCGCAAAACTCACAGCCGAAGGTGTTCTAAACAGCGAGATGCCCACGCTTATATACCTACGGACACTCGGCGATGCGAGTAAACTGCAGGCGGGTGACTATCAGTTTGCAACGCCAATCACGCCGCTGGAAGTATTGAAAGAGCTAGAGAAAGGCGAGGCCTTGACGTCAAGACTGACAATTCCTGAGGGTTTTACGCGTTTTGACATCGCAAAGAGGCTCATAGACAGGTTTGGTCAGAACATGCCCGTTGGTAATGACCTGCAGCCGGTCGATGAGAAAGCAATACTTGCCCTAATGGATGATGTCACTTTGATCCGCGACATTTCACCAACCGCCAAAAATCTCGAAGGCTATATGTATCCGACCACATATAACCTGCCGCGTGAGACAACCCCTGCGGGAGCTATCAAGGTGATGGTTGATCAATTTCGCAAGTTTTGGAAGCCGGAGTGGACCGTCGCTGCGGTGAATCTGGGACGGACACCGCACGAGATAGTCACAATCGCATCGCTGGTCGAGACCGAAACGAGCGTTGAGGCTGAACGCCCGATCGTAGCCGGCGTCATCAACAACCGCCTCGCAAAAAGCATCCCGCTCGGCATCGATATGACAAACGTCTATATCGCTAAAATGCGCGGCAAATGGGACGGCACGATATATAAGAGCGACCTTGAATTCGATTCGCCCTACAATACCCGCATCAAAGTCGGCCTCCCTCCCGGCCCGATCTCATCCGTTACTGAAAGCTCGATCAGGGCTGCCCTCAGCCCCGCACCAAATAACTACATCTTCTACGTGAGAAACGTCGACCTGAACGACGGATCGCATTGGTTCTACGCCTCCGCCGCTGAATTTGAAAGAGGCAAGGCAAAGTATCAGCAGTGGCTGGAGAAGGAGAGGTTGGAGAAGGCGGAAGGGAATAATTGATGTAGCTACATGTTGTAGTTACACTAGTTTATGAGATATAAATGATCAAACTCCTCGCTCTCGACCTCGACGGTACGACTTTAAATTCAGACGGCCAGGTTCCTGATGCTAATCTGGCAGCTATTCGTGCGGCTGAGGCTAAGGGTGTGCTTGTGACTGTTGCGACAGGCAGGCGTTTTCGCGATGCTCGGCCGGTTGGGATCGAGCTTGGGCTGAATGCTCCGCTTATTACACATAATGGGGCGCTCATCAAATATGCCGTCACGCAGGAGACGGTTGCTTGCGACCTACTTTCGACCGACACCAGCCGCGCTATAGTCAACACCGGCAAGTCATTTGGCGGTGACGCTCTGGTAAGCACCGATCCGCATGGTAAAGGGACGCTTTTGTACGACCGCATATCTGAGGACAATCTGCCGCTTAGGAAATATCTGCGGTGGTCAGAGAATCTACATGGCGGAGCGTCAGGCCGCGACGGCGTCGAGCATGTCCCGAGCCTAGTGGAAATACTTCACGAGCACGAGATCGTCCATATATCATTTTCCGGCGCATGCGTCCCTATGCTGGAACTACAGACTAATCTGCTGGCGGAACTTGGAAAGAGCGTGACATTACTCGCAACGATTTACACTCAACTTGATTTCACACTCCTTGATATCCTGCCGCCCACGTCATCAAAAGGTCATGGCGTGGCTAAGCTAGCCAAGATCAACGGCCTCGGGCCAGAAAATATTATGGCGATCGGCGATAATTTTAACGATCTCGAGATGCTCGAATACGCGGGAACGCCGATCGTGATGGCAAACGCCGATGCGAGGTTGCGTGGAATGCCAAATTTTTATACAACTTTAAGTAATGATGAGGGCGGCGTCGCCGCAGCTATCGAACGTTTTATCTTGAATCAGGAGAATAATTAGTGACAAACAGAATTGCAGTTTTAGAAACGAACAAAGGAATTATCAAATTTGAGCTTTTGGAGCAGGATGCTCCGAAAACCACGGAAAATTTTCGGCTTTTGGCTGGTAAGAATTATTACGACGGCGTCATATTTCACCGCGTGATACCAAATTTTATGATCCAGGGCGGCGATCCGCTTGGCGAGGGTTATGGCGGTGAATCGGCGTGGGGCGGCAAATTTGACGACGAGATCGACCGCGGTTCGCCGCTATACGCCGGCATTTATGACAAAGGCACGGTCGCGATGGCTAATTCAGGCCCGAATACTAACGGCTCGCAATTTTTTATTATGCATATCGACTATCCGCTGCCGCCTAGCTATGTAAAATTTGGCAAGCTGACCGAGGGGCAGGATGTGGTCGATGCGATTGCCACCGTAGATCGCAATCAGAACGACAAACCGCGCGTTCCGGTCGTCATGAACAAGGTCTATATCGAGGACGTGGGCGAGTAATGAGAGGAAATTTAACAGAAAGGTGTAAAGACGCTAAGGTTTAACGATCATCTCAATTAAATTTTCTTTTCCTCTTTACGTCTTGACGACTTTGCGTTAAAAATCTTCCAACCGTTGAATAATATTATATGAAAAAGATAGTATTTCTATTATTTTTGTCCACTCTCGTTTTGGCTTCGGCGTGCGGCAATACCAGTTCGACTAATACAAACTCATCTGCAATTGCTGAGGTGAAAAAGGGCGTGGCTCCGGTTGGTGACAGCGAGATCGCTGTGATCGAGATGGAAAACGCGGGTGCCTACGGCACGATCAAGCTTGAACTTTATTCTAATATTGCACCAAATATGGTAGCTCGTTTTAAGGAACTTGCTAAGGAAGGTGTGTATAACGGTACGACATTTCACCGTGTAAATGCTTCGGTGATCCAGGGCGGCGATCCGCTTTCAAAGGACGCCGATCCGCGTAACGACGGTACTGGCAAATCGGAAAAGCCAAACGTGAGTGCCGAATTCTCAGATATTCCATACGACACCGGCATCCTCGGCGCGGCACGCGGATCAGATAATAATTCAGCAAACTCGCAGTTTTTTATTACATTAAAACGCGAGGCGGGTTTTGATAACAAATATACTATTTTTGGTAAGGTGATCGAGGGTATGAATAATGTTCGGACTATCTCGGGTGTACAGCCAAAAGAAGGAACACCGCCGGAACGCCCGGTTGAACCTGTACGGATAAAGACTATATCGATTGTTCCGCGCTAATTGATATTATGTTTGACGTTCCCCACTTACGCTCGCGTAGCTCAGCTGGATAGAGTGCTTCCCTCCGAAGGAAGAGGTCGCAGGTTCGAACCCCGCCGCGAGTACCACATTAAGTAACTTAACTACAATAAGTTACTTCTGCAAAGGGACGGCCTTATGCGCCGTCTTTTTACTTGTTGGACTTAGTGTTGGACTACATGGAGTCGGTTTGAGGTTTTATTCGGTTGCCAACCTCAACAAATTTTGATTGCAAACGAACTGCGAAACGACATCCGCGAGAATTGAAAGGTTTGGAATATAACGTCACGGATTTGTCAGTTGTTGAAGGCTGCGAACCGGGGAGTGATTGCTGATAGCCACATTGCGGTCGCATGCAAGAAAGTTTTATGCACTACTACAACGAAGAAGATCTGGGAAAATTCGGCGAGATTGCCAAATACAAACCCGAACTATTTGAGAAATTCATGGCTTGGTATGGGGCCTGTCAGGAAGAAGGCGAGTTAACGAAACGCGAAAAAGCTTTGATCGGTTTGGCGGTCGCGGTAACGGTGCAGTGTCCGTACTGCATCGACGCGTTTACCAATTCGTGTTTGGAAAACGGCTCGAACATGGAGCAAATGACCGAATCCATACATCTCGCATCGGCGATTCGCGGCGGCGCGAGCCTGATTCACGGCATCCAATCGCACAACGCCCACGACAAGGTGTCGATGTAGTTGCTTAAGTTCTTCACTATGCAAGCAGGGGTTCAGATTGAAAGAAAGGGTGCGCGTACGTTCCCGCGCTCACCGATTAGTTTTCAGGAAAAGCTTGGGCGGGTCGAACTGCGTTCGCTGTCCGTCGAGACGCTTCAGGTCAATGTTGGCAAGCTCTGCAATCAAGCATGCAAGCATTGCCACGTCGATGCGTCGCCGACGCGGACTGAGATAATGCCGCGTGAGGTGATCGATGCCTGTCTAAAAGCGGTGCGTGAATTCGAAATTCCGACACTCGATATTACCGGTGGAGCGCCTGAGTTAATACCTGACTTCCGATACTTTGTGACAGAAGCGAGGGCGAGCGGGGCTAAAGTGATCGTGCGTCACAATCTGACGGTAATGCACGAAAAAGGTCAGGAGGATCTGCCTAAATTCTTTGCCGAGAATCGCGTGGAATTAGTTTCCTCACTTCCGTATTTCAATGCCGCTAAAACCGACAGCCAACGCGGAACCGGAGTCTTTGATAAGAGCATCGACGCGCTGAAACGATTGAACGATGTCGGTTTCGGGATGGAAAACGGCCTGACGCTGAATCTGGTTTACAATCCCGTCGGTGCTTTTTTACCGCCTGATCAGGCGTCGATCGAAGCCGATTTCAAGCATGAACTGATGGCTCGTTACGGCATTTCATTCAACAATCTTTTCACAATAACCAATATGCCGATAGCTCGGTTTCTCGATTGGCTCCGCCGATCCGGCAACGAAGCACATTATATGTCAAAGCTCGTGAATGCCTTTAATCCGGCGACG
>JBBSJK010000042.1:0-28475 GCA_038257355.1 Pyrinomonadales bacterium | reverse complement strand
GATCGACCTTTTTGTGCTCGATAATCCGACCAGAAAGCTGCCGACAACCGCGAGCACAACCATATAAAAAATGTAAAACCGCAGCGACAGGATACCAACGAGCGAGATTATCAATGTGGCGATGGCCGGATAATTTAATTTGCCCTGCAGCTGCAAAACCATAGTCATCGATAGGACCAGCAAAAAGATGATCAAACCATCCTTTAGTAATTGCCCGGACCAGATAATAAAAGATGGGAAAATCGCGATGCCAAGGGCCGCCCACTTTGCGACGTTTAAATTGTTAAATATTTTATTGGCGCAAAAGAACACCATCGGTGCGGTTGCGGCCCCAATAACCGCACAAAAAGATTGAGCGGCAAAGAGGTTGCGGCCAAAGACGTAATATATTGCGGCAGTAATGTAATACATGCCCCATGCGACGCCGCTTCGCGGGTCAAACGCAAAGAGCGATTCATCAGTATTGATCGAAACGCCCGTCCAAACCTCGACCATCAGAGCTGCCTTGGCATCATAGGCAAAGGCGTCACCACCAAAAAACTCGCGTAGTTGATAAATCTCGATAAATATCCCGAACGCCATTCGCAGGGCTAGAGCGATCAGGAAAACATTGGTGATAAATTGTTTTTCGGCGGTGTAACTGCGAAAGGCAATGATAAAAAGGGCCGAGGTCACCATCACAAGGGCGATCGCCGCCGCGCCGTCAGGAAACGGGACCACAAAGATCCCTGTGGCGGCTACCAGCATACAAATAATTATCACTAACGCATTTAACATTAGGGACTTTCCTCGCGAAGAACAAGGTTGTTTTCGAGCACCAAGGCATCAAAATTGGCATTGCCAAATGTGTTGATCGCATCCTGCGGCGTACAGACGATCGGCTCCTGCACGTTAAACGACGTGTTAAGCAGCATCGGAATGCCGGTGATCATTTTGAATTCGTTGATCAGATTCCAGTAGCGCGGATTGGTTTCGCGATTGACCATCTGCGGCCGTGCGGTGCCGTCAACGTGGACGACCGCCGGAATTTTTGACTTATATTCCTCGGCGACCTCGATCACCGTTATCATAAATGGATCGTGATGCTCGACGCCAAAAACCTCAGTTCCGTGCTCCTCGAGCATCGATGGGGCAAGCGGGCGAAACCATTCGCGAAGCTTTACCTTGTGATTTAAAATCTCGCGCATATCCGCACGACGCGGATCGGCGAGAAAGCTGCGGGCACCGAGTGCACGCGGCCCGAGCTCCATCCGGCCGTTAAACCAGCCGATGATTGCACCATCCGAAATCATTTTTGCGAGCTTTGGCAGAAGCTCTTCGTCGGGCAAAGTTTGGTATTTGAGACCGGCGGTGTCGAGTGCGTCCCGACATTCTTCGTTTGTAAATCCCGGGCCCCAATAGGCCGAATTCATCACAAACTTTCTCGGATTCCCGAGTTTCTGATGCCAAACCATCATCGCCGCACCGAGCGAACATCCGGCGTCGCCCGCCGCCGCCTGGACGTAAAACCGCTTGAACGGCGTCTCGTGAAAAATGCGCCCATTCATTACCGAGTTAAACGCAACGCCGCCAGCCATGCACAGATTTTCCTCGCCGGTCATCTCTTTTAGATGCCCCACGAGATGAATCGCGGTGTCCTCGAGGGCTTTTTGTGCCGAGCAGGCGATGTTCCAGTGATGCTCGGTCAATTCCTCGCCTGGCAGACGCGGCGGGCCGAGTTCCTGAATAATGCCGTCGGGAAACTGGTAATGCTTCGCCAGATGATGATCGAGAATGCGGATATTAAAGCGAAATCGCCCCTTCCGTTCGTAGTCAATACCTTTTCTCGAAAGAAATCGTAATGCTTCGGCGTGCCGTATGCGGCGAGGCCCATTACTTTCCATTCATCACCCGCAAACATATCAAACCCGATATAATTAGTCACCGCCGAGTAAAACTGGCCGAGTGAATGCGGCAACTTTATGCGCTTTAGAACCTCGATCTTGTTGCCTTTCCCGCGTGAAAACAACGTCGTCGTATCCTCTCCAGTACCGTCCCACGTCATGATCGCCGCCGAATCGAACGGCGAAACAAAAAACGCCGACGCGGCGTGTGTTTGATGGTGTTCGAGATAGTGAAACTTAAAATTCGAGGGCCCAAAATGATCGCGCAGCCGTTTGGGATGCTTAAACATCCCCAAATAACTTTCGCTAACCTGAGCCACACCGCGATCAACCCGCGATTTAAACATATCCCGAGAAATAAACGCGACCCGCGCCGCCTGCATTGCCTTATGCCGCAGAATCCAAGGCTTCCAGTAATGCCCGACGTGCTCGACATCCTTCATCTCGATCCCAGCCTGATCCAAACAAAACTGAACGGCTCGATAAGGAAACCCTGCATGATGTTTTTTGCGAGAAAAGCGCTCCTCTTCGACGGCAGCCACAAGCTCACCGTTTTTAATAAGCGACGCTGCCGAATCGCCGAGTGTGGTTAAACCAAGAATGTACATAAGAAGAGAGAGCAATAACAGATTATCGCGGATTTACACGGATTATATTAAAATCTGTTGCTGTCAAAGCCGAACCTTCGTCGAATTTACAAAAAAATCCGTGAAAATCAGTATTAATCCGTTGTTTCAACTCCTACTTGACGAGGCTGCGCTCCGCGAGTTCTGCCGTGGCACTTTCAACTTTGTCCTCAGGCTCCTGCTCTCCGAGCCAGTTTAGAAGTTCCGCCAAACCTGATTCGAGAGTAATTTTCGGCTCATATCCGAGTAGCTTTCGTGCCTTCGAGATGTCGCTGACGCAGTGACGGATGTCCCCTTCGCGGTATTTGCCCACTATGATCGGCTTAATGTCTTTGTCGAGGCCTTTGGCGAGAAGCTCGGCGATCTTTTTGACCGATGTGGCACGGCCAGTGCCGATATTCATTGACTGATAATCGCCGCCGTCAGTTTCGATGGCGAGCAGGTTTGCCTGAACTATGTCGCTGACGTGGACAAAATCACGTGACTGTTCTCCGTCCTCAAAGATCGTCGGGGCCTGATCGTTAAGTAGCCGCGACGAAAATATCGCACAAACGCCGGTGTACGGATTAGAAAGCGCCTGACGCGTACCGTAAACATTAAAATATCGAAACGCGACCGTCGGAATCTGGTATGCACGGCCGACGGCGAGACAATATTGCTCCTGATCCTGTTTGGTCACGGCATAAACCGATGTCGGGAAAAGCGGCTTTTCCTCAGTTGTCCCGATAGTCTCTAAAAATCCGCCGCATGTCTCGCACTTAAATTCCCAGTCGTGGGCAGCCAGCTGTTCGTTTGGACGAAGAAATGGATTAACCGTCGTTTCGCATTTGCTACAACGATATGCCCCTTCGCCATAGATCGACATTGAGGAGGCAACTATCAATTTCTTGAACTGCTTTGGCCGCTTTATCATCTCTTCCAGCAGGACTGCAGTGCCGAGATCGTTGGCCTTTACGTACCTTACGATCTCGTACATAGATTGACCGACGCCAACCTCGGCGGCCTGATGATAGACCACATCAATGCCGTCGAGAGCCTTGGATACAGCGGCGGCGTCATTAACATCGGCCTTGATAAATTCTGCTTGTTTATTGAGATGCTCAGGCGGTGTGGGGCCGTGGACCTGTTCGACGAGCGAGTCAAGAATGCGTACCGTGTGGCCGCGTTCGATAAGAGCGTCAACCAGATGCGAGCCGATAAATCCGGCACCGCCGGTGACTAAAATATTCATTTTTTCCATCTAAACCTTCTGCGAGGCCGCGATCGCCGAGCGGAAAACCTCTAACACCTTAGGAGCTATCGCCGTGGCCGAATATTCATGCTCGACCGTCTCGCGTCCCGCACGTCCAAGTTCGCGCCGCAACTTTGCTGAATGAATCAGCCGCTTTATCTTTTCGATCCACTCGGCCTTGTCCGCCGCTAAAAATCCATTTTCTCCGTCTTGTATGATTGTAGAATTTACACCGACCGGCGAGCAAATCGTTGGAATTCCGAGCGCCATGTATTGCAGGGCCTTGAGGCCGCATTTTCCCCGGCTCCAGTTCTCATCCGGCAGCGGCATTAAACCGATGTCGATGTGCTGCAAATCATCAATTTCGGTATCTGATCTCCACTGAATCGCCTCGGTGTCAACACCCGAAACTTTGTAACTAGGCGTCCCGATTACCCGCAGCCGAAACGTTTCGTCGCGTGCGAGTTCCTGCAAAACATCACGGATTGTATCCAAATGCTGCACCGTCGAGAAACTACCGCTCCATCCAATAGTGATGATTTCGGGATCGGCGGGGCGATCACGATACTCGTATTTATCTGTATTTATCGTCGTCGGAATGACGGTGACATTATCGTTAAATTGCCGTGAGTAATCGGCCAGATAAGCGTTCCCCGGCATAACGTGTGCTGACAGGCGGCATATCTCAGCCGTCTTGCCGGGAAATTTTAGGTAGCTAAGATAACCGTTTGAAGGGCTTTTGTACGAAACAAAGATCGCGTCGTCAAAATCGAAAACAATCGGAATACCACTGCGGGCAATCCTGCGCTCAAACCAGGGCGGGCCGAGAATCGCCGCTTCGCGAAACAGATAGACGAGATCATAGCCAGAGAGATTAGCCAACTCGTTACGGCGGCGTTTCATATTGCGCGAGACGGCCGCGATCTTGGCCGCCACCTCCCCGCCTTTGTACAAAACTGCACGCAGCTCATCATTCTCAAACGGTGCATACGTGATCTCGACGCCGCTCTCGCCCAGGATCGGCTCCCACTGTTCTATTCGGAATCGCTGACCCGGTGAAGTGTCGTAAATCGAAGGGACTACTGCTAAAACTCGCATAAACAAAAGAGGAAATGTTAGCAACTAACTTCCGTCTTTGCAAAAAAGCCTTTTGTAAAGCCGCCGATAGCGCACGCCGCCAACTGTCTTGAGGTCAAACCTTTCTTTGGCTGATCTGCGACATCTCACGCTAATATCCCCTAACTCTACAATTCGTCTGATTGCGTCAACATATGCCTTGCGGTCAAAACGGTCGATCAGAACACCGACGCCATCCTCATGAATCAGTTCATCGACATCGCCCACGCCGGCATTTGCGATGATCGGCAGACCGGCGGCGAGATACTCGGGGATTTTTGTCGGCGAACGCGATTGCGTCGCGTAAGTTGCCTTTACAAACGATAATGCCACATTTGATACGCCTAAATAAGAAGGTATTTCCATCGGATCAACCCTTCCAACAAAGTAGTCACTTTCCGAAAATCCGTTCTCCTGCAACAGCGCTGTTACCGGTTGAGGGTCGGTTTGAGTTAAAAAAAGCGCAAATGTCGAGGGATCGAGCGTTCGCGCGGCGACGAGAAAATCGACGATCTCCTCAGTTAAATACAGCCCGCCCAGAGCACCGACGTGCGCATAGACAAAGCGGTTCCTGACACCTAGTTTAGCCTCCATCTCGTCGCTCGAACTTTCCGATTCGACCAGAAATCGTCGTTCAAAATCGACGCAGCAGGGTATCACCTCGACCGGACGATCTGCGGTCGAGTCCGGGACGCTCGCCCCGCCGAAGAGAATAGTCCGAGCCTTCTCAGTCAATACCACAAACGCGTCTGATTCAAGCATCAGCCATTTCTCGATGCGTTTGGCACCGCGGTAGAGCCAGCCGTTTGCGGGCCAGACACCGGCATCGGTGTACTCCTCTGGGAAAAATCCGCGTATGTCGAAAATGAGTTTTGGTTTGCGGCTTGAAAATTTTCGGGCAATTGCCCCCATCAGCGTTGCAACATGAATCCGCCCGTGGAGGACATCGATATTCTTATCGCGTATCATACGCCGCACAAATCGAGCACCTGCAAAAATATCATAGGCCGTCGCGATTGCCGACGGTCGTTTGTGATAGGCGAGACAATGCCATTCGATATTTTTCTCCGCCATGGTCGCCCGCATTGATTTAATCTGTTCGGCAGTCCAATTTTTGGAGAGGTCCGGTTCGAACGTCAGCAAACTTACCTTTATCCCGCCTTTCCCGATCTCGCGCAAATACGGTATCACCTGTGTCTGCACCAGGGGCTGACGCAGACCAAAATAGCAGATGTAAAGTGTGTGATTTGCCTGGTCAGTCATTTTCGAATTTGGCAAGGATGATCGCCCGATAAGCATTTTCTTTCGTCGCAGCGGGCAAAGCGGGAAGTAAAAACCCGCTTGCGAGATTTCCGAATAGGTATAAATATCGCGAACGAGCGGCAGCCCAACGCAAATATTTGGCGATAGCCACATTTTCCGAGTAATGGATCGACGTCGTCACCTTCCGGCCCAGATTTGCCGCTTCTTTTTGGATCTCCGCCGCGACTACTTCGGCCTCAGGATACTGATTTTCGAGATGTTCCGCGAGCCAATCGGGAATCGCCATCTTTGACTCGACCAGTTTCCTGTTAAACGCCTCGTCAATATCTCTTGCAATTTTTCCGCTTGGAAATGTAATAATTACCGTCTCAATTGCAGCCTTTACAAGCTGTCTGATCGCGTCCGGCCGTATCGCTTCGGGCAGATGTTCGAGGACATCGACTGACGCTGCGATAGAAAAAGATCTCTCGGCAAATGGGAGGTCGAGAATACTTCCGTGAATAAACGTAAAGCCATCGATCTTGGCATCTGTCGGCAGAATGTCCACGCCGACAATACTCTTTACCCCGACAAATGCAGACAGCCCGTACTCGCCACAGCCCGCGTCGAGAATCGTAGTTTGGTTATTAATAAACGGCCGTAGAATCCGCGCAACATCCACGTTGCGGCACCGCGTGTCCCACGCCATTTTGTACAGAGTTTTACGTAAACCGCCGGTCTTCATCCTGAGAATAGTGTAATTTTTTTCGCCACGAATGTACGAATAAGATCAAATCAATAAGTTTTTCATTCCTGCATTCTTGGCAAAAACACTTCTGCTACACATCCGCCTTTACGCCTCGCCGGTTCGACGGGCGACGTCCGAATTTTAGAAAATAGCTGATATTTTGCGGATTAAAATAAAGGCTCTTAATCGAATGCGAAATAAACGCCGGATAGTCTCCCGCAACAAAATACGATCCCGCTAGTATCTGATGCAAACTGCCATAAGCCGGGCGTTTGAGCTTTTCAAGCTCGGGCGTTTCGCGGCGAAAGGCCTTTGCAAAAGCGAGCATCATATCGTGTTCCAATACCTCTACATTGCCGTGCATATTTGAGTTATGGACGCGATATCTGAGCAGGATTTCGGATACAAAACCAACTCTGTATCGCTCGCTGATCCGATAAAACAAGTCCCAATCCGCCGAAGTCGAGAGTTGCGTGTCAAATCCGCCGACCTCATCAAAAACCGTTCGCGGCACCATCAGCCCGCTGCCGCCGCCGAGAACGCCTTCGCGTTTGAGCATTAAAAGTATGCCCGAAACATCGCCCTCGACGCCCTCGAGCCGCTCGACCAGCGAATTGCCGTCAGCATCTATTTCATCGACGCCAACATGAACGAGTCCGAGTTCAGGCTGCCTTTCGAATCGCTCGACCTGCTTTTCGATCTTCGTCGGCAGCCACGCGTCATCGGCGTCGAGAAAGGCTACGTATTCGCCATGGCTTTCTTTTACGCCGTTGTTGCGCGCCACCGAGACACCCTGATTTTTCTGAAAATTAGTCCGTATTTTGTCGCCGTAACTATCCAGTATTTCTTTTGACGAGTCTTTAGAACCGTCGTCAACAACGATGATCTCGATATTCCGATACGTCTGATCGAGAACGCTGTCCACCGTCTCGCGCAGATAGTGTGCGTAGTTATAATTTGGGATTACGACGCTGACTATCGGATTTTTCATTTAACTGAGAATTATTTATTCCCACACAACGCGACCAGAGTTGGGGCGTGATTTACCGTCTCCTCATTAAAATTGTAATCCATTTCGGTCGGATAAAATGGTTTGCTCCAGATCGCTTCGCTCAGACGCTCACGTAATGGCACCGGTATTTTATTAAAAGCTTTCCAGCCATAAAGTTTTGCCTGCGTTGCCGCATCTTTTGGCAAACGCTGCTGGCCTTCGAAAAATGGCGAGATCTTTATCTTTTCATCTAGTGTCTGGCCGAGAAATCTGCTGACTATAAATTGCGTTTCAAGCTCAGCCCGCAATTCGTCCGGCGTGTATTCGTGTATGTGAAATTCATTCGCCGGTTTGCCATTAACGGGCTGACTATAATTTGCATTCGGCGTCGATAAAATTAAAAACCCGGCCGGCCGCAAAACTCTTCGCAACTCGGCGAGGAATTTGTTTCGTTCGTGGAGATGTTCGAGGGTCTCAAATGAAGTAATGGCATCAAAACTATCGTCGTTAAAAGGCAGGCCGAGGCCATTTCCCAGCAAAACCGAGCCGTTATTACCGCATTCAGCCTTTGCTTCCTGCGCCGCATCAGGATCGATATCGACGCCGGTGACAAATCTCGCGTTTGACCGCAGCAATCCGATACCGTAACCAGTCCCACAGGCGATATCGAGAACCGTTCTGCCCGCTACCAATGGCAGTGCAAAAACATAACGCGCCGCATGCTCGCCCCAATACGGCGACAGTCGACCTGCGTCAACCACGTTTGCACCCTGAAATCTCTCCGAAACCGCCATTCTATATTACAACCTCACACCAGCTCTCGTATAAATCAAACTGACGCTCGACCATTTGTTCGGATGTAAAACGTGTACGGACGCTCGCCATGCCAGCGACGGCGACACTCTTTCGGCCCCCGGCATTTTTATAGAGCCCCGTGACCGCATCTGAGATCGCGTCGATATTGTCCGGTTCAATCAGTAATCCGTTCACACCATTTTCAATAACCTCGCTGGCCCCACCGACATCAGTTGCGACGACCGGCAGCCCGACACCCATCGCCTCAATCAAAACCTGGCTAAATGCCTCGGATAGCGAAGGCTGGACAAACAAATCCATTGCATTGAGGCATGCGGAAATATTGCTTTGCCATCCTGCAAAAACAACCTTGTCAGCCGGAAATTTTCCCGCCGCTGCGGTAACCTCGCTAAGTTCTCCGCGTCCCGCAAAAAACAGCTTTGCGTTAGGAATATCACGGACCATCTTTTCAAAAGCATCGATGAGCTGTATATGCCCTTTGCCGCGTGCAAAATTGGCAACATATCCGATAACAAAATCGTCATCGGCAAAAGCGAATTCCCGCCTGACCCTCAGCCTATCTTCAGCACTAGGCGACATTTGATCAAAATCAAAACCGAGATGCACAACCTCAATGTCATCGCGCCTTATATGATCGACATCTAGCATATATGCCTTTGCCGCGTTTGAGACGGTCAGCAAATGATCGGCCTGTTCCGCCATCCATCTGTCGGCAGCTACATGAAAACGTGTGCCGAGCATTCGCACAACACTCGTGTGATGACGCATTAAAGCAACTATAGTTTTCCGTCGCAGACGCTTTGTCAAAACTCCTATCAGCCCCGAATAAAAGAGATGTGTATGAAGAATATCGACGCTTTCATCATTTAAAAACTTAGCAAGATGACGGACTGTTAACGGTAATTGAAACTTAGTGTTTGCTCCTAGTGAGAGATATGAGACGCCCTGAATATCAGTCAGCCACGAGGGCTGCTGGCCACTCCCTAGCTCGACGAGTGAAACGCGCACACCCTTTCGCGTCAGGCCGAGGGCAATATTACGAAAATAGTCGCCCTCAACCGACGAGTCGCAAATGTGGCAAACATGCATCACTAAAAAGGTAACAAATTAACGTCGAACAGGGCCATTTTTCTCGATAAACGTCGGATGCAATGCGTGCCGTGCAAGCGGGCGATGTTCGCGAAACTTGTCTCGGACTCCGACAAGCACGTCGAGCTCGGCACCTCTAGTCAATTTTTTGCCAGTCAATCTTCAAACCATTCTCTTTACAAAATCATCCACGCTGATGAGCGCAATTGAAGATCGTGTCGCCGGTATCGAAAACAGTAGTCACCACGTAATACCGGCTCCACCGCGTGGAAAATTTAATAGTTTCATTGCCAATGGTGCGGGCGATGCCATGTCCACGCGTGAACAAGTTTGCTGCAGGGAATACGATTTCTTTCAGTTCCGACATTTGATGATTAACCCCTGCTCTGCAGCCGGTCTTTAGAGTACTTTCGAAGACCATCACGAATCCCTGCAAAATAATGCACCCCAACGACCTTACGGTAAAATGAAAATAATATCTTATCCTGCCCCGGAATCAGGAATTCGAGGATTTTTACAAATTTTAAGAATACTGCTCTGCCGGTCTTTGAGCCAAGGACCGATTTCACCACCTTTGCGGTTTTCAATTTGAAAGGATCATCGCTGCGTATCTTACCGTTAACCAACATGGTATATGCAAACTGCTCCGGCGGGGCAATGTCGGCTAGCCTGGAGTACGCCTCGGCGATGCCGTAGCCGTATTTGTAATCCTGCATGCATTTGCCCTCGATCGTTGTCGGCTGAGTGTGCAGGGCCTCGATATGCGGCGCGTAATAGACCGGAATTTTTTGATTACTAAGCCGGATGGCCAGTTCGAGTTCCTCTGACATCGGTGTTTTCAGCGTCTCATCATAAACACCACTATCGTTATCGAATATTGATTTTTCGACCGAAAGATTGCCGCTCGCGACGATATTTGATTTGACGTATCCCGATAAATTCCCCTCAGCCACCTCAGCTCTCGCCAACCGCTCAATCAAATCCAGATAGCGGTATGACGGAGTCTCGACAGCCGGTGTAATATACGGATAGAGTCCGAAAATAACCGAACCCGGCTTGTCTAAATGTGCTTGCGCATGTTCGCAGAGCAATGTTCCCGACACCAGAACATCGTCGTCAATAAATAAAACCGTATCGTTGGCCGCCTGTCTAAACCCATTATTTCTGGCCGCTGCCGGCCCTGAATTTGACTGATATAAATATTTCAGCCTAAAGGGGTTACAATAGCTTTTTTCCACGACCACCGATTTCGCAGATTCACTTGATCCGTCATCAACAATAATTATTTCGATGTCGTCAAAGCCGTCAGCATCGCTCGCCAGCAGATGATCTAAGACTCCGGAAAGCTGGCGATTTCGATTATATGTCGGCACAACGACGCTGATTTTCATAGCATTTTCCGGTCAGGACGTTACGAGTTTTGCCGCTAAATGCCGTCGCGCTGACGGCACGGCAACCACATTTCTAAAAAACCCGTTTTCGATGACCAGCGAATTAACGTCTTCAAAGACAACGAGACCGCTTTCGCGAATATCGTAAAAACTGTACCCAGCCCGGCCCAGAGTTCCCAGAAACTCAAACGGCTCGTTAATCTCCACGCCAAAGGCGGCAGTCGCCTGCGGGTTCACCTCAAACAAAATGCAGGGCGCGTCCTCACGATTCAGCGTATTTTCCGCACCGCGAAATACGGCCAGTTCTGCTCCCTCGACATCGCATTTGATAAAATCGGGCAGCGCGATCTGTCCGGTTTTTACAAGATCGTCGAGCCGACGCGTTTCGCACGAAATTTCCTTAACCTCGCCGCCGACACCGCCCGTCCAGTTCCTAAGACTTGACATCGAAGCATCATCAGCAGGGACAAACAATGACATTCTTCCTTCTCGATCAGAGAGAGCGACTGGGGACAGAAAGGCATTTCGCAGTTCTCTGCAAGTGCGTTCGAGCGTTGGGAGCAAGGTTCTGTTAGGCTCAAAAACAAACACTTTGCCCTCATCCCCTGCATATTCCGCTAGCGCGAGGGTGTAAACACCAGCCAGAGCTCCGATATCAAAAACAATATCTCCGGCAGTGATGAAATTTTTCATCACCATGTCTTCACCGGCGTCGACAATACGCGAACCGGCTAGCAGCCCGTGATAGATCGGCAGCCTGAGATCGCCGTAAACGATGCCGTGATTTGTGTTTATCGGCAGACTCTGGAGCGACCTCATCCTCGACGATAGAATATTAGTCAGCCGCGTACTCCCACGCATGCCCGAACGAAAATGTGCCGCCAAAAATTCAGACGTGCGTGTCATTTAAAAATTATAACAAGTCAAAGCCAGTCCTCACTCTGACGGCCAGCCATTCTCTTTCCGGCTCCGACAGCAACACTTTCCAGCAAAAAATCGAGTAAACCGCGATACTGGCCAAAAACAAAACCGCCAACCATATCAAAAAGTCGGGTCGGAGAATACAAAGCACGATCGTCGGTACAAAGATAAGGGTCGAGAATAATGCTTTTATCCCAAAATCACCGACATCAAATCTAACGTTTGCAACGCGCGTCGCAAGCAAAAATTGAAACCCAGAATCGACGATTGCCCGAATGCTCCACGCCGCCGCCGCTCCAATTATGCCAAAGCTCTGAGTTAATAACACGGTCATAACAATATATGGCACGACCTCGATCCAGAAAAGCTTTGCCAGGGCATCAACGCGCCCGGACGCCATGATCGACGAATATGGCAGATATGCAACCAGATTAAACGCCACCCCAGCCAGCAAAATGTAGAATGGCATCGTGCTTTCGCGGCCAAACTCCTCACCCGCCCAAACGGTAAAAAAGGGCTTCGCAACGATAAAAAGCAGGACAATTGCCGGAACGATCCAAATTAGATTAAGCCTTACGCCGGTCGAATAAAGCGAGCTGAGATGATCCCTCGTGTCAGTCGTTTGCAGCTGCGAAAATGCGGGCAGCAGCGACTGCACAATCGACCCTGAGAACATAGTCAGCATACTTGCGAGCGTAAAACTCACAGAGTAAAATGCGAGTGTCGTCGTCGAAGTCGAGCCGGCGAGAATGCCCTTTTCCGCATTTATCAATATCACACCCGGAATTGACGCGGCGATAAATAAGCCTCCATAGTTAAATAATGGCCTCATCATCGAACGGTCAATCGAGAATAAAAACAGATTGCCCCGCAACAGATGTCGAGACACTAATAAATGTCCTGCCAGACCCGCCAGATTTGAGATTAGGAGCGCGGTTACGACCCCGACGATCCCAAAACCGAGATAGATCACGATCGGCGTCGCTATAAGACCGGCGACCCGCATAGCGGTGTTGATAAAAGCGTTCAGATCCATCCGCAGACGTGAGAGCTGCGGTGTATTGACTATGCTGCACAGTAAATTTACGAGAAATGTGATCGACGCTATCTTGAGTGCTAGCGAACCCTCAGCTTGCAGGTGATCGGGCACCTTAAATTGCGTGACTATAAATGTGGAGAAAAAAAAGATCGCGGCCGCGACCGGAAGCGATGTCAGCATTGCTATCAGAGCGGCCGTGCGGACGATCTGACCTTCTTTTACATCATTCCGTACGGCATACGCCTCGGACCCAAACTTTGTCGATGCCATCGACATTCCGAGATCGGCAAACACAAAATAGTTTGGGATCAGGGCGATCAGAACCAGCACGCCATAGCCCTCGGCGCCGAGCATCCTGATAACAAAATAAGTCGCGACCAGCGACACGCCCAGCGGAACCACCTGACCTGCAATCATCCAGAGCGACCCCTTAACAACCTTTGTCGTCATCCCGGCGGTATTTGGCTTTGCACCGGGAATCTCAGGTTCTATGGCGATTTGGTCTGGATTCACGTTGGAAGTTTATTGATCGAGCGGACGATGTGTCAAACAGAATTTTGTACGCGGATTAAAAAGGATCGGGCGGATAATGACATATCATCTGCTAATCCGCCTAATCCGCGTTCAGTAAATTCAGTGATCGTGCTTAGCTCCCTCTGGAACGTTGCCGTGATAAATCTCGCTGCCGGCCGAGACGAATTCCTTTGCTTTTTCGCCCATTCCCACGGCCAAGGCCTTTTCCGCCTCGATATTCTGCGCATTGGCGTAATCGCGCACGTCCTGCGTAATCTTCATCGAGCAAAAATGCGGGCCGCACATTGAGCAGAAATGGGCGAGCTTTGCGCCCTCAGCCGGCAAGGTCTCGTCGTGATACTCGCGGGCAATGATCGGGTCGAGGGCGAGATTAAATTGATCTTCCCAGCGAAATTCGAAGCGTGCTTTTGAGACAGCATTGTCGCGTATCTGTGCTCCCGGATGGCCTTTTGCGAGGTCGGCGGCGTGGGCGGCGAGTTTGTAAGTGATTACGCCGTCTTTTACGTCCTTTTTGTTCGGGAGGCCGAGGTGTTCCTTGGGTGTCACATAGCACAGCATCGCACAGCCAAACCAGCCGATCATCGCCGCACCGATACCAGACGTGATGTGATCGTAGCCCGGTGCAATATCCGTAGTCAGCGGCCCGAGCGTGTAAAACGGGGCCTCGCCGCAAACCTCGAGCTGCTTGTCCATATTCTCTTTGATGAGGTGCATTGGCACGTGTCCCGGCCCTTCGATCATAGTTTGACAGTCCATCTCCCATGCGATCTTGGTGAGTTCGCCGAGAGTATCAAGCTCAGCAAATTGCGCCTCGTCATTAGCATCGGCGATCGAACCCGGACGCAACCCATCGCCCAGAGAAAACGAGACGTCATACATCCGCATTATCTCGCAGATCTCTCTAAACCTTGTATATAAAAAGCTTTCCTCGTGATGGGCGAGACACCATTTCGCCATGATTGACCCGCCGCGTGATACAATGCCGGTCGTTCGGTTTGCCGTCATCGGAATATATGGGAGCCGCACGCCCGCGTGAATCGTAAAATAATCGACGCCCTGTTCGGCTTGCTCAATTAGCGTGTCGCGGTAAATTTCCCATGTAAGGTCTTCGGCCTTACCATTCACTTTTTCTAGCGCCTGATAGATCGGGACGGTTCCAATCGGCACAGGAGAATTACGCAATATCCATTCGCGGGTTGCGTGAATGTTCTTACCGGTCGAAAGGTCCATCACCGTGTCGGCTCCCCACAGCGTTGACCACCGCATCTTTTCGACCTCTTCCTCAATGCTTGACGCGATAGCCGAATTACCTATATTGGCATTGATCTTTACCAGAAAATTGCGACCGATGACCATCGGTTCGCTTTCGGGATGGTTGATGTTATTCGGGATGATCGCTCGGCCGCGGGCGACCTCGTCGCGGACAAATTCGGGGGTCACAAACTGTGGAATCGATGCTCCGAACGATTCGCCTTTATGCTGATGATTGAGAGAACTGCGGTCACTCCGTTCCGAACGGGCCAGATGCCCGTGCTCCAGTTCCCTTCCAAGATTTTCGCGGATCGCGACGTATTCCATCTCTGGTGTGATGATGCCCTTACGAGCGTAGTGCATCTGAGTAACGCAAGCATCTGCCTTTGCTCTCAGAGGCGCACGGCGAAGGCCGGGAAATTCCTCGAGTTTTCCTTCCCTCGGAGTTCCGTTTTTAGATGGCTTCGCCCTGGCAAATTCTTCCGCACCTTTCGTCAAATAGCCATTATCCTGCGGCAAAACCTCGCGGCCCACGTATTCCTCGACATCTCCCCGCCCGACGATCCAGTCGCGCCGCATGGCCGGCAAACCCTCACGAATGTCATTCTTCGTCTCCGGATCGGTCCAGACACCGCTGGTATCATAGATACGAACGGGCGGATTCTCCTGCATAGCGCCGTCAAAATCCTTGGATGCCGACAACGTGATCTCGCGAAACGGCACGCGTAAATTGTGTTTGTGTTGGTTGGCTGTACTTCCGTTCGACTCGACATAAATCTTACGCGATCTAGGCAACTTTACTTCATCACTCGTTTTCTCAATTACTATCTCTTTATTCATTTTATTAAAGGCAAACTAGTGAGCCGGTCATCGGCTCCTCAGCAAGCAGTAAAAAGCTAAAAATACCGTTCTCTCTCAACTTTACAGATTCCCGACTTTTGACTCCATACATATTTTACCAACTACGGATAGAAATGACGATACGAGAGAGAAACCGCTCTCAAATGTAATATATCGAACATTATTCACACTATCGACAGGTATAAACTCGACTAAATGATAAACACTAATAGTGTTTAAGTTTGGCAAATTGAATGCTAACGCGACTCTATAATTTACAAAGGGTATTAATATGAAGGCTTTATGTTGGTATGGAACGGGGGATGTGCGGGTTGAAAGCGTCCCTGATCCTAAAATTGAAAATTCTCGTGACGCGATCATAAAGATCACCTCGACTGCGATTTGCGGTTCAGATCTGCATTTGGTCAACGGCTTTCAACCGACGATGGAAAAGGGTGATGTTCTCGGCCATGAGAATATGGGCGAGGTCGTGGAGGTTGGCAGCGGCGTCAGCAATTTAAAGGTCGGCGACAGGGTCGTCGTGCCGTTTGTGATTGCCTGCGGCGATTGTTTCTTTTGCAACAAAGAGATGTATTCGCTTTGTGACATATCGAATCCGAATGGAGCAATGGCGGCCGAGGCAATGGGCCAGTCACCTGCCGGATTGTTTGGATTTTCGCATCTTTTGGGCGGATTTTCCGGTGGACAGGCCGAATACCTACGCGTTCCCTTCGCCGATGTCGGGCCGTTCAAAGTGCCAAATGGCATAGAGGATGAAAAGGTCCTGTTTCTATCCGATATTTTCCCTACGGCCTACATGGCTACGGAGAATCTGGGTATCGAGAAGGGCGATACTGTCGCCATTTGGGGCGGCGGACCGGTCGGCCAACTTGCGGTCAAATGTGCTTGGCTGTTCGGTGCGAAGCGCGTGATAATGATCGACGAAGTGCCTGAACGTCTTGCCATGGCCCAGTCAAACAATGCCGAAATCATCAATTACAGCATAGACGACGTTCACGACACTTTGATGGAGATGACCGATGATGTCGGGCCCGCGAGGTGTATGGACGCCGTGGGGTTGGAGGCACATGCCGGCGGAACTTTTGACGGAATTATGGATCGCGTCAAAACCGCCACGATGCTCGCGACCGACCGGCCGCATGTACTTCGTCAGGCAATCATGGCTTGCCGCAAAGGCGGCACGATCTCGGTTCCGGGTGTTTATGTCGGGTTTGTCGACAAGATCCCCTTTGGGGCGGCCATGAATAAAGGGCTAACCTTTAAAATGGGACAGACCCACGTGCAAAAATATATGCCCATGCTTTTCGATCTTATAGAGAATGGCCAAATCGATACGTCAACTATTATTACCCACACTATGTCGCTTGAGGACGCACCACACGCCTATGAGATTTTTAATAACAAACAAGACAGCTGCATAAAAGTGGTGTTAAAGCCTGGCGTCTCACCAAGCGAATTAGCTGCGTAAACATCACTTCCGGATTGCAACCTTTTTCTCACAGAAGGATACTAATACATGTGTTTATCATTGATAAACACTGGTAGGTGCAGAATATGAAAAGGCCGGTTCTGGGAATAATAGCTATATTTTGTCTGCAACTTGGGTTTGTGGCGTACACGGCTGTTGAACGCTCGTTTGACAGGCTGATCGTCGTTAATGAGGTCACAAGCGACACAAACCCGATCGCCGACACCACCGCTATTTTAATCGAATCCGAATCTCAGAACGCAGGTTCCATTCGCGTAACCAACAGAGTCAAGAGCAAAGAGATCACCGTTTCAACTCCGCGGAGGCGAACGAACATACGCCCCGCCGGAGATGCTTTGGTTTCGGTCAAAAAAATTCTGAAAGTTCCCGTTCCGAGGCCCGTAAATCGAATGCCGCAATCTGTCGCCGTACAAATGCCATCGAAAACACGCACTTTGACCGAATATCCAGACTCAATGTTACTTGATGACAAATCAAAAAATTCCAAAGATTCGACTCTCCATGTCCAGAAGAAAGAAAATAAATCGCTAATTTCAAAGTCAGTTTCAATTATAAAAAAACCCTACGACTGGCTAAAAGCACTTGGGTCAAAAATCAGGTAATCCAACCTCTGCATCGTCCCGCTCGATTTAAACTATTGGACCTGCGTAGATCCGATCTTCAATACCCGCAACAATTCGCCCCGTATCGCCACCGACTCGTGGCTCATAATCGTTGACAACGGCATCCACAAAATCCTGAATCAGCGGGGTGTGAAAGTTTGGCGTAGGCGGGTGCGACTCGGTTCGTGTTTCGGCAGCGGACATGATTTTAATCTCGCCGCTGTTTAACGCAGCAATATGAATTGAGCCTTTTGTGCCGAAGATGTTGAGAGAGTCCTGTGGCTCGTGCGAGGCGTGAGTGACGACCAGGGATGCACAGGTGCCGGTTTCGAATTGCAGTAGGAGGGCGGCTGTGTCTTCGACCTCGCGCTGAAATGCGACATTGGCACTCAAACTTTCGATCCGGCTGATCTTGCCGAAAAGGTTGGTCAGTATCTCGATCCGGTGACAGCCAAAATCCATCATCGGCCCGCCGCCACTTTTAGCTTTTTCAACAAACCAGCGTCGCGGGTGGTCTGCACCGGGATTAAAAAATTCAAAGGTATTTATCTGACAGAAAATAGGCTTACCGATTTCGCCGGAGCTGAACACCTGTCTAATTCGCTCGACAACGGGAAAAAAACGCCGGTAATAGGCGATGCCGAGCTTTACATTATTTGCCTTACAGGCAGCGATCATTTTGTCGCATTCTTCAACATTCATTGCCATCGGTTTTTCACACAGCACGTGTTTTCCCGCTTCCGCGGCGGCAATGGCGTGTATAGCGTGCAGGTTGACAGGCGAAGCAATATAAACCGCATCGAGGCTTTCATCCGCGAGCATTTCGTACCAATCAACGTACCAACGTTCGATCCCAAATTCCGCCGCAAACGCCTCGGCAAGCTGGCCCTGACCGCGACTGACGGCTGCGAGATGACAGTTCTCGATACCTTTTAGTGCGGGTACAATGCTCTTGCGGACAATGTCACCAGCACCGATCATTCCCCAATTTAAAATCTTCATATTGAACATCAAGATAACGTGGGCTGCTTACGTGATCAACTTATGTGTCGCACACTTAAGCAAATGCAAGCAAAAAGACCACTTACACCTCGCCTATAATTATTGCAAAAACACATGTCGGATCAACTTCCTCGGCAATAAAATGTTTATTCAGTACTCGAGATTGTATTTTATACTGGGAATATTAGAATAACCTCGAGTTTTGGTGTACCTGAATTAAGAAGCTCGGACACTCTGGAAGTCAGCTTGAAAGGGCGGATGCAAATCTGTTTCCGGAGCCGACCGATCCGCACTTCAGCTCGTTCGCTCTGTTGATAGTTTTGTGGCAACAAATCGGGCCTAACAGTCGTCTAACGCCATGAATACTAATTTAGGAATATAGGTGGTGGACCGATGACCTTGCCCGGCTTTTTTTTATTGATAGCTTCCGTTTTTACGTTTGGATGTGGCAATGCTGCACCCGCAGGTGGATTTGAGACGACCGAATTTGAGTCGCAGGAAAATAATCAAAAGTTCCGCGTCGAGACGGTTGCGGGCGGTCTCGAAGTTCCGTGGGGATTTGCCTGGCTACCAAATAACGATCTGATCTTTACCGAGCGGCGCGGCCGTGTGCGGATAATCGAGAGCGGAAAACTCCGTGTCGAGCCAATCTACACGGTGCCTGATGTTGAGCCATCAAGCGAAAGCGGGCTGATGGATATTTCCCTCCATCCCGAATTTGCCAAAAACAATTTTATATATCTCGCGTATTCATATAATCAGGACGGCCGACGCGTTAAGGTCGTCCGCTATGTCTATGCGAATAAAATACTTACCGAACCCAAAATAATTATCGACAATGTGCCGGGAGCGCCAAATCACGCGGGGATGCGTGCGCGTTTCGGCCCCGATGGCAAGCTGTATATCACAACCGGCGACGCAACCGACTGGAATCTCGCTCAAAAGCTCGATTCAATTGCGGGTAAGACCTTGCGGCTGAATGACGACGGTACAATTCCGGCTGATAATCCCTTTGTCGGACAAGCAAACGTGCGAACTGAAATCTGGTCGTATGGCCATCGCAACGCCCAGGGCCTCGCCTGGCAGCCGGGTTCGGGCGTGATGTTCCAAACAGAACACGGCCCGAGTTCGTTTGAGGGCATGGGTTCGGGCGGTGACGAGGTCAACATCGTCGAACGCGGCAGCAATTTGGGCTGGCCCGTGATTCACCACAACGAGAAACGCGAGGGTATGGTCTCGCCGCTTCTCGAATATTCGCCCGCTTGTGCTCCCGCCAGTGCTATGTTTTATAATGGCTCGGCATTTCCGACCTTCAAGGGAAATTTCTTTTTTGGATGTCTGAGAAGCGCCCGCATCATCCGAGTAACGCTCAACGGACGAGCAGTCGTGCGTCAGGAGAACATGCTCGAAGGGGTGATGGGGCGCATTCGCGAAATAGCCGAGGGACCGGACGGCTACATCTACTTTTCAACCTCAAACCGCGACGGTCGCGGCCGTCCCGCTAAGGATGACGACCGCATCATGCGGATAGTGCCTGTGAAATGAGAATTCCGTGTTCGAAGCACCGAGTGTAAAGTAAATATTAAACTCTCGATGTGTAATTGTTTTCCAGTATATCGAACCGGATCGCTAAATGTTGGAATATGGACAGATGCAGTTTTGTTTTTATGCCCATTTGTCTTTGAACGGCCGGTTTGTGCGTTGGCAGCAGGTGAGATTACCTCTCGGCTTCCAGCATTTTTCTGGCTTCTAATAGCTCCGACATATGTTCATCGGTGACCGTCGGGTATTGTAAATCGAGCGACTGCATCTTTTTGACGATGATCTCGGAGACAGCGAGGCGGGTGAACCATTTTTTGTCCGCCGGTATTATGTACCACGGTGATCTCGTCGTCGAAGTCGCCTCTAGCGCCTCTGTGTAGCACTTCATATATTCGTCCCATAGGGCACGTTCCCGCACGTCGCCCATCGAAAATTTCCAATTCTTATCTTTTTCGTCGATACGCGAGAGAAATCTTACTTTTTGCTCTTGTTTAGATAGGTTAAGAAAGAATTTGATGATATGTGTTCCGTTCTCACTAAGATGATCTTCCCAATCACGGATATGCTTGAAACGCTTTTTCCAAATGTCCTTATCATTCAGCGTTGACAACGGTAATTGTTGGGACTGCAGTATTTGCGGGTGAACACGGACGACGAGAACCTCTTCGTAATGAGAGCGGTTAAAGATGCCTATCTTGCCCCGTTCGGGCAAATTCTTCTGACACCGCCAGAGGAAATCATGATCAAGTTCCTCGGACGAAGGCTGTTTGAACGAAACGACATGACAGCCCTGCGGATTGACACCGCTCATCACATGTTTGATCGCCCCATCTTTCCCGGCAGCATCCATTGCCTGAAAAATCAACAACAGCGTATTTTTGTCCTCAGCGTATAGAGCATTCTGAAGCGCGGCCAACCGCTCCACATTCTTCTCGAGCTCTTTTTCTGGGTCCTTATTATCGGTATAATCACCGGTAAAATCTGTCGGATGATTTTTAAGGTTAACTTTTGTCCCTTCGACAACCCGAAATTTTTCAATGTTCATAATTTTGTCCGTGGGTTAACACGAATATCACAAAATAGGATGAAAACACTAACGCTTCTCATAATACTATTACTATTGCTTACGGCCACCGGTTTTGCCCAGCCACAACTCGTGGCGAACCGGATTACGCTTAAAAATGGCAAATCGTTCAACCTCAATCTAGCATCAGATTACGAGATCATTCCCGCCGCCGAAGGCCTCAAACGCGTTCGCTTTTTTGCCAAATCACCTGACAGCCGTATCTTCGTTACCGATATGTACAATCTGGCGGACGGTAAACGCGGCACCATTTACATTCTAGACGGCTGGGATGCCGAAGCCGGCAAATTTGCCCGTGTTTTGCCATACATGACAAACCTGCGAAACCCGAACAGTGTCCAGTTTTACACTGACGCAGACGGCCAGGACTGGATATATCTAGCCGAGACAGATAAGCTGACCCGGCGAAAATTTACAAAGGGTGAGACAAAACCCTCAGATACAAATCCGCAGACACTCGCAACCTTTCCCAGCTACGGCCTGAGCTACAAATACGGCGGCTGGCATCTGACCCGAACGATCGCTTTCTCACCCGGCGGCAAACTATACGTGTCGATCGGTTCATCCTGCAACTCGTGCGTCGAAAAAGAAAAGATACGGGCCAGCGTCATAGAGATGAACCCGGACGGCACTGGGCAGCGTCAATTTGGGCGTGGGCTGCGTAACGCAGTCGGTATGAAAGCGATTGGTAATTTTATCTTTGTGACTAATCAGGGCAGCGATCATCTTGGCCTATATAAGCCAGATGAAACATTTTATGCTCTCAAGGACGGCACCGATTACGGCTGGCCCTATTGCCACTCATCAAACGGAAAAATCTTTGCCGACCCCAAAATAAAACGAGCCGGCAGATGTGCAAATGTTGCAGTTCCCTACGCAATTTTTCCATCACGTTCATCCGCCCTTGGATTTGACTATTTCGACCAACCGGAAGCAGACCCCGATATCAAAGACGCATTTCTCGTTGCTCTCCACGGCTCGACCGACAGAAAGATGGGTCATGGATACAAGGTGGTCATAATGCGAAAGGGCAAGAAATTGCAGGATTTCCTCAGCGGATTTCTACAGAGCGGCAGAGTCGTCGGCCGTCCATGCGACATTTTGAAACTCGACGCCAATTCATTTCTATTGAGCGACGATCATTCCGGCATCGTCTATCATGTCCGAAAAAAAGGGACAGTTACGCAAATAGCGGAATAAACGCAAGATTTAAAAGCCAGCTTACCAGAAATTCACGGACCGTCACGATGATCCGTTTTTCAATAAAGCCGCCTGCACTTCGTCAAACAATTGATTGTCATATTCACCGAGAGCATTGGCGGTTTTCAGCGAATTCAGTATATCCAGAGATCTGAGCAATACTTTTTTTGAGCTTTCCCTGTCACCCAATTGCAAATACATAATTCCGACACTCTTCAACGACTGTGCCAGGTCGCGGCGGGCGAGAGTGTTCGCCTCGTCACCATTTGCTATAGCCTCAAATAAATCAGCCGATTTCTGAAACGCGGCCAGCGAGCCTCTGAAATCCCGCTGTTTTTCCCTGGCGTCGCCAAAGCGCGTGTACAACCTACCCAAATCGTTCTGATAAGCATGGTTTTTCGGCTCTCTCTCGATAAGATAGGAAAAAACTTTCTCTGCCCTTTCCAGATACATAATGGAGTGGGGAAGCTGGTTTAGCAGTGCCGAAACGATTCCCAACCGGGAATACGATTTTGCGACATTATGTCTGGACTGAGTGTCTGCGGCGTCGGTCGCTGTAGCAATTTCGGCTACCTGCAGGGCTTTTTGTGCATATTCAAACGATATGTCGTCCTTTGTCCCTTCATAAATACTGCTGGCCAATATAAAAATCCGCCATACCGTCTGTTGAATACTGGTGTCATTTGGCGTTTCGGCGATTAATGATTCGGCAATCGCCACTGCTTTGGCCATTTCGATCTCAGCCTCGGACTGTTTTCCGTCCCAAGACAGAGCATTTCCGAGGTACGAGTAAGCCGTGGCTGATAAGATTTTTATTACCCGGTCATTCGCATTATGTTTTGCTAATTCTGACAATGCTGTCCGAAACAAAGGGATGGCCGTGGCGTATTGATTGTTGTAAGAAAAAGTTTGTCCATGCTCAATCTGAGCTTCAATTTGCGCGATCCGCAAATCGAACGATCCGGGGTCATTCGCTAAAAGGCTTTCGTAAATTTTCAAAGCATCCTCGGAAACCGCCAGCGACTTTTTTATATTGTTTTGGACGTAATATATCGCGCTTAGCAAGCGATAATTCTCACCAAGAATCCTATGATTTTCAGGTTCGGGTGGTAATTTTGTGCGGATGGCATTCGCTTTTTCATAGCTTGAGATGGCACCGGCAAAATCACTCAGATTCGGTTTAGCGGGATTGCCCTGCAGATCGCCAATCTTGGCGTATGCAACAGCGAGCTCGCTCTGCAGCTGCAAGTCGCCCTCTGCTTCCTGGGCGAGCTCATCAAGGTATTCGAGAGCGTTCTTAACTAATATTTCACGAGCTTCGGTTGCTCCGGGCAGCCTTTCAATTTTCGGTGAAAGTTCGAAAAGCAGTGCATTGGAGAGCCGCCGCACATCCTGAAAGCGCCGTTCTGCCCTGTCGCGTTCGGCCCGGGCAATATTTGCCTGCCATAAAGAGGCCGTGATGCCTGTCACCAAAGATATGATCACGAATACCGCAGCTCCGAGAGCGATCTTGTTTCGCTGTACGAATTTTGATGCCCGATATGAGAATGTCTGCGGACGTGCGGTGATCGGCAAATGTCTCAAATGCCGCTCGATGTCCTGTGCGAATTGCTCAACCGACTCATAACGCATCTCTGGCTCTTTTCTGAGTGCTTTTAGAACAATGGTATCGAGATCGCCGCGTAACAATTTAGGATTTTTGATTTTTGATTTATTACTTATTTCATTTTTTTCAGGCGTTGTTATCTCAACATTTGACTCCTGACTAATCACTGACGACGGACGAACCGGTTCGCTAGCATCCATCGTCCGTAAAATCTCGTCCAAACTCTTGTTTTCAAAATTAAAAGGCCGCTCGCCTGTGAGCAGTTCATACAAAACCACCCCGAGTGAATAAACGTCGCTCGCCGTCGTGATTGTTCTACCAAATATTTGCTCTGGCGATGCGTAGGCGGGAGTAAAAGCCCGGAATATGGATTGGGTTTGATCGGCTGACGTAAAGTCATGAACACCTGTTGATGCAGGCGGTTGGGACATTTTGGCTAAACCGAAATCTAATAATTTGGGCTCGCCATCCTTAGTCACCAAAATATTTGAGGGTTTAATGTCACGATGCACGGTCAGATTGCGGTGAGCATAGGCGACTGCGGAACATATTTTTAAAAATAAGTTTAGCCGGTCCTCGATCTCGAGCCTTTTTGTTTCGGCATATTCGAGCAGCGGTGCACCCTCGATATATTCCATCGCCAAATAGAGAACACCGGTTTCAGATACGCCACCGTCCAGCAGCTTTGCGATATGTGGATGATTTAAGTTTGCCAGGATCTGGCGTTCGAGCCTAAAGCGCTTTTCTAAGTCGTTATCAAAGGTCTGGCGGACGATCTTTAAAGCGACCTGCTGGTCAAACTCACCCTCGGTCCGCTCGGCCAAAAAAACCGCCCCCATTCCGCCGCGGCCAATCTCACGTATTATCTTGTAATTGCCAAATCTCTTTCCAGCATAACCGTGTCCCTCCGAAGTAATCTTTGAGGCGAGGTCAAAGCTGTTAATTTCAATGAGATTGTCAGGTTCGTCGTGGGCCGCGAGTAGTGATTTAACTTCGGCAAGAAGTTTGTCATCGGTCGAACACCTGTCGCGTAAATATTCGTCGCGTCTATCCTCAGGCTGATCGAGGACGTCTGCAAAAATGTCTTTAACTCTTTGCCAATCGTGCATAGTTGGAGGCATTGGCCGCTACCACTACCGGTTCTGGCCCAGCTCTCTCTGAAACCAGGCCTTTGCAAATGTCCATTCGCGTCTCACTGTACCTTCTGAGACGCCGAGAACGTGTGCAGTTTCCTCGATCGTCAGCCCGCCAAAAAATCTTAATTCAACAATTTTCGCCTGTCGCTTGTCCAGTTTTTCGAGGGTTTGGAGTGCGTCCTCGAGCGGCAGAACATCGAATTCCTTTTTGTCGGGAAAGCTGACTGCGTCATCTAGAGCTATCTTTTGCCCGCCGCGTTTGCCCGCCCCTTTTCGTCGCGCGTGGTCGATCAGCACCTTGCGCATCACCTGCGCGGCTACCGCAAAAAAATGAGCGCGGTTTTGCCACGTCACATTTTCCCAGTCAACCAGTCGCATATATGCCTCATGCACAAGCGCCGTCGCCTGCAGTGTGTGATCGTCGCGCTCATTTTTCATATAGGCGCTTGCAAGGCGCCTCAAGTCTTCATAAACAAGCTCCAGCAGCCGCTCGGGCGCATCGGGGCCGCCCGCACTTACCTCTCGCAGCAGAACCGTTACATCCGTGTGATTCGACGAAATCATTCTATCCACCAGCTTATTCCGGATTATACAGCAAAATTTGCCGCAGTCTTTATTCTTATTGGCGCTTTTGTAGATATTTTTCGCCCTATTGATCAAAGGGAAAATTTATGAAGACGCTACGAAAACCTCAGGATAAATCTCGCTATCAGTTGTTGACTTGGTTGTTGGCAATTTTGGCAGCGGCGTTCTTGGCTTTTGCCTTCGAATCAAATGCATTCAAAGTCCGGGGGCAAACCCCGTCGGGCAAGATCGCTTTTGATAGTACCCGCGACGGAGTCTCAGACCGCGAGATCTACGTAATGAACGCTGACGGGTCCAATCAAACGCGGCTGACCGATAACCGACCGGCGGACGACTACCAGCCGCGCTTCTCGCCCGATGGCACACGCATTGTTTTTACCAGCGACCGTAACGCTTTCAATGATGAAATTTATGTGATGAACGCAAACGGCTCGGCGCAGACACGGCTCACCAACAGTTCGGCGGAGGAGTACGAGCCGAGTTTCTCACCAAATGGTTTGCGTATCGTATTTGTCAGCAACCGTGAGGCCTTTAATCGTGACATCTACATCATGAACGCCGATGGCTCGAACCAAACCCGGCTCACCACCAATCCCGCGAATGAGGGCAATCCGCGTTTCTCGCCAGACGGAACGCGGATCGCTTTCATTAGCGTCCGGGACGGAAATGTGGAGATATATGTGATGAATGCCGACGGCACCGGCCAGACGCGGCTAACGAACAACTCATTTAACGATAGTTCACCCGATTTTTCACCCGACGGTTCACGCATCGCGTTCTCGAGTAACCGAGACGGCAACAATGAGATCTACGTGATGAACGCTGATGGGTCAAATCAGACACGTCTTACCAGCAATAACGCTGACGAATTTGATCCGAGTTTCTCGCCCGACAGTTCAGCTATAGCGTTCTCCAGCGATCGAGATGGCAACCCTGAAATTTATGTGATGAACGCAAACGGCTCGGCGCAAACGCGCCTAACCAATGTTACTGGAAAAGACCTCGAACCTGACTGGGCTGGAGGGACAGTGCCGGTACCAACGCCGACGCCGATGCCAACAACCCTAATCGTGACAAAGACAGAGGATACAAACGATGGCGCTTGTGATTCCGATTGCAGTTTGCGCGAAGCGATCGCAGCAGCAGGGTCGGGCGATACAGTTGAGTTTGCTTCGCCGCTTTTCGACTCACCGCAGACAATCACCCTTATCCCGGACGGCATGGGCGGACTCGGCGGACTCAGCATACAAAGGCATTTAACGATCCGGGGAAAGGGGGCACACCTGCTGACGGTCGGGCGCGCCGCCCAAACAGATCGCAGCTCAGCCAACCGAATGACGATCTTAAATCTCGGATCCGTGGTGAACGCAAATTTGATTGGCATGACGATCAGCGGCGGAGTCTCCGCTACATCGGCCGGCGGGATTAGCACCAGCAGTGTCGGTTCTATGACGACGATCAACGGTTGTCATATAACTGGCAACTTTGCCAATAGCACCGGCGGAGGCATTAGAAACGACACGCCGTTGACAATCGCTAACAGCACTATCTCAAATAACGAGAGCAGTCAGGGTGGCGGCATTTACACTACCGACGATCTAACATTAATAAATTCAACAATCACTGGAAATAAAGCGGCCAACGGCGGCGGCATTCTCCATTTCGGTGGCATCTCTGTTTTTACATCTGTGACGATAACCGACAATGAGGCCACAGGCACTAATGCCGTAAGTGGCATCGCTCGGACCTCGGGGGCGTTAACGATTCGAAATACGATCATATCCGGAAATCGCAACAACGGGTCAAAACCCGAACTATCGGGTGTTTCGGGATCAATGTTTAACCGCTATATCTCAGAGGGTTATAACCTGATCGGTAATCCGGGTAACGTTATCGATTTTACGGAGTCAGGTGATCAGACTAGTATTTTTGTGCCAATGCTCGCTGTGATTTCTCTAAATGGCGGAATGACACCGACGCACGCCCCGCTCACGGGAAGTCAGGCGATTGATAAGGGCAACAGTTTTAGCACAACGGCTGATCAACGCGGCCAACCCCGGCCGGTCGACGACCCGTCAATTTCGCCCGCCCCCAGCGGCGACAACAGCGACATCGGAGCTTTTGAAAAGTCCTTTGGAGTTACGGTATCGGGCAGCGTAACCACCCCGTCAGGCCTTGGCCTTCGGAATGCCGTCGTTTCGATCGTCGATTCTCTCGGCGTCAGACGGACGACGACGACCAGTACGTTTGGGGTTTATTCATTAGACGGTGTCGTCCCCGGCGGCTCATATTCGATCACCGTCTCATCAAAACGCTACCGCTTTGCCCCGCGCGTTATGCAGATCGACGGCAATCTATCAAATCTAAATTTTGCGGGTCTGGAATGAGCCGCGTGTACGGAAACCAAATACAGAGAAATTATTAAGGAGAACTAACATGAACGATCAAATTAGACGAAAGCAGAAATCCAATTCACGCGGCTTGTGGCGT
>JBBSJK010000041.1:0-29415 GCA_038257355.1 Pyrinomonadales bacterium | reverse complement strand
CACGCCAAAGGCTACTGGAGCCGCAGCAAAGCCGTTCGAGACGCACCATAACGCTTTGGATATTCCGCTCTACGCGCGCGTCGCCCCGGAGCTCTATCTAAAGCGTCTGGTCGTCGGCGGGTTCGAAAAGGTCTACGAACTAAACCGCAACTTCCGCAACGAAGGCCTCTCGCAGCGTCACAACCCGGAATTCACCATGCTCGAATTCTACGTCGCCTATATGGATGTCGACGGAATGATGGATCTGGCCGAAACGATGATGAAAGACGCCGTTGCAAAGGCAAACGAAGGCAGTTTGATTGTGAAATATGGTGATAATGAGATAGATTTCGCTAATTTCAATAGAATTTCGATGCGTGCGGCTGTGTCAGAACCGGGAGCGGTAGCGACCGGGTCACTGCACGATGACAATGAAGCGAAAAACCCAGTCGCTATCGCTCCCGGTTCTGACATCAGCGACGCGGAGCTTGTAAAGTATTTTGACGAACATGTTGAACCCAAATTGATCCAGCCAACGTTCGTTATTGATTATCCGAAATCAATTTCGCCGCTTTCAAAAGCCTCGCCCGACAATCCGCAAGTCGCGGAACGTTTCGAATTATTCATTAACGGAATGGAAGTGGCGAATGGATTCTCCGAATTGAACGATCCGAAGGAGCAATATGAGCGTTTCGTCGATCAGATGGATCAACGCGAAGGCGGCGACGAGGAGGCTATGGTTCTGGACGAAGATTACATCCGTGCCCTGAGCTACGGAATGCCGCCCGCTGCCGGAATTGGGATAGGCATCGACCGGCTTGTTATGCTGCTCACCAACAAACACTCGATCCGCGATGTGATCTTGTTCCCGCACATGCGGCCTGATAAGGGGGGCGGCAATGACGGATAAAGAGAGTGATCGATTGTCTTCGAGAAGACCGAAGATTTCTTAAAGCCGCGTTACGATATTGTTGGAGGCAATATAATGCAACAACAACAAGACAATCGAAACAATCCGGACTTTATCAACGGAAGCGATTTGCCGAATGGCGACGGCGGAGTCGGTGATGAACAGGTAAACGCCATCGACGATGATGGAACCGGCAAAAAAACCGGTCAGGACCATTCGACGGACACTCAAGACAGGGCCGAACCGACCGACGGCGTCGGGGGTGTACAGGACAGCTCCGATACGATGTCGGATGTGGCCCGCATCGATTCGTAAGCGCGGAGAGATCAGCACGAATTACACGAATAGCACGAATGAACGGTATCACTCCGAGACATTCGTGTTACTCGTGTAATGTTCAAAAGGTCGTCACTTCGTCGCGACGTAATACGTATTCATAAAGTCATGCTCAAGGTGATTGGCCGAGACGTTTGTAAATCCCGCCTCGTTTAGCATTTCTACGGCCATTTCCTCGCACGCGTTCCATCGGGCCTCAACGCCTGCGAAATGCTCGAGGGCACCGCCGCTGTTTTGGCTTGATCGTGGAGATTGGAGAGGGCTTCAGAATGTTATGATGTTTCGACACCTTTTTCAATGAAGAGTTTCGTGCTCACAACTTTTGCTCTGGTTGCCTTTGCGTTCAATTCGATCCTCTGCCGGATGGCCCTCGGGAAGGACGAGATCGATGCGGCGAGTTTTACTTTGATACGATTGGCGGCGGGTGTGTTGATGCTGATCGTTATTAGCTATTTCGTTAGCCGCCGTGTCACTGGCCCGCTGCGGGCTACTGACAAAGGGAATTGGGCTTCGGCGTTTTTTCTCTTTGCTTATGCGGTTTGTTTTTCGTTTGCTTATCTAGGTTTATCGACCGGAACGGGAGCTCTCATTCTGTTTGGCTCGGTGCAGATGACAATGATCGCTGTCTCGCTGATAAAGGGCGAGCGACCGCGGGTTTTAGAGTGGCTGGGTTTAACGATTGCTGTCGCCGGACTCGTATATCTCGTCTTTCCTGGCCTCACCGCTCCGCCGCTCGTCAGTTCAGTTCTGATGGCTGTCGCGGGTATGGCGTGGGCGGCATATACGCTTCGCGGACGGTCGAGCAAAGATCCGCTGGCGGATACGATGGGCAATTTTGTCCGGTCATTGCCAATGATGGCGGTCGTCGCGGTCGTATTTATTCCGCAGATTAACCTATCGACGCGAGGAGTAGTCCTCGCCATCCTTTCCGGAGCATTGGCGTCGGGCGTCGGATATACAATTTGGTACACAGCTCTCAAATATCACACCGCAACGCGGGCCGCAGTGTTGCAACTCGCCGTTCCGGTCATTGCGGCGGTTGGCGGCCTGCTTCTTCTCGGGGAAACTGCTTCAATTCATCTCGCGGTCGCAGCCGTCCTCATTCTCGGGGGCATTGCTCTGACTATTTTTACAAAAAAATAATTAACCCCCGCAACTTTAAAGAAATCTCACGGATTTACTAAAAGCGTGTCCCAGCCCCAGGTTGTCACGCGACACCCCGTGATTTTTATCATTGCTTCGGTATGTGCTTTGGCTTTGCCAGCCGCCCTGATCCTGCAAAGCGGCGAAGCGGATGACGTCGCGCCCGTATCTTAAATTAAGCTCATCGATCGACTTTACCAGCCGGTGACGGCGTTCGAAATCCGCCTGTCCATACAGTCTTCGCGAAGCGGCATCGACATGGATCAGCTCGCCTAAAACAACTCCGGCCCGCTTATATTGCAGGTCAGGGCAAAATATCTTTTCCAGGCAGATCGCTATCCATTGATATATCTCACTCGTTATGTCGGAATAATATACGGAATTATAGGAATGTGCGTTTGAATAATAGCGCGGAACCGGCTTAAAACGATCGGTTTGCAGATAAACGGTAACGACCTTGGTGGTCAGATCGTTCCAACGCATTTTTTCAAGCGCACGAGTTGTAAAATAAAAAACAGCATTTTTTATCTCTTGAAAATTGCTGATCGTATGACCAAAGGTCCGTGTGTGAGAGATTGATTTATTGTCTTTTTCGGTTATTTCCAGCGGCAGACATTTTATCCCGTTTAGCTCCATGACGGTCCTCGCACCGACAACATTTAAGTAACTGCGAACCTCCTCAGGGTCGGTATGTTTTAACTCAAGGGCCGTATTTATACCGTGATTGTTTAGATGTACTGCAAAACGACGGCCGATTCCCCATATATCGCCCACGCCAGTCTGTTTGAGAGCGAGGTCGGTGTAGGGCGAACCATACAGATTTAGCACGCCGGCGGCTTTCACTGATGTTTTGGCGATGTGATTGGCAAGTTTTGCGAGAGTTTTTGTTTCGGCCAGGCCAACCGATACGGGTATACCGGTTTTTTTTAGCGTGATCTGCTTTATATGATCGCCCAAAAGCTCAAGCTTGTCAGGGGTGCCCACATCCACAAAAGCTTCGTCAATTGAATAAAGTTCGACTACATTGCTCCCCAGATCTTCGACCAATACGTTTTGTATCCGATCTGAAAAATCACGGTAGAGAGCATGATTACAAGAAATTATTGCGGTATTATGTTTATCGAGCAGCTTGCGCACCTGAAAGAGCGGGGCCGCCATCGGTACGCCAAGCTTTTTTACCTCGTTGCTGCGCGAAATAATACACCCGTCATTGTTAGAAAGAACGACGACGGGGCGATTTTCCAGTTTTGCATTGACAGCTCTTTCGCAGGATACAAAAAAGTTGTTGCAGTCAACAAGAGCGATGGCATTACGATCCGGCATAATTATATGTGAGACAATATTGCAAAGATGCAACAATTTGATAATACTCCGGTCGCGGGATGAAATCAAGATTCAACTGCTCGCCGTCGTCGCGGTCGTGATACCTGCAGAGACGCTTCAGGCGAGACGCTTTTAGGCTCTGCCCAGCGGTAAAATGAGCTGATAAATCCCGAATCTTGCAGGATTTGTTGCAAGATTAGTTCTTGCAATGACACAATTACCAAAAAAAATTATTGAGCTTTCAAAAGCCGTTGAGGCCGCCGGCGGGCGGGCGATGCTGGTTGGCGGGTGTGTTCGTGACGAGTTGATGGGCATCGGGCCAAAGGATTGGGATGTTGAGGTTTACGGGATTGAGCCGGAGAGGCTGAGGGAAGTGCTTAACGAGCTTTCGGCGGATTGGGCGGCGGAACAGGATGTACTGGTTCCGGTTAATGTTGTCGGCGAGGCTTTTGCGGTCTATAAGATCGGAACTGATCTGGATGTTTCAATACCGCGTCGTGAGCGAAAAACTGAGCGCGGGCATCGCGGATTCGTGGTCGAGGGCGATCCGGGGATGTCGTTTGAGGAAGCATGCCGCCGCCGTGATTTTACGATAAACGCGATTCTAAAAGACCCGTTGACCGGCGAGATCGTCGATCTGTTTACAGGTCGAGAAGATATTGACCGGAAAATACTTCGGATGGTTTCGCAGGAGACGTTTGCCGAAGACAGTCTTCGAGTGTTACGGGCCTGCCAGTTTGCGGCGAGGTTTGAGTTTGATATTGATGAGGAAACGGTCGAGATCTGCAAAACGATCGATGTTACCGACCTGCCTAAGGAACGTATCTGGGGCGAGTTTGAAAAACTGCTTCTCAAGCCGCAGCGACCATCAATCGGTCTGAAATGGTTGTACGAACTCGGCGTCGCGGCACAGATTTTTCCTGAGCTGCAATCGCTGGTCGGCGTGCCGCAGGAACCCGCGTGGCACCCTGAGGGGGATGTCGATGTGCATACTTTGATGGTCGTCGATGAGGCCCGCAAGCTGATCGACGAACTCGATTATCCGCGTCAGGTCACCGTGATGCTTGGTGCTCTGGCACATGATTTTGGCAAGCCGCCGACGACTGAGTTTGTTGACGGGCGGACACGTTCTCGCGGTCATGGTGAGGCCGGCGTCGAACCGACGCTTAAGTTTCTGGACACGCTCGGCATTTTCACGCTCGATGGTTATGACGTGAGAAAGAAGATTGTCGAGCTTGTCCGGTATCATCTCAAACCGGGCGAATATTACAAGGCAAAATCGCCGGTCGGCGACGGAGCCTTTCGCCGTCTCGCCCGCAAGGTCGAGCCCGATCTGCTTTATCGCGTCGCCAAGGCCGACAGCCTCGGGCGCTATCCAAACGGTGACCGGAGCAAGATGATATTCGGCTCCGAGGCCCAGGAATGGTTCATCGCTAAAGTTCGGGAACTGCACGTCGAAAAAAAAGCTCCCGATCAGATATTAATGGGGCGGGACTTGATCGATTTAGGGCTGACGCCGGGGCCTCAATTCAAAAGCATCCTCGACGCCGTTTATGAAATGCAGCTAGACGGCCAGGTTGTAGATCTGGAAGGTGCTGTCGTCGAGGCCGAAAAGATGATTGCAGGTAAAAGAGAGAAAAGGGATTTATAGGGAGATTTTGAAAAACCCTTCTCCCTCACAGCTTTAACGACACGGAAAGACATGGCCATCTCTCTGCGGAGATTAGCCATACTCGCTGAGAACGCCCTTACTCCGTGCGGGCTTCTGCATTTGTGTAACGGAGTAAGGGTGTTCGAAGTTTTGCTTTGAGGATCGTACTGATGACCGTGAATTTACAGATTGAGCATCTTCTCGGCGAACTCAGCGTAAATCTCAGCGTTTAAAATGTTTTGAACGCAGAGATGTACGCAGAGTTCGCTGAGAAAGATTCGGATATTTTATTGGGTTTTTCAAAGCTCCCTATTATCTTTTTGCGGCTTTGCCGCTTTATTTTGACTTTTCAGACAGCCTCTGTTTATTTGTTCCTATTTTCCTTCGAGAAACGCCTTTAGCCTTCGCGAACGTGACGGGTGACGCAGTTTTCTTAAGGCTTTTGCCTCGATCTGACGGATGCGTTCGCGGGTAACTGCGAAATGCTGGCCGACTTCCTCGAGCGTGTGTTCGGAACCGGTGTTGCCGAGACCAAAACGCATTTTGATAACTTTTTCCTCTCGCGGCGTCAGGGTAGCGAGGACCTCGTCGGTAATCTCACGCAGATTTGAGAAAGTGACGGATTCGGCTGGATTTAATATCGATTTATCCTCGATAAAATCACCGAGATGCGAATCCTCCTCTTCGCCGATAGGAGTTTCTAGCGAGATCGGTTCCTGAGCTATTTTCAGAACCTTACGAACTTTGGAGACAGGAATGTCCATCCGCTTTGCGATCTCTTCGCTCGTCGGTTCGCGGCCGAGTTCCTGTACGAGCAGACGCGAGGTGCGAATTAGCTTGTTGATCGTCTCGATCATGTGCACCGGAATGCGGATCGTGCGGGCCTGGTCGGCGATCGCACGCGTGATCGCCTGGCGGATCCACCACGTTGCGTAGGTCGAGAATTTGTATCCGCGACGCCATTCAAACTTATCGACGGCTTTCATCAGACCGATGTTGCCTTCCTGAATCAGATCGAGAAACTGCAAGCCGCGGTTTGTGTATTTCTTTGCGATCGACACGACGAGCCGAAGATTGGCTTCGACCAGTTCGCGTTTTGCTTTGTTGGTGTCAAATTCGCCGACGCTGATTGTCTGGTACGAACGCTTGATCTCGACGGTCGGAAGATGATATTTCTCCTCGATGGCCGCCAGAGCCTCTTTTGCCTCGGCTATTTTAGCGTTTAGCTCTTTCTTTTCCGCGGCGGCTGGCTTGGTCTCAAGCTTTTCTTTCCATTTGTTGATGTTGCGTTCGGATTTTCTGATATCCTCGACGACTTTGCGGATGGCCGCGATCAAAACCTGCCGCGAACGCTCGGTCAAATTGAGATGCTTGATCTCGAGTGCGATGTCGAGGCGCAGACGGGCTGTCTTTCGACGCAGCATCAACAGTTTTTTGGTCTTTTTGCCGTCAGATTTGGCAGTTTCGGCAATCAGAGCAATCCATGATTTTAGGACAGGCTGGTAATTCTGCCGGATGCTGTCAAGCCCCTCGAGAGTCCAGCGGAGATATTCTTCCGCCTTATCTTCCTCAATAGATATCTCGGCTTGCTCAGAAAATACTACTGTTTCGCGAATGCTGGCTTTTCCCGCCGCCAGATCGTCACCGATCTTAAGTAGACGCTCAACCGCAATGGGCGAACGCGAGATTGCTTTATGAGTCTTGATCTGTCCACGTTCGATACGTTTAGCGATAACCACTTCGCCCTCGCGGTTTAGCAGCGGGACGATGCCCATTTCGCGGAGGTAGAGTCGAACCGGATCGTTCGATTTGTCGAGCACACCGGCCGAAAGATCGAGATCGAGATCATCTTCGTCAACCTCTTTCTCCTCTTCCTCGTCATCGAGAGCGAGGTTTGAGGCCCGTTCTAACAACTGGGCATCGGTCTCGGCGACCGAGATATTTGCACCCTCTAGGCGTTCGAGCACGTCTTCGATGTCGTCAGCGGACATCATATTTTCGGGAAGTTCGCGATGGAGCTGGTCGAGGCTCAACCCCTTTTTTCGCCTGCCTAACGCTACCAGGCGATCCATTAAGTCTTCTTTTTCGTCGTAATCAGCCATATTTAGTAAATTGTATTTGATTAAATCGCCGCGTAAACCGTTGTTCGCAATATATTTACTAACGCTGAATGTTACGTAATGGTTTCATTCCCGGAGGACGGATTTAAAAGCGTAAGTATATCACAGATCAATGATACGACGTTGCAACTCACGACGTATTTTTTCGAGTTCGAGTTGTTCAAAGGTGAGTTGGTTAAAAAGTTTGGCATCGCCGGATTGTTCCGCGATTGATGCCTCACGGCTGATCTCCACAATTCGGTTGGCTATGGCCATATTTCGCAGCGAAAATACGCAGTTTTCCGCCTCGTGAAGCACTTTGTCGATCACGTCGTCTTTTTCGCGGCGAGGTTTGCCAGAGAGCAGTTCGTGGGCAAGATCGATAGATGTTTCGTCGTCTCCTATATGTTCGAGCAGATTTTCGGGGTTAATTTCTTTTTTTGCATTGTGAGTGGCGATAAATGCGTTGAAAAGCTCGCCGGTCGAAAGGTCCTCGAAATCGCTAGGCTCAAGCTGTGACAGGATAACGTCGCGCAATTCACGATCAAATACCAACAATTCGAGCAAATGGCGTTCGGCAACGGTTACTTTAGCCCGGGCGGCACGCGAGAATTTTTGTGCGAAATTCTGGGTCTCGCCGGGCCCGGCACTTTTTAAAGAGGTCCAAAGCTCACGCCGCAAACCGGCATCCTCGATATGAAAAAACGTCATCGCCTGATCAAAACTCTCGCGGCGCTGAATGTTGTTGCGAATAGCCGAGATGATCGGCAAAAATTCCTCGATCGCCTCGGCCTTTTGCTTAGCATTATTAAGATTGCGGCCGGCGACCGATGCATCGAGGGCAAATCGCATGAACGACGCCGACTTGCCGCGACGTTCGTTGTAAACCTCGACGCCGTTCTCGCGGATAAAATCGTCGGGGTCTTTGCCGTCGGGCAGGACGAGGACCTTAATATCAAATTCCTGCGGCAACAAATGCTCGATCGCCCGCCGCGCCGCCTTTATTCCCGCCGAATCACCGTCGTAATTTACAACAACTTTTTTAGAAAAGCGGCTAAGGAGTTTTGACTGCTCCGGCGTAAATGCTGTGCCGAGACTCGCGGCAACATTGGTGATACCAAATTCGTACAGGGCGATTAGATCGAGATAGCCCTCGACGAGAATCGCGAACCGCTTTTTGCGGATTTCTTCTTTTCCCTGAAAAAGCCCGTATAGATGCTGGCCTTTTGTGTATGCGGGCGATTCGGGTGAATTTAGATATTTTGGCTGATCGTCGCCCATCGCCCGGGCGCCAAAGGCAATAGGTTTGCCGTTTACATCCAGAACCGGAAACATAATCCGCCCACGGAACCGGTCAAAAACCCTTTCTTTTTCTTCGTTAACCGAGACAAGCCCGCTTTGCTCGATCAGCTTTTCATCCGCGCCATTTTCTTTGAGCAGGTTGAGCAGCGAATCCCATTTATCCGGCGAAAAGCCTATGTGAAAAGCCTTTTGTGTCTCTATCGAAATGCCGCGCGTTTCGAGATATTCGCAAGCGGCCTTGGCCTTAGCATTTTTCTTTTGCAATTCTGCTTCCCAAAATTCGAGGGCGATCTGATTTAGCTCGATGATCTGATCAGCGATCTTTTTGGTCTCTTCGCGATTCTTTTTTGTGCGTTCATAATCGGCATCATCGACCGGCTCCGGCAGCATCACACCGCTGATCTCGGCTACCCGCTTGATTGCCTCGGGAAAGTTTACGCCCTCAATCTCCATGATGAAATTAAACGCCGTACCGCCCTTGCCGCAGCCAAAACACTTATAAAACCCTTTCGCCGGATTAACCGAAAACGAGGGCGTCTTCTCCTGATGAAACGGACAACACGCCATCCAATTCGCCCCCTTCTTCTTCAAATCCTGAGCATACGGCTGTATTATCCGCACCAGGTCGGCACGGTTTTTTAGGTCTTCGATGAAGTATTGGGGGTAGAGCACGAATCTTATTTTTTGAGGATATCTGGTCGGATTCTCGGATCCCCCGCTAGCTTAATATCCCCACCTACGGTATCTTGGTCCCCGTAATACAAAATTACGCCATTGGCTTTAGGATTTGCGTTGACCTGGATATAAAAGTTGTCGTTACGAGCCATTATATCTTCGCTACAGAGCTTGCCAAATTCATCGACAAGGACGGCATTTGGTTTTTCTTGACCGAAACTGAGGTTAGGAATCAACAAAATTATTAGCAAGAAAAGTTTTTTCATCGACTAAAAACTGGAGCGGAGGAATCGATCGGGTCAGACGGTTCGTTCATCCAACGACTGGAATCATTTTCTAGCCAAGATCGACAGAAAATCAGACGGTGAGTAAACCAGAATTGGCGACTTTTTGAAATCGTTGGCGTTACGAGTAACAATCGCGTCAAGATTCTCCGCAATTGCTGAGGCACACTGCACGGCATCTTCGTAATCGGAAAACCGAGATCAAATGCCGATTTCAGTACAGTTCGTCCGTTATCGCAAAATTCAACCGCATTTAATAGAAAACGAACCGCTTCGTGGGCCGAGATGATATTCCTTTCTTTTTGCGTTGTGTAGAAAACATTTATGGGCGTAATGGCAGCGACGAAGACTTCAATGGTTCCTTCGTCCAGAAGTTCAAAAATGCGGGTGGCGTTCTCTATATGTTCATCGCGCTCAAGAACGAAATCGAGGACCACATTCGTATCTAATAGAACTCTCACTATTTATGCTTCTCCAGCAAATATTGAGTTCGTCCCTCGCGCCATTCTTCGTCCGTAGGCGGTCGCTTCCCCGGAATACTGGCGATGCCTCGAAGTCGCTTGATCGCCTCGCTTCGAAGTCTCCTTTTTTCGTCATCTGTTATCTTATTCTCATGATCGAGCAAATCCTGTCGAACACTGCGCGAAACTTCCTCGATAATTTTGACTCGTTCGGAGATTGGTAATTCGTTTATCTGTTTTACTATTTCCGTATGCATCGCAAGCCACCAACTATCGTTTTATTTCAGCTATTGTAGCACCATTTCCGCCTTGGTCGGAAGGGGCGAAGGCGAACTTGGCGACGTGTTCATGGGTCTTTAGGAAGTGGTGGACGTAATTTTTTAGGGCTCCTGTGCCGAAGCCGTGGATGATGCGGACGCGGGGGAGGGACGACATGTAGGCTTCGTCTAGGAAGCGGTCGATCTCGTATTCGGCGTCGGCGGTGGTTTTGCCTATCAGGTTGAGTTCGGCAGGGATGTCGCGGCCGTCGATCTCGCGGTGGATGCCCGGTTGTTTAACGGGCACACTCGCTACTACTTTAGTTTCTGCTTCGGCGAGTTCCAGATCGACTAATTTTTCGCGAAGACGCATCCCGCCGACGAGGACTTCGGCAACTTCTTTATCGAGGCGTTCGATGGTGCCGATATTGCCGAAACTCGTGATTACGCGGGAGCCGATGGTGAGCGTCTCGGTTTCCGTTTGGTTCTTGGTCGACGCGTGGCCCGTACTTACGTGCGGGCTACGGACAATATGCGGGCCGCCCGGACGCTGAGAGCCGTTGATCTTTGAGATAACCGCTCGATTCAGTTCCGCCTTGCGTGTCTGACGCTCTTTTTCGAGTTTATTTTTTAAGGTTTTGTCTTCGATCGTTTTTATGAACGCCCTTGACTGGCGGTCGAATTCGTCGATTGCATTTGAAAGTTCGCTCTCAAATTCTTTTTGCCGGGACTTTTCCTTTTTGACGGCTTCAATCTCGAGGCCGGCGAATTTAAACGCGACGGCCTCTCGTTCATCTTCGAGGGCTAGCCGCAAGTCGGTGGCGATCTTAGTTTCGATTTGAAGCTTTTTTAGGTAATTTTCGGCTTCCTGGGCCGAGATGTCGAGGTTTTTGCGGGCGGCGTCGATTACTGGCTGGGAGATGCCGAAGCGGCGTGCGATCTCGATGCCTGACGAAGCTCCGGCGAGGCCGAGCAGGAGTTTGTATGTTGGCTGCAGCGTTTTTTCGTCAAATTCGACTGAGGAGTTAATAATGCTCTCATCGTTTGCGGCATACATTTTCAGCCCGCGATAGTGCGTTGAGGCGATGACCTGAGCACCTTTTGATCGGAAATGATCGACGATCGCGACGCCAAGAGCCGAACCCTCTTCAGGATCGGTACCGGTCCCGGCTTCGTCGAGCAGGACGAGCGACGGCACCGCGCATTCGTCTATCATCTGGGCGATGTTCGACATGTGCGACGAGAATGTTGATAGATTTGCACTCAAAGATTGATGGTCGCCGATGTCGGCAAGGACGGAGCGGTAGAAAGGAATACGGGCCTCTGCCGCCGGAACAGGCAGCCCGGAGACCGCCATCAGGCTGAGCAATCCGGCCGTTTTTAGTACCACCGTTTTGCCGCCGGCGTTGGCACCCGAGATGATCATGATGGCATTGCGTTTTGTTAGGGAGAAGGAGCTGGGGACGATGTCGTTTCGTTGTTCAACTTTAGTTTGTCCGGTCATCGACGAGAGAACCACCCCGTCAGCCGAAGCGGCTGCCACCCCTCCTTTGTAAGGAGGGGAGTTTCGAAGGTTCTCTTCGAGCAAAGGATGTCGAGCGTCGACCAGATCGAGCGTTTCGTTGTCGGCGATAAGCGGCACAACGGCGCTGAATTTTCGGGCGAATTCGACTTTGGCTTTGATGAAGTCGAGTTCGGCAACGGCTTCGACGGCGGTTTCGATCGCGGGCAATTGGTCTCGTAGCGATTCGGTCAATGCAAACAAAATTCTCGCGATCTCTCGTTCTTCTTTGCCTTTCAAATTTTGGAGTTCGTTGTTGGCTTCGATGGCTTCGAGGGGTTCGACGAAGACGGTCGAGCCGCTGGATGAGAAGCCGTGGGCAACGCCGCTGACCTTGCCGCGAAAGTCGGTTTTAACGGGAATGACGTAGCGGTCGTTTCGCATCGTCACGATCTCGTCCTGGATCGCCGTTCCGGCGGTACGCATGGCGGATTCGAGTGATTTTGTCAGGCGGGAACGCTGAGAGTTGATCTCACGGCGTATTTTGGCGAGTTCTGGCGAGGCAGTGTCGTCGATCTCTCCGCCCGGAAGTAATTTTTTATTGACCTGATCGATCACGGCGAGCAGCGAAGGCGGAATTTCCTCGACCAACCGCCAGAGCGTCGGGGCCGTTTCTTTTTCAGGCTGTATCGAAGAGCGTGCGAACAACGCCTGATTGCATACCCGCGAAATTTCGAGCATTAAATTAGGCTCGAGCGTGGAGTTTTGGATCTTGAGGATCGCGACCGCGTCGGAAGGGTCTTCGAGGCCGCTGAAAGACCAGGTAACCTGCTTTTCTTCGTTCAAGGCGATCGTTTCGGATATTGCGGCGAGAGCATCGTCAAGTTCGGTTCGCGTCGCAAGTGGACGCAGATCGGCAAACCGCTCCACGCCCATCGGCGTCTGGGCGTGACGGCTGACGAGCTCGAGGAGCTTGGCGTATTCGAGTGTTTCGAGTGAATAGCTGCTCATAACGACTTTTGAAACAACGGATTTACGCAAATTAATACAGATAAAAAACTAAAGTCATACTTTTTATCCTTGTTTGCTTAAACCGGTTGATCATCTCTTATCCGACCTCGACGCCCTTCCAAAAGGCGACGTGTCCCTCGATGTTTTTTGCGTCCGGTTTAGCCTCCGGATAATACCAAGCGGCGTCTTTGTTGGTTTCGCCATTTACGACGACGCTGTAATAGCTCGCGGTGCCTTTCCAACCGCAGACGGTGTGGGTTTCGGTCGGCGCAAAAAATTCATTATTTATTGAGTCAGCGGGGAAATAGTGATTTCCCTCGACTACGACCGTGTCATTGCTTTCTGCCAGAGTGGCTCCGTTCCATGTTGCTTTCATATTTGATTCCCCTTTTTTTGATTGTTTTCTGATGATTACGTTGCCTTTACTTAGGTGCGGGCTACGGACACGAGGTCATGCTCATGCTATAAATCTCTCACGAACATCCGGAGTCGGTATCATGCACACATCCGTTTTGCCGAACAGGCGATAACGGTATTTGGCAAAAGTCCTGTAAAAAAAATCACGGATAAAAGCCGGTATGATTATGAGGACATATAACAGCGAATAGATGCCGCCAAGATTTTTTGCGATCTTGAGCGCCGCTGTGGAATGTAAATAGGCTTTTCCATGTTCGACCAGGATTATCGAGTCTACATCTTCCGCGATGCTGTGGTTCTCTCGAAGTTCTATCCCTATATCTGATTGCAGCGGTGCAAATCTGAACTTTCTCTCGTGATCGAGTCTGATAATGAAATTGACAGAGCCGTTACAAAAATTGCACACGCCGTCAAAAAGCACGATCCTTTCCATAATAAAATTCTACCGCAATTATCGGATAGAATTCAGCCGCAAGACACAATAAACTTGTTAACAATGGAAACGGAACTTTACTGGCGAGCTGTAACTACTAACGACACGCGATTTGACGGTGTATTCGTCCTGGGTGTTAAAACGACTGGGATCTATTGTAAGCCTTCGTGCCGGGCTCGTCTGCCAAAGCGGGAAAATGTCGATTTCTATACATCGCCCGACGATGCGGAGTTTAGCGGATTTCGCGCATGTAAACGATGCCGTCCGCGTGATACTGATTCAGTAGATCCGCAATTAGCCAAAATTATAAAGGTTTGCGAGATGATCGGTAGCGAAGAGATTGTTTCGCTAGACGATCTGGCCGTAGGCGTCGGGCTAAGTTCATATCACCTTCAGCGAAGTTTTAAAGAAATAATCGGAGTTAGCCCAAAAAAATATTCGGAGGCAAAGAGGATGGAAAAGTTCAAAGGCAAACTGCGAGGTGGCAGCGATGTGGTGACCGCAATGTACGACGCGGGTTTTGGGTCGAGCAGCCGTTTATATGAGAAAGCTGGCGAAAATATGGGCATGACGCCGGCCGTTTACAGAAAAGGCGGGGCGGGAATGAAGATCAATTTCACGATCGCAGATTGCGAACTCGGGAAGATGCTTGTGGCGCGGACAAAACGCGGCATTTGCAGCGTAACCCTCGGCGACGAGATAGTCAGTCTGAGGGAAAATCTGGAAAAAGAATTTACATACGCTGAGATCGCTGAGGACGATGAGGATTTGAAGTCGTCAGTAGCGGAAATCCTCAAGTATCTCGCCGGTAAGAACAAACGGCTTATCATGCCGCTCGATATACAGGCGACGGCCTTTCAGATGCAGGTTTGGAATTTTTTGCGTCAGATTCCGTATGGTGAAACGCGTTCCTATACTCAGGTTGCAACTGCAATCGGCGACAAGAAAAAAGTGCGTGCGGTCGCCCAGGCCTGCGCTAAAAACCGGGTTGCTCTCGTCATTCCCTGTCATCGCGTGATCGCGAGCGATGGCAAACTTAGCGGTTACCGTTGGGGAGTTGAGCGCAAAGCGGCGCTTATACAATCTGAGGGATCGAAACGGTAGACCTAACAGTTGTCAGGCCGCGGCTTCGAACGGAAAAAAACGCCAAGTTACAGGAAAGTTTCAGATTTCGCAAACACGTGCTTTGCGTGTCGGAAACTTTTCTTATATCCTTTGCGTAAAAGCAGTTTCCAAAGCAGTCAAAATTTGCCTTTACCAAATAAAGATATGAGATCAAAGCTATTTTTGCTTGTCCTGACGGCTATTTGTTCGTTTATGACGACAGCCGCCAATGCGCAGAGTTATGCGATCACGAATGCGAGGATCGTCACAGTTTCGGGGGCGACGATCGAAAAGGGAACGGTTGTCATCAGAAACGGCCTCATCGATGCCGTTGGTGCCAATTTACAAGCTCCGGCGGACGCACAGGTTTTTGATGCGACAGGTTTGACGGTTTATCCGGGTTTTATCGATTCGCTGACAAATCTGGGAATGGCTCCGCCACGTCCGGCGACACCCGGCGGTCCAGGCGGCGGTCTAGCCACTGCAGCAACAGCCGCAACGGCGGCGGCACAATCACCGTCAAACTCAAACTATCAAATTGGCCTCAGACCAGAGGACGCGGCGATTGATGAAATAAGAGCGGGTGAGGCGCAATTTGAAGCAGTTCGAAACGCTGGGATTACAACGGTTTTGACGACCGGCCGCACCGGTATTTTTACCGGACAATCTGCCGTGATCAATCTAGCTGGCGACAGCGTTTCGGGGATGGTTATAAAATCACCTTTTGCCGAACATATCACATTTACGACGACTCCAGGACGTTACCCACAGTCCTTGCTTGGTACATTTTCTGCCTTGAGACAAATGTTTCTCGATGCCAAGAGGCTACAGGAAGTGCAGAAAATGTACGCCGCCAACACGAAGGGTATGAGGCGGCCCGACGCCGACAAATCACTCGAAGCCCTGTTTCCCGCGATCAACGGCACAATGCCGGTTGTTTTTAACGCCAATACCGAGATTCAGATAATTCGAGCCCTTGACCTGATCCGTGAATTACAGCTCAAAGGCATTATCGGCGGCGGTCAGGAGGCATGGAAGGTCGCCGACCGGCTAAAGGCTCAGAATGTACCGGTCCTGCTCTCGCTCAATTTCCCTAAGCGGACAGCCGCGTTATCGCCCGATGCCGACCCTGACTCGATGGAAACGCTCCGTCTGAGGGCCGAGTCGCCAAAAGGTGCTGCAAAATTGGCGGCGGCGGGCGTCAAATTTGCATTTCAGTCGGGCGGAGCAACCGCAATCGCCGATTATTTTACTAACGCTGGAAAAGCTGTCGAGGGTGGATTGAGCAAAGATGCGGCGATCCGCTCGATGACACTCGGTGCGGCTGAGATCCTCGGTGTCGACAATCGTCTCGGATCAATCGAGACTGGGAAGATAGCTAATATCGTCGTTGTCAAGGGCGATGTTTTTGGCCGCGATAAATTTGTGCCGACTATTTTTGTCGATGGCATGGTGTTTGAGCAAAAAGAACCGCCGAAACCGGTTCCGGGTGTGCGCGGGCCTGGCGGCGTGAGACCGGATGCGGCAACCGGCCCTGGCGGGATCAATATCGGCGGCAGTTATGCCGTCACGATCGAGGTTCCGGGCCAGCCATTGACGGCGACAATGACCTTTGTCCAGCAAGGAACCGCCAGTTTTACCGGTACGATGGTCTCTCAACTAGGCACTTCGCAAATAGTCGATGGTAAGGTTTCAGCCCAGGGGTTTACTTTTGGAGCCTCGGTGGAATTTGGGGGCGCGGCGATTGATATAACTGTTAGAGGTACGGTTAGCGGAAACCAAATCAGTGGAACTATCGACGCTCCTCAGGGTACGATTAACTTCTCAGGCACAAAGAATCCGTAGGGATTAGCAGGTATCAGCTTTTAGCTAAATAAATGTTATGAAAAAGATTACTGCATGTTTAATTTTATCTTTGATTATCGTCGGCAATGTCCAGATGAACGCATTTGCACAGGCAAATAATGACGTTTTGATCAGGAATGCGACTGTTATGACGGCGGGCAAAGGTACTCTGCAGAACACAGATATATTGATCCAAAAAGGAAAAATAACGCGTATCGGCAGAGCTTTAGCGGCACCATCAGGAGCCCGTGTGATCGACGCGACGGGCAAATATGTCACTCCGGGCATTATAGATTGCCACTCGCACTCGATGCTTGACGCGATCAACGAGGGATCATTCTCTGTAACCTCGATGACGACCGTTCGCGATATGCTTAATCCAAATGATATAGCGATCTATCGCGGGCTTGCTGGCGGTGTGACAGCTGCAAATTTGCTGCACGGCTCGGCAAATTCCATCGGGGGCCAAAATGTGACGGTAAAGTTCAAATGGGGAAGCCCGGTCGAAGATTTCGTGGTCGCGGACGCCCCGCCCGGTATTAAGTTTGCTATGGGTGAGAATGTAAAACGGTCTACGTCGTTTGCCGGGCCGGGGGCCACGCCACGTTACCCTCGTACCCGAATGGGCGTGGTGGAGACGATGCGGGACGCATTTCTCAGAGCCAGGGACTATAAACAGTCCTGGGCTGATTTTAATGCAAAGAAAACAAAAGTACCGCCACGAAAAGATTTAGAGTTAGAGCCGCTAGTCGAGATTCTCGATGGCAAACGCCTTGTTCATGCTCACGGGTATCGATCGGACGAGCATCTTAATCTGCTTTTACTCGCGGACGAACTGGGCTTTAAGGTTGCCACGCTGCAGCACGGACTTGAGGCGTACAAAATCGCTCCAGAAATCGCAAAACACGGAGCAGGCGTTTCGATCTTTGCCGACAGTTGGGGCTACAAACTTGAGGCCTACGATTCAATTCCGTACAACGCATATATTCTGTGGAAGAACGGCGTTAACGTTTCGATAAACTCAGATTCTGACGAACGGATGCGCCGTCTCAATCTCGATGCCGCTAAGGTGATGAAATACGGCGGGGTTCCCGAGGAAGACGCATTAAAAATGATCACTATCAATCCGGCAAGGCAGCTCGGTATCGACAAACGCACTGGTTCGATCGAGGTCGGTAAAGATGGCGATATAGCGATTTGGACTGAACATCCGTTTAGCGTTTACTCGCGTGTCGATACGACGATGATCGAGGGCGTAACGTATTTTGACCGGGCCGCAGATATACGAATCCGAGCCGAAATCGCTCGCGAACGCGAAGCACTAGAAAAATTAGATATCAACAAACCTCCGGCAAGCGGCGGCGGGCCACCTCGTGTCCCATCTGAACGCCGACGCGGCGACCGCGATCATGCAGACGACACCGACGGAGGAAACCAGTAATGAGAGAGATCTATTTAACTCATAGTCGCAAAGAAGCTAAGGAGCAAGGTGAAAGTACAATGAAGCGGATGAATTTAATGTTTTCGAAGGTTTTACTTAACGACTTCGCGGCACTGCGACTTTGCGTTGTAATTCTTTTTGTCGCATTCAGTGTTCAGGCACAGAGCGACGGGTCGCAGCAGAATCAGACTGGGCGGGCCGGTTCATTTGCCATCGTCGGTGCAAGGATCGTGACAGTTTCGGGTGCGACTATCGAAAACGGAACGGTCGTTATTCAAAACGGCAAGATAACGGCGGTTGGGGCAGGAAGTAATGTCCCGAGTGGGGTAGAACGCATCGACGGCCGCGGCTTGACCGTGTATCCGGGTATGATCGATGCCGCAACAAATCTTGGTCTCGTCGAGATCGGACAGGGTGTGAATGCTTCAGTCGATATCGCCGAAGCGGGTACGATGAATGCCAACGCAAAAGCGATCATAGGCCTTAACCCGCACTCGGCTCATGTTAATGTCGCGCGCGTCAACGGCATTACGACCGTGATGTCGCATCCGACAGGCGGTCTCATCTCAGGTCAGGGAGCCGTCATAAATTTGAATGGTTCGACGCAGGATGATATGGCAGTGATCGGCGAATTTGGCCTTGTCATGAATTTTCCACGAATCGCCGGCGGCGGCGGTTTTGGCGGTGGCGGATTTGGAGGAGGCGGGCAGACACTTGATTTCGCCGCCCTTGTCAGGCGTCGGGATACTCAGGTCGAGGAACTCAAAAAAATGTTTCGCAATGCCGAAACCTATCTTCGCGCCAAGGAAGCGTATGCCAGGGACAAAACACTGCCGTTTACACCTGTCGATCTCAAATACGACGCGTTGGCCCCTTTTATTCGCGGCCAAAAACCAGTTATTTTTACTGCCGAACGCGAACGCGACATTCGTGAGGTCGCAAAATTTGTTGCCGATATGAAACTCAAGGGGATAATTCGTGGCGGTCAGGAAGCGTGGAAAGCGGCCGACGACCTTAAGCGAAATAACATCTCCGTCATCTACACAAATATCTACAGCCTGCCTGTTCGCGATGACGATGCATACGATTATCTGTTCGAAGCACCGGCAAAAATGCAGGCGGCAGGTGTCAAATATTGCATCTCGACCGGCGATGGCGGAGCCGAGGTCCGAGATTTGCCGTATCACGCCGGTCTCGCCGGAGCATATGGGCTTTCGAGGGAAGACGCCCTGAAATCAGTGACCATATATGCCGCCGATGTGCTCGGCGTGGCCGACCGAATGGGTTCGTTAGATGTCGGTAAAATAGCCAATGTCGTCGTCGCCGATGGTGATATTCTCGATCCGCGTACCAATATCAAATACGTTTTCATAAACGGCCGCATGCTGCCGCTCACAAGCCGCCATACAGAGCTGTTTGATAGTTTTAAGGATAGGAAGTAGTAGAGGTGAAGAGGAATGAAGAAGTCGAAAAGAGGCTGACCTGCGAAGGTCAGCCTCTTTTCTGGCTTAGGCCGGAAGACATCACCCGCGATCGGCGGAAACAATCATCGCAACAATCATATTCTTTTACTCCTCCACTCCTCTACTTTTTTTGCGGTATCTCCTCACCTTCTTCAAAAAACTCCAGCGAAGCTGAATTTAAGCAATACCGCTGTCCGCTTGGCGGCGGGCCGTCGGGGAAGACGTGGCCCTGGTGTCCGCCGCAACGAGCACAGCGAATCTCGACGCGGCGCATTCCGTAGGTGTTGTCTTCGATATTGGCGAGATGCTCACTGTCGAACGGGCGGTAGAATGACGGCCATCCCGTGCCGGACTCGAATTTGTGGCTTGAGCTAAACAGCGGCAGGCCGCACAGACGACAGGCGTATGTGCCATCGAGTTTATTGTCGAGCAGCGTTCCGCAAAACGCAGGTTCGGTGCCGTGGTTTAGTAAAATTCGATATTCCTCTTCGTTAAGGTCCTGGGCAAGTCGCTCGATCGCCTCGGCGGTCAGGGGGGTGATATCGTAATCGGTGTCAGAAGTTTCTTTCATATATTCCTTTATTCAAAAAACCCATGTCAGACAATGTTAAAACTTGTTGACATGGGGGCATAACCTATACTTAAAAAGTATCACACGCTTCCGTGATTCGTAACTTACCCCCTTGAGAGGCTTCGGCAAGGACGGCCAGAAGATGACCGTCACGATGCCGCTAAAAGACACTCCCAGCACGGCAGTATTGACGCATTAAATGCAGAAGCCCGCACGACGAAGTAAGGGCGTTCTCCCTCCGCATTGCAGAAGCCCGCACGAAGTAAGGGCGTTCTCCGACACCACTCAGCTTAAAGCAGACGAGTCTCCTATTCGATAAACAGTTCCGCTTGCTAAGAACGCCCTTACTTCGTGCGGGCTTCTGCAACGATTTCTTGTCCGCAAAATCTTTCTATTATTTATCCAGTATTTTCTCAATCCGTCTTAGCCGGGCGGCCATTTCGCCGAGTTTGCGAAAGGCGGCGGTTGAGCGGAGCCAGTCGCGATTTTCAAACGCGGGGATGCCGGACATGACCTTGCCCGGTTCGACGTCGTGGGATATAGCCGATTTTGCGGTCATTACTACATCGTCGCCTATTTTGAGATGACCCGCAATGCCCACTTGGCCGGTGAGGATGACGCGTTTGCCGATGTGCGAGCTGCCGGCGAGACCTGTTTGAGCACAGATGAGGGCATCTTCGTCGATTGTGCACGAATGCCCGATCTGGACGAGATTGTCGATTTTCGCTCCGCGTTTGATACGTGTTTCGCCGACTGAGGCGCAGTCAATGGCAGTATTCGCTCCGATCTCGACATCGTCTTCGAGGACGACGCGTCCGGTCTGCGGTATTTTTATCCAGTGCTTTTTTTCGTCTTTGGCATAGCCAAAACCATCGCACCCAATCGTCGAATTGTTGTGAATAATACAGTTGCGGCCGATCTCGCAATTCTCGCGAATTGAGACGCCGGAATGGATCGTTGTGTTTTCGCCGATCTTAACGTTGTCATAGATCGTAACATTTGGCATTATGCGGACGCCGCTTGCTATCGTGCAGCCGATGCCGATAACGGCGTTTGCGTGAATCTCGACATTATTCGCAACCTTTGCCGAACCGTCAATAATGGCGGACGGATGAATCAGTTTCTTTAGCTCCGGTTCCGGAAAGAACAACCGCATCGCGCGGGTGTAAGCCAGGTACGAGTCCTTCGCCCGCAGAATCGCAATATCGTCTCTATCTACATTAATCCCTTCGTTTACATAAATCGCCGAGGCTCGCGTTCCGGCGATTTGCGGAGTGTATTTAGGATTGGCGAGGAATGTTACGTCGCCGGGCCGGGCGAGGTCGAGACCGGCGGTTGATGTGATATCGAGGTCGGGCGAGCCGCTTTCGATCGTCGCGCCTGTGTGTTCGGCCAAAATGCCAAGTTTCATTACTATTTCCTTGAATGTTTGTTAACCAATGTGTCACACTATTTTTAGCAAAGAAATTAGCCCACGCAAAGCCGACAGTCTTTGTTATCCGCTTTCCCCGGCCTTTCGCAGTCTTTGACAGGAGTACCAACGCCATTATGAACCCTACCGCCGCAGAACAGGCAAACGCCAAACAAACAAAAAATTATCCATTAACTGAACGCCGCGATGTCGAAAAAAGCGAATTTCTCGACGGCAAGATTGTCTCCAAACCAGCAGCAAACCGCTGGCACAACCTGATTTCGACAAATTTTGCGATCTCAATTGGCAGCCGTATCCATCGCAGCACGTGTGAGATTTATGCCAATGATATGCAAGTGCGGATCGGTAAAAATTCGATTTGTTTTCCTGACGTTACAGTTGTTAATGGCGAGCCGTCGTTTGCCGATGATAAGGCCGAAGTGCTCTTAAACCCGACGGTTGTTATCGAGATTTTCTCAAGTCTGTCAAAATCGACCGACCGCACGCAAAAGCTCGAGGGCTTTTTAGCTATCCCAAAGATCAAAGAATGCCTGCTCGTCAACGAAAACGAGATGCGCATCGAGCATTACGCCCGACAGAACGCAAAACAGTGGATCTATCGCATCTACAACGAGCGCGAAGACGTCATAACGCTTGAATCGATCAACTGCAAATTATCGATGGCCGAGGTCTATGCGCAGGTTAAGTTAAAGGAATCTGAGCTCAGCTCCAAGGCCGTGAATTAGCTAAAGCAAATACAAAGCCAGAATGCAGAAGCCCGCACGAAGTAAGGGCGTTCTCACATCACCGTGTGATTGCTCAGATAAAGTGCCGCACGATGCTCTTGGATTTCAAGCTGTGTGGAGGCGTAAGAACGCTCTTACTACGTGCGGGCTTCTACATCCATTCGCAGCAGGAACGCCCTTACTACGTGCGGGCTTCTGCATCCATTCGCAGCAGGAACGCCCTTACTACGTGCGGGCTTCTGCATCCATTCGCAGCAGGAACGCCCTTACTACGTGCGGGCTTCTGCATCCATTCGCAGCAGGAACGCCCTTACTTCGTGCGTGCTTCTGCAAACTAGGTTCTTACATCAAATTCACGGGATCAATCTCGACATTTATTGTCCGTAGGTCGCAGCCTTGCTGCTCAGCGTCGGCAATTGCTATGTCGAGCGTTTCCCGCAAAGTACGGCGATTAACCCCTTTGAGAATTATCTGCAGACGGAATTCGTTTTTTAAACGCGAAAGGGAAGCCGGGGCCGGGCCGAGTACGCGTGCGTTTTTCGCCGTGTTGGCAGCGTCGAGCGAGCGGCGCAAAATGCTGGCCATCTTTGAGGCATAGGCGTGATCGCGATGCTTAATGAGTATTAAAGCCAAAACAAAAAACGGCGGATATGCGAGACGCTGGCGAAATTTTATCTCTTCTTTGTAAAACCCCTCGTAATCCTGAGACTTTGCATGCCGTAGAGCATAATGTTCGGGATAATATGTCTGAATCAAAACCTTTCCAGCCCGTATTCCGCGACCGGATCGGCCGGCGACCTGAGTTATAAGTTGAAATGTGCGCTCTGCCGAACGCAGATCGGGCAATCCCAAACCGATATCGACCGAGATAACACCGACGAGCGTAACATTAGGAAAATCATGCCCTTTGGCGATCATCTGAGTTCCGACGAGCATATCGAGGCCGCCGCCCGCAAATTTTAGAAGTACGTTCTCAAGCTCACCCTTATGTGCCATCGTGTCGCGATCGACTCGGGCGATCCGCATTTCGGGGAATTTTTTTTCGAGCTGATCAGCAATGTTCTCGGTGCCTTCGCCGACAAAATACAAATATTCGCTCTGGCAATGCGGGCAAACCTTTGGCGATTTTTCGCGGTAATTGCAGTAATGGCAAAGCAGTTTGTTATCGCCGCGATGAAAGGTGAGCGTGATATCACAGTTTTTGCATTTCAGCGTCTCGCCGCACGAACGGCAAAGTACAAACTGAGAAAAGCCGCGTCGATTCAGAAGAATGATCACTTGCTCGCCCTTTTCATGTGTTTCTTTAATCGCATTTTGCAGCTCAAACGATAAAGCTACGTCACGGCCTGCACGTTTAAAAACGACGCGCATATCAATAAGCGAGGCCTCGGCGAGGCCTCGGCCGCCGATGCGCTCCGGCAGATGAAGATAGGTGTATTTACCGTTCTGCGCGTTATAAAACGATTCCATCGCCGGTGTCGCCGAGCCGAGAACGACGACGGCACCGGCAAAATGGGCACGCATGACGGCAACGTCGCGGGCGTTGTAAAACGGCGATTCGTGCTGGCGATATGATGGGTCGTGTTCCTCATCGACGATCACGAGGCCGATATTTTCAAGCGGTGCAAACACTGCCGAGCGAGTGCCGATCGCGATGCGGGCATCGCCGCGGCGGATTCGCCGCCATTCGTCATAGCGTTCGCCGGCGGACAGATTTGAATGCAAAATCGCTACCTCCGACCCAAAAACCGTCCGCAGTCGCCTCGAGAAAACCGGCGTCAGAGCAATCTCCGGCACCAGCATCATCGCCGAGCGTCCGGCATCTAACGCAAACCGCATCGCTCTGATGTAGACCTCAGTCTTGCCGCTGCCCGTCACGCCGTGTAGTAAAAATGACTTAAATGTGCCGTCGTCTGTCAGAGCCGAAGTTATCTGATCGAGAGCCGCTTGCTGCTGGTCAGTCAGCGTAAAATCATCGCGTTCCGGAAACAATGCACCGGCCAAAGGGTCGCGCATTACATCTTGTACATAGACCTCGACAACGCCGTGTTTGGCGAGCGTATTGAGCGGCGACGCACCGGTATCGGCACGTTCGAGAACGTCGGTGAAAAGCATGTCGCCGCCGTTAGCGGTCAACAGCTCGATAATTTTTTGCTGTTGTTCGGTCAGCGGTTTTGCATCGGGTTTATGTATAGGATGCAGCAAACGCACCGCCTTTCGCCGTTTTGGCCGAACTTTTTCTGAGTTAATTCCGGCGGGCAGAGCGGCCTTGAGCATCTCGCCCCAGAACGATGCGTAATAGTCCGCCGTCCACTGCGTTAACCGCAAAATCTCGGGTGTAATCAGCGGCTCGTCGTCGGTGACCTCAATGATATCTTTGATTTTTGATACATCAATCTCGACGCCGGGTGGCAGTTCGGCGTGCAGCCCGACAGCGTAACCCGTCAGATTTCGCCGGCCAAAGGGCAGCAACATCCGTGCTCCCAGTTTGATTGCACCACGCATTTCTTCTGGAATGTGATATGTAAAAACACGCCGCAAAGGCACCGGCAAAGCAGCCTCAACATAAACAGGAATTGGGGAAATTTTAGATTCTGGTGTAGACATTGAGGTGCTTCGAAAGAAGCTTAACGCAAAGATGCAAAGGCGCAAAGACGCAAAGGAAAGAATCTGTTTTTTAAGTTCAGTATAAGATTCTTATCCTGCGTCCTTGCGACTTGGCGGCTTTGCGTTAAAATTCTTATAAATGGACGATCTATTCAAGCCTGAAGAAAAAAAACGCGGTGCTAACAAAGTATTTATCGTTGCCCTGCTGGTCGGCATCGTCGCGATCGGTGCTGTGATCGCCCTGCTCTCACTCAAACCGTCGATGGAGGATCAGACGACGGCTATACTCGATGGTGCACTGCGCGAGGGTTCGCCCCAGTTTACGGAGATAAACAAAGATATCATCATCTCGACCGATGACCGCACTGTCGAGTCACCCACCGGAATGGGGACGATCTCGATGTATATCAATGGCAAGATCCGCAACAAAGGCACCCGCACCATCAGCGCCCTCGAGGTAAATGTGTCCGTCGTCACCCTGCAGAATGTCGTTCTGCGCGAACGCCGTATCCTCGTCGTTCCCGTTCAACAACCGTCTCTCGGCCCCGATCAGACCATCCCGATCACTCTCACGCTCGATGGCTTTACCGCCGCCGATGACCGCGCGAATATCAGGTGGAAAGTCACCGCGATCAAAGCCCTGTAAAAACGATGCTGCCGCGATGCAAAAGCCCGCACGGAGTAAGGGCGTTCTCGGCGACTGTATTCACTGATGAGCGCAAATGCCTGGCTGGCTATAGATCAGACAGGGTGTTTCTATGATGTGAAATTAAGCGAAATAAACTAAATAAACGAAATAAACGAAAGAAAGCGAACGCCCTTACTTCGTGCGGGCTTCTGCAATGCGGGCTTCTGCAATGCGGGCTTCTGCATTGTGGGTGTCTTAACTTTCTCTTACGAATAGTTCTTCCAGAGATTGTTTTACCGGTTGGACTGAGGCGAGACGGCCGCCGGCTTTGCGGGTGATCTGGAGCACGGCTTCGACATCGGTCTCGTCAATAACCTGAATACTGGCGCCGTTTGGTTTTGGGGTGAGCGTCGCACCGGCGATAAACTCGACCGCGTTGCGGATCGTGTCCGCTCGGACGCCCTCGACATTTATTTCGAGGGCACGCGACTCTTCCGAACTTGCCAGCAGATCGCTGAGGTTGCCAGCCGCCGCCAGTTTACCGCCGCGCAGTATCGCAACTTCGTCGCATAACGCCTCGATGTCGGAGAGAATGTGAGTGGACATAAAGACGGTCGTGCCTTTGTCACGGAGTGCGGCGATCAGTTCGCGTATTTCGCGGCGACCGACGGGGTCGAGGCCGCTCATCGGTTCGTCGAGAAAGACGATCTCAGGATCATTTATGAGAGATTGGGCGAGGCCGACACGTTGGAGCATACCCTTAGAAAACTTACGAAGCTGTTTTTTCCAATCTCTTTCGTCGAGGCCGACGGCGTTCAGCAGCTCTTCGGATTTTTCGCGTCGCTTTGGTTTGTCGAGGCCAAAAAGCTCGCCAAAATATTCCATCAGCTCGCGGGCGGTCAGATAATCGTAAAAGTAGGGGTTCTCTGGGCAATAACCGATCCGCCGGTGCATCTGTACGTCCGAGATGTCGTGGCCGAGAATTTTGGCTGAACCCTCGGTCGGGAACTGCAGTCGCATCAATGTCTTGATAGTCGTAGTTTTACCCGCACCATTGCCGCCGAGAAAGCCAAATATCTGCCCCGGCCGCACGTTCAACGTCAGATCATCGAGCGCCCGTACCCACTTTTTTCTCAAAAATCCGGTCTCATAGTCTTTCGACAGATTTTTTATCTCGACAGCATATTCCATAGAGTCTGTTCGTGGGATTGTTTAAAACACTCTGTTCAATTTGTTAATCGCCACCTTAATTTAGTACGTTCCGTATCAAGTTCTACCCGGCAATTTTCTTTATCCAGCAGATACGGCACGCCAGTCGGATCGACCAGCCGTTTGGCTGCGTCAACGCGAAACTCGCCGCCGTCTGGCAACTCAATCTGCATTAGTATAGACGTTATCTCTGCAAAAGCATTTGCACAGCGACCGTTCCTATCGTTAAAACTTGTGAGAGCGGCATTGATTGCGTCCCGCTCATCGAGCGATGCTAGATTTTGCAGATGCCCGGCGGCGGATGTCTGGATCGATTCGTCATCCGACTCCTCGAGCATCTGCCGGTAGATAGAGCGGGCTGTCGAGCGGCTGCCACCCTCCGTTCTCATTGACGCGGCCATCAACCGCATAAATGACGACGAACCGGGAATGCCCGCACCTTTTTCGTATGTATCGGCGGCTTTGTCGTACTGCTCTAGTTTCCAGTAGATATAGCCGAGATGCTGATAGAGCCGCCATTCGTTCGGGTTGTTTGCAATCCCCTTGGACGCAAACGCAATCGCTTTTTCCTTATCGATCGCGGGCAAGACAATCGCTCCGTATGAATACGCGGCGATAAAATGCGGGTCGAGATCGGTCGCGTTGTCGAGCAACGGATGGAGCAGACGCGGATTGAGCGAGCTGAGGTCGTCGAGATTTACCGCCTCGTCGGGGCGGCTGACCATCTTGTTGCCGATGTACTGGAGCGATCGCATCCAATACCAATCAGCCAGAAGTCCCTCCATGCCGAGCACAAAACCCTTGAGCCGTGACCCGTTCAAACTCAGGTCAGCATCGGTCAAACTGTCAGGCAGCGGAGGACGGTTTTTTTCAATAAATCCGCTCAAACCGACGACGCCGGCAAAGCCCGCGACGATTATCACGGTTGATAATATTAATTGTTTGAGGATCGAACTTGCCATCTATTTTCCCTGCAGAAGCCCGCCATGCAGAAGCCTGCTATGCAGAAGCCCGCTATGCAGAAGCCCGCACGGAGTAAGGGCGTTCCTAGTCCACCGTAAGAGCGCCCTTACTTCGTGCGGGCTTCTGCATTTGGGCTTCTGCATTCGGAACGGTCACTTAAAATTCCTTCTGCTAAAAATCACAGTCGTTATCGTTATCAAAATAATGTCATAGACAACAGCATACAAAACGGCTCCGCCGATCATGGCCGGCGGCGATGTCATTCCATTTGACGTCTCGGTGATAAAGCTAAAATGCGAGAGGTTTGGCAAAATGTAATAGATGGCCGTAAAAAAACCGACCGCCGAGGCCGAGCCCAGATTTGTCGCAAAATCGAGTAGTGAAGAGCTAAAATGGCCGATCACAAAGACAAAAAACGTCAGCAGTGCCGACAAAGCGGGCGTCGAAAACGATGAGAACATTATCGCGATTGCCGTCAGTATGGTCAGTTCGAGAAAGATCAGTAAAACCGCCGCCCAGACCGGCCCGATAAACCTGTTGCCGCCGACATACAGCAACGCCAGCGTCACGCCCACGCCCATGACCGCGACGTTGACGAGCAGCGTCAGGCACAGGCCGAGATATTTGCCCGTGATAAATTCGCCGCGTCCGACTGGTTTTGAAAAAATCGAGTAAACCGTCCGTTTCTCGATCTCTTTCCAAACCAAACTCACGCCGACAAAGATCGAGATAAACGCCCCAAACACGAGCATCGCGCTCAAACCCAGATTAACGATAACCCGGGCCTCCTGCCCCGCCGTCAAATCGCCGAGGAATATAGCACTCGCTGTGATCAGCAGCACAAAAAGTATCAGATTATAAAGAATACGGTCCCGAACCGCCTCACGAAAGGCGTTCTTGGCAATGGTCAGAATCCGGGGCAGGCTTCCTCCGTTAGGCATAAGATAAAAAAATGTGTTTTGCGGCCGACCTAATATTAGTCAACTGAAAAATGGATTTTAGCATAAACCGGAAGTTAGATAAATTGCTGGATGCTGAGCCTCCTAAGAGTTTAGAGGGCTGGTTTGGAAGGACATAGCCCTTCCACTCATCATGTCGGTTGAGCCGCAGGGATCCAAAGCAAAAAGAAGCGGCATCCGAAGATGCCGCTCGATCCAGTGGTCTATTGAAACGATGGTTAGTTCAAAGGTGTACCTGCCGTGATAGCTCCGGTGACGTCAAATGCAACTGCGGCCGTATGCGAGGCCAGGACTCCTGGGGTTGCAATACCAAAGAAACGGGTTCCCGTAGCGGTAAGCCCCGTCGCAACGACAGGAGCCGCATTAGCTGTGAAAGTCGCGGAAGTACCGGCAGCTGATGCAACTGGTGTACAAGTAAAGTTGTAACCGCTCTTCTGACCGGCACCGAGTACTGTGTCGATGAGTCCGACGTTCGTGTCGCTCAACTGTGCCAGCGTGCCGTACTGGCCGTTACCACCGGTCGAAGCATAAGTTGCCTGTGCCCCAAACATTGTACGAAGCGAAGCGATAGCCGAACCTTCGTTAGCTGAACGACGTGCGGCAAGCAAGTTAGGGATAGCGATCGCAGCAATAATGCCGATGATCACAACAACGATTAAAAGTTCGATAAGCGAGAAACCTTTTTG
>JBBSJK010000040.1:0-29924 GCA_038257355.1 Pyrinomonadales bacterium | reverse complement strand
CAAACTTGTCGCCAATCTGCCGTACAATATTTCGACGCCGATCCTGCAGCGTCTTGCCGATCAGCGGCACCTCTTTTCGACGATTGTGTTGATGTTTCAGCGCGAGGCTGTCGAGCGGATCACGGCAAAGCCGGGCGGCAAAAATCGCGGCTTTCTGAGCGTTCTGGTCGAGAATGCTTTCGAAACGGAAAATCTATTCGATGTCGCCCCGACCGCGTTTCGCCCGATCCCAAAAGTCTGGAGCGCCGTCGTCCGCCTCACCCCAAAAAAATCCAGCGTGTCTCACGAAGCCCTATTCCGCCGCCTCGTCAGCGTTTCATTTGCCCAAAAACGAAAAACTCTGCTCAATAACCTAAAACTCGAATACAAAAACGCGGCCGCCATCCTGTTTAAAACCAAAATCGACGGCCGCCGGCGTGCCGAAACTCTCACGCTCGAAGAATGGGTCAGTTTGACCGACGAAATCGCCGCTCTGACAGAAAAGAACTTTTAAAAATTGGGGTCAGGCCTGTGATTCGCGAGATTTTTTTCATTTTCGTTGCGGAAGCCCGCACGAAGTAAGGGCGCTTTTTGATGCTCGACGGATGCCCTTACTTTGTGCGGGCTTCTGCAGCCGAGATCTCCCCCTACACTCCGCTGACATCGCTGACCCATTTTGTTTTCCCAAAAAAAAATTACACTTTCACTTTCGCCAAAAACAACTGTACCAAACTGGCAAAACAACTGTACCAAACTACCCACAATCAGCGACAAAACGCCTCTTTTAACTGTACCAAACCAGGCCCTGAATTTCCCGAAAAGCTCACCTCGCAAATCCCAAAACCCTGTATTTACGGCTTTGTGTTACTTCAATGTTTAAATTGTGGCACGTGCCACATTTAAAAACACCCCAAAATTAGTGCGCAAACTCGTGAAATTTAAAATGCAAAAAAAATCACTACCAAAAAATGTATTTTATCAGTGGTGAAAGTAAAATCAGACGCCCCAAAATCCGTAAACAGTCGGCGTCTGTCTGGTGCTGAAATAAAAATTATGGCGCTAGCCGATAACCGGCAACGCCCTTGATGCTGGACGGGGAATGAGACCGGCGGTGCGGGCGTGCTATACTGTCTTTTTGTTCTGTGTCAGGAGATTTGTGGCTGTAAATAAGGTTGAGATAATACCGCTGGGCGGGATTGGCGAATTTGGGATGAACTGTATGGGCATCCGGTATGGCGACGAGATGATCGTTGTCGATGCCGGGATGGGATTCCCTGAGGAAACGCCGTTTGGCGTGGATATTTCGATACCGAATTTTGATTTTCTTGAGGAATATCGAGACGATCTGACCGCCATCATCCTCACCCACGGTCACGAAGACCACATCGGAGCTCTCGCATACATTCTCAAGAAATTTAATCTACCGGTTTATTCGTCGCGGTTTACGCTGGCGTTGACCGAGAAGCGTTTGGGCGAATTCAATATGCTCGATGAGGTGCTGATGCACCGGGTTCAGGCCAATGACCGCGTGAAGATCGGGCATTTTGAGATCGAATTCATCCACGCTTCGCATTCGCTGGTCGAATGTTTTTCACTCGCGATTCATACCCCGGTCGGAACGATCATTCACACGGGCGATTACAAGATTGACGACACGCCCGTGATCGGAAAGCCCTATGATCTCGAAACTCTCGGACGTATCGGCGACGAAGGCGTTCTCGCACTGCTCTGTGATTCGACAAACGCTACGGTTCCCGGCCGTACACCTTCGGAAATGGCGGTGATACCGGCATTCGAGGAGATATTTGAGGAAACCGAAGGGCGTCTGATAATCTCGACATTCTCGTCATCGCTCCATCGTCTTCAGATCGTCTTTGATGTTGCTCATAAATACGGCCGCCGCGTCTGCGTGATTGGCCGTTCGATGATTAAAAATATCGAGATCGCCGAGGAACAGGGATTATTAAAAATACCGCACGGCACAAGCATCGATCTCGGCTCGACGCGGGCGATGGATAACGACGAGGTCTGCTATCTGGTGACCGGTTCGCAAGGGGAATTGCGGGCGGCACTGTGGAATATGGCGACGGCGAATTTCAAGGGCATCGAGATTGAGAAGGGCGACACCGTTGTTTTGTCCGCCCGCATCATTCCAGGCAATGAAAAGGGAATTAGCCGCATGATCGGCCACCTTTATAAACGCGGCGCCAACATTATCGAAGAAAAACGCCGCCTCGTCCACGTTTCAGGCCACGCTTCCCAGGGCGACATCAAAATAATGGTCGAGACGGCCAAACCGAAATTCGTCATTCCCATCCACGGCGAATACAGGATGCTCTTCCGCCAAAAAGAATTCATCAAGAATCACGTCGGCAGCTACTCCGACGAAGACATTATACTGATCGAAAACGGCAATGTCCTCGAACTCGATGAGCGTTCGGCAAAAATTGTCGAAAAACGCGAGCTTTTCAAAACATTTATCGACGAAGAATCGATGGAAGAGATCGAATACGACATTGTCCGGGAAAGAAAGAAACTCGCCTACGGCGGTGCGATCTCGCTAGTCGTCGCGATGAACAAAGGCGGAAATATTCTCAACGGCGAACCGCAGATCACATTCGAAGGAGTCGCGGGAATTGATCCTCTAAACGGCTTCGCCGCCGAGGCCCGCCAGTCAGTCGCAAAAGCGATCAATGATATGAAGCCCGAACATATCGCAAACCGCACGATGTTTAAGGAAAATCTACGCGTGCATTTAAAACGTTTTGTGCAGAAGGAACTAAGTTCGAAGCCTGTGATTGTAACGACAATCGTTGAGGTTTAGAGGGTTTAGGTGCGGTTGGTTCCGTAGTCGGGCGTCCGATAATTGTGCCGAACGGCTAGTATTCTGACCGCAATAACAGACATATACGCATTTACAAAGGCTTTGTAATCCCAATGCCAACCTGACGCGAACCCGCACATATATAGTTTCAAAAGTTGCCTTAATCGATCCTCAATATTTAGGCTCTTCCTTTTTTTTTTCGTCAACCGATCCCATCAACGCTAATACGATCAACGTCGTGACTGTGGCTAGCAGGGCAAGGCCGATCTCTCCTAAACCAACAGCTACGCCGATTGCTGCCGCCATCCAAATCCCGGCTGATGTGGTCAAGCCGCGAATACTACGTTCGTTATCAAGCTTGAGAATAGAACCGGCCCCGATAAAGCCAATCCCGGTCACGATGCCCTGTATAACGCGCGATAAGGCATCGGGGCCCATGCCGTAACCCGAGCAAGCCAGAACAAAAACACACGTGCCGAGAGTGACAATAATATGCGTTCGCAAGCCCGCCTCTTTTCCAGCTTTCTCACGTTCATAGCCGATTGCGGCTCCAAGGAGAACTGCCATGATAAGTCGTATAATAACCCTGACTAGCTGTTGAGCATCGCCAAAGCCGAAGCTAAGTTCTTGCCAAATAATATCCATAAAATGTAGTTGACGTTATTTCACCGGACAATAATTTAAGCCGATAACAGTGAGTATGTTTTATATTGGGCTGTTTTTCATTAACGAAGCTTAAAAGTTGTTCCTATGATGTGTAAATCTCCAGGGCTGCTAAATCCGTCATTCTGGCGTGTGTAATAAACCTCGAGCGTAAAATGTTCGCTAAACTTTTTCTCACCGCCGACCGAAAAACGGTTGCGTGTCCACGCGTTTTCGCTAAAATCGTAAAAGACCTCGTTAGACACGAAAAGTTCGAGTTCCGTGCCGCCGATCTTAACCGGCCGAGATAAGAGCAAACGGTTGCGATAGCGGGTTATGTCGGAGTTTGAATTTCGCAATCGCCGCTCGATCTGATTCCGATTCTTGATGCTAAAACTGCCGACAGGTATCTTGACGGTTCCAGCGAGAGACAACCTGTTTTCATAGGTATTCCGGCCGGGCTCAGGCTGTTTGACAATATACTCATAACCCGGCGAGATCTCAAAATACTTACCTAATTTAAAGTCCAGACCCGCCCCAACTCTCTCATCAATAAAATCGCCGAGATTACGTCCGAGTCTAAGCGTCCCGCTAAATGTCAGATCCACCTGCTCGTTTATCGGTACTGTAAACTGCAGTTCGTTCCAACTTTGAGTGTCTCCTCGCGATTCGGGCTGCAGCGGCGACTGTGCGGACGCGGTATAAGCAAAACAGGCGAAGAGAATTAAGGCTCCCAACGTGATCTCTCTAGTATTCATTCATTCTCCTTTGGAATAAGCCATTTATGCGAAATATCGACGGTACTTTTAAAAGGTCTACAACGCCGGACTAAGGAAAACCACAAAAGCGGCCAATTAAAGCCGCTAAACGGAACGCAGAGTGTAGTGGAAACTGTAATTACATTGATACATTGGAACGAATATAAAATTCGCCCACTGCCTTTTGTTAACAATAAATTAACATTTAGTTTACATCGCTTCTAGTTAAAATCGCTATCTACGGTTAACGTATGTAAAATTTTTCTAAGCGAGGATGTGAGTTATTTTTTGACTATTTTGAGATGTTCTCAACCAACTGCATAATAAACTGATGAATTGGAACAATCGTACGATCTTTCTCACCGGAGCATCGAGCGGTATAGGCGAGGGTATTGCCATTGCTATCGCGAAGAAAGGCGGAATATTGGGGTTGGTGGCTCGGCGTGAGGAACTACTTCTCGATATTGCCTCTCGGTGTGAGGCCGTCGGTGGTACAGCCCGGGTATTTCCGTGCGATGTCGTCGATGCTGAGGAATTGCAGGCGGCGGTGGATAAGTTCCGCACCGAATTTGGTCATATCGATATCATGATTGCAAATGCAGGTATCGGCGGCAATGATGCTCTGACACGGGCGTATGACCCGGTATCTGTGAAGAAGCTGATCGATATTAATCTGTTAGGTGCAGTGAATTCGACTCACGCGGTCGTTCCTAAAATGCTTGAGCGTGGTTCCGGTCATTTGGTTGCGATTTCGAGCCTTGCAGGCTTTCGCGGACTGCCGAAATCTGCGGCGTATTCCGCAAGTAAGGCCGCAATGACCACTTTTTTCGAAAGCGTTCGGCTCGATCATGCGGACAAAGGGATTTCCGTCACAATCATCCAACCGGGATTTATAAAGACGCCGCTTACTTCCGGACGCTCGAACAAAATGCCTTTTATTATGGAGCTTGAGGAGGCGATACCTTACTTCATTAATGCTATCGAAAACAAAAAGAAGTTTGCCGCGTTTCCGTGGCCTCTGGCATGGCTCGTCAGGTTGGGACGGATAATGCCCACATGGCTTTACGATGCCGTGGCGGGACGGGCGAGGTTTCGGGAGTAGCGTTCGCACCGGTGCCGTGATTTACAAACCCTCCATGAAATAAGTGCGCTCCTACCTGCGGAATGTTTTAGGAGGTCGAAATAATCGCATATTTCTTACGGGCTTCTGCAAATTTGTGTTGATGTGTTACATTCACTCTTTACCTTTCCCGCAGCCGTTACATGAATTTTTTACAAGCAATAATTCTCGGTATTGTGCAGGGGCTGACCGAGTTTATCCCTATCAGTTCGACGGCGCATCTGATATTTGCAAGCCGTTTTACAGATCTTTATGGCGGGAATGCCGAGCAGATAACCGCGACGATGGCGGTCATTCAGCTCGGTACGCTTGCGGCGGTGTTTGTTTACTTTGCAGCGGATATATGGGGCATCACGACAGCCTTTGTTCGGGATCATTTTGCGCTTCTGACTGGAAAACGCGGAATGCGTTTCTCGGGAACTGACGGCGTTCGTCCGATTTGGCTCTCGACCGAGGCATGGCTCGGTTGGCTGGTCATTATCGGCTCGATACCAATCGGCGTTGTCGGGTTTTTATATAAAGACTTTATTACAGGCAGCGGGACAAAAAACCTATGGGTAATAGCGATCATGCTGATCGTGATCGCCGTTTTACTGGCATTTGCCGAATTGATCGGGAAACAGAGAAAAGAGATCAGACATCTCGGCATGGTCGATGCGATTGTCGTCGGTTTTGCACAGGTTTTGTCCCTGATGCCTGGGGCAAGCCGTTCGGGTTCCACGATTATGGGCGGATTGCTAGCGGGCGAAAAGCGTGAGACTGCCGCTCGGTTCTCGTTTCTCCTGGCTATTCCTGCGATAACGGCGAGCGGCCTGTTACAGCTTCGTGAGGCATGGGATATCCTGCCCGATGAGAGTTTTACACCGCTGCTCGTCGGCACCGTCGTCGCGGGTATCGTTGGTTACCTATCGATCTGGTTCCTGCTCGCCTTTCTTCGCCGTAATTCGACTGCCGTTTTTATAATTTATCGTATCGTTCTAGGTTCCGTGATTTTAGTTTTATTGTGGCAGGGCATAATAAGCCCGGTGGTGTAGGTGTCAGTACCAACTGCATAAATGAACGGGATTTTTTGTTACGGGTTGTGAATGCCGGGCGAGTCTATTCGTCTGTCCCCACAAGCGGTATGGTCAACTACACATTAGAATTTTGATGCAAAAACGATGGACAATCCGCAAACATAATGCCGATGCAGTCAATGTCCTTGCTTACGAGCTAAAAGTTAAACCGCTCGTCGCCGCTTTGCTCATCTCACGCGGACACGATACACAAGCTAAGGCTTTTGAATTTCTTAATCCATCACCCGAGCATCTTCACGAACCATTTCTGCTAAAAGGTATGCGCGAGGCCGTTGATCGTATCCAGAAAGCGGTTGCGGACGGCGAAAAGATAATGATTTGGGGCGACTACGATGTGGACGGTACGACCGGTACGGTTTTACTGCGCAAAATGCTCTCGCTGCTTGGCTCCGAGTCAACATTTCACGTTCCCAACCGCTTTACTGAGGGTTACGGCATAAACATTCCAGCCCTCGAACAGGCGGTAAAGGACGGCGTCACGCTTGTTATCAGCGTTGATTGCGGCATCCGCAGTTTTGAACCGCTGGAGTGGGCACGCAATAACGGCCTGGATGTTATCATCACCGATCACCATCTGTCGGACGAAGTTCGCGGCAATCCGCCCGCAGTCGCTGTGGTAAATCCGAATCAGACGGGTTGTGATTATCCCGATAAGAATCTCGCCGGCGTCGGCGTCGCGTTTAAACTCGCACATGCTTTGCTCCGTGAAAAAGGCCTCGAACACGAAGTGCCGCCCCTCCTTAAAATCGCCGCCATCGGCACCGTTGCCGATGTTATGAATCTCACCGGCGAAAACCGTGCAATTGTCAGTCTCGGACTCCTTGATCTGCCAAAAACGGATAACTGGGGCCTAAAAGCATTGATGGAGGTCGCTGACTGTCGTTCGGATATGACTAGTTATCACATAGGTTTTCGCATCGGCCCACGTATCAACGCTGCCGGTCGCATGGATATTGCTCGGCATGTCGTTGAGCTTTTTGAGGCTGTAGATTTCCCTACCGCTCGTAAACTCGCCGCATTACTAGACAGCCGTAACCGCGAAAGGCAGCAGGTGCAGCAAAAGATAACTGAACTTGCCCTGTTTGAAACCGAAGGAATTACCGAAAAGCACTTCGTTCTAGTCGCTGGTGAGGGTTGGCATCAGGGCGTCATCGGCCTTGCCGCGTCAAGAATTGCCGAGAAACTCTATCGCCCAACCATCGTCCTCTCACTAAAAGACGGCTACGGCCACGGCAGCGCCCGCAGCGTACCAGGTTTTCATTTACTCAATGCTCTGGACACGTGTTCAGAACTCTTTGAGCAATACGGCGGCCACGCGGCGGCGGCGGGAATGAAGGTCAAGGTAGAGAATATTCCTGCAGTACAAAAACGCCTGGATGAATATGCAAAAACATCTCTTTTAGCCGACAACTTGATTCCCGAACTGAAGATCGATGCTTTGGTTACCAGTCAGTCGCTCGGTCTCGATATAGTCGAGAGTCTCGCGGGATTTGAGCCTTTTGGTGTGGGCAATCCGAAACCGATATTTGTAACACGAAATTTAATACTACGAGACGAGCCGTTTGTGATGAAGGAAAAGCATCTCAAACTAAAACTCGTCGGCGATGACAACAAACAATTCGAAGCGGTTTGGTGGGATGGAGTTGAAAAATCAAAGTGGCAAACTCTCAAACCTCATTCACGCATCGAATTAGCTTATGTCGCCGAGACAAATACCTGGCAGGGAAATACCCGTCTACAACTTGTCGTCGAGGATTTAAGAGCGGATAATTAAAATAGTGCCTGAGAATCAAACCCACAATTCCAAACAGTATCGACTCAGGGCGAAATTACCGCTGTATTTTCGCATTGCGGCGATTAGCGCCTTGAGCGTTGCGGTGATAGTTGTCGTCGTCGGATTTTATAGGGAACGGTCAAAAGCCTCGTTTAAGTTAAAAAGTGAGCATACGCAACTCTCGACCGATGTCGTTTCTGAGGTGAGGGGTTACGAGCGGCTCGAAACTGACGATGGTATCACAAAATATTTTATCAGAGCCGACTACGCTAAAACCTTTTCCGACAAACACATGGAGCTCAATAATGTTTACCTGGAGGTCTATGACGACCTCGGCGTGAGCATTGACAGATTGAGGGCTGAATCAGCGTTGTACATTCCCGAGGAGGAAAAAAATTTCACAGCTTATCTCAAGGGAAATGTTCAGATCGAGACTAGCGAAGCCCTTAAGATAAAAACAAATCACGTTGTCTATACTAAGAAAACTGAGACCGCCCATATTGAAGAGGAAATAGAGTTTGAACGCGACAATATTAGAGGCAAATCATATGGTGCAACGGTTAAGATGGGGGAAAAGAGGCTCGAATTATTAAAAGATGTCGAGATTGAGACGTTTGACTCTCCCAGTTTGGCAAAATCTAATGTACGTTTTGCAAAAATTAATTCAGGTACGGCAACATATGACCAGATCGCTAACCAGATCGTACTAAATACAAACGTCTCGATCAACACAATCACAAAAGTCAGAAATACTGACATTTTGGCAAGTAAAATATTGGTCAATTTCTCAGGAGCTAATGCTGACACAATGCTTTTGAGAACTTTTGAGATGTTTGATAACGTCACAATAGCCTCGACAGATTCGGGACTACAGCCGACTATAATTAACGCCGGGTATGCTTTTTTTGACAAAGACGCCGACCGGTACGAGCTAAAGAATGGTGCTCATATCGTTTCGACGGTTAACGGGAAAAAGACAGATATTCGAGCTGCCGAGGCCATTTATGAACAAACTGCTGGCAAACTAGCACTCACAGGGGGGGCAGAGATTATACAAGGAATTGATCAGTTAAAAGGTGACGTTCTATATGCAAATCTGTTTCCTGACAAAAAAATAAAGGATACCGTGATTCGCGGCAACGCATCGGCCCGGCAAACAACTGCAGAAAGGACAATGAATATTGCCGCGCCCGAGCTAAACGCTTCATTCGGTGATTCCCGACAGCTTCGTGATGTAAACGCTATTGGCCAAAGCACTGTCGAGATCGTTCCGGTTGAAAGCACACAGTACACGCGTGTGATTACGACCGCTGCCCGCGGTATCAGCCTTTTGTTTAAGGGCGAGGGGCTTCTGGAAAGTTTACGCACCGATGGACGGACTACGATCAATCTAAACGCTCCAAGTGGGCAGTCCAGTGCGGCCAACAAACGTGTTACTGCCGATAAGGTGACTACGACTTTTAATGCGAATGGCAAGGATATGAGCAAAGCCCAGGCCATCGGCAATGCGGAATTGTATATCGAGCCGTTGGTCGCCGACAAGAAAAATTACCGGACTACAATCAATGCTCCTCGTTTCGATTGCGAGTTTTTTCCAACTGGAAATAATGCCAAAACATGTATTGCAGAGAAAATGGCCAAGGCGGTTCGTGTACCGACGGTTTCATCAAATGGCAAAGGAACACAAAATATCAGTGCCGATCAACTCACAGCCCATTTTAGTCCCAGCTCAAGCGATATTGAGAGCCTAGACGCCAGTGGGAATGCTAAATTTTCCGAGCTTGACCGAAACGGGCTGGCAAGACAAATGACCTTTACGCAGGTTGACGAGTTTATCAGGCTACGCGGCGGTGAGCCGACGTTTTGGGATTCCCGTGGCCGTGCGAAAGCAAACGAGATCGATTTTGATACGATAAATAACAAGTCGAGTCTTCGCGGCGGAGTCAGCACGACTTATTACAGTCAAAAACAGATCAGGGACACGACTCCATTCGGAGCATCGGATAAACCAGTCTTTCTGACTGCTGACAGCGCGGAATTTGATCACAAGAGCGAAACGGCCATTTATACCGGCAACGCTAGAGGCTGGCAGGAAAATAACTACGTTCGCGGCAACCGTCTATTTATCGATCAGATTGGCGGTAAATTCCTCGCCGAGGGCAATGTTCAAAGCCTGATCTACAATGCAAAACTCAAACAAAAGGGTAGGGAAAGCTCAGTCCCCACCTCTGCTGCAGCGGGCTCGATGACCTTTGACCGGGAAAAACGCGTTCTGCAGTATAAGACATCTGTCGATATCCGGCAGGGAACTGATCGTATTACAGCTGGGTCAGCAGATGTATATCTTAACGAAAAAAACGAGGTGACGCGGACCGTAGCTGAGACAAATGTGACGATTACACAACCTACGCGACGTGCCTCGGGCGACTGGGCGCAGTATTCGGCCGATGATGAAGTTGCAATCCTTCGCGGTAATCCTGCAACTGTTACCGACCCCGAAAACGGTTCGTCGCAGAGCGGTCAATTAACTTTTTCAATGCGAAATAACCGGGTCACTTCTGAAAGCAAAACAAATCCGAACACCTCCGGGCGAACTCGGTCTGTCTATAAAATTAAAGAACTTAAACAGTAAATGACGACATTAAACGGCAACGGAGATCGTCCCGATCACTCCGGGGATGCTCTGACGGCCAATAATATTCAAAAAACATACGGCCGCCGCCGTGTCGTCGATGATGTAAGCGTTGCCGTAAATCAAGGCGAGATTGTCGGTCTGCTGGGAGCCAACGGAGCCGGTAAAACCACGACTTTTTATATGCTCGTCGGTCTCGAACATACCGAAAATGGCAGCATCGTTCTAAATGGTCGCGATGTTACGGGACTGCCCATGTATCTTCGTGCCCGACTGGGCCTCGGCTATCTGCCTCAGGAACCATCCGTATTTAGAAAACTTACAGCCGAACAAAACATTTTGGCAGTGCTCGAAACCATGAAACTGAAACGGGCCGAACGTTTTGAACGGCTTGAAAAGCTGCTCGACGAATTTGGCATCACACACATTAGAAAAGTACGCGGTGATGCTCTCTCAGGCGGCGAACGACGCCGTGTGGAGATTGCCCGATGTCTCGCCACAGAACCTCGTTTTATCCTGCTTGATGAGCCGTTTGCGGGGATCGATCCTCTCGCAATCGATGATATTCGCGAGATTATCCTGTATCTCAAAAAACAGGGTATAGGGATCCTAATAACCGATCACAACGTTCGGGAAACACTTGGTATAACCGACCGTGCTTATATTCTCTCGGACGGCAAGATACTCCGTGCAGGCAGCCCTAACGAGCTGATCAAAGACATCGAGGTTCGCCGTCTTTATCTCGGAGAACGATTTGCTTTGTAGCCCCCAAACTTTTACATTTCCATTCCATTATCGGTATAATTGTCCTTAGGAACAGTTTTTGATTCGTCAAGCAGAAACATTGTAATGACAGCCTCTACGCCAGAATATGTCTTCCTTAAGACTCACAGCCCAGCTTCAGCAAAAAATGGTGCTAACGCCGCAATTGCGGCAGCGCATCGAGATGCTGCAAATGAATTCGCTCGAACTTAATGATCTTATCGAGGTGGAAATGGTTGCCAATCCGATTCTCGAAGAGGTCCAGCCGGGCGAAGAGGTTCAAGAGATCGGCGACAATATTCTAGATCAAAACTCGGATGGCCAGGATCATGGGTTGGACAATGGTCAGCCCGAAATTGCCGAAGCGAGCGGTGCCGACTTTGAGGCAATAAAACCCGACGGAACTACTCTTAACGGCAGTGAAGATAAGTCAGCAGGGGAGACCGACGGTGAGGATGACGCAAGTCGCGAATCATCGGATCCCTTCGATGAGATCGATTATGGCAGGGAATTTCAAGACTATCTCGACCCCGGATATCGTACGCAGGAGATAGAATACAAGGATGATGCACCCAGTTTCGAACAATTTCTATCTCATTCGCCTTCGCTCAGCGAACATCTCGAATGGCAGCTAAATTTGCTTAGTCTCCACGACGATTACGAGGAGGCTGCAATACAGGTTATCGGCAATCTTGACGCTGATGGACGTTTGATGTCCTCGGTTGAGGAAATCGCCGAATCATGCCGATGTTCAGTCGAGGAGGTTGAAGCGGCCCGCCATGCCGTGATGCAGCTCGACCCGGTCGGCTGTGGAGCTTATGACGTTAAAGAGTGTCTCCTTGCGCAGCTCGAAGCCGTCGGTGAAGCCGAGAGCCTCGCTTGCCGTCTTGTTAATGAACATCTAGAAGACCTGCAGCCGCATCGTTTGCAGCATTTAGCAAAGGCAACCGGCTTCGATATCCATATTCTCGATAAGGAAATCGATAAGATTCGTAGGCTTGATCCGTATCCAGGCCGCCGATATTCATCCGAAGAAGCGGTTTTTGTTTCCCCTGAGGTCTATGTTGAAAAGCTGGACGAAGATTATGTGATCTTTTTCGCCGACGACGGCAGTCCACGGCTTCGTATCAGTCCGACATATCATAGTATGTTGGATCAAACCGATACAACAAAGGAAACAAAAGATTTTATTAAGGAAAAAGTGCGTTCGGCCGTCGATCTGCTGCGAAATATCGAACATCGGCGCCAAACCATCTATCGCGTAGTGGAATGTATCGTCTCCCGTCAACGTGATTTTCTAGATAATGGCGTTGAACATATTAAACCGATGATGCTCAAGGATGTTGCCGAAGACATTGGTATGCATCTTTCGACAATTTCGCGGGTGGTCAACCGCAAATACGCACACACCCCGCAGGGAGTGATCGAGTTAAGACGTTTCTTTAGCGAAGGCATGCTAAATGAAGAGGGTGAAGAGGTGTCAACCCGCATACTCAAACTCAGAATCAAAAAGATGGTTGAGGACGAGGATACAAAAACACCGCTGACAGATGACCAGATTGCAAAAGTTCTCAGCAAGGAAGGCGTTAAACTATCAAGGCGAACCGTAGCAAAATATCGTGATCAGATGAATATTCCCGGTTCGCGGGAGCGTAAAACTGTTATATGAATATTGAATTTACCGGACGGCACATGGATTTCACCCCGGCGTTGAAAGCACATGTCGAGGAACACTTTGAAAAAATCGAACATCTATTTGACGGGAAAACACCAAAAGCCCATGTAATCATCGAGGTCGAGCGGGGAATGCACCGTTCTGAAGTCGTCATGAACTGGCGAAATGAGGTTTTGACCGCCGATTCGAGCATACCGGATATGTATCAATCCCTGTCTCAAACGATTGGCAAGATTGAAAAACAGGCCCGGAAATTAAAAGATAAGGTCATCGACAAATCTCATAAGGCTCAAAGAGTTTCGGAAGTGATCGCACCCTCCGATCTGGCCGAATAGATTCGCTCGACCGACTATTTGGTCACTTAGACCCTTTTGTACCACTTTAGGTAATTCCAAGACAGGCTAAAAGGTGTTGAAACAGTCCACTTAATGCAGACGCAAGAGCTCAATAACTAAAAAGCAGGCTGCCCGGGAAAGCAATAACTGTGATTTCATCCAATACTGACACTGTTATTCACGGAGTACTCATAAATATAACGGGAGTTGGTGTACTTATCACAGGCGAATCCGGCACAGGCAAATCTGAGTGTGCATTAGGTCTCATATCCGTGGGCCATAAGTTGGTGGCTGACGACGTGATAATTATAGAGGAAATGGGCGGCGAATTAATCGGAATTCCACCCGAAAGATTTAAGGGACTTTTGGAAATCCGGGGGCTAGGAATTATAGATGTCAGAGAGCTCTTTAGTGATCACTCGTTTGAACCGTGTAAAAGGGTAGACCTTTGGATTGAATTCCATAATTCAGAGTCCTCAATGACCGGACGAGGATTTACAGAAGCTGAGTTATTGACTGCTAAGCTGCCAAAACTAAATTTTTGTATTGAGCTAAAACCCGACCTTGTCTTGATAGTCGAAACGGCAGTAAAGCTTTTTAACAATCGCAAGGCCTCTGTCGAAAATGATGTATTCGCTACGCACGACTTAATCGTTGCAGGACATTAGAGTTAGTTGTTAGTTTTATTTATGCAAAAAAAAAGCCGTGACAACATGAACCTGCCTGCATTTGTGATAATTACCGGCTTGAGTGGTTCGGGAATGAGCTCGGCGACCGATTCGCTCGAGGATTTGGGTTATTTCTGTGTCGATAACCTGCCGCTGACGATGCTTTCGACTTTTGGCAGACTGCTGGTTCCGGCTGATCGCAGAAATCCTTCGATTGAGAAGGCGGCGCTCGTTATAAATATTCGCGAACGACAATTTTTATCTGAATTCCCGGGTGAATTAAAGAAACTTGCCAAACGCAATCTCTCACCATTTGTAGTATTTTTCGAGGCTTCTGATGAAGTTCTACAAAGGCGATTTTGCGAAACACGCCGTCCTCATCCCGCAGACAGCGGAAAAGGTTTGCTGTCCGCGATCAAAAGCGAGAGGCGGGCGCTCAAGGACATTCGCAAGCTTGCTGATCTCATAATTGACACATCTGAGCATACAGTTCATACGCTGCGGCATTTTCTGGTTCAAAAATTCAGTGGTTTTGAGGATGGGGTGCCACTAAAGGTTGAAGTGATGAGCTTTGGCCACAAATACGGCAATCCGCGTTCGGTAGATCTAATGTTCGATGTACGTCATTTGCCTAATCCCTATTTTCAAAAAGAGTTAAAGCATCTTACCGGTGATGACCCGGAGATCATAAACTATCTGTCAGAGAAGTCCGAAGTTAATGAGACTATTGATCGTTTCAGCGATCTGTTGCTCTATTTACTCCCTCGCTATCAACGCGAGGGCAAATCTTATTTAACCGTCGGCATCGGATGTACAGGAGGTCGACATCGTTCGGTAATGGTTGCAAACAGTTTGAAGCGTTTGTTAAAAAAGAAGGGTTTTGACACAACAGTTAGCCACAGAGATATTCAGAAATAAGTTTAATACACGATACTAGAATATAGTAAAAAGTATGAAAATAATCGGTGGTGTGATCGTATCACACGGACAGGTCGCAAATGAGTTGGTTGCCGCTGCCGAGGCAGTGGTCGGTGATCTCAGCCACATCGCCGCCGTCTCGATTGGCTGGCACGACGATGTCGAGATGGCTCAGGACGAAATCCGACGAGCTATCGATAATGTTTCGACCGGAAATGGTGTTTTAATTTTGACCGATATGTTTGGCGGCACGCCAACAAACATTGCTGCGATGTTCCTAAAGGAGAATGAGGTAGAAATAGTTACTGGCGTAAATCTACCAATGGTTATTAAACTCGCCTCGACAAATCGCGAGATGACTTTGCATGAGCTTGCAAAAGAGGTCGAGGATCAGGGAAAAGAAGCTATTTGTCGTGCCGGTATACTTCTCGAGCCTCAGAAAATTAAAAAGGATGCTTGAGAGGCCGCTTACGATCGTAAATGCCCTCGGGCTGCACGCACGGGCAGCGTCTCAACTTGTCCGTCTAGCCAATCGGCATCGCTGCCGGATAACTATCGAACGCACAGATATAGGCTTAAAGGCCAATGCCAAGTCGATTCTCAGCGTTCTCCACCTGGCTGCGGGAAACGGTACGAGTATATTTGTAGTGGCTGACGGAGATGATGAAGTGGAAGCGATTGCAGCAATAGAAGGGTTGTTTGCATCTGGTTTTGGCGAGTTATAATTTATGTCATTAGAATTAGGCAGTAAGGCCGGAATATTGGGTATTCCACTTGGGTTCGGAGCCGGAAAGACAGGTAGCGAGCTTGGTGTAAACGCAATGAGGTTGTCAAAAATACGCGGGAGCAGTCTCGCGGATCATCTTCGCACGCTCGGTTACGAGGTTATAGATCACGGTGATGCTGCAATCATACAGCCCGATGATACTGAAGCCACCGAGAATCCTAAACACCTCGATTCGATGCTGGCATCTTGCAAAAACATCATTGAGAAGCTTACGAATATTCTCGAAAATGACGAAATTCCGATTCTGCTAGGCGGCGATCATGCTATTGCAATACCCACATTTTCGGCGATTGCCTCGCATTATCGTCAAAAGTCACAGGAGATCGGACTAATCTGGTTTGACGCTCATGCTGATATTAATACTCCTGAAACATCGCCATCAGGCAACATACACGGTATGCCGCTCGCGGTTATCCTTGGTCATGGAAGCCCCGAGCTAACCACATTATGCGGTTTTTCACCAAAACTTAACCCCAAGTTTCTGGCACACGTCGGGGCCCGTGATATAGACGAGGGAGAACGACTGCAAATCGAAAGACTCGGGCTACGCAATAATTTTTTTACGATGAGCGATATTGACCGTCGCGGTATGGGAGCATGCGTAGCTGACGCTATCGCAATCGCTACAAAGGCCCCAGGCGGATATGCTGTTACATTTGATGTTGATGGTATCGACCCACGTTTTGCACCTGGATCGGGAACTTTGGTTCGCGGCGGTGCAACCTATCGCGAAGCTCATCTTGCCCTAGAGATGATAGCCGCCGACAGCCGTATGCGTTCATTTGAGATCGTTGAGGTCAACCCGCTGCTCGATCAGAGCAATATTACTGTCGAACTAGCGTGTGAGCTCATTTTGTCAGCGTTTGGAAAAACAATATTGTAGCTTATCTATGAAAATACGTGTCGGAGTGATTTTTGGCGGCAGGTCGGGCGAGCATGAGATTTCGATCCGTTCTGCGAAAACAGTTATAGAACAGATCGATTCGGAAAAATACGATGTAGTCCCGCTCGCCATTGATAATGACGGTCGATGGTTAAGCCCGGCAAAGTCGCTATCGCTTTTGCTTCAAGATACGCAAGCAAGCTTTAGACGGCGTCTGGGCGAGCCGATCGCCTCACCCGTATCCCTTACCGGCGATACGCAAACTCGCGGTTTAGCGATTCTCGACAGCGAAGGTACAGTTCCGTTAGATGTCATATTTCCAGTATTGCATGGAACCTATGGTGAGGACGGCACAATTCAGGGCCTTTTTGAAATGGCTGATCTGCCTTATGTCGGCTGCGGCGTTTTGGCATCGTCATGCGGTATGGACAAGGCGTTTATGAAAACGCTGTTTCGTGACGCCGGGCTGCCGATCTGTAACTATGTCTGGTTTTTACGTGGAGAGTGGGAGAAAAATCGCGAAACTGTCGTTCGTCAGGTCGCGGCCAAACTAGGCTTTCCATGTTTTGTAAAGCCCGCGAATCTTGGATCCTCAGTCGGAGTTTCAAAAGCTACCAATGCCGCAACGCTGGCAAGCGCTATCGATCTTGCAGCTGAATACGATCGCAAGATAATTGTCGAAGAAGGTTTGGAAATGCGTGAGTTAGAATGTGCGGTCATCGGCAATGACACTCCGCAAGCTAGTCTGCCCGGCGAATACCTGATCCGTGACGAGAGCAAAAAGTTTTTAGATTATGCCGAAAAATATTCAGGTACCGGCAATAATGAATTCGTCGTCCCCGCACCGGTTTCCGATGAACTTTCAAAAAAAATACGGCAAATGGCAATTACCGCATTTAAAGCTATCGATGGCTCGGGTCTCGCCCGTGTCGATTTCTTTTTGCGAAACGATAACGGGGCTTTGCTTGTAAACGAAATAAACACGATGCCGGGACTGACTGATGCATCCGGTTTTCCTAAAATGTGGGCTGGCACTGGTAAGCCGTTTCCGCAAATAATAGATGAGTTAATTCAATTAGCTATTGAACGCCATAACGATAAGGTTAAAAATAGAACTAGTTTTCAGTAAGCTTGGTTGTAAACGGACTAATTAACTCTATTTCGCTTTAGGAGCTTTATAACCCTTGCGGGTGCGAATCGTGAGATTGGGCTGTGCAACACGTAGATCCAGCGATCTCCATTTACCGTCTTTGATTAGATTTGCGGGTTGAAATGCTATGGTGTACTGGCTGCCGAGTTCCTCAACAATCCGTTTGAAGGCATCCCGCAATGCCAAACCACCGGGAGTTGTGAGAAATTTTCCACCCGTCTTATCGGCAAAATTCTTTAATACGCCTTGATTCTGCATTCGGCCGCGAGGGTTATCGCCTGAGGGTGACATATCTACGGTGTAGATTGTGGCATCCGCGAGCAAAGCCGCATGTAGAGCTTTGTCGGCACTCGTCCTGCTCATTGTATCGGCACCATCCGATAACACGATGATTGCCCGCCGCTTTTCCGGTCGTTGAGCCAACAGGTGAGCCGCTTTGTAAACAGCGTCGTTCAAAACGGTCATACCACTGGCTTTGAGATCAAAGACCTGCTCACGTATATCACGGCTATTAGAGAAATCCTGAACCATCAAAACCTTTGAGTCGAAATTGTAAATGGATACGAAATCATCTGGTCGCAGCCCGTCCAGAAAATCAATCGCCGCTGAACGAGCAAGTGAGACGCGGGCTTCCATACTTCCTGAGGTGTCAAGCAATATGACGGCGGCAAATGGCGTTTCCTCGGCTGTAAACGATTCGATATGCTGTTCGACACCATTTTCAAAGACGCGAAAAGATTTACCACCGAGACCGCCAACCGCTTTGCCCGATGCATCTGTGATAGTTGCGTTCATGACGACGATTGACGAATCGACGAGGATCGTCTCACTATCATCGTTCTGTGCCGATACATATATTGCAAAAAGGGAATTGGCAAGGAGGAAAGAAAAAATAAAGACCAGCAGTTTCATGTGATTGTGGGGTACCTTACAACTTAGATCCTAGTTTGAAATTCGTAGAAAGCGTGCCAGCCGTAGGACGGCGTTAGAACTTTGTATCGCCGCAGCGGAGACCGTAAAGCGGGTAGTTTGTTTCAATTCGTCAAAGAGTTTGGCAGTTGTAGAACGAAAAGTCTTTACAGCTTCTCCCTGAGCAATTGGTCGAGTTTTCTGTAGATTCAGTTTGCTTCTTTTGTCGGAGCCATCATCATCTCCACCTAGATCGCTTCTGATTTTCTTTACTAGCTTTTCGACAGTTTCGAGTTTACTTATCTCGTTCTGGTTCAGTCTCCCATTTTGGGCGTAAGCTTTTTCAAGTTCTTCAGAGATCTTCATAGCCTCTTCGCCGCGGCTCAGCATCTCATCAAACTCTTTCTTATCTTTCTCGATCCGCATCTTTATCAACATTTCCCTCAAACTCTTGGGATGATTATCGAGGTCTGATTCACCTTGTTTTGCATATATCGAACTTTTATTATCAGCTCCGGTCTGGGCAATGCAGTAAATACCGCCCATAAGCACCAAAGTTGCAATTGTAAAAATTCGTAATAGCATATTCTCAACCTGCAAAGTTTCGCTACTGAGTATCCGTCATTGGATCGGGTGAGATACCAGTCACAATCTCGACCAGTTTAGCAAGGAATTCATCCTCGGCAACCCCCGAACTGCTCACTGTCACCCATTCGGATGTCAAACCCGTGGCGGAGCGTCCCTCGACCTTAGCGTTTACAGAAACGTTGTTCTGAATGCCATCGATGGCCTGAACATCAATCGTCAACGTGTATTGGGCCCGTGTCCACGAGGAATAAGAATTATCAAGATTTGCGTAGCGGTTCAGCTCGTTTTGCGTAATTACTGTGCCCTTTGCAAAAACGAAAGGTTGAGTAATAATTATGCCATCCTTGGGCCGCGAAGATGCCTCATCAACGACTAATTTCTTTTCCCTGAGAGCATCCAGGACCATACCAATGAGTACATCTCTACGCGAGTTGAGTTTATAAGGATTTGGAAGCTGTTCCCGTAACCTAGTTTTGCCTTTGCCCCAATCGAAAGAGCGAGTAGCGTCATTTCCGCGAGTTGTAACCTTATTACCCTCGTCTTTAATCGTTTTCGTCTGAGAATCGACACCTTTTTGAGCAAAGGAGAGCGAAGCGAGGCAAAATATCATTGAGGCAATGGCGAGTGAATTCTTCATACTCAGTCCGAATATAGCGTTTAATACTGTTTTCTTCCATTAAGTTGGATGAGGGCGGTAAACAGAGCGTTGTATTGAACAGAAGACTTAATTACCGCCAGTTAACATTGTACCAGTTTATTGTCCGCTGCAGACCGTCGTCGAGCGCGACCATTGGTTTCCAGCCGAATTGTTTCTGTACCTTCGACGAATCCAGATACTGAGCATCAATCTCGTTTGCGATCTTGGTTGTCAGCAAAATATCAGGGGCGAGATCGTCCTGCTTGTCCATTAGCCGCACGATCTTGTTTACCAGATCGAGCATTGATACTGGTTCGCCGGAGCCAAAATTGTATGCCGAGCCTTTAGCTGCATCGATATTCTCGGCGAGCAGCAAATAGCCCGAAACTATATCTTCGGTAAAAATAAAATCGCGTACCGGCGTTCCGTCTGACCTGATGATCGGCCGTTCGCCGTTTATGACCGAGAGAATCGTGCCGGGAATTATACGCGACAAATTTGCATCCGCCGGCCCGTAAATATTGGCCGAGCGCGTCACAGCGACGGGCAAGTCAAACGTGTGGGCAAAAGATTGTGAGATCAGATCGGTGCAGGCCTTTGAAACGTCGTAGGGAAACAGAGCATTGAGCTTAAAGTCCTCGGAATAGGGCAAAATCGTGTGCGAACCGTAAGCTTTGTCGCTCGATGCAACGACGATACGTTTGACAGTGCTGCTCAAACGGCACGCTTCGAGCAGAAGATAGGTGCCGCGAATATTCGATTCAAATGTCGAGACCGGCGACCGATTCGCAGCGCCTACCAATGCCTGAGCGGCGAGATGAAATACAGCGTCGATCTCATATTCGTTCAGTATGCGTGACATCAGCGGCAGATCATCCACCGCTCCCCTTATAACCGTTACCTTTTCACGCAATTTCAAAAGGTCTAGCGAATTGGGCTGTGTCTCGTCTCGTTCGAGACAGACGACGGCTGATCCTCGTTCGAGGAGCTCAGCGACAAGATTTGCACCGACAAACCCTGTCGCTCCAGTCACAAATGATGTTCGGCCATTCCAGAATAGATTCATAAATTATCTACCAAACCTTCCACGATGCCCCGTCGTTCCACAATTCTTCAAACTCCAGGGTGTCTTTAAACGTATCCATACATTTCCAAAATCCATCGTGCCGGTAGGCCATCATCTCGCCCTCGTGGCTCAATTTTTCAAACGGTTCGCGTTCAAGTGTACAGTCGTCGTCGAGGTATCCGAAAATCCGCCGGTCAAAAACAAAGAATCCGCCGTTGATCCACTCTTTGAGCAGCGGTTTTTCCTGAAAACGAATTATCGCGTTGTTGTCGCCTACATCCATCAGCCCAAAGTTTGAATACGGATGAACGGCCGTCACAGTGGCGATCTTGCCGTGGGATTTATGAAATGCGACAAGCTGCTCGATGTTCACATCCGAGAGCCCGTCTCCATAGGTTACGCAAAAGATATCTTCGCCGGCGAGATGCTCTTCGACCTTTTTCAAACGTCCGCCGGTGTTTGTGTCCTGCCCGGTCTCGACAAACTCCATCCGCCAACCGGTATTCACGCCGTCAAAGTAGCCTCGTATCTCATCGCCCAAAAATCCGAGACACAACACAAAATCGCTAATGTCATAGTGCGAATAAATACTCAGCAAGTGCCACAAGATCGGTTTGCCGCCGATGTGAATGAGAGCCTTTGGCACCGAACGGCCGTGCTCGCCGAGCCGTGTGCCGCGTCCGCCGCAGAGGATGACAGTTTTCATTTATTGTTGTGCTCCCAGACCTTTGCGTATTTCAGGAAGACACCGTATGCCGTAAAGATCGCGATTATCATACCCCTGACGCCGTCTCTAAAACCCTGTTTGAGGATGTATGTGCGGATAAACGCCGAGACAGTATTTGTCAAAATGCCCAGCGCTCCGATCGTCCGGCCGCTCTTGACCAGATGTTCGGCCGCAAGCGTCGCATAAGATTCCGTAACGCGATGGTGTTCGCTCAAGCTGCGTTTTGTGTAATGCAGGAATTCGCCGTCGAGCGTCTCGACGCGGCCGTTGACACGGGCGGTCTGGTGCGGGGCCACGCCATCCCAATAGCTCTTGTCCTTGCGATAAAGCCGCATCTGGTAATCGGGATACCAGCCAGAATGTTTTATCCATCGGCCGAGATAATCGGTCTTGCGGACGATGCGATAGCCGTCGGCGAGCAATTCGTCATCCATCTCGCGCAGATTCGCGATCGACGCCCTCAATTCCGGAGTCACGCGCTCATCGGCGTCGATCCAGAATATCCATCCGCCCGTTACCTGAGCATCGGCAAACTCGTGCTTGTCCTTGTACCCCTTAAACTCGCGATTAAAAACCTTATCCGTAAACCTGCGTGCGATCTCGACCGTCCGGTCCGTTGAATCAGAATCCACCACCACAATCTCATCCGCCCAGGCCACACTCTCGCAGACCTCCGCAATATTGTGTTCCTCATTCCGAACAATGATCGTAGCCGAGATTTTCATCCAATCGATTTTCGCAGACTTCGAGGCAAAGCGGTAGTCGGGAGTGTGAAGTCAAAAGTCAAAAGTCAGAATTCAGAAGGCTGAATTTAGAAGTCAGATTCACTGCAAATTACATTTTTTTAAAGTTTATTTTTTTGCATTTAAAATTTCACGAGTTTGCGCACTAATTTTGGGGTGTTTTTAAATGTGGCACGTGCCACAATTTAAAGATTGAATTAGCTCAAGTGCGTAAATACAGGGTTTTGGTGATTTCCGAGGCATTCTTCCCGATGAATTTATGGCCTCGATTGGTACAGTTAAATGTGGGGTTTACTACCGATTTTGGGTAGTTTGGTACAGTTGTTTTGCCAGTTTGGTACAGTTGTTTTTGGCAAATGTGACAGTATGAATTTTGTTTTGGGAAACAATTGGTTCAGGCCGCGATTCGGTAGTGAACTAATCTTGTTGTGCAACTTAAATCTTTGAGTTCTGTTTAAGAAAAAGTTTAAACACATAGAACACAACCGAAACCCCACAAAAATCACATAGAGGCTATTAATACTCAAACAGCATCACCTGTGGCTCTGCAGACGTGATTAAACAACAATAGTCCGCACATAGGAGCATTTGTCCCTTCCGAATTTATAACATCTTCTCTAACATACCTTTATCTACGATTAGCTCGTTATAGCTCCTCGACGGAATCCGATAGACAAACGAGCCGCAAATTTTTCTTCCTCTGAAGCGGGTTCCGTGTAATAATCTTGTGGTTACTACAAATTTAGGTCGGTTGGCGTATGAAGAAGCGGCGCGATATTCGGATCATGTCACTCGTGCATAAGTGCACGGGTATTGATGTTGAAGACCGTACCCGGTATCTCGATGCCGAATGCAATGGCGACGCTGCCCTGCGTCGCGAGGTCGAGGAAATTCTCGACGACGGAACGAGTCCGACTGGCGAATTTTCGACGAATGAGTTCGAACGCGCTTTGCCGGGACACTACCGATTGATGGGAATGATCGGGGCTGGCGGAATGGCAAAGGTCTTTATGGCCGAGGATACGCGGCTCGGCCGGCGTGTCGCGATCAAATTCCTGAACGATGAGTTTCGCCGCGAGCCGGAACGGATGCGCCGATTTAATCAGGAGGCGCGAGCGGCATCGGCGCTGAACCACCCAAACATCATTACGATTTACGACATCGGCGAGGCCGACGGCCTCCAGTTCATCGTGAGCGAGTTCGTCGATGGCGAGACGCTGGGATCTCGGATCGAGCGCGGACCGCTGCCGCTTAAAGAGACGCTCGACATCGCGATCCAAATAGCATCCGCGCTCAAGGCTTCACACAAGGCCGGCATCGTCCATCGCGATCTGAAGCCTGACAACATAATGCTCACGCCCGAAGGCAATGTGAAGGTGCTGGATTTCGGGCTCGCGAAGGAGACTGGATCGCCGGTCTTTCGCGCCTCCGACAGCGATGCACGCACCCTCGCCATCGTAACAACCTCACCCGGCATGATACTCGGCACGCCGCAATACATGTCGCCCGAGCAGATCCGAGGATCGCAGCTTGACGCGCGGAGTGATGTCTTCAGCCTGGGGATCGTTATATTCGAGATGATAGCCGGGAAGCCGCCTTTCGCTGGCAGCACGGTAGCCGACATGATAGCTGCGATCATCGGGAACGAGCCCCTCCAGATTGAGGATCATGTTTACGATCCGCCGGCTGAGATTGTCCGAATAGTGGAAAAGGCATTGAGAAAGGATCGAGAGGAACGTTACTCTTCGGTCGAACACCTGCTCTCCGATCTCCGAGATCTGAGACACGAGATCGGTAGTCCGGCGAGCGTCGGATTCGAGACCCGCCGTGCAGCGGCACACAGGACGCTGAGCGAAACGGCGCCGACACGTCGGTTAAGCTCCTGGACATGGCTGATCTCAATTTCTGGTATTGCGGCGGTGGTGTCTTTTGCATGGTGGTTCAATAGCGGGCTGAACAGTGATCGGATCACCTCCGACGGACCGATGCGATCGGTGCCAATCACTAGCTGGAGCAGCGGTGTCGGTGAGCTCGTCTCCGCCGCATCATTCTCCCCGGATGGACGAATGGTTGCGTTCGCCGCGTCGAAGCGGGGTGCGACCGAAATCTGGATTAAGCCGACAATCGGTGGCGAGCCGCTTCAGATCACCAAGAATGGTTTTTACAATCAGTATCCCATTTGGTCGCCGGACGGCCAGGAGATTGCCTTCTTCTCCAATCGGGGAGGGACTCTGGGGCTTTGGCGAATATCATTTACCGGGGGCGGCCAGACGCAGATCATGGGTGGCGCTGGATCGAACGCCAAACCGCTGCTTTGGGCGGCGTCAGGGAAGATCTATTTTCAGCAGGGTCCGGAAGCTTTCGCATTGAACGTAAAGTCCGGCGACAAGCAGCAGATTACAGATTTCGCAGCTGCCGGTATTAAGCCTCGAGAGATCGAGGTATCTTCCGACGAGTTGAAAGTTGCATATGTGGTCGACGAGCCCGATGCATGGAAACTGAAAATTAAAACGCTCGGACGCGCCGGGGATGACGAGATAGCTGCCTCACAGGAACAAGTAGATGAAGTGGCCTGGCATCCTCATGGCCAAACGGTATTTTTCAGCGGTTCCATCGACGGGTCATATCAGGTATTCGAGGCAAGGGCCGACGGCAGCGGGGCGGCGCAATTGTCAAATGGGAACACGGACTTCTATGTGCAGGATGTGTCGTCCGACGGATCCAAGATACTCTACACATCCGTAAACGAGACGTCTGATCTATGGAAACTGGACGTGGTCGATGGCAGAGCTTCTTTAGTCGCGAACGACGTGGCATCTGAGTTTTGGGCCGATTTTTCACCCGATGCCAGAGCAATTGTATTTCAGTCGGTTACGCAGACAGACCGGCCGTACAGCGGTTCGATCCAGCTGCGAAATCCGACAGACAACTTCCCCCTAGCACCCGAAGGTTTCTCGCCCGTCTTCTCGCCGGACGGCAAGTGGGTTGCATATTTCAAGCGTTCACAAGGCAAGATCGAGCTTTGGGTGGTCCGACCGACTGGCGATGGGGCCCAACGAATCGCCGACGGCGACATTGCGACGGCCGGTTACGCAGCAACGCCCTATCTGAAACTCAAGCCAAACCAACTGGTCTGGTCGGCGGACGGGACGGCCATTACCTATTCTTCCTCGGTAAACGGCATCTCTAATATATGGAAGGTCGGTGTCGATGGGGGCAGGACTCTACAACTTACGAGCAACACAAATGCGTCGGTGTCGTACTGCTGTGCCGTTTGGACCCTGGATGCTCGCTCCCTAGTATTTTCCTCAGAATACAGATCGTCCGGCATTCCTGCGAAATTTGCCATAATCGTTCGCGACATAGCAGCTTCAGAGGAGCGGATTCTTTTCGAAACAACGCACCCGTTCAGAATGCTTGGCCTCGGCGAAAACGGAACCGACATCGTCTATATTCAGAGAGCAGATCCTAAAGACTCAACTGCAACGCCAGAATCGACGAATGTTTATTCGCTTTCAATCGAAAGCGGCGTAATATCTCAAATTAACGTTCTCACAAAGGCCTTTTTCAATAATGTTCACATCTCGCGTGACGGACGGTCGATGGCTTACGTAGCTCGTGATGGTGACACCACGACGATCTGGGCCGTGAGGGCCAGTGGCGGCCCATCCAAGGATATTCTGGTCGAAAACGATCCAAAAAACCTTATCAATAGTCTGGGTTGGTCGCAGGATGGGCGACAACTGGTTTTCGGAAAACAGACCCGGACGCATCTGATTTCAATGCTTTCTAAATGAATGGAGGACTTATGACAAGAAGACCGATGGGAGTTATCTCGCTCGTGATTCTAACGCTGGTTGCTTTGATGGGCTATGGCTGTGGCGAGGCTTCACAGAATAATACCGTAAATCAAAATCGTAGTGCAGTCGCTAACCAGAATACGGCTGTCGAGGCCATAACGCCCGATCCAGATCCGGCCCGGGAGACGGACCCAGACCTGGGCGCAATTGAAAACACGTGCAAGGGGCCGATTGACGAAACGCGCAGGGGAAACGTGGAGAACGCGATTAAAGACGGGATCCAACACTTTCGACATCTTGACCTTAAAACGCGAGTTATTATTATTACCACGCCGGGGCAGGATTCCTACCTCGAGGTGCAGATCGAAGGCAGAATAAAGAGACGAGACAGGATGAACAAACTGGACCATATCCTTCATAGAGTCCTGAAGAACAACTGCGCGCGACGAATCGTATTCGTCCGACCGGGCACTATCAAGGATGGCGACAAGCGGAGCCTGGCCGCAGACGGTTTTGTGTGGGGCTGTCAGGATCCCGAGGAGCTCTGCCCGAACGGCGAGTGTAGACGGCCAGGGCAGTGCAATCCAGTGGCAAATACGAATATGAATACAAACTCCGATTCGGGAAACCGTAACCGATAAGTGGGCTGCACAGGCTTCACGTGTGTCAACGAGACCGTTTCTTGCACCTTACTACCTAGCCTGCGGGGGTCCGAGACTCGCAGCCCATCAAGGGTAAGCCGTAAGAAAACCTCTACCTCACCCTATGGCACCTTTTCGGCCGTCGCGGTCTTAGGGTTAGCCGATGACGCGGCATGACTTGAGATCCACGTATCGTTCACTGACCGCCGGACACTATTATTCCCGGGGGCGGCGGCGGAAGGTGGCGGATGTAGCCCTGCAGGACGTAAAGCCTGATTATCATCCGCGAGTCGTTCCGCGGAAATCCATCGACTAGGATGCTAATGGGATCGTCCACATGGGGTCATCTATGAAGTTGGGCCCCTTCAAGCTGGAGATCGGGATACGAGCCGCTCGCTATTCTGACGAGAAAGCATTGCTCATCAACGCAGTTATCTCGGCAGCGGGACGGGTGAGGTGATGGTGATGTTGTTTTCGCGGAAGGCGGTTGAGGTGACGCGTTGGACGTCGGCGATTGATTTTTTGTGATCGGTCTCGGCGCGGATCTCGGCGTTACGGGCGTTTGTTAAAGAGTTTTCTCGTTGTAAGAGGAGAAAAGTGGTCGAGCGGCCTGCTTCGAAGAGCCGCCGCTCGCCTTCGAGTTGGATTTCCGCATTCTCGCGTGCACGTCTTGCGGTCAGGACACGCTGACGCGTTGTCTCGACGGCCTGCACGGCATTTCGTACCTCCACGATCACAACCTGTTCCTGACTGCGGGTAAGGGCGTCGAGTTGATTCTCCTGAATTCTCGCTCCGTCCAGATTTGCCTTGGCCGTGCGGTTTCTGAAAGGGAACGAGATTGTCACGCCGACTGAGAAATTTGGTGCGTCGGTACGGAAAATATTGGCGAGCGAACGGTTAAATCCACCAAATAAAAACGAAGACGGCGCCGGGATATTAAAGGTGTCGTTGACGATCAAAGGCAGATTGACGCCCGGCAAAGCTCTGATCTGGTTGATCGCGTTAAAAAGCCGCAGGTCGCCCGCCGAGGTGTAAAGATCGGTCGTGCCGGCAACGCTGGTGCCGTTGCGCGACAGCCCGTCGAGGGAAAATGTGGTGTTCAGATCAATCTGGGGCTTAGTCTGATTTTTGAAGAACTTGATGTCCTCGTCATTGATCTCTTTCTGTAAACGCAGACGGCGCAGCTCAAAGCGGTTATCCATCGCGTCCTTCATCGCGTCGTCAAGATTTAATGGAGCGGCGCTGACGACCGGTGCGTCGGTCGGAACAAAGGTCTGTGACCACTCGATCGCCGTCGGATCGCGCAGAACAAGCTGTTTCAAAGTGTTTTCCGTGGTGGAAACAGTCTGGGTGGCGAGCAGCAGTTCGCCTTCGCGATTTGCGAGTTCGGTTGCAACCTCTGCGCGTTCAAGCGGGGCTGCGGCCCCGGCGTCAATCCGCGCCTCGACCTGACGGAGATTTTCTCTCGCGAGATTTACATTCGCGACCTGATTCTGCTGATTCCTCAGTGCAAAAACGAAATCCCAATATGCCCGCTGGACACCCGTGATCGTTTCAGTCGCCCTAAGTCTAAAATCTGAGTCTGTTTGCTCGAGACGCCGCCTGGCGATGGTGATAAGCCGCCGGTTATTGTCGATACGAAAATCGCGGGCTAGAGGCTGGACATAATTAAACCCGAACGAAGACGAATAGATCGCACTATTGCCGGCGGAGAGAACAGAACCGGAGCTAACCTGTGCCTGAGCAAATGCATTTTCCGTTCTCTGATTATTAAAAAACACCTGATAGTTACCGCCGCCTCGCTGCAGATTCTTAGCGAAGCCCGCATTAACACGAAAATCATTAGTCGCCGCCGAACCGGTGGTCGAGCTGCGTGAAAAATTTGGAGTGACAGTAAATACCGGATCGTATATGCCCAAAAGAGAACGAACCTGTGTCTCCTGAAACCGGACATCGTCACGCGAGACCTCGATATCGTTATTGCTCTCGAGTGCCCGCATTACCGCGTCGTTTAGCGACAGCGGCAGCGGTTGGGCTGTCTGGACACCGATTCGATTGAGATTTGATGGTGAATAACCTGTCGAGATCGACGCGCTGCTTTTCGCAGGGTCAGGCGAAGCTGTCGTAGCTGACTGCGAAACGCGCGATTGATCGCCGGAGCTTTTTGCAACCTGCGGTTCGTCCTGCGGAGCGGCAAAGGCTGTCGAACTAAACACGCAGACTGACATAGCAAAGAGTAAAGTTATGCGTAATCGCGAAAGTATCATTTTGGAGGGCTCCGGCGTAAACAACTGATTTTATTAGTTATTGTAAAAATCTCAAACCGTTACTACGACTTTTAAAAACTGTTTGTTTCAATAAACTTCGTTCGATAGGGCCGGTTGAATTCAAGTATCAGTTAATTACTCTTCTCGCTAAAACGTTAAGACATCGATCAACGAACGGAGTGTGACCTCGATTCACCTAAAACCTAAGGCTGAAATTGAAAAACAGGCCGGATTGAGTTATCGTCAAACATTTAATATAAGCATTTTTTTCGGAGGATTTAAATCAAACAATGGCTATAAAAGTAGGTATTAACGGCTTTGGACGCATCGGACGGGCAGTTGTCAGGACATGGCTGGGGGACGCCGACTTCGATCTCGTGGCGGTCAACGACCTGACCGACACAAAAACGCTCGCACATCTGCTCAAATACGACTCGGTGATGGGAAATCTCAAAAATGACATTTCGGCCGACGGCGATACGATTAAGATTGATGGCGACAACTTTCGCGTTTTTAGCGAGCGGGATCCGGCTCAAATTCCCTGGGACGAAGTCGGTGCTGAT
>JBBSJK010000039.1:0-30007 GCA_038257355.1 Pyrinomonadales bacterium | reverse complement strand
TAATTATGAAGAGATTGTTTTCAATTCTATTGGGCGTTGTATTTACAACTGGAATTTATGCAGGTGGGGCTGCTGCCCAAGACGGAAGCAGAGCTATTAACAGTGGGGTCTTGAATGGCAAGGCTACGAGCCTGCCTAAACCAGTGTATCCTGATTCGTTACGACAAGCCGGTATTGAGGGGATTGTCGTCGTTAGGGTCATTATAGACGAAGCGGGTAATGTGATCTTTGCTGAATCCGACTTGAACGATCAACGTGTCCATTACTCTGCGGACGGGACCGTCACTGTCCTTGATCCGGTAGTAGTCGATCCACAACTTCGCGAGGCAGCGGAAACGGCGGCCCGATCGGCGAAATTTTTGCCAACAGTACTAGGCAGTGTCGCTCATCAGGTGAAGGGAAAGATCGTTTACAATTTTATCGCTCGCGTCGAAAAAAAGGCAAAAATAAGTGAGCGTGATTCGGAAACGGGTGCTGAGTCGCACAGGGGCGGTGTGTTAAACGGCAAAGCGGTCTATCTGCCGCTCCCTCAGTATCCAGCCGCCGCGAGGGCTGTAAAGGCCGGAGGGGCGGTTAACGTCCAAATAACTATCGATGAGGAAGGCAATGTAATCTCGGCCACAGCCGTTAGCGGCCATCCGCTGCTGCGTTCAGCAGCTGTGACCGCGGCCGCAGGCGCGAAATTTTCCCCAACTATCCTCGATGGACAGCCCATAAATGTAACAGGCGTATTGACTTATAGTTTTGTGCCGTAGTGGTAATTGACCAACAAATATTTAAGAATCACAGACGAAAAAATGGCTGTGATTGGTACACCAATTAAATCTCAATGATTCAAACCCGAATATACCTATAAAATTCGTGACTAGAGAGCAGTCAGTTCATTAAATATTTCAACCATAGCTTTGGTGTCGAGTTCACAGTATTCGTAAAGATCGTTGAATATCTGCAGCCGTTCGGTATCGCTTATACTTGTCCAGGTAGCCGCTCGAAACCATTGGATCGTCGCAGTCATCCCGCCGGTTATACCGAGATCGTTGTATGACAGCGCCGGAACAAGCACCGGCAGCACTTTTTTGATAGAAGTCTTGCCCTTAAAGTCAGGGTGAATGTATAGATTGTCCGCAAATATTTTCATCAGGTCGTAAGTCTTGTCGTTGACCTCCCTAAAGAAATCCGCAAGATCGGGAAACATCTCGGCCATCTCCTCGTTACGTCCCTTCTCAAATGGCTCATACCATACAAACACCGTGCCGATGCCGCCCGACATAGAATTGTGCAGGTGTTCGGCAACCGAGCGCGGCGGGTCGTCATTTCCATTAGATAGATACTCATTGTGACGCGGTTCGGCACCGTGCCGGTCTATGGTGTGAAGCGAATATTGGAAACACATCTGTTGAAACGGCTTTATGCCGTCAAATTGCGGGATTGCGTATGAAAATGTCTCGTAATCGAGAAAATGCAGAGGATATTCCCATTCGCCCGCTCGTCTAGCGATTTCCTCGCGATCAATTATGATTTCGCCCGAGATTGCCGCGTCAACTTGGCTTCGCTGCTTTTTGGATAAAGGAAAATCAGCCGGAACATCGATGATGTTGATGATGCCGTCAGTCAGAAGTTGCCTTCGTTTATCATGTTTCAAATACGAAATATCAAAGATGGTATATTGGGGCAGATCAGTAAAATGATGCTTGATGAACTGGCAGTCGAGCTTGTTGTCCATGCAGTAGTCAGCTAGCGAGGCTACAGGCACTGTTTCCAGATATTCGATTGCTTTCTTGATCTGTTCCTCAGTATCGGCTATGCGCAGTTCGATCGTGTCGGTGACCTCGGTCACCGTGAATAGCTGCTCGACATCGATCTCGCCGTGGCGAACATACTCACCATCCATAGTTACGACATACGCCCGCTTGACCCGTGACCCGGACCGCTCGGCTGTGATACGTTGAAACGCAACGTCGTCGTAATGTTCCTCCTTTACTGAGGACGATGATTTTATTTCGTATATGTCGATCTCGCCGGTAATTTTGTCAGTAACGACCACATCGCTTCTTGCCGAGAGCAGGGCGGTTTGGAATGTGCGTTGGAAATCTACAGAGATATTGTCAAATGTTTGGAACCTCTGCATTTGCTTAACGAGTTGCTCAACCGCATAGCCCTGTTGTCGAAGGTGCGAATGCTCAAGGGTAATCTCCGACGCAAACAACAACGGCTGGTGATACTCGAGCCAAAATTCGGGCATGCACTTTAATGACCTCAGGTATGCGGTTTTTGTGAGACGAAATTCCGTTTTAAGTTTTGGCTTCATAGTATAAATTCTAGTTTATATTTTACGCCTTACATGATAATAAAGCATGGAAGTGTTAATAGGCATTTCGAATCTTAGTCAACTTAGGTGCGCATATTGAAGTCACAAATATTCTCTGAGAAATCTTAGTCTTCTTCATACTTCTCATGCGTTACCCCTTTCAACCTCGTGTTCGCGTAGATCTGTCAGTTTGTTTTGTTGTTTTAAAACGAGAAAGACGCATTTCACCCAACTTTGATAAGCTAGCATAATGTTAGTTTTAGGTATTGAGAGTTCGTGTGATGAGACGGCGGCGGCGGTTGTGCGTGATGGGTGTGAGATTTTGTCGTCGGTGATTGCATCGCAGATCGATATGCATCGGCCGTGGGGCGGGGTTGTGCCTGAGCTTGCTTCGCGGGAGCATCTGGAGAAGATCGAGCAGATTGTTGCTGAGGCTTTGACGCGTGCGTCGATGGCTCTTTCAGATATAGATGCGATTGCGGTGACGCAAGGGCCGGGTTTGATCGGGTCGCTGCTAGTCGGGGTTTGTTATGCAAAATCGCTGGCATACGCGCTTAATATACCGTTTGTCGGTGTCAATCATATCGAGGGACATGTTTACTCGGTCGCGTTTGAAAATCCAGAGGTCAAATATCCCGCCCTTGCTCTGATCGTCTCCGGTGGCCACACAAATATTTTTCATATTCCCGAGGAAGGCTCGTATAAAGTTGTGTCCAGAACTCGAGACGACGCAGCGGGCGAGGCGTTTGATAAGGTTTCTAAGATGCTCGGGCTCGGATATCCCGGCGGGCCGATCATTGAAAAACTTGCACTGGACGGCGATGCCGGAAAGGTTAAGTTTACTCAGGCAAAGATTTCTGACGGACGGCCAGATCTAAGTTTTAGCGGTTTAAAAACTGCGGTTGCGAGATACGTTCGTGAAAGTGGCATCGAGCCTTTATTGCATGGCGACTTTCCAACACAGGAGATCAAGGATTTGGCCGCGAGCTTTCAGGCGGCGGTCGTACGGGCACTAATTGGCACACTCGAAAAGCTTGCAAAAGATCTAAATCCTAAAACTCTAATTGTCGCGGGCGGTGTTGCCTGCAATCATGCTCTGAAATCAGCCGCCGATGAAGCGGGTATCCGTCTCGGGCTGCCGGTCTATTTTCCGTCAAAACATCTCTCGACCGACAACGCCGCAATGATCGCTGCCGCAGGACATTTTCATTTGAGAAACGGTGAATGTGCTGACCTGAGTATGACCGCCGACATCACGATGCGGCTCCAAAATCTCGACAACGAGGACGCCGACCTGCGTCGGCAGAAGGTTCGCTATCGATTATAAATGTCTTGCGATTAATGTCGGCGAATAGCTGGAATAGAATTAGTGTTTAAACATGTTGGAAAATACTTTGTTTTGTGATCTTGTTGTGCCGTCAGCTTTCTTTTCCATCCATTTAACGGATTCGCTCGTCTAACACATATTCTGATCGGCAATGTATAGGGACGGAAACCGCCCGCTTAAATAGTGTTAAGCTTGGCAAAAACAAGCCAGTCAAATTTAGTATTCAGGGGGACATAATGAAGAAATATGGATTTTTTGCTGGGTCGGCGTTGTCGATAATGTTGGCCGTGTCGGGTGTATTTGCGCAGACTGTGCCGCCAATTCGTCTTTTGCCTTTTATTTCCAACGGTATTGTTTCACCGATATTTATGACGAGTGCTGGCGATGGTACAAATAGGCTATTCATTGTTCAGCAAGGCGGCGTCATTAGGGTTATGCAGCCTGGTGCGACGACGCTGACGAATTTTCTCGACATAACCACTCGAGTTCGGTCTGGCGGTGAGAGAGGTTTGCTAGGCCTCGCATTCCACCCGCTGTATTCGTCCAATGGCCGTTTTTTTGTTTATTACACGCGTCAACCTGACGGCGCGATTCAGATAGCGGAGTATCAGGTTTCCACGACCGATCCGAACGTGGCGGCACCGGCCGAGAAAATAATTATTACGATTCTTCATCCGGGGTTTGCAAACCACAACGGCGGGACGGTCGCATTTGGGCCCGACGGATATTTATACGCAGGGCCCGGCGACGGCGGCAGTAGTAACGATCCTTCGCGCAATGCCCAAAATATCGACCGGCTGCTTGGTAAAATCATCCGGCTCGATATCGACAATGTTCCGGCCTTACAAGATCCCCAATATAATATTCCTCCTACCAACCCTTATGCTGGATCCACGCCCGGAGCGGATGAGATCTACTCGATAGGGATGCGAAACCCTTATAGATTTTCTTTTGACCGTGGCGGAACACAGCAATTATGGGCAGCCGATGTCGGTCAAGGTGAAATAGAAGAAGTAGACATTATTTCGTTAGGGGCGAATTATGGCTGGCGTGTGTATGAGGGAACCCAATGCACCAACCTTGAATTGAACGCCTGCGAGGGCGGCGTTCTCGCTATTAACCACACGCCGCCGATCTTTCAATACGGACATTCGATGGGTCGATGCTCAATAACGGGCGGTTTTGTATATCGTGGAACACAGGGGAATTTGCCACTTGGCAGCTATATTTATGCTGACTACTGCTCCGGCGAGATTTTTTTGTGGGACGGCAAGCAGCAAACGATTTTAATTGACACAACGCGATTTATTGTAGGCTTTGGCGAAGATGAGGCGGGTGAGCTCTATGTGATCTCGCAAGGCGGCCCGATCCAGAGGATCGTAAGGGCGGAGGTATCGGTTTCGGGACGTGTTTTGAGTCCTGAGGGGATCGGGCTGAGGAATGCGATCGTAACATTAACCGATGAACAGGGAGTTCAAACTCGGGTGACGACGAGCTCGTTTGGGGTATATGAGTTTGACAATGTACAGACGGGTCAGACATATATAGTTGGTGTTTCATCGAAACGCTACCGGTTTGCTGTCCGTACCGAAAATATCTCAAATCAGCTGACAGATCTTGATTTTGTCGGCCTGGAATAATGTTCGGCGATTAGTGCAAAATGGCTCGGGCTACGGTGAAAACATTCACTTTTCTCGAGCCGTTTTTCTTTAGAACCTTTGCGCAGTATGAACTTGTTGCTCCCGATGTGAAGACATCATCGACTAGAAGAATGTTTTTGCCGTCAATCAGCTTTGGGCGTAAAACTTCAAATGCTTTTATCACAGTCAGTTCGCGGGCTTTTTGATCCATGCCGACACGATGCATAGGGGTATGTAACCTGCGTGCAAGGCTTGACGCATCGACGGGAATACCTGTCACACGGCTGCATTCATTAGCAATAATCTCGGCCTGATTAAAGCCGCGTTCGATCAATCGCAGTTTTGACAGAGGGATAGGTATGATGAGGTCTGTTCCCGGCAGATCACTATGCTTAATCGCAGCGTTTATCACGGATTTGAGGCGCTTGCCCAGATGCGGAGTTGATTTTAGACCAATTATCTCGGCGGCGAGAGCGTTTTCGTAAACGCCTGAGGCCGTTGCCTTGTCATATACTTGATCGTCGCATTTGTGGCAAAAGACCGGCACGGGTGCGGCTTCATCGCCAAAAAAAGCTCCGCATTTGTTGCAGAGCATTTCAGAACCTTTGAAAATACGGGTCGCAGACCAGCAGTTGCTGCACGCAGAGCCATCGTCGGCATCCTCAACCTGATTAAAGCAGATGCGGCATTCCTGCGGGTAAATTAAAGAAAGGAGTGAATTTTTAACGACTCTGAACACTCAGTACAATTTAACTCCCATGCCGCTTTGCTGAAAGAACATAGGACTTTAGAACTTCTTTATACGATTACAGGAGATATAATTCTCAAGTCTAGCGACATTGCATTAAATTCTAGTCTTCGTCCAACAGACCTTTTTCCTGCAGTTCCTGACAATCGAGACAGAAACGTGCCGAGGGCAGAGCTGCGAGACGTTTAGGATTTATGTCTTTTTCACAGTTTTGGCAGACACCGTATTCCTCGTCCTCGATGCGTCGCAGAGCCTCGTCGATAAGGGTGAGCTGTCTCGTTTCGTTTTCCGAGACGGCCAGCATCACATTCTTGGAATAGTTCCTGACGGCCAGATCGACCGGGTCCGGAGTTTCAGCATCATCGACCGAGAGGTCGTTGCCTTTCAGTTTTTGTATTAATTGCTCACGCTCGGCGAGCAGTTTTGCTTTAACGTCATCTAACTTTGATTTACTCATTTCTGGTACGGAAACCCCTTAATTATTGTATAGGCCCGATATAATTGCTCAAGCATTACGACACGAGCCATCTCGTGCGTAAAAGTGAGAAACGATAAGGATAGCCTAAAGTCAGCCCTCGCTGCAACCTCTGCCGACACACCGCTAGCTCCGCCGATCACAAACGTGACCTCTTTCGTCCCGGCGTTCTGCCACTTCTCTACTTCTTTTGCCAAATCGGGTGACGAAATGCTCTGGCCGGTAACGTCGAGCAGACAGACAAAGGATGTTTGATTCAATTTTTCGAGAATGCGTTTGCCTTCCGTTTCTTTTGTTTCGTGCGGGGCCGAATCGCGCACCTCGACCGTCTCGCATCTTGTAAAGTGAGAAAGACGCTGTAAATACTCATCCTGCAGCGCCCGATAATTTTTTTCTCTCGTCTTTCCGATCCAAATGAAGCGAAATTTCATAGGATTTTTTAAAATTATTAACGAAAAGACGCTAGGCTACGAAGACGTAAAAAAGAAAATTATTTTAATAACGATTGAATCCAACGTCCAGCCTGCCGCGCAACGCCAAAATTTAATAAATATATCTTTACCTTGCGTTAAATATCTTCCGGAATTTCTACTTTCCTGGCATCTCTCCAGAGTCTTGCGAGGTCGTAGAACTCCCGCGATTCGCCGTTAAAGATGTGTACGACAAAATCGCCGTAGTCTAGCAAGACCCAGTCGGCAGAATTGTAGCCCTCGATGCGGACGGGACGCGTATCGAGCTGTTTCTTAAGCTGTTCGTTGATCTCATCAGCGATCGCCTGCACCTGTCGCTGGTTAGAGCCGCTGGCGATAACAAAAAATTCAGTAAAACTCGTAATGCTGCGCAGATCGAGGGCGACCATGTCGAACGCTTTTTTATCGGCGGCAGATTTGATGGCGAGCTGTACTTCGGGATCGAGGTCGGCAAAGGGGACTGGCTTCTCGGCAATTTCTATTTTAACCGCTTCACGTTGGAGCGATCTTTCCTGTGTTTCTTCCATTAGTTATAAATCTGATATTTTTCGATGTAATTTGCAACCTCAGCGGGAACATCTTCGCGCCAAGTCACATCATCATTGCGGATTTTGGCACGTATTTTGGTCGCGGAAATGTCCAAGTTGACACAATCAGAGAGGTAGATCGAGTGAGGTGGTTTTGTGATTTCCGTTTCGCTGATCTTCCTGTCTAGCCCCCGCAGATCTATTATTCTTTCTCGAATATCATCATTCACATGTGAAAAGCTGAGCTTGTAGCCGGGCCGCGTGACGACGATATGATTTGTGAGCGAGAGGACCGTCTCCCAATCGCGCCAAGTTTTTATGTCCATCCATGAATCAGCTCCCATAACAAAAAAAATATCGTCGTTTGGGCGTTCGGCATTTATCCGCTTTAACGTATAGGCAGTAAAGGGGCGTTCCGGTATTTCGATCTCCATTTTTGAAACGCTCGACGCTGGCATCTTTTCGGTTGCGAGACAGAGCATCGCAAACCTGTCATAGGCTGAAGTCGGAGTCATACGAATCTTGTGCGGCGCGTGAAAAGCGGGTATAAAGACGAACTCGTCTAGATCGAACTGACTGAGCAATGCGTTAGAAATCGCAATGTGGCCATTATGCAATGGGTCAAAACTGCCGCCGTAAAACGCAACGCGACGTGGTAAAAAATTGCCTCGACCGGTTTCGATTATATTTTTTGAATTGTTCTCGATCATGGGAACGGCTTCTGGCTATGCCGGCACCGATGCGATTGCATCGCCGCGTTTCTCGGCCTCAGCCTCTTTAGCGGCTTCCGATTCTCGCAAATTTTCCTCATCCAGCGCCGTCGACACGGCATTGACTAGATCCTTAACACCGACATTGGTGACAGCCGAAATGGCAAAAAACCGCTTTTTATCTTTCTTGGCACGTTTTTTTAGAGCGGCGAGTCGTTCTTCTTCGTCAAGAGCGTCGAGTTTAGTTGCGACAATGATCTGGGGACGTTTGCCAAGATTGGCGTCATAATTGGATAACTCGCGATTTATAATCTCGTAATCCGAGATCGGATCGCGGCCCGACAATGACGAAACATCGACCAGATGCAGAATCAGCTTTGTTCGTTCAACGTGCCGTAAAAAACGATGTCCGAGTCCGGCCCCGTCGGCAGCCCCCTCGATGAGGCCAGGAATATCGGCGACCACGAATGTCCGGAAATCCCCCATATCGACGACGCCGAGATTTGGTTCGAGCGTGGTAAACGGGTAATCGGCGATCTTTGGTTTAGCGGCCGAGATGACGCTGATGAGCGTCGATTTACCGGCGTTTGGGAACCCGACTAGACCGATGTCGGCGATGAGCTTTAGCTCAAGCTGCAGCTCGCGCTCGCCGCCGGGGCGCCCGGTGTAGTGAAATTTAGGGGCCCGTCGCGTGGGCGTCGCAAAATGCGAATTTCCCCAGCCGCCCTTGCCGCCTTTGGCCGCAAGATAACGCTGACCCGCCTCGGTAAAATCGAACAGCAACTCATTTGTCTCAGGATCGAAAACCTGTGTTCCAACCGGGACCCGGACAGTCGTATCCTGACCGTCTTTGCCAGAACGGTTAGATCCTTCGCCGTGGTGGCCACGCTCGGCCTTGTGCTCGGGGTTAAAGCGAAGGTGAAGCAGCGTATTGAGTCCCTCTGACGCCTCCATCCAAACGCTGCCGCCGACACCGCCGTCACCGCCCGACGGACCGCCACGCGGTATAAATTTCTCGCGCCGGAAAGCCGTAACGCCATCACCACCGTTACCGGCTTTAATTCTAATTTTTACTCGGTCGAGAAACATAAATTAGTTTGATTGTAGGTTTATGCTATTCGTATAGCAACCGGCCGCATTCCGGGCATTTGGGTTCCGTTCCATCGTTCCATCGTTTCCCAAATAGTAAAAACATGAGGTTCAAGGTGTTCCGTTCAATTGTTACTCGTTGGCATAGGGACGCAAGTTGGGTGTCCCATGTCCCGCTACCTCGACGCGCGCATTACTTTGACCGTTTGGCTGTCTGACGATTAGCATCACGACGATCTCGGCGTCCTTCTTTTGCGGACTCTGCGTTAGAACCTCAACGAATTGCCTACAAGTTGACTATACGCAGTCCGAGCTTTCAAAAGAACTTTCGTGAGTTTCTGATGCTCATAGATGAATATACGTTGCACATATAAAATTGTTTTCGGGATCGGTGAATGGGCAACAAAAACAAATGCGTTGCTTTGATCGCTCAAAACAACGCATTTGTTATTCCTAGCTAGTCCGCCGAAGCGTTCTAAAAAGGTTGGCAGTTCTCACATGTACACGCTCGAACCGCCGATTTTGTATTCCGAAGAAACTCTGCGGAGACTTTCCCCGGTCAACACCCAATTTGAATAAATTCAAGTTGTTGTACCAAAAGGTACGGTGTCATTAGGTCTTTGTTGAGGTGGCTTTTCCTCCACCGCCGGTTACGTTCCCGGCAACGAGGCTTAACAATCCGAAGACTGATAAGCGGCGTAGCACCCGTTGAGCTGATCATTTCTCGCGGGCGTTGCTCGTTTTGATCCGAGCAACTCAAACCGTAACCCGAAGGTTACGACCCTAGCAAGCCTTTCGGCTTCGACTCGGGCGTCATAGACAGTGGCCTTCCGCTCCTTCTGTCCTCAAACGGTGTGTCACCACCTCCGTTCCACTTCCCGATGCCGGTCAAAATGCCCGTAAGCAATTTCGACTATGTAAGCTATCTTACACTCGATATTTTCAGTGTCAAGTAGAAAATACTTTAACTAATGAGCAATAAACATCGATACTCTGTGTATAATCTGTGGAAAACTATGTGGGAAAATTGTGGAAGAAAATGTGGAAAATCCGGCAACTTATTTGAATACAATGTTAACGGAAAGTGAACAAGTTTCATAGCTTGCACACAGTTTGTAACGTGGAATAAAAAGGAGTGAAAAAAAAAGTTTTTATTTGGCATATTGCAGTAATTTTCGGAAGTTAATCTTATTTGGAAGATCCTGTTTCGAAGGGTTCAATGGAGTGACGAACCGAAGCTGCGAATGTTGCAGGGTCAATAGCTGGATACTTATAGAGCATTGGCTCGATGAGGAAAACTAGGGACAGGAGTTTTGTTGGCTCGATCATGTTGCGGGCGAACATCGCTTCAACATCGAGTAAATCCTTCTCGTGTCCCCTTTCTATCTTGGCAAGTGCCTGGCTAAACGGATCGTAGTTTTAAAAGATGATTTTACCTTCTCGGCCGATGTAGGTGCAGCGGTCGCGCCAGCCTGGAAGCTCTGGAATGAAATCTGACGGCGAGGCAAGTTCAACATTAACCCTTTGAGTTTTCTTTATTTCTGGAATGCCCTGAAAAAGCTCGTCCGACTCGGGATCGAACTTTAAGTCAATATCAACGGTCGAATCCCGCCAGCCTGCCAAAACGGCAGTCACGCCTCCGGTGAAAAACACCTCAGTCTCGCTTCTCGCAAGCCGGCCAAAGGCCCGCATGAAGTCGTCGATTTTTCGGCGATCCGCTAGGTCCCGCATTCTGAAGCCCTCTCAAAACTGACAAGACGACGTATTAGGGCGTTGTATCGTGAGTGTGCGGCATCTGAATTCTCAGCCGCTAGGAGTTTATAGAGGCGATGTTCGGGAAGTTCGCCGGTAAATGGCGGGATATTGTGTCCGAGCCGGCGAAGCCTGGGACCGCCGATACGGACGAGGAGCGATTCGACGGTCTCGAGGCCATTCTCGATGTCCTCTAACCCTTTTTCGATCAGTTCGTGTCCCGGCTTCTTCATTTGGCTAATTGTAACCGATTTGCACTAACAGCAGACAAGAAAAAGCACACACCGTTTGGCGTGTGCTCGTATATTTTGAACAGCTTGGCTCTACTAAGCAACCGCTTCAGCCACGACCTTAGGAGCCAATTCAGGAGCACCTTCGGCGTAAACGCTGATGAACTTGCCTTTCTGGCCTTTGTTTTCGAATTTAACAAAACCTTCGATCAACGAGAAGAGCGTGTCGTCTTTGCCCTTGCCGACGTTATTGCCCGGCTTCCATTTCGTTCCACGTTGACGTGCGATGATGTTGCCGCCGAGCACGTGCTCGCCGCCAAATTTCTTGAGACCGAGCCGCTGAGCATTTGAGTCGCGGCCGTTTCTGGATGAACCTACACCTTTTTTATGTGCCATAAAATATTTGATCTTTGGTCTGTGATTTTTGATCTTTGACCGCACCAAAGATCAAAGATCTAAGGTCAAAGATCGAACAACAACTAATCGATCGTAATCTCGGTAAACCCTTGACGGTGGCCTTGTTTGCGTTTGTATTGTTTGCGGCGTTTCTTTTTGAAGACAATGATCTTGTCAGCCTTGCCGTGTTTTACGACAGTTGCCTTGACTGTTCCGGCACCAACTGCGCCCTCGGCGAGCAGAGTGTCGATATCGACCTTCTTTCCTGCATCTGCCGCGATCTTTGGCACGCGAAGCGTCTGGCCGCTCTCGACCGCAAACTGCTTCCCGCCTGTTCTGATAATTGCGTAACTCATTATAGTGTCAGCTCCTGTGTTTGACTGATGCAAATAGAGCACAAGTCGAAAAACTCAAATTATACGGAAAACAAAAGCTAAGGTCAATCCGCGAAAAGAGGATTGTTGGCTAAGTAAGCAAAAATCTTGAAAAGGAAATGGCGAGGTTGCCAGATTACTGAATCGTTGCCAAGTTTTTCCGCGTTTGTAGCGGGCAAACTTTCTTATGCAACGGAGGGGTCTTTGACGACAGCGATGAAAGGTAGATTTCGATAGCGTCCGGCGGCGTCGAGGCCGTAGCCGACTACGAATTTATTGGGAACGACAAATCCCGTATAATCGATCGAGAGTTCCTTTTTGATGCGGGGTTCGGGTTTATCGAGAAAGCTTGCTAGTTTGATCGACGCGGCGCCGCGTGTGCCGAGAATCTCCAACAACCTCGAGAGCGTCAGTCCGGTGTCAACAATATCCTCGACGACGAGCACGTGCTTATTGCGGATCGTGTTGCTCAGGTCTTTCAGGATTTCGACGTCCCCGGTGGATTTTGTGCCATCTTTATAACTCGAGACGGACATAAAATCTATTGAAAGGTTGAGATCGACCGCCCGCATCAGATCGGCGAGGAAGACGCATGACCCTTTGAGAACGCCGACCAGGACGAGGTCTTTGCCCGCGTATTCGCTGGTTATCCGTTCGCCCAATTCCGCGATCCGTGATTGTATCTGGGCGGTGGTGTATAAAACTTCGAGATTGGGGTTGGTGAATTCGGTGCTTGCCATTTGTGTGGATTCAGCGGCCATATTTTCCTCTTTGGTTTGAAAGAATCGGTATTTAGAAATACTATTCAAACATGGCTTCAGATGCAAAGGCAATAACTGGCGGGAAGAATCTTCGTGAAGGAGCGAAGGAAAGCAAAATTTGAAACATTTTTATGTTTAGCACAAAAGTTAAACCTTTGCGTCTTTGCACTTTAGCGACTTTGCGTTAAATTTTTTTTGAATATTAATAAGTGGCCTTTTACATTATGGCTGATGAAAATTTAGAAACACGTGATCGCGTCCGCGCTCTTGTACGGCAGGTGTTGGCGACTGTACCGACTGAGGGTGAACAGCAACAGTCGGTGGGTGCAGCCCCCGTCGAGCATGTTATCGTAAATTCTTTGCGTGATAAGATCGGAAAGCCTTTCGACCGGGACGAATCTTCTAAATCTTTGCTTACGGAAGACGATCTTCGAGGGTTAGAATCAGGTTCGCGGCTTCGTGTTGCGGCAAATGTGAAATTCACGGCCCTCGCTCAGGATATTGTAAACGATCGTAACATTGAGCTTATCCGCAAGGAATCGCGGCAAAACACAACAAAAGTTCGCTCAGTCGCGATCGGCTCCGATCATGGCGGCTTTAAGCTCAAAGAGCAGATGAAGAGCTTTCTGACGGATTTTGGTGTGCAGGTTCGTGATTTTGGTACTAACAGCGAAGATGCGGTCGATTATCCCGATTTTGCTCATGCTGTTGCTAAATCGGTTAGCGGGAAACAAGTCGATATTGGCATAATCATTGACGGGGCCGGAATCGGCAGCGCGATGACCGCCAACAAAGTCCCAAATGTACGTGCAGCCGCCTGTTATTCAACGACGCTCGCAAAAAACTCGCGTCAGCATAACGGAGCAAACATTCTAACGCTCGGCGCAGGCCAGAACACATTAGAAGAAGTAAAACAGATCGTCGAGGCTTTTATCTCAACCGAAATTTCCGAAGAACGACATAAGAAGAGGGTTGGGAAAATCGATAATATCGAAAAGCAATATCGGAGGTGATAAAATACCGACAAATGCAGCAGAACGGGAACTACGAACAACTGATCGACCAGATTACCGACATGGTGCTGGCAAAGCTTGGCGGCGAGGAATATTGCCCGACATTTTGTCATGCGGATGTCCAGCGTATAGTCGATGCGGGAGCGGAACGTATCGGGATCGTGCTGGGTGAAACCGCGACGGCGCATGACTGGGCAAGCCTCATCGATCACACACTGCTAAAGCCCGAGGCGACAGAAACTGATATTCGCAAACTTTGCGAAGAAGCGGCTCAATTCGGCTTTGCATCGGTATGTGTAAATCCAGGCTGGGTTAAAAAGGCGGCGGATTTTTTGAAGGGCACGGGCGTGCCGGTCTGTACTGTGATTGGTTTTCCGCTCGGTGCGACGCTACCCGACGTAAAAGCATACGAGGCACGGCGCTCGATCTTTAATGGAGCGAGAGAGGTCGATATGGTGATAAATATCGGTGCGCTCAAATCGGGAGACGACTGTCTCGTTGAGGACGATATCAAGGCAGTTGTGGATGCGGCACACGAAAATCACATTCTCTGCAAAGTCATTATCGAAACGGCACTTCTAACTGACGACGAAAAAATCAGAGCGTGCGTCGCAGCGAAAAATGCCGGGGCAGATTTTGTAAAGACTTCAACCGGGTTCGCGAAAGGCGGGGCAACAGCAAACGATGTTGCCCTAATGCGGCACACAGTGGGCAGTGCACTGGGTGTCAAGGCCTCGGGCGGCGTAAAGGGTATAGAGGACGCTAGAGCGATGTTCGAGGCCGGAGCAACGCGTATTGGAGCCTCGGTCGGCGTCAAGATAGCTCAGGAAGCGAGCGGGATCAAATCATCAATTGTTGCCGGGAACTATTAACTTGCGTGCGGGCTTCGTCATTCACCTGTCGCCCACCGCCACCGACGACTTCTTATCGAACGTTTTTCTGAAATCCCTGCCATCAATTATGACAGTCTTACACATCTCATACAGCCGCGAACGCAGGCGCGTTCCTATCCGATCTTCCAGTATTTCTTCGCGGTCAGTTCGCCTTTCGTCGAGATAATTTGTAGTAAATATCGTCAGCTTTTTGTCGTTGTATCGTGTGTTAATGACGTGGGCCATCGTATCACGAACCCAATCTGTTGGTTTTGAGGCACCGAGTTCATCCAAGACTAATACGTCGGAGGTTAGAACGGGGGCGAGAACGCTTAGCTCGGATGATTGGGTGTTCGGATTGAATGATCCCTGTATTTCCTTTAGCAGGGAACCAAACTCGTAAAAAAGACACGTGAAACCGCGTTCGGTCAGACCCTTCAGGATAGAAACAGCTAGATGGGTTTTGCCGACGCCAACGCTGCCCATCAGCAAAAGGCCGCGGTCGACTGCCGGATATTCCATCGTCAGGCGGGTGGCGAAACGAAAAGCAGCTTCCTGCGAGGCAGTTTGCGGCTTGTAGTTATGAAAGTGAAATCCGTCGTAGCGTTTTGGCAGCCGCACGCTTTCCATCTGCCCTTTACGCGATTTGAGTTTACGGCAAGCGCATATTCGTGCGCCTTTACCGGGCAGAATTTCCATGCCGGTTCCGTAGCACTTTGGACATTCGTCAGGGGTGGCAGATTCAGCCTGAACTGTGGAAACGACCTGTTGGGGGACGGCCTTTAGACTGTGATTTTTTGTTTTTTCCGGCAGCATCGGGTTTGAATGGGGCTTACTGTAATGGATTATAGCACTCGCGATTTTGAATTCAAGCGGCAGTCGGCAGCATATCGTCCGGTATGATATATTGTGTTGTCGTTAACCGAAGACTGGGCCGCCAGGCCTGTTCTTTAACTTGATTTAATACGTGACGTTCGCATAAGGTTTCTTAAACGCTAGTCACGGCTCTCTCGCGTACCGGAATTTATGGGAATGTTTCGCAGTATATTGATCAGGCTTGGACTCGCGGATCTGAGTGCGGACCGCACGCCTATTAGTGTTTTTCTTCTCGATGACGACACGCGGCGGCATAGGTGGTTTAAGAAACGATTCGACGGTGACGAACTCTTCATCGCCGCCACAGTCGCCGAGGCCAAAGAACTGCTCGTAGAGGCCAATTACGACGCTATATTTCTCGACCACGATCTGTTGCCGCATCATTACGAATCAAATGAACACAATGATTTTGATTCGACCGGTTTTGCAATTGCCGAATTTCTGCATGACCGTCATGATCTGCAGCGAGCCGCGACGATCATTGTCCATACACGAAATGCCGATGCCGCCGTGTTGATGGTGCAAAAACTGCGCGATGGTGGCCGCAATGTAGAATATTGTGCGTTTCCGATGCTCGACTTAAAAATTAAGAATTACTGGAAAAGGTAGTGGATATATAATATCCGTTGTTTTCTAGCCGTGGCTCAACGAGCTAGACCCTTTATCAAAATTGCGGCTGTTTTTCGAGTGCGTTCCTCAATTTCCGTCCGGTCGCCGAGCTCGAAGATGCTTAGACTGTAAGGTAAAAGCGAATTAGTCGCGATCAATAGCGTTTGTGCAATATCGACTTTGTCGCCTTCAACAAAATTCAAGGTCTGTTGTCCTTCTTCTATAACTGCTGCAAAAATTTTGGCCTCTTCCTGAAAATACTGTTTTCGCCGTTCAAGCAGCCTCGTTCTGAGAGTTGAAAGCAGTTCGCTAAGACTCAGCGTGTAATGCTGAACACTGTCGAAACGATACAACACCCGTTCACAGAGCATCTCGTTCAAACGCTTTTCCACACTTAATGGTTTTACCGCTATAGATCTCAGATTTACCTTGAGCCGCTCGACGATACGGTCGATGTGCGAGAGAACGATGTCCTCCTTACTCGAAAAATGCAGATAAATGCTGCCCTTTCCGATACCCACTTCCTGGGCGAGGTCTTCAATGGTCATTTTCTTATAACCAGATCGGGCAAGAAGCCGATCTGTTGCGTCCAAAATAGCATCGCGTGTACTGATTTTTCTAAACGCATTTTTCATGCTGTGCCTAAATGACCAAAAATGCCTTGCGGCATAATATTAAAGAGACTAGCTATTGTAAAGTTTCGGAGTGATTAGTAAAAGTATTTCCTGCCACGCAGTTTTTCGGGCAGCAGATCGTCATCTTGATCTTTACCTTCGTCCTTTCCGTAACCTAGATCTTTCATTAATTTTGTCGGGGCGTTTCTGATTTTCATCGGAACCGGCAAATTTCCAAATTTTTTTGCATCTTCCATCGCTGCGCCTATGGCGCTGGTCGCTGAGCGGTCCTTGGCCGCATTGGCGAGATAGGCGACGCCGTGGGCGAGGTTATGAGTGCATTCCGGCATTCCAATTGTCGTTACAGCGTCGAAAACGGCATTTGCTACAACCAATGCCGTCGGTTGAGCGATCCCGATGTCTTCGGAGGCAAAAATCACCATCCGGCGGGCGATAAATTTTGGGTCTTCGCCAGCCTCGATCATTCGGGCAAGGTAATACATTGCAGCATCAGGGCGGCTCGCCCGCATTGACTTGATAAATGCGCTGATAACGTTGTAATGCTCTTCACCTTTTTTATCGTAACGAAGGAACTTTGATTGCAGGGTTTCTTTTAGTGTTTCGAGCGTAATCTTGTCATATAGACGCGAAGTATTCTCGATCATCGTGATCGCCTGGCGGGCGTCGCCGTTAGCCATTTCGACCAGCCATTGTTTGGCGTCAGGGCCGAGCTCGAAACCGGTGCGATCGATGATCGCAGCCATATCCTCATCGGTAAATTCATTTAGAACAAAAACACGCAACCGGGAAAGCAACGCTGGGATGATCTCAAAACTCGGGTTCTCGGTTGTTGCTCCGATCAACACCAGTTCGCCATTTTCTACAAACGGCAGCAGAAAGTCCTGTTGTGCTTTGTTAAATCGATGGATCTCATCCAAAAACAGCACCCGCGGTCGTCCGTCTAACGAATGTGTTTTGATTATTCGCCGAATGTCATCCTTACCCGCCGAAACCGCCGAAAGTTCGTAAAACTCTGCATTTATTGCGTTTGCATAAATACGGGCAAGCGTCGTTTTGCCGGTTCCGGGTGTCCCCCAGAGTACGAAAGAGAAGATGTGGCCCTGCTCAGTCGCGAGCCGTAGAGGTTTGTCAGGCCCGACCAGATGCATTTGACCGACAAACTCGTCGAGGTTCAGCGGTCTGATTTGATTGGCAAGCGGTTCCATATGAATTCTCCAAATCTACCATATTGCCGCTAAAACAAGGCGCAAAAAAAGGGAGAACCGGCAAACCAGTTCTCCCATAGATCGTCTCAAACGGGGCTAAACGCGCCGTCCTCTGACCAACTGTAAAATCAAAACGATTACAGCAACTACAAGCAAAATGTGAACGAGGCTACCCAAAGCGGCTCCGCCGAAGCCAAAGCCGAGTGCCCACAAAACGAGAAGTACGATAATAATTGTCCAAAGCATAATTTTCTCCTATTCTAAGTAAAAAACAACTAACCGTTACTAACGCGTATTCGCGTTCTGAATTTGGGAAGGGCTTTCCAGTTTGCCGTCACTCAAAGCCCCGAAAAAGAACAAAACAAATAAAATCCCGGCAATCAACACAAATCCGCCGATCGACCACATGGCCCAATGCACGCCGCGAAACGCCTTTGCCGTATCCTCGCGTACAACTACGTCCTCTCCCTGAACGTTAATTACATCTTTCGACATATAATTTTTAAGCTACTCCTCGATTATACCATAATCGATTTTAAATATAAGGTTGGCGGGGAAGACCGTGCGAACATTTTAGTGTGGATGTTCAAGGTGTGATCGGTTTCCCCGCCATTGGGTCAAGTCTATCCTAACCTGCCCACAGCCATTCGTTGGTACGATGGCTTACAAACTGTTGAAAATACTATGCGTTGCTGAGTTCGAGATAGCATGTGCAGGCCGATTTCTTGACCCGCTCACGGCTGCAGATCGAAATACCGCCTCTCGAATAGTCAATCAGCTTCATTGCTCGCAACTCTTGTGCAATACATGTGATGCTCGGGCGATAAACGCCAAGCGTCCGGGCAATTTGCTCGTGTGTCAGGCTAAGCGTACTGCGGCCGCAACGGTCCTGGACCATAAGCAGCCATGTGCAGAAACGTTCTTTGACCGAGTGATACATATTACAAATCGCCTTTTGTGAGATCTGTTTGATATATAGATTTACAAATTTGTTGAGACCGGTTCGCAGCCGTTCGTTAGATTTTAGCAATCGCTCAAATGTGATCGCATCCAGCTTTTGTGCTGTTCCGGCCTGCGAAACCTGTGTACAGTTTGGGGCCAGGTGCGAATCAGAGAACATTGTTGATAATCCGATCGCTCCCTCGTTTCCGGTGACAGCGATCTCGACCATGCGGCCGTCTTCGAGCATTTTAAATTCCGAAACCACAGCGGTAATCGGGAAATAGATGAAATCTAGCCGGTCATCTTCCTGATAAATAAACTGTTCCTTTCTCAAAAACACCGGTTTGAGCGACGGTGCGAGCAGGCGGCTCATCTCTGGTGCCAGAGCATCGAGTATCGAATTTGACGATTCAGCCGCCTCTGTCTTTACGACCCGTTGGCGAGGAAATGCGATCTGTGTTCCGGTGTAGAGTTCGTCCTGTGCAATATATTGCGATGTACCTTCTCTGAAATCCATATCTTTACTCCCCTTCTATTTTTTGGCGATTGATACCTGACCAAGTTCCGATTTCGGTGTCTAAAAGTAATTCTCGCCGAGCACTTTATTTTTTTTGTAAACTATCAATTCAAACATTTATGACCCGTTTGACCTTTGAAAGTTTTGTGCAAGGAACCCGGTGAGAGTTCCTTGCGTTTCCCCTTGAATTTATCGGAAAGGCGACCCCTTTTTCGTTCATCCGCTCCATCACTAGAGACATTTAATACCTGTCCGATGTAATGATTATGAAGAGAAACAGTAATAGGAAATATCGGGAAAGTGAGAAATTTTACTAGGGAAAATCCCTATGTCTTTAGAGGGGGCATCAATTATCCTGCAGCCAATCCTGAAGAATTGCGTAGCGGACGATGTCGATGCGGCTTGAGATGCCGAGTTTGCGCATGGCGTTTGATTTGTGGGCTTCGATGGTTTTGACGCTCAGATCGAGTTTGGCCGCGATCTCTTTATTACTATAGCCAAATGAAATGAGGCGGAGAGTTTCGGATTCTCGATCGGTCAGATCGCCTTTGCCCTCGCCGCGGAGCGATGTTGCCCGGTTTGCATAGCCGCCCATAACCTTGCGGGTCAGGCTGGGATCGAGATAGGCATTACCGGCGGCGATGGTGCGGATCGCGTTTACAAGCTCGGTTGGAGCGCTTTGTTTTAGAACGTATCCGTTTGCACCGGCGCCGAGCAATTGCTGCAAATATCCATCGTCGGTATGACGGGTAAGAATGAGTATTTTAATATTAGGACTAACGGAGCGAAGTTTTTTAGTCGCTTTCAAACCGTTTAACGTCGGCATTGAAATATCCATCAATACAATATCGGGGCCTAGCCGGACGGCGTCTTTGACGGCCGTTTCGCCATCGCCGGCCTCACCGATAATCTCCATATCAGGTTGCGAATCAACAAGCAGCTTTACCCCCTCGCGAACGGTTTGATGGTCCTCGGCAATAAAAATTTTGAGCTTATTATCCATAATAATGAAAGGGATCCTTTGAAAAAAAACTTTTGACGTAATGCCTCAGGTCGCCAAGCCGCAAAGGAATGAGGAGGGAAACAATTTCATTCTTTGCATAATCGCTAATCCTTTGCGTCTTCGCACTTAAGCGACAATAGGTTAAAAATTCTTTAGCCCGAGAAAGGTACACGCACAAATATCGTGGTGCCTTTACCGGGAGCCGATTCGATCACGACATTGCCGCCGATGAGCGATGCCCGCTCGCTCATTCCGACCAAGCCGAGACCGCCGCCGGACTCGTTTGATACTCTTTTAGAGTTGATATTAAACCCCGCACCGTTGTCCTCGATGATCAGTGTAACGCTGTCCTCTCGCTTTTCGAGGAGGACTGACACATGTTTTGCATCGGCGTGTTTTGCAATATTGTTCAGAGCTTCCTGTGTGATTCGGTAGAGATGTGTTTCGGTATCGTGGTTAAGCCGTGCCTTGGTAAGGCCGGTGGAGTGAAAATCGGCGGCGATCTCACTGTGCCGCGCCCACTCGTTGACAAACGCACCGACTGCATCGACGAGTCCGAGGTCGTCGAGCGCCGTCGGACGAAGCTCCCAGGCCAGGAAACTCACCTCTGAATCGAGCCGCTCGGCGATCTCCTGCAGACGCTCGACTCTCGACGAGATCACATCATTTCCTGCGGTAAAATCCTTGAGCGACGCGATCTCTAATCGCAGAGCTGTGAGCCGCTGTCCGAGCTGATCGTGCAGGTCGCGGGCGATCCGCCGCCGCTCAAATTCCTGACTGGTAACCAGGCGTCCGAGCAGATCGACCCGTTGTCGTTCTGAAACCTCGCGGACCTCCATCTCCTGGACGAGAGCGAGATTTGACTCGGCCAATTCTCTAGTCCGCTCTCTAACCCGTAAATCGAGTTCGTCATGGGCACGCCTGAGATTTTCGGCTTGGCGCTGTTTTTCGGTCAGGTCGCTGACGATCTTGGCGTATCCCGAGAGCACTTTGCCGAGGTATAGCGGCATGGTCACGCCGCTGGCGTAGAACTGTGTTCCGTCCTTGCGCAAATGCCAGCGTTCAGACGATGCACGCCCCTTTTTGCGTGCAAGCCGCATTTCGCGTGTGTGGATGCCGCGTTCGACATCGTCCGGTGTAAAAATGATTTCGCTGGATTGCCCGACGATCTCGTTGTGAGAATAGCCGTAAATTAGCTCGGCGCCATGGTTCCAGGTGTCGATGGTCCCTTCGCTATCCATTGAAAAGATAGCGTAATCGGCCACACTATCGACCATTAGTGCCATCCGTTCCTCGCTAGATCTGAGCAGGTCGCGGGAAAGCTGGAGGTCGGTCAGATCGTGCGTTAACCCGTAGTAACCATAAACGATGCCGTCAACACCCATATCCGGCATATACGAAATATGGATGTAGCGCTTGCCCGCGTTTTTATAATTGATCGCGGTTTCAAATGTACATTGCTGCCCGGACAAGGCTTTATCGATCTGCGGTTTTAGGACGCGGTAGGCGGGCGTTCCAAAAACCTCGCGGACCTTCAGTCCGACCATTTCCTCGGAGGATATATCAAACCATTCGGTGAACTTTTGATTTACAAAGCGAAAACGCTCATTATTATCAACATACGATATGAGAGCGGGAAGGGCGTTGGTGATGAGCCGAAGCTGGTTTTCACTGAGTTTGATCCGCTCCTCGCTGTCTTTTCGTTCCGAGATGTCCATGTTGACGCCATACATCCGTATCGCGGCCCCGGAGGCGTCACGCAAAACCTGCCCCTTTGCATCGACCCAGCGGATAGACCCGTCACTGTTAACGATTCGATATTCGTCACGAAACTCGTCGTTTTGAGATAAAACGACCTGCCTCAGGTTTTGCTTTACCCGTTCGTGATCATTTGGGTGCAGGTGAGAGCTCCAAAATGACTCGTCCGGATTGATGTCGCGCCGTTCCTCGCCGTACAGTTCCCACATAGTGTCGGACCAGTATGTTTTTCCCTCGGCGATATTCCAATCCCAAACGCCTACCTTACCTGCGTTTTGGGCGAGATGCCGACGCTCTTCGGACTTGCGCAGAGCTTCCTCGGCCTCACGGCGGTCGGTTATATCGGTGTTTGTGCCAAACCAGTGGATGATCTGCCCATCCGCGTCGCGAACCGGTAGTGCCCGCGACAGAAACCAGCGGTACTCACCGGTTTTCGACCGGATCTGAAACGTGTCTTCCCAGGTCTCGCCTGAGGCGATGTGCCGTTTAAATTTCTCGACGACCCGCTCGACCTCGTCCGGATGTTGGGCTTTTTGCCAGCCCCAGCTCTGCATTTCTTCGAGATTGGTCCCGGTAAACTCAAACCAACGCTCGTTATACCAATAAATAAAGCCCTTGGGGTCCATCATCCAGGCAAGCTGCGAAATATTATTGGCCAGTAGATGAAATCGCTTCTCTGAATCCCGCAAGGCTTCCTCGGCCCGTATCCGGTCGGTGACATCGATCGCCATTCCGCCGATCAGACCCGTCCGGCCCTCCGGGTCCAAAATGGGAAACTTATTGACAATCGAATGATGCAGTCTGCCATCTTCGTGCTCCAACTTCTCGATTGTCTGTACGCCGCTGCGGCGGTTGATTGCCAAGTCGTCATTTGCACGGAATTGTCTGGCGATCTCCGGCGAGAATACCTCCTCATCAGTTTTGCCATAGAGTTGCTCTTTAGTGGAGCGAAAAACTGTCATCGCAGCGTCATTTGCATAGACATAGCGACCCTCGACGTCCTTGATCCAGGCGAGTCCGGGAAGATACTGCATAAACCGCACAAAGCGTTCCTCACTTTCTCTAAGTGCCAAGTCCGCCCTGCTGCGTTCGGTGATATCCTGAATGACGGTCAGAGCACAACGTTCGCCGCCAATATCGATAAGCTCGGCGGAAAGCAGGCCGATGATCTCGCTGCCGTCCTTCATCCGAAACCGGTATTCGTGTTCGCGAAGGCGGCCATCACTCATAACGGTCTCAAGTTCTGCCTCACGGTCAGTAGGTTCACTCCACAGGCCAAGTTCGTAAGTCGTTTTGCCGACAGCCTCCTCGCGTGTAAACCCGGTGATGCCTATAAAAGTGTCATTGACCTCGACCAGCTTTCCGGTTTCGAGCGATGTGATGGTGATCGACAGCGGACTTGAATTAAAAGCCTTGGCAAACCGCTCTTCAGATTCGCGCAATGCTTCGCGAATGAGGCGGGATTCTTCTATATCAGTATTTGTACCGAACCACCGGACGATCTTTCCCTCGTCGTCTCTTAGTGGAAATACCCGTGTCAAAAACCAGCGAAAGCTGCCATCGGCCCCGCGTAACGGGAATTCCATATCAAACGGTTCGCCTGTTTCGATAGATTTTAACCACGCTTCGACAACTTTCGGTAACATCTTCGGATCGTGAACCGACTTCCAGCCTCCGTCCATCATTTGCTCAGCAGTGGTTCCGGTGTATTCGTGCCATCTGTTGTTAAACCAGAAGATGCTGCCGTCCGGCTCGGCCATCCAGGCGAGATGCGGTATCGAGTTGGCCATTGTACGCAGCCGGTTTTCGCTTTCGCGCAGGGAGTCCTCGGCATATTTTCGTTCGGTAATATTCTGCGTGACACCGAATAGTTTCACAGGTTTGCCGGTTTCGTCGTATCGAGCGGTGCCACTTGTTTCCGCCCAGACGACCTGCCCGGTCTCGGGGGCGATTAATCGCATCTGCTCGTGAAATTCGCCGGTGACAAAGGCCTTATCGAGCGCGTCGCCCACGCGATCACGGTCGTCGGGGTGAACTACGGTGCTGATCTGACTTTCGACAGCTGTTGGCTGCTCATTTCTCGCAAATCCGAGCACCTGAGCGGCATCCTTAGCAATGATTGTCTTTCGTGATGCGACATCTATCTCCCACGAATACATATTGGCGGCGGTCATCGCCAGGCGCATCCGCTGTTCAGATTCCGAGATCAGCTCTCCGGAACGCTTCTGTTCGCTAATATCGCGAAATGTCCATACCCAGCCGAGACGGGTTTCGCCGTGCGCTACCGGGGCGCCGAAGCGTTCGTACACCCGGCCGTCTTTCATCCACATTTCCTCGCGAAACTGGATGTCGGGCTGGCTGTAGATATGATCTACGCGTCCGAGAAAGGCGCCGGGATCGGTGGTTTGTTCGGCGGCCCACGCCAGAGCGGCTCGATCGGACCTCGATTCCACAATTTCCGGCGGAAAGTTCCAGATATCAAGAAACTGCTGGTTATAATGAATCATCTGTCCGCTCGGCGCGACGATCAGTATGCCGTCGAGAACACTTTCGGTCAGGCCTTCGAGCAGCGTTTTCTGTTCTGCGAATTTATCTTCGGTCCGCTTGCGTTCGATGGCGAGAGCGGCCGTATTGGAGAGGATTTCCACGGTCCGGCGTTCGAGGTCGGTCGGCTCGCGTTTTTCGCGAAAATAGGTTCCGAAAGTTCCGAGTACTCGCCCGTCCACAGTGATTATGGGCATACTCCATGCGGCCGGCAGACCAAGGCCAAGCGGCAGATGACCAAAGTCCTTCCATTTGGGATCGGCAGCGATATCGGGCGTGATCACGGTCTTGGAGGTGGCCGCGGCGGCGCTGCACGTTCCTACTGATTCGTCCGCGGCGATGCCGTCGATCGCGTCCAGGTAGGCTTGCGGCAAATTCCGCGAGGCGGCGTTGTGCAATTTACCTTCGTCATCGATGAGCATTATCGCGCCAACGGAAGAATCCTCGCTTCTATCCTCGACTATACCGACAAGAAACTCGAGCACTTCCGTCAGTGAGCGTCCGCTGACGACCATCTCCAGCGCCTGTCTCTGCGTTTCGAGTAATAACTCCGCGTTCTTTCGTTCGGTGATATCGAGCGTCGTGCCGCCGATGCCGGTGATATTGCCCGCCTGATCTTTTCGCGGTTCGAGCAACAGATCGTACCAGTGGCGGATGCCCTTTACATCCGCGGCCACTTCGCCACGCTGGCGTTCGCCGGTTTCCAGCACGCGTCGTTTCAGAGCGTTGAGCTCATCGGCGTACGGGCCGAGCGACAGATCTTCGTCGGTTTTGCCAACCACGTCGGCCCGGTTAGGTGCCTCGGGATAGACCCACTTGTAACGCAGTTCCTTGTCCTGCTCGTAAACGGTCACGGCACCGCTCGAAAGCGCAAGCCTGAATCGCTCGTCGCTGAGACGCAGCAAAGACTCGGCCTTCTCTGCCTTCTCCGTCAATTCGTGCTGGCGCACCGATGAGATCAGCAACTGCTCGTTCATCTCGCGAAGTTGCTGTTCGACGCCGGACGGTGGTTTTGTGCGATTATTGCTCGTCAGTGATTCCCTCTTTATCGTCCAGCGGCCCAGCAGCCTCCGGCTTGATCCGCGGGCTGCAGCAAAACAAATTCCCGCTTTAGGTGAAATTTTTGCCCGGCTCGCCCGACCACGGCCCCGGGACGCCGGTGATTAGGCCGCGAAAGCCCTCGAGCCGCTCGCCCATTACCACGCCCTTTGGGGTGATCTTGTATTCGCGCAAATCGATGCTGTGGTCGCTGCCGCGCATTTTTACGACCATCATAATCTTACGAAGCTGCCCATTGATCGATACATATCGCAGCCGCACGATGTCTTCGGCGAGGAACGAGATGGCGTAGTTGCTGAGGGCCATCGAAGTAAAATTCTCCTCGACCTCGACCGTGCTGACGACCGTAACGCCAAGCCGCACGAGCGCGCCGATCATCCGGTAGAGCGACTCTCGAAATTCGTGCCGGAAATCGGGAGCGAGCGCCATCTCAAAACCGACGAGCGAATCGACAACCACGCGTTTTGCACCGATCGACTTTACCGCTTCGACGATCGCGTGTACCGTTTCGTCAACCGAGAGATCGAGCGGACGGATATAGATGATCTTGAGGCTGCCGTCTTTCTGAGGCGTGTCAAAGTCCATGCCGAGCTTCCCGGCCCGCCGGACGTATGCCGTCGGCAGCTCTTCAAAAATGGCGATCACACCGTGCTCACCTTGCTTCAAACCCTCATCGATAAACTGTGAGGCGAGGACCGATTTCCCCGAACCGCTCGGGCCCGCAAGCAGCAGGCTGTCGCCCTCGGGAATACCGCCGCCGAGCATTTTATCGAATTCGGCAATCCCGGTGGAAAGACGCCGCGTGCCTTTCTCATAGTCCCCTTGCTCACTCAGCCCGAATGTGCGCGGGAATGTCTGCAATCCTTCCTGCGTGATGCGAAAAGTATGCAGGCCCGGCACCGATTCCTGGCCGCGGCACTTCATTACCTGCATTTTGCGGACAATCGAATTGCGCTCGATGCTCTGGTAAAGCCAGAACAGCCCGTCGGCGACGGTAAAGACCGGATTGTCTCTCATCTCGGTCTCAACATATTCGCCGATCAGAAACGTTGTTGCCTGCCAGCTTGTCAGGTGCAGTGCCAGCCGTTGGACAAAGCCCTGTATCTCCAAGTCGCCCGCGCTTGACTGGGCCTTCCGCACTACGGTGCGGAACGAATCAACCACGACTATGCCCGCATTCGACGCTTCGACCTCGGTGATGATGGCTTCCAGCACTGCGCCGAGGTCTTTGTCCAGCACGAGCTGGCTCAGGTTTACAAACTTAACGGCGCCATCGAGCTTTTGCTGGTCAAAGAACTCGAACTGCTGCTGATAACGCAGCATTTTGATCGCCGGTTCGCCAAGCACGGTAAAGTACAACGCAGGCTTTTCTTTGGTCGCATTGGCAAACATAATCTGGTGCACAAGCGTCGTCTTCCCACCACCCGGCGCCCCCGCGATAATGTTAAACGAATACTCCGGCAGCCCGCCGCCCAATATCTCGTCAAGCCCCGGCACACCCGTCGGCATCTGCCGGATTTTTACCCGTAGTTGCCCCCGATTATTTTCTTCAGTGTTCATAACCTTCTTCAAAAATATTATTGATCAACCGGCAAATCGGGCCACGCTTCTCGAATCAGTCGAAACGCAAGTGACTCGCCGACAAATGTAACAAGCAGCCCAAGGAAATGGGTCGTAACAGCGGTTCCTGCCTCGTCAATGTCGCCATTAGCGGTCACAAGATCATCGAACCCTTCAATGCTGCCATTGGACTTTACAGTTATGGTTTTAAGGAGTGGAACATCGAGCCGTGCCAGAGCAACCGAGCGCCGCATGAGAGCCAAAAAGCCGTCAGCACCGGCAAAGCGCGTTAACGTAATGCGCAACTTCTCGCTGACGACTTCGGCTGCATAAGCATCGGTCGCGGTCAGGCCAGTGGTTTCCAGTGACAGCAAACGCCGGGCCAGGTCTCGAATGGCAGGGGACGGTGTATCCATCAATTTACTCTAACTGATATTATACCCTTCGTTTATGATTGAGCGAAACTCCCCCGTCGCCAACAAAAGTCCGATCTTTACAAAAAGGGTGCTAATCCCGAAGAAATAGCACCAAATACGCATTTAAGCGCCAGTATGAATAGGAAACTATGAGTCTCCAAGAGAATAGTCGAAGCGGATTAACCAAGTTTGTATGCTGGATTACTTAATCTCATAAATATTTTGACAGATACGGTTTGTATTCAACCGAACATACGTGCCGCATAGTTCTTGCTATCGTGAAATAGAATCGTTTTTTACGGGTTCGTTATAAATTTACAGACATAAGTAAAGAGGAGAAAAAAATTATGCTTTGGACAATTATTCTAATTTTATTGGTGCTTTGGGCGTTGGGTTTTGGCTTCGGCGTTCTGGGCAGTTTGGTGCATTTGCTGCTTGTTGTAGCGGTGGTCGTGCTGGTCGTTCAGTTGGTTTCCGGTCGCAGCGCGGTTTAGCTCAGTTATGAAATAGGACGCGGATTGGTCGGATCGGACGGATAAAGTCGGATCGGCAGGTGAAATCTGCGAGATCGGCGTTCTATTTCTCTAAATGCCCTGAATATGTCGCCGGTTCTCACCCGATGCCATTTACCTGCGTCGCTGTCAGTGACCAGGTTGTTTTATTAGAGGAGAAAATGAAATGAATGCAATCGAATTATTAAAAGCTGATCACAAGGTGGTTGACAGCCTATTTCAGCAAGTTAAGGCAACTGATGAAGCTGAGCATCCGCCGATCTTTGAGAAGATCAAGTCCGAGTTGGATGTCCACACCCATATCGAGGAAAAGATATTCTACCCGAAACTAATCGCCGATGGTGACGAGGAATTATCTGACCTCACAAAAGAGGGAATCGAAGAACATCGTCAGGTCAAAATGTTTCTCCGCGAGCTTTCGGCATTGGCTGACGAGAGTGACAAGTTTGAGCCTAAGCTCACCGTCCTGATCGAGGATGTCGAACATCACGTTATGGAAGAAGAAGGCGAGATGTTCAAAATGGTCGAGAAGCAGTTCGACAAAGCCGTTCTAGAGGAACTCGGCAAGGCGATGGAAGAGGAAAAGAAAAGTTTTAAGAAATCGCACGCCGCGTCGTCGGGTAAATAAATCTTTCAATTCAAAAGGGGCATTCAATGGCCAAAAAGAAATCTGCAAAAAAAGATACGCTTACAAAGATCTATGACAAGGCGGTAGAGGTCGTGGGAGAGGTCGTATCCGGCGCCGCCAGCGGCGCCATGATCGGGGCGGCGAACTCGGCGGTAAAGGCCGCCGGAGCAGACACCAAAACCAAACAGGGAACTGATAACGGTAAAACAAAAACCTCTGGCACCTCAACAAAATCCGCTAAACCTGCAGGAAAGGCTAAGAGTTCTGCTACACCGAAAAAGGCAACTCAGGCTAAAACGACAGAAAAATCGGCAACTGGTGCCAAAACGACAACTAAACCCGCCGCCAAAAAGTCAAAAACAAAGACTGGCGGCACAAAAGCAAGCGCGACAAAGTAGTAACAAACAACAAATCAGGGACTTCGAATAAACGCTAATCAAAATTCGTTAAAGCCCGGTGAGCGTGGTGCATCGCTGCTCGAGGATTCATAATGCGTGAGAATATCACGCATTATGACCACGAGCGGATACCCCGCGCATCGTCCACGCCGGTCGCACGCCTGCCTCAAAGGTATAGAGGAAGACAAAGACTGAGAAAATATTAATGTTCTCTTTATCTTCGCTTGGTTGCCTGTGTGTTAATACCTGATCTCACTTAGTGTTTTTTTTAAGACCATTATTATGTTAGAAGCCGCACATACATAATCTCCTTAACTGATAAACTCTTTATATCCTGTCTATTTTAATTTTATCCGTAAAAGCGAGGACCTCTACTAACAGATCAATCTTTTAGGATTCTGGCTGCGCTGGTTAATTTCCACGTATAAGTGGTACGATGCGCGCGATTAATTATAAATTTGATTTGTAGTACACGCTGACCGACCATCTCATGAATACTGAAGACACAAAACAATGCCAGTGGCATAAATGTATTGTTGCGGCGTCAAAGCATGTCAAATTTGGCCTGCGCGTCCACGATGCGGCCGGCAGCCGACAAATCTCCGAAATAGCCTACACGCCCGAAAATTTTGATCTTTGCGGCAAGCATATCG